>NZ_JAJFDF010000003.1:0-650608 GCF_020708595.1 Pseudomonas sp. 203-8 | reverse complement strand
ATCTTTTGCTGCTCAGGCGTCAACGCCTTGCTCTTCGGGGTCACACCCTGGCGCTCCGCCTCGAGCTGCTTCACCCAACGGCGCAAGGCCGAATCCACCACCCCCAGCGAACGGCAGGCGTCGATATGGCTGTAGCCTTGGTCCAACACCAGGGCCGCGGCCTCTCGTTTGAACTCGGCGGAAAACGTACGTCGTTGCTTGCTCATCAGACACCTCTCTCACGGCGAGGATTTTCGCCTAAATCGGTGTCCGGGATCAGTAGACCACTACAGGCATTGCTTACAGCAGTGTTCAGCTAGCTGTCTCGGTGATTGATGTGTGCATCGAGCGTCTGATAGGGAGGTTTGTGATCGCCTGTTAACAGACAGGTGGCGTAACCTACCTCGGCATATTTGAGCTCTTCAGTACCGATTAAGGGGCGACAGCTGTAGGTTCTGATCTGTGCAACAGGCCGCTTTTGGCCGATAGCTGCTCTCAGCCAGCGGCAGCATGCACCTCATAGAGAAGGTCCGAAGACGCAGGAGGGGGCGGCCTCCTCTCGATTCGTCGGCGGTTCCCGCGATTCAGAAGTGGCGACTCAGAGCTGCAATTTTCCCTGCACTAAAGCGCGCAGGCGACGCCGAGCGTCTGTCGGGCTGTTGCCGAGATCGGTGAGAGAGACGCCGCGTAGCTCGCTCGCTATGTCCTGCGCCGCCTCTCCGGTCACTGCCAGCGGGCAGTCAATAGCCAGTTGCAGGCGCTCCAGGCGTTTGAACCCTTCGCCGGCCAGCGCGACATGGGCCAAAAGCACCAGGGCGGCTGGCTGCATCGCTTGGCAGAGCAATGGCAATTCCTCCAGTGGCGCGCCTGGTGAAAGGGGCCGGACCTGGACTCCATCGTTGCTGAGCATAAGTGCCATCGCCAGCAATTCGAACTCCCGGAGATTTCCTGTGGCGTCCGACAGCAAGACGTAGGCTTCGCTCGTGCGGCTCATCTGCAGGTGCATGAGGACACGGGAGCGCAGGAAGGCATCGAGAAATAGCCACTGGCTGCGGGAGCCAAAGGTATTGAGCGTCAGAAGGGAGCGCCACAGTGGCTGGAGGATGTCCTCTAGCAGGGTGAGGATCGGGTAGAGGCTGTAGGCCTGGCCGTAAAGACGATCGAGTGTATCTAGGTCGAACGCTGCACTGGCCCGCTCGAACGCTTCGCGCCATTGCAGCAGTTCGTCGTCGGCCTGCTCCGGTTCTGGGCGCCTGGATTTGGCGAGGAGTTCGCCGATCTTGCCGACCGCAATGCCCCGGCTGGACCAGAGCAGGATGTCCAGGATGATCTGCAGATCGCCTCGGGTATACATGCGGTGGCCTCCCTCGGTGCGTATCGGGTTCACCAGACCATAGCGTCGCTCCCAGGCGCGCAGGGTTACCGGATTGACGCCGGTGAGGCGCACGATCTCACGCATGGGCAGCAGGTCAGTGTCGATAATGTCGTTCATGGCGCGGCCAGGGGAGGCGAAGGTACGGGGATTGTAAACCAGCGCCTACGCCCATGAGCGCGCTGGGCATCGCGAAGCTAGCCGACTACCCTAGGCAGATGATTAAAAACCGGACGGGAACGCCGCGATGATCAACGCCAAGCTGCTGCAATTGATGGTCGAAGCCTCCAACGACGGTGTCGTGGTGGCTGAGCAGGAGGGTGATGACAGCATCCTTATCTACGCAAATCGCGCCTTTGAGCACCTGACCGGCTATGCCGTGGATGACATTCTCTACCGCGATTGCCGGTTTCTCCAGGGAGCTGAGCGGCAGCAACCAGGGCTGGCGGCTATCCGCGAAGCAATAAGCAGTGGCCAACCCTGCCGCGAGGTGCTGCGCAACTTCCGCAAGGATGGCACGCCGTTCTGGAACGAACTCTCCATCACGCCGGTACGCAACGAGGCGGATCACCTCACCTATTTCATCGGCATCCAGCGCGATGTCAGTACTGAGGTCGCGGCGCTGGAGCGGGTCAGGCAACTGGAGGCGGAAGTGGCCGAGCTCAAGCGTCAATTGGCTACCGCCGAGCAGGGAAGGAACAGTTTTTTACCAAAATAATTGTACAAAATCTCTTGATTTGTACAATTTTTGCCGTAGGCTTCGATCATGCCTGTACAGAAATTTTAATCTGTACAGAAATTATCGGAGCTTCCCATGTCTTCGTTCCTGCAGCCCTTCGCCGAACGTTTTGCCACGCTGGATGCCACGAGCCTTCATCGGTTGGATGAGCTGTATAGCCAGGATGTGCACTTCCAGGACCCGCTGCACCGGGTGGAAGGGCTAGCCGAGCTGCGCCGCTATTTCGAATCGATCTACCTCAATGTTCGCGAACTGCGCTACGACTTCCATGGTTTTGACGAAGTCGCGCAGGGCAGCGGATACCTGCGCTGGACCTTGAACTTTCGCCACGCGAGGCTGGCTGGCGGCGGACTGATCTCATTGGATGGCTGCAGCTTTCTGCGATGGAGCGAGCGGGTCGATTACCACCGGGATTATTTCGACGCTGGAGCGCTGCTTTACGAGCATCTGCCGGTAATGGGCGGCGTCATCGGCTGGCTCAAGCGGAGGCTGGCATGACCCGCGTCTGGCTGACCGGGGCCAGCAGCGGCATGGGCGCTGCCATGGCCGAACGGCTGCTCGCGGACGGTCACCACCTGGCGCTGACGGCGCGCCGGGCGGAATCGCTCGAGACCTTGGCGCAGCGCTATCCGGGGCAGGTGCTGATAGTCGCCGCGGATATCGCGGACGCGGACCAAGTCGCCGTGGCTGCCCGCTCCATTGGGCAGGCGTGGGGCGGTCTGGATCGTGTCATCTTCAATGCCGGAACCTGCGAATACCTGGAGCCTGGGCTCTTCAACGCCGCCCTGGTGCGGCGCGTTGTCACGACCAATCTCATCGGGACGGCGAATTGCATCGAGGCCGCGTTGCCCTTGCTGCGCCACTGCCAGCGCCCGCATCTGGTGATCATCGGCAGTGCGGTGACCTGGCTGGCCCTACCGCGTGCCGGTGCCTACGGTGCCTCCAAGGCGGGCTTGCGGTACTTGGTGGAGTCGTTGCGGATCGATCTGGCGGAGGAGGGTGTCGACCTCACCCTAGTCAGTCCTGGCTTCGTCGACACACCGCTGACACGGCGCAATGACTTTCCCATGCCGATGCTGTGGCCAGCCCGGCGCGCCGCCGAACATATCGTCGCGAGGCTGGATTCCCGCCCTTTAGAGATCGCCTTCCCGTTTGCCTTCGTTCTGGCGCTGAAGCTGCTGGGCCGGCTGCCGGCGCGCTGGCGCCTGGGCCTGGGGCGGCGCCTGGCGCGTCCGCCGGCGGAGGCCTGAGCCATGCGCATCGCGATCATTGGCAGCGGCATCTCCGGGCTGACCTGCGCCTACCTGCTGGCTCGTCAGCACGAGCTGACCGTCTTCGAGGCTGCCGACTGGATTGGCGGGCATACCCACACCGTCGACATCGATTGGCAGGGGCGGCGTTACGCCGTGGATACCGGTTTCATTGTCTACAACGACTGGACCTATCCGCGTTTCATCCAACTGATGGAACACCTGGGCGTCGCGTCGCGGCCCACGCAGATGAGCTTCTCAGTGCACGATCCGGCCAGCGGGCTGGAGTACAACGGCCATGACCTAAACACGCTGTTCGCCCAGCGGCGCAATCTGCTGTCTCCGGGCTTCTGGGGAATGCTGCGGGACATTCTCCGATTCAATCGCACGGCCCTCGAGGATCTGGCCGAACAACGCATTCCAGCGTCGTTGACGCTGGGCGACTATCTGCGAGCCGATGGCTATGGCGCCCGCTTCATCGATCATTACATCGTGCCCATGGGCGCCGCCATCTGGTCGATGTCGCCGGAGCGCATGCTGGATTTCCCGCTGCAGTTCTTCGTGCGCTTCTTCGCCAATCACGGTTTGCTTTCCGTCAGCGAGCGGCCTCAGTGGCGGGTGGTGGAAGGTGGGTCACGGAGTTACGTAGCCCCCTTGAGCGCGAGCTTTCGCCAGAGCATTCGGCTGTCTTGCCCGGTGCAACGGGTCAAGCGGGACGGGCAGGGGGTGGAGATTCTCAGTGCCGCCGGCTGCGAACGTTTCGACAAGGTGGTGTTCGCCTGTCACAGCGACCAGGTCCTGGGCCTGCTGGACTCCCCTACGCCGCAAGAGCGCGATGTGCTCGGCGCGCTGACATACGCCAGCAACGAGGTCGTCCTGCACACCGACACGCGTCTGCTGCCCAGACGACGTCTTGCCTGGGCGAGCTGGAACTACCGGCTCGGTGGGCCGACGCAGGCGCCGGCCGCGCTGACCTACGACATGAACATTCTGCAAGGCATCGAGGCGCCGGTGACCTTCTGTGTCAGTCTCAACCAGAGCGAGCAGATCGATCCGACCCAGGTGCTGGCGCGCTTCGACTATGCGCATCCCCAGTTCAGCCTGGCGGGCGTGGCGGCACAAGCGCGCCGCGCCGAGTTGCAGGGGCATCACCACAGCTACTTCTGCGGTGCCTACTGGGGCAACGGTTTCCACGAGGACGGCGTGGTCAGTGCACTGGAAGTGGCCGATCACTTCGGAGAGCAGCTGTGAACAGCTGCCTGTGCCGCGGTTGGGTCAGCCACCGGCGGGTCCTGCCGCGGTTGCACGCCTTTCGCTATCCGGTCGGCATGATCCTGCTGGACCTTGCAGAACAGCCGCAGCTACTGCAGCTCTCTCCGTTGCTGCGGGCTAACCGGTTCGCGCCGCTGAGCTGGGATGAACGCGATTATCTGCCGGCATGGACGAGCCAGGGGCTGCCGCTGGCGGAGGCGGTACGTTGTCTGTTGCGCGAGGCCCTGGGCGAAGCGCCCACGGGGCGAATCGAGTTGCTGACCCAACTGCGCAGTTGGGGGCTGTGGTTCAACCCGGTCAGCTTCTATTTCTGTCATGACGCCGATGGCCGTCTGGCCGCCATTCTTTGCGAGGTGCGCAACACGCCCTGGCGGGAGCGCTTTCACTACGTGTTTGCCGTTGCGTCTGGCGCACCGCAGGAGTTTGCGGTGGCGAAGGCGTTTCACGTATCCCCCTTCCTACCACGGCACATGCAATACCGCATGCGCTTCCTGATCGGGGAGTCGCGCGTGCACGTGCACATGGAGAACTGGCATGAGGAGCAATTGATGTTCCAGGCCAGCCTCGACCTGCAACGCCAGACGCTCGACGCCGCTGCGCTGCGCCGTCATCTGCTGGCTTTCCCCTGGATGAGCCTGCGCACCGTCACCGCCATCTACTGGCAGGCCCTGCGCCTGCTGCTCAAACGCATTCCCGTGCATGACCACCAGGCAAGCGTTGACTGCCTGAGTGTCGGGCACATCGTACAGAAGGAGTCCGACCATGACCGACCCCACCCTGAGCGCCGGTAAGGCCCTAATCACTGCCCCGCTGGCGGGAAGCCTGCTGCGGCAGGCAGTCATGGGGCGCCTGCGCCTGTTGCGCCAGGGCTGGTTGCAGGTGCGTCATGGGGAAACCGTGCTGGATTTCGGTGACCGGCTCAGTCCGTTGCGAGCGGTGATCGACGTGCGGAACGAGGCGTTGTGGGGCATGGTTGCCTGCAACGGTTCGATCGGTGCTGGCGAGGCCTACATCCAGGGCTACTGGAGCAGTCCGGACCTGGCGGCGGTGACCCGCTTGTTCGTCGCCAACCTGGACGCACTCGATGCGCTGGAGGGTGGACTGGCCAGGCTGGGGCGCCCGGCGCTCAGGCTGCTGCACTGGCTGAACCGCAACAGCCGGCGCGGTTCGCAGCGCAACATCATGGCCCATTACGACCTGGGCAATGACCTGTTCGAGCGCCTGCTCGACCCCACCCTGATGTACTCCTCGGCGATCTTCTCCAGCCCTGAGCAGGGCCTCGAACAGGCGCAACTGCAAAAACTCGATGTCATCTGCCGCAAGCTGGACCTGCGACCGGAGGACCACCTGCTGGAAATCGGCACCGGCTGGGGCAGCCTGGCGCTCCACGCCGCGACGCATTATGGCTGTCGGGTGACGACGACGACGCTCTCGCGGGAGCAGTATGCCTGTGTCGAGCGACGAATCCGTCATTACGGCCTGGAGGATCGCGTCACGCTGCTGCTGCAGGACTATCGCGACCTGCGCGGGCGCTTCGAAAAGCTGGTCTCCATCGAAATGATCGAGGCCGTCGGCCATCGCTACCTGCCCGAGTACTTTCGTTGCTGTGCGGCGCTGCTCAAGGATGACGGACTGATGCTGCTGCAGGCCATCACCATCCGCGACCAGCGCTACGAGCAGGCTCGTCGCTCGGTAGACTTCATCCAGCGCTACATCTTTCCCGGCGGTGCGCTGCCATCGATCACCGTACTGTTGCAGACCGCCACGAACCACACGCAGCTCAACCTCGTGCAGCTCGAAGACTTCGCCGCCGACTACGCCCGTACGTTGCGGCATTGGCGCGAGAACCTGCGCCAGTCGCGTGCCGAGTTGCTGGAACTGGGTTATGACGAGCACTTTCAGCGCCTGTGGGAGTTCTACCTGTGCTACTGCCAGGGCGGCTTCGAGGAGCGCGCCATCGGCGTGGCGCACCTGCTATGGGCGGGGCCGGCCGCGCGCAAGGCGGCCCTGGTGGATCATCTGGAAGCCTGATGTCTAGCCGCGGCTGGCTGATTGGCAATGCCCTGTGGCTGCAGCTGGGGTGGTGGGGGTGCGTGCTGGGGGCGCAACATGTCGCCTTGCTTGCGGCGGTGGCGGCCGGGCTGATTGCGCATCTCTGGCTGTGTCGGCAAAGGGCAGGGGAGTGCCTGGCAATCCTCACGGTTGGCGTGGCGGGTTGTGTGCTGGATGTGCTGTTGGGTGTGCTCGGCCTGTTCGATTTTCATGGCGAAATCCTACCGGTATGGCTGGCGTTGCTCTGGTTGGTGTTCGCCAGCGGTCTGCGGCACTGTCTTGCATGGGCCGCGAGCCCCGCGTGGTGGGGAGGCCTGTTGGGCGCGGCGGGTGGGCCGTTGGCCTACTGGGGCGGCGCATCGCTGGCCGGTGTTGGTTTGCCCTGGGGCAATGGCGCCTCAGCCGTGGTATTGGCGCTGGTCTGGGCCGTCTGGCTACCCCTGATGCTGAAGCTGGCGCTTCGCTGGTGAGCGCCGGCAGCGCTCGGAGCAATAGCGAACGTCATTCCAGCATCTTGCCCAGCGTCGCCGCCAGGTGAAGGGGTGGCCGCAGACAGCACAGGTCTTTTCCGGCAGATGGGCTTTCTTCATAGCGGCAACTCCGCGTCCAGACGTCTCAGCAGCGCTTCGCCGCGTTGCCAGAGGGCGAGGCAGCGCTCATCGCCCATGCGCTGCAGGTTACGGTAGGGCATGGCCAGGCGAGGGTTGTGCCCGAGACGGTCGCGGTGCCGCATGAGGAAATGCCAGTAGAGCGCGTTGAACGGGCAAGCGTCGTCTTCCGTGGCTTTGTCCACTCGGTAGCGGCAGGCGCCACAGTGATCGGACATCCGCTGGATGTAGCGGCCGCTTGCGCAGTAGGGTTTCGACCCGAGGTAGCCCCCGTCGGCGTGCATCACCATGCCCAGCGTGTTGGGCAACTCGACCCAATCGAAGGCGTCCAGGTAGACCGCCAGGTACCAGTCGCAGATGGCCGCCGGCGCGATGCCAGCCAGCAGGGCGAAATTGCCGGTGACCATCAGCCGCTGGATGTGGTGCGCGTAACCCAGCTCCAGGGTCTGGCCGATCGCCTGGGCCATGCAGCGCATGTCTGTTTGGCCGGTCCAGTAGAATGCGGGCAACGGCCGGCGATTCCCGAAACCGTTGAGCTCCGCGTAATCCGGCATGCGCAGCCAGTAGATGCCGCGGACGTATTCGCGCCAGCCGATCAGTTGGCGGATGAATCCCTCCGCCGCGTTGAGCGGGGCCTGCCCTTGGCGATAGGCCTCTTCGACGTCCGCCGCCAGTTGGCGAACGTCGAGCAATCCGATGTTCAGCGCAGCGCTGATGCGCGCATGGAAGAGATAAGGCTCACCCTCGGCCATGGCGTCCTGATAGTCGCCGAACGCCGGCAGAGCGAACTCCAGGAAGTGCCGCCAGAGTTCCCGGGCTTGCTCGTGAGTCACCGGATAGTCGAAGCTGTCGAGGCGACCGTAATGGTTGCTGAAATATTCGGCCACCAGCGTCATCACTTCGCGGGTGATGGAGTCCTGGCCGAAGCGTGCCGCGAACGGCCCTGCCGTTCCTCGGGGCAAGGGCTTGCGGTTGTCGGCGTCAAGGTTCCAGTGCCCGCCGACAGGTTGGCCACTGGGCTCCATCAGCAGGCCGGTGCGCCGGCGCATCACGCGGTAGAAATGCTCCATGCGCAGCGTCTGGCGATTGCCCGCCCAGTGGACGAACTCGGCTCGGGAGCAGAGAAAGCGGCGATCTTCATGCCAGGCCAGCGGTATCCCGCACTGGCGCAGCGCCTGCTCCAGTCGCCACTCGCCGCATTCGGTGAAATGCACGGCCGGTTCACCCAGGGTGGCATGCCAGCGAAGCACCTCGCCGGCAATGCTGCCGCTGTTGTCGGCATCGTCCAGCCTGGTGTAGATCACTCGCCAGCCGCGTTCCCGCAACGCCTGGGCGAAGTGGCGCATGGCGCTGAAGATGAGCACGATCTTCTGCGGATGGTGGGGCACGTAGCGCGCCTCTTCATTCACCTCCGCCATGAGTATCGTGTCCTGGGCCGGATCCAGTGCATCGAACAGCGACAGATCGAAGCTGAGCTGGTCGCCCAGTAGCAGCCCCAGCCGCCGTGCCTTGTGCGTCACGACGATGGCCTCAGGGCGATCGGGATGCGCAGAGGCTGCACGTTTGTTTCACGGGCGGCGCCCATCTCGTCGTGGACGCAGTGCTGGATCAGTTCACAGGGGAGCGGTCCAAGCTCGGCCAGCAAGGTGCGGACCTGGGTGGTGGAGCGCAGGTGCTGTACCTGTCCGCTTTCGTCGCAGAGTCGTTTCAGGCCGTTGGCCTGGCGCACCTGGACGATGTAAAAGCCGCCTTCCAGGGAGACGACGTCGAGGCCTTCGACCCGACCGGCCGCCGCGGCCTCATGGAGTTCCTGCAACGTCATTTGATGCTCCCCGGTGCGCCAGCCTGGCGGCGGAAGAACAGCGTCACCTGGCCAAGCTCGAAGCCCAGCTTGCTCATGCTCGAGCGATTGATCAGGGTGTCTTCGTCCATGAGGTACATCCAGTCGTCGAAGCTCACTTCCCAGGTCCGGCCATCCACCTCCAGGTTCAGACGATAGCGCCAGCGCAGGGCATTGCCGGCGATTTCCCCGGACGCCTCGCCGACGACATCGGCGGCGCGCCCAAGCCAGCGCCCGTGCCCCTCTGGCGTCAAGGTCCAGACCCGCTGCTGGCGGGTGCCATCGCTATACAGGAAGCGCTCGTCGAGGATTAGCCGCTCGCCCTCGCGGCGGCTGGTGATGTCCACCTTGAAACGCTTGACCACTTCGCCGGACGGCTTCTGGAAAATGCCCCAGGCCTGCACTGGGCCGGAGAAGAATGCCGGCAGGTCCAGCGAGGGACGCTGCGCGGTATATCTCTCGACCCCGACGTTGCCGCAACTGCCCAGCAGGAGACAGCACGAGAGGAGAAGTAAGCGGAAGTTCAGGTTCATGATTCGTCCACTCCGTTCAGGCCCAGCAACTCCCGGCGCAGTTCGGGATTGCGTGTACGCCGGTCCAGCCAGATCGAAAAGAACGCCCGGGCGAATCCGCTATCCGCCACCGCGTGCCGAAACGCTCCATCGACGTAGAACCGGCAGCCTTGTTCAGGCAGGTAGACACCGGTGATCCTTTGTCCGGCGCGCACATCGACGAAGGCCTTGCGCATTTCGGCGGCCCAGCGTGTCAGTAAGCGCTCGTCGTTGGCACCCAGACGCTGCATTTCGTTAACACTGCTTTGCACCAGCGTTTCCAGCGACAGGTCTCGCCGATAGACCAGTTCCAGCGCGAAGGGGTGTTCCCATCCGGCCGGCTTGGCCGCGCTCCATAGGCTCGCGTGGTAGATCGGAACACCGTACCAGGTGAACTGCCCTTGCCCGATCTGCACGGCATCCGGCAGATCCCGCTGCCATTCCGCACATCCAGGCGCGCTCCAGATGCCACACCACAGCGCCATGCTCAGGCCGATTGCACGCAGGAGAAATGACTGACGCATGGGGGCATCTCGTCGTTTGTTTTGCTAATAATTGTACATAAATTTTCAAATGTACAGATTTTGGCGAGGGATGATTCTTCGCAGGCTACTGAGCCACCCTGCGTGGGGCTTGGCATTGGGGACATTCGGCTGCGGGGCTCATCTGGATCGCTGCATTTGAGGCGAACCGGTATCAGAAGGCGAAATCGAACTTGGTTTTTTGCTTGAGTGGTGTTAGCAGTGCCCTGACAACGCCTGCTTTTCTAGCTTGGTCCGAGGCGCTCGCCTCTGGCTGGTAGCAGCCCTTTGCGAGTGGCTACTAGAAGGTCTTTAGCGGTGTGTTACGAGTATCCGCGACCCACCAGAACATTCACTGGGTCAGTCGACCGCAATACGTTTTCGCTCTTATGAAAGGGCGAATCGTGGTGCAATGGCTGCAGTGGTAATTGCAGATGCCAAGCCTCGCCACAAACAGCAGCCTGAACTGCACAGATTTCCAACAGCAGCCCCCTGGCCCACTGACGGAATATCCTAGGCTGCCCGTCGAGACCACGCCCCACAGACTGTAGGCAACTGCTAGTTCAGGCAGGGAGTTGAGCGCGCTTACGCCGAGCCTCGGTTGACCTGGGTCAGCTCTCCCCAGCGCTTCGCCGATAGAGTTTCAAGGCATTGCGGCTTGATGGGAGTGGCCATCGATGGAAGCGAAAGGACACTGCGCAAGTGGCTTCGAGGAGGTCCGCCAGGTGTTCGAGGCGATCTTCGACAATCCAGCCGAGCGCGGCGCCGGTCTGTGCGTACAGGTCGAAGGGGGGACGGTCGTCGATCTGTGGGCGGGTGTCGCCGACCTCCATGGGCAGGTTCCCTGGCAGCGCGATACCTTGGTTAACGCCTATTGCGTGATCAAGCCAGTTACCGCCGTGGCCGCGCTCATGCTGGTAGAGGAGGGCCGGCTGGGGCTGGACGTGCCAGTGTGCGCCTACTGGCCGGCGTTCGCGCAGAACGGCAAGGAGCGAATTACTCTGCGTCAGGTTCTCTGCCATACCAGCGGCCTGCCCGCGTTGCGTCCTCCAGATCGAACCCCAATAATGTATGACTGGGAGGCGATGGTGGAGGCGGTGGCCGCCGAGCCCGCATGGTGGGCTCCGGGGATGGAATTGGGGTACGGCGCGACGACTTACGGGTGGATCCTCGGTGAGCTGATCAGGCGGGTCGACGGCAGGGATTCGCAGGCCTTCATCCAGGAGCGGATCACCCGATCGCTGGGGCTGGAAGTGCATGCGGGCGTGGCGGCGGAGGATTTCCAGCGGATCGCTCACTTCGAGTACGCCGCGGGTCGCCAGGGTGAACACTACGCCCGGGAGCTGCGCGAAATCATTGTCAATCGACCTGGGGATGTCGCTACCCTAGCGTTCACCAATCCAAGCATGTCTTCGAAGAATACCAGCGACCCCCGCTGGTGGGCCTACCACCAACCTGGTGCCTGCAGCCATGCTACTGCCCATGGCCTTGCGGGCTTCTACAGCGCTCTGCTGGGTGGACGCCTCATCGGCACCGAACTGCTGCGCGACTTTCACCAGGAGCAAAGCTGTGGCATCGACCGGACGTTGTGCCGGCCGATGCGCTACGGTTTGGGCTGCATGTTGGAAAACGCTGCCGATCCGGTGGCCTCGTACTGTATGGGGCAGAAGGCGTTCGGCCATGTCGGTCTCGGCGGTCCGGTCGCCTTTGCCGACCCGGAACGTAACCTGAGCTTCGCCTTCGTTACCACCACCATGGGCGGCCATGTACTGATGGATCCACGTCCCAGGGC
This sequence comes from Pseudomonas sp. 203-8, assembly GCF_020708595.1. Taxonomy (NCBI): domain Bacteria; kingdom Pseudomonadati; phylum Pseudomonadota; class Gammaproteobacteria; order Pseudomonadales; family Pseudomonadaceae; genus Pseudomonas; species Pseudomonas sp. 203-8. The sequence continues at coordinate 638,632 of NZ_JAJFDF010000003.1, read as the reverse complement.
ATTGGCGGAGCGCTGCTATGCTGCGCTGTGAAATAGATAAATGTATGGAAGAGTGGTGGTCGTCAGCGCCGGGTGTGGTTGGCGTTGTAGAAGGGCTCAGTTATGGGGAGGATTGGCCCGCCAAAACACCTCCTTCTCCTGAGTAGCTGAGAGGGGTGAGGCTTGGCTCTCTGTTCCAATCGACATCGCACCTTCAGATCGGAATTGTGAAGTTTGCAAATGGCAGTAAACGGCCGATTGCCACCGCTCTATCAAGCTAGCGCATTGTAATGAGAGAACCTGTTGCTAGGCGTGAACCGGTGGCCCTTTCTTGCCGTTCGCCGGTGCGAACGTAGCCATTTCTGCCTTCCGGCAGGCCCTTTCGGGTAGGGCTTTTACCCTTGTGAACCATTCCCTTCACCTTTCAAGCCATTTCCCCTTTGGGCCATTTGCTCCTGCTACGGCTGCTCATTGAGGAGGCAGGTGTTGATCCAAATCCATGGAGTCGTGTAGCACGCGAACCACCTCGAGCACATGGTCTGTCGCAACCCGGTAGAAGACGAGGTGCCTGGGCCGAACAACCTTACCGACGTTGGGCATCGAGCGGCAGTAAACGAGATGGATACTGCGCAGCCCAGCTCCCAGTTCTTCACGGCTGATGCTGCCTACCTGTTGTGGGTCTGTCGCAACTGCTTCCAGCACCGCCCCTATGAGTGCCTGGTAACGTCGGCGCGCGGCATCGCCGAAGCGGTTGTGGGTGAAGCGCAGGATATCGACGATGTCCGCTTGGGCTCCATGGGAGATGCGGTACTTGGCCATGCTTCAGTGGCTCGCCTGGTTGCCGAGCTCGTCGAGGTATTGGGCCAGGTCGTCGCTGGTGATCTCGTCGTACTCGCCGCGTTCCAGTTGCATCAGCCCACTGGATGTTGCGTTGCGGAGGGCTTCGAGCTTGGCGCTATTCTGGGCTTCCTGTTGCAGCAGCAGGCGCAAGCCTGCCCGGATGACTTCGCTGCGGTTTTGATAGCGGCCGGTCTCCACTAGTTCGTTGATGTCCTGCTCCATCGGATCAGGAAGGACGACGTTTCGAGTTGCCATGGGATGCTCCAGTCCACAGATAGCTAGTGGCATAATATGCCACAGGGCTTGCCATTTCACTCATTTCATCGTATAGCTGGATAGCAGGATGCCTTCCTTTTGGATCCAGGAGATTGATCATGAACGCACACGCAAGCAAAGGTTTCGCCTCCCGGGCCGGTTTCGGTCTGGGCACGTTTGTGCGCTTCTGCCTGCATGATCGCCGTCCAGCTCTACGTTGGGTTAAGCGAGTTAGCCTATTCTTGTTAGCAGCTCTTGTAGTGTCACAGAACTTTATGTGGCTTGCTGGGGTATCAATGACTCTACTGTGTGTCTTTCTGGTGGGGGTTGCCTTAGTTAAAGGGGATATCACCGTCTCCAAAGATTCTCCAAGTCGAGATGTCACAACAATGACTTCTCAAGCTGAAACTGAATCTGTAGCAGAGCTGTTTGACTATCAGGCAGCTCACCACTACCGGGACTAGCCCCGGTAATGGCTTTATACTTTTTCAAACCGCGTTTTTAACTCTATTTCCTGCTTCCTTGCCGGCGGCTTGAACACCTTCGGTCCCTCTGCTCAATCCGTTCAGTACAGACCCTGCTTGAATTCCGGACCAGCCGATCGCTGTCATCCACAGCAGAGGTAAAACAATGAACATAGAACCCATCACGAAGTTCAAGATTGCATCTTGAGTCGCCGTATTGAGCCCCATGACTGGGTCGAACGAAAGATGCGGTGACCCCGAACCATAGAAGGCATCAAGTATCGTGCTGTCGATATATCTGGCTAACTGAAACCAGAAGTCGACGAACATCATCGCAAAGAAGACGACCGTCATCGTCATGGCAACTTTCAGTTGATAGGTGCCAATGACCAGGACCATCGGAATGCAGATGATCATGGCCATCTTCAGGAACGACATCACCATCGGCAGCGCCTGGCGGACCATATCCATCGCTGGGAAGTAGGCCAGGCTGCCCATTGCCACTCCGAGGGTGCCTCCGGCACGAGCCAGTCCATTCCAGACGGTTCCGCCTACCTGCCCGCCGTAATCGGTGTAGACGTTGCCCTTGACCTGGCTGGAGGGTGAGATCACCTGGCGAATGACAGCCTCGGTCACCTCGTCCTGGTTCAACCATTTCGCCCACTTGAGGAAGCTGGTCATCAGGTCCGGATCCACCTGGCCCTTGATCCGATCACGCAAGCCGATCCCTGAGTCAGCCCACCACTGCTTGCAGGTTGGGTAGCCGCCACCACCGCCCACCTGAGGCAGGCCGGCATCGCGGGTGGCGTTGTAGGGCCACGACTGACGGGGACTCTTCGAGTAGTCGGTGTCGTAGTACCCCGGGGTGTTCAACAGGAATCGGGAGCCGATCCAGTTCAGGTCTTGCAACGCCTTGTTGTCCTCGGCGACGGAGCCCAGGTCGGGTTGCCGCATGAACAGCCGCGCACGGGAAGGCCCGTAGCAGTCCCTGGAAAAATCAGCGATTTCTTGTGCCAGCAGCGGATTGTTCACGCGCGTGTTGTCCACTTCCATTCGCATCTGCCGCAGATCCGTGCCGCACGGAATGGCCGCGATGGCGCCGCTGGTGAAGCCCTTGGACAGGGCGTGCATCATCGCCCACCAGAGCGGCATCTGCGCACTCTTGCCGGCCAGGCTGCTGAAGGAGCTCGACCAGCCGGTGTCCGCCGGTGCCGGCAGATTGTATTGGCACTGCTGGGCGCGAGTCTGGTCGAACTCGATGGTGTCGAAGCTCACGTTGACGACCGGGATCCCCGCCAGGGCGACCACGATGTAGCCGACGTAGATGTGCGTCTCGATGCGGGCCAGAGACAGCACGCCCTTGTTGCCCTCGTCGGCGCCTTCCCCGCGAACTTTCAGCCATTCGCGCATTACGATGGCCGCGAACGGCACCGCAAACAGGCCCGTGTCCGAGATCATGTTCCAGATCCCGTTGTTGATGATCCAGCCGAGGAGGGTGAGGTAATACTCCAGGTAGTCATTGGTCATGAAGGTCATGCTGCGCCTCCCGTGCGGAAGTAGGCTTTGCTGAATTCGATGAGCAGGACCAGCAACAGCACCAGGATCTCGATCCGCCGAATGCGCTGCTTGAGCCGGAACCAGGCGATGGCCAGGGCGCAGTACAGCAGCGCCCGCCAGGCGAACAAGCTCCAGTAGTTGCTTTGCCGCCAGGCCTCCAGGCCCTGGATGCCACCGAAGTGGTTGAGGGCGAAGAGGCTGAGCAGCGTACCGACCACTGCCAGTCCGATGACGATCAGCACTCCGACCAGTAGCTGGCCGATAAGCTTTCGGGTGGTGAGCGTATCTGCCATCACGGTCTCCCTCCCGACTTGCCGCCGGCGGCAGAGGGGGCCTGCAGGCGATCGAGGCGATCAGCATCGGGCGCCGACTCGAACACACCACTGGACCCTGCGGCGCGCTGTTGCCCGCGCTCGATGACCCGCATGGGCGAATTGCTGGCCAGCTCGCGACGGAGCTCCAGTTCGGTCTTGAGATTGGAGATCTCCTGCTGCAGGAGGCTGGTCTGCTGATCGACGGCTTGGGTGGCCAGGCCGTTGGCGGCGACGTTGGGCTCCTTGGCGCCGGCGAACATCAGGCGCTGCAACAACAGGGCCTTGCCGAGCACGTCCATCAGGGAGACATCGGACGCCAGGCGGCGCGCCAGGACGTCCTGGTCACGCTCGTCGCGCAGCGCCTCGATGACGCCGCGGGTGATTGGCAGAGCATCGGTGCCGGCCGCAGCCAGGTTCTCGGCGGTCAGTGGCTTACTTTTCGACAGCAACTCCTGCAGCGACTGGAGCTTCTTGTCGTAGGTCTCCTGGATCAGCGGGGTCAGGCCGACGCCTGCAGCCGTCACCGTCTTCTGGCAGCCTTCGCAGGTCTGTTGCTGTTGTTCGCCCAGTACCCGGGTGGCGAACGCGGCGGCTTCCTGGGGGGAGGACCAGGTGTTGCAGACCAGGCCGTTGTTGCATGTGGCGGAAGGCACGCTCGACGAGTCATTCACTGAGCGGCTGGTCAACAGGTTGTAGCCCGCCCGGGTCACGTCGTTGACGATGCGAATGGGCTTCTGGCCGGAGCCGCCGGCCTTGTCTCCACCGACCCAGGTTACGCCATCGTTGCCGCCCTTCTTCTCCACCGCTTCGAGGGCGGATACGGCGTCTTTCCCGCCAGAGGCCAGCGTGGCGCCCAGGGCCTGGCCTTCGGCGATTTTCCCCCAGCCGGTCTGCTCGCCAGCGATGTCAGCCATCTTCTCGGCGATCGCTCTGCAAGTCCCTTTCGAGCGGTCGTAGTCGATCCGCGCCTGCAGGATGCCATTGGTGATCAGGTTGTAGAGCTGAGGGTTCGCGCGCTGGATGATCAACGCCGGCAGCGACATGACCGCGCCGGTCGCGTTCTGGATGACTGAGCCCATGATGTTCTGGAAACCCTGTGTGGCACCGTTGAGCTGGTTCTCCAGGGTGGTGCTCAGGTTCATGTTTCCGCACATCATGTCGTTGTTCCAGCCGAAGCCGACGCCGATCGAGTCCATCTGGCCGGCGCTGCCCATGCTCACCGCACTGCCGCCGCCAATGCTGTAGAGGACCTCGTCGCTGAGCACCGTGCCGGTCTTGGACACGTTGATCGGGTCGTCGGCCTGGGCAAGTTGCGCTGCGAGCAGCCACGTCAGTGTGACCGAGGTGATGTTCATTCGCATGATTCGTCTCCGTGTCCTTATTGGAAGTCGGTACTGCCGAGGAAGATCTGCCCCTTGCGCTGGCAGCAGGAGTAGGGTCGCCAGAGCGCCCAGGCGTAATCGCCGTCGACGGCTTGCGTCTTCGGCCCTGAGTTGGGAAACACCGCGCAGTTGAGGCTCAGGGATGGGGTCAGCTCCTGCCATTTCCCGGTCGAGGCATCGCCCTCTTTCAGCTCGCCCGCCGGCCAGTAGCCGTCCTTGGGGGCTGCGCGCATGGGAAGGTAGACGTGGAGTTGGCCGACTCGTGTGGTGATGTCGCCGGCGCGCTGGGCGATGACGGCTGCCGTCTTGTAGTCGTCGGTCTGGTGCAGGAAACCGCTGCGCGGATAGAGGTTCCCCCACATATCGCCGGAGAAGATTCCACCCACCTCGCGCAGCCCTGGGACCAACGCTTCGGGGTACACCTGCTCGGGAATTCCATGCCGCCAGCCAATGGCGTCCAGTGTGCTGAGGAAGTACGGCACCAGCGGGAAGGTGGCGCCAGGGCAAACGTACCCAGAGGCGCTGGCGAACCGGCTGAAGGTGGCCCCGCCAGGATGGCCGATCACATCCGCTTCCTTGAAGCGGCCGATGCTGTTCTCGGCCTTGTAGTTGGTGGTCGCGTCATTGCCGGCCCGAGCGAGTGGACTCGGTGTGCCTAGCGCCGACACCTCGGTCCAGGGGTTGCTCCCGGTATTCGCGTAGCTGGAGACGACTGCGTCAGGCACGTAGTGGCGGACCTTGACCGACGTCTTCACCTTGCAGCCATGTGGGCCGCAGAGCAGCCAGTAGCAGATCCCGACGACCTTGTATTCGAGGCACTGAGGGGAAAGGGTGGAGGAGACGATGGCGGCGCTGTTGATCGCGGCCGAGGCCGTGAACGAGAGGCTGAAGGTGGCGGCCGCCGCTGCCAGGCGGCGGAGGTTGAGGCTGGTCATCAGCGCGACCTCCTGGCCTTGGCGATCAGCTCAAGAGCGCGCGAAACATCCGGTTCGCCGTAGACCACGTACTGCCTGTCGACTACTACGGCAGGGATCTTCTCGACACCGAGACTCCACGCATCGGCGACGTCTTGTTGTGCCTTAACCAGCTCTGCCTGCAGGCGGCGCCCATCGGGGCTTTGTAGCAATCGCTTAAACGCCGCTTGAGCATGCTGTGGATCCTGGGGCAAGGCGGCAGTCAGTTGCTCCTCGAGGTGTTGCTGGGCATCCAGGAGCAGGACTCGCGATGATCCGGTGGCGGTGACCGGATGAGCCTTGTCGGTGATGACCCAGGTTTCGGCCTGGCTCGCGCCGCTCAGCAGTACCAGTAGTAAGCCAACGACCAGCGTTTGTGGCCGCCAGCCAGGGGGAGAGTGATGAAGAGGCATGGGTCTGTACCGGTTCGAGGAAGGTACAGACAGGAGACAGGATCGCTTCCGATGGGGCAGCAGGAAATCATCAGTGCGACGACGGAGTATTTTTCTAGCGGATTTTCGGTTGTTTGCTTAGTTCTGTACGCCAGGGGTTAAGCTTCATCCTTAGGGCGGAAGTTTGCCCGAGTCTTCAGTGGCGCAAGGCTGGCGACGATGAACACGCGACGAAACGGGAACAGCGTTCGTCCATCTAGCTCCCGTGGGTAGTAACGGTGCAGCAGTTCCAGGTAACGGTCGAGGAAACGCCGCCGGGCCTCCTCCTCCAACTCGCCGAGCACCGGACGCAGGGCTGACACCTTCACCCAGTCGAAGATCGGGTCGTTGCCATCCACCACCTGCAGGTGCTCGGTCTCCCAGATATCTACCTCTGCGCAGAGCGGTGCCAGCAGGCGGTAGTAGTTGTCTAAGGACAGCACATTGCGCTGTTGCATCAGGTAGCGCAGCGCTGGGCTGCCGAGTGGAGAGCCAGCGGGACCGGCGCTGTCCAGCGCGTCGAGCATCAGGCGATACCAGGATGCATCGCGCCAGTTCGGCATGTGCGCCGCCAGGCAGCCGCTGGGGCTCAACTGCCCGAGCAGGCGCGGAAGCAGGCTTCCGTGGCGCTCGATGAAATGTAGCACCGCCGCTGCGAATATCAGGCTGCCCGGACGCTCGGCACACCAGTGCTGCAGGTTGGCACGTTCCCAGGATGCCTTGATCGGCAAGCGCGCCGCCTCTGCGAGCATCTCCGCGGAACTGTCCACGCCGTGCAACTCGGCATCCGGCCAGCGGCGGGCGAGCAATTCGGTGGCAATGCCGGTGCCGCAGCCGAGGTCATAAATCCGCTGGGGGGCGTGCATCTCGATATGATCGAGCAGCTCGACCACCGGCCGCTGGCGTAGCCGGGCAAACTGCATGTAGGCGGAAGGATCCCAGTGTGTCTCGGTGTTCGCACGGCTGAGCTGGTCGTCACGCACCATGGGTGATCTCCTGCTCGGCGGCAATCTGGCGCCCCAGGGTGCGCAAGGTCCCCAGGGCTAGCGCCAGGCCGCGTCGGGTATCGGCATCGCGCAACGGCCGCAATAGGTCTTTAAGGTTCGGCGCTTGCTCACGCAGCACCTCGGCCTTGGCCACGCGCACTGCGTTGCCGACGGACCAGCCGACATTGGTGGCCTGCTCGAAGAGCGATGCCAGCCTGTCCACCATGGCCGGGTCGAGCAGGTCGATGAGATCCGAAAGTAGCGAGAGCAGGTCGACCAGGTTGTCCAGGCGGTGGCCCTCGATCAGTGGCTGCAGCTTGTCGAGCAGGGCCTGCAGGCCCTCCCGGGTCTGCTGGGGGAACAGGGGAATATCGGCCTGCGCCGCGGCGCGAGGCTGCTGATGGCTATCCATGTCGGCTCCTCCCCGTGTGGGGTCAAAGCATTCCGCGAGCGACCGCCCAGTACAGCCCGCGATTGAAACCCTGGCGCAACAGACCGCCAAGCTTGGTTGGCGGGGTCGGCTGGACATCGTGCCTGTAGTCGTACCATAGCGGCATGCCGGTGTTCAGGCCCATCTGTGCGACGGCCTGAACCCGTCCGTCGTAGGTTGCGCAAGGGCTGCCGAGGCGGATCTCAGCGGCGATGTTGCTGGCGATCACCGGCGCCTGGTTGTGGCAGGCGCCTCCGGCCTTGCTCACCGGTAGATCGACGGTATCGCCCAGGGTATACACCCGCTCGGTGCCATACACCTGCAAGGTTTCATGGTTCGTCGGCAACCAGCCTTCGTCGGCGGCGGATTGCGACAGGCCACACTCCCTGACGACATCCACTGCGCGAATCGGCGGCGTCGCCATGAGCAGGTCGAAGGGCTGCTCATCGCCCTCTTCGGAATAGGCGATGCGCCGCTCGGGGTCGACCCTGGCCAAGGTGAAACCACGCTGGAAACGAATGCCACGCTGCTCGAATAGACTCGGCAGGATCTCGCAGGTTGGCCGTTGCAGGAACAGGCAGTTGCGTAGCAGCTGGGCAGTGGTGGGATAGGTGTAGACGATCTCCACACGTTCGCGGACGCCCCGACGGCGCAGATAGTCATCGAGCATCAGGGTGGTCTCCACAGGCGCGATCCCGCATTGGTGGGGCACGTTCGGTGTTTTCGGGAAACTCACCGTGATGAAAATCCGGCCCGACTCCAGGTTGGCAAGGCGCTCCGCCAGCCGGCGCGCCGGCTGGTACTGGTAGAAGTGCTCGCCGGCTTCCTTCAGGCCTTCAATCCGCTCGGGAGCCGGCACGCAGCCAGTGGCAATGACCAGATAGTCGTAGCCGTGCCGCTTGCCACTGCGGGTATGCAGTTCTTGGCGAGCGAAATCGAAGCGGACCACCTGGTCGACTCGGAACTCCACTTCTGGGCGCAACAGCGAACGTTCCGGTCGCTTCAGATCTTCCAGGAAGAACTGCTGAAAGGCGACGTACATGAACGCCGGCTTGTAGTAGTGATCGGGCGAATCCGATAGCAGCATCACCTGCACTCTGCCGCTGAGGACCTCAGCGTAGAGCCTGGCCACGAGAAGGTTGGCGAGCATGGTGCCACCTACTCCGCCGCCGACGATGATAACTCGGTCCATGATCCCCTGCTCTTGTGTGATTACTGCAAATACCTATAGCCCAGAGCCAGGAGTTGATGAGGAGGATTTACTGTGAAACTTAGTAGGTATGGCGGAAAAATCTGCGCTGTGTTGGAAGGTTACCGCTGAAATGCCGGGGATCCTGGGACAAGGCCGCAGTCAGTTGTTTCTCGAGGTGTTCCAGGGGCGTCCCGAAGCGGAACGCGCGACGATCCGGTGGCAGAGACCGGATGAGCCCTGTCGGTGATGACCCAGGTTTCGGCCTGGCTCGCGCCGCTCAGCAGTAACAGTAGTACGCCAACGGCCAGCGTTTGTGGCCGCCGGCCAGGGGGGGAGTGATGAAGAGGCATGGGTCTGTAGCGATTCGAGGAAGGTCCAGACAGGAGACAGGATCGCTTCCGATGGAGCTGCAGGAAATCATCAGCTCGTAGGTGGTGTATTTTTTCGAGCCGTGATCGAGCGCTGCTGCGTACATAAGTAGGGGTGACGCCTTCATGTCCTGGGTAGCATAATTCCTGTATGTAGCTGGCTAATTGATGTTAAGGAGTGGTCGAAGTCATGGAGCGCTTGCTCGAGAGCATTTACATCAATGCCCGGCCGGCGATGGAGTTGAGGCTTAGCCTCACCAGCTCCGGCCGCAAGAGAATGGTAAAGATTGTGGATGGGGAGGAGGTCGAGGTTCTGCCAGGTGAAGTGCAGGGAATCCTGGAGGCCCAAAAGAGGGATGTTGGAATCCTCGCCGATTTCTTAGCCAAGAGTCTCTTGGCGCGACGCTAGAGATCCTTGGCTAGCCAGTCGATCGCCGACAGCAACGTGGTTTCGTCGGCCATTCCCTCCAGCTTCACGCTTCGTCCCGTCTGGTTGTCCCGTATGACCAGGGTCGGGGTCGCTGTAATGCCGTTCGACCGTGCAGTGTCGATGTCCGTCTTAATCAACTGGCCCACCAGGTCCATGTCTTTCGCACATTTCTCCAGTCGAGACTGGTCCAGTTCAGGAAAGTCCAATGTGCCGCCAGCCAGCCCGCCCCCGTTGCCGGCCGACTGAGCGAAGATCGCATCGATAGCGCTCCAGAAGGCTTTGGCGCCGCCTTGGATCCCCGCGCACTCCACAAGGCGAGCCTGGTGGCGGGCCGCCTCGCCATGCATCTGCAGGGGAAGATGCCGCCAAACCAGGTTCACGTCCGGATGGCTGTCTACCCAGCGCTTAAGCCGCGGGGTGTAGACCTTGCAGAAGGGGCACTCCAGGTCGGCGTATTCATTGATCGTCCAGCGTGCTTTCGCATCGCCGTAGAGGCTGTGGTTGGCTGGCAGCCCCTTCACCAGAAGCTCTACCCCAACGGCGGATGCAGCCAGCAAGACCAGCAGCAGCCCCGCCCAGGGCAGGGCGGGACCTTGAAATCGTCTCGCTGCCCAGCCGCCCTTCAACACTCTCACGCTTGCCTCCGCTGTAGGATTTCCGCGCGGTCCACGGCCTCGATGAGCGCCTGTTGGGCCGTATCAGGCTGTGGATGCTGTTGCAGCCATTCATCCAGGAGCTGCTTTATCTGCGGGGCGATATCCCGGCGATCGACCGCCCTCAGTTGAATCTGCTGCAGCTCCTCGATCAATACAGGAGCGCATATCCTGAGCGTCTGCAGGGCATCTTCTTCGGGGTTCTGCAGGATCTGGGTCAGGTTGTCGATCAGGTTCTGGGTTAGCGAATTCAGAGCTCTCATTCGTCCAGGCACTCCACTGCCGGTTGGTCTGGGAAAATAATGGGGAAGGGCGGCAGGCCGCGCGCCTGGTCGAGATCCGCTGCGACCTGCAAGGCCGCCTCGAGCTCGTCGCAGCCGGTGGCTTGCATGATGTTGTAGCGCTGGTTCTTTTCTTCGTTTTCGGTCATGGCCAGAGCCAGGTAGAGACTCGGGGGAACCACGCGGAAGAGGTACTCCTTGCCCTTGGCCAGGAGCACGCCCTCGGTGAACTTGCCGCTTTCCTTGCGGGCCGAGAGCATCATCGACTTCTGCGCCGGCGACAGCTCGCGGAACCTGGAGATCTTCTCTACCTCGTCGGGGGGCATGTTCAGGCACAACCACCACTCGATCATGTTCAGCATCGGAGCCCCGGAGGCTGGGATGTCGTCGATGTTCTGGGTGGCGAGCCAGAACCAGGCGCCCAGTTTCCGCCACATCTTGGTGATCTTCATGGCGTAGGGCAGCAGCAGCGGGTGCTTGGTGATGATGTGCCCCTCATCGGTGATCTTGACGATTGGCCGGCCCTTGAATTGGTCGCGTTCGGCGATGTTGTTCACGGTGTTCAGCAGCGAGATGTAGGCGATCCCGAGCTGGGCGGCGTAGCCTTCGCGCGCGTACGTTGCGAAATCCACCACGGTAAGGTCGGCCTCAGGCCAGGGCGTGCCTTCGCGATTGAACATCTCGCCGTCGGCGCCCATGCAAAACATCTGCATGGCTTCCGCCATTTCGGCGATCCGCGCGCGGCGTTCTGGCGCGTTGCCATCGCTCCTGGAGGCCTCGTAGAGCGCATCGCGCACGTCCTGGGTCAGTACCGTGCGGTTCGCGGCGGCGCAGGTCCTGGCCGCCGCCAGGATCGCCTGGCGGATGGCGCTGCGATCGGCACGGGTCAGACGCGCGTCTTCCTTCTCTTCGCCGCCGGTGATCATCAGGCGCGCGACGATCTCCATCTCGCCGAGGATGTCTCGTTGATCGTCCTCGAGGTCGACCTTGTTACCCTGGACGGCGTCCGAGGCCTCGATGTCTTCGGCATCCAGGACCTTCACCAGGTCGGGACTCTCGACCAGCTTGATGGCGTCCGCGAACGGCGCCAGGCTGACCCCGGAGCCCGGGGCGAGGCGGACCCGGTGGACCGAGAGGCCAAACCGCTTGGCGAAGTCAGCCAGCAGGCCGAAGCTGTTGCCCGCTTCCGCGACGAACATCCGAGGCAGGTACATGGCGAGCATCTGGCTGATGAGGTTGGTCAGGGACGCCGACTTGCCGGACCCGGTTGGCCCGAAGATGAAGCCGTGGGCATTCATCTGCCGGTCCAGCTTGTTGAACGGGTCGAAGGTCAATGGCGCGCCGCCACGGTTGAACAGCGTGAAGCCAGGGTGTCCTGTACCGGTGGTACGCCCCCAGATGGGTGATAGGTTGGCGATGTGCTGCGCGAACATCATCTGGGTGTACCACTCCAGGGCCCGCTTTTCGTTCGGATCGAAGTTCGAGGGCAACCAGCGCAGGTAGCTGTTCAGCGGTCCGACTTCGTTCTGCGGTTCGACCGGCACCAGGCCGGCGCCGAGCAGTACGTTGCTCAGGGTGATGCAGCGTTCCTCCAACTGGGTGAGGTCGCGGCCGCGCACGAACAGAGCGATCGCTCCGCGATAGAGCTTGTGCTCCCGGCCGATCAGGCGTCGAACGGTGGCCACGTCCTCGCGGGTGTGGATCGAGGCCTGGGTGTCACCAACGGCCTTTTTCGAGAGCTGCTGCAGATGCCCTTCCAGCATGTCCTGCGGCGTCACGACCATGGTGATGCACAGCAGCGTGTCCTCGGGCATTCGATCGAACAGGGCGTTGAGGCCATCGCCTTTGAGCGTCTCGCCGGTGACGTGGCCTGTCAGCGGCGCTTTGTTCAACTGGTCGACCACAATCACTCGGTGCGGCATGCCATCGAAGAGCCACACGCCCTGGGTGGCATCGGAAACAGGCTGCCGATAGAACAGGTTCTGGGAGAAGTCGGTGCCGTCGGCCAGTGGCAATTCATCCTGCAGGATCGGTTCGTCCGGCCGGCATACCAGTTCGTAGAAGCGACGTAAATCCGCCTCGGCCTGGCCGAGGTGATCCGGGTGCGGGTTGAACCAGCGGATCAACCAGTTCCTGATCTCCTGTCCGCCCATGCGCGAAGCGACGATGCCGGCGTTCGCCAGGCCGCCTTGGATACGCTCGCAGATGGATTTCAGGTACGCCGCCGGGTCCTGTCCGCGAATCTGCGCATCCGCCTTGCGGATCCGGCGGTACACGACCATCCGCACGCGCCGCTGTTGTCCTCGCCAGGGCAGCTTGCTGACGGCGGTGTCGACGAACAGTCCGCCCGGCTTCGAAATGCCGTCTAGGTGATGCTTCATGAGCGCCAGGTACATCTCGCTGAAGGCCGATCCTCGCGCTCGAGGATGGACGTACTGCCTCAACTGCTCCTGGAAATTGTCCCAGCTGATCTCGTCCTGGGCGTAGAACTGGACGATCCAGGGCGAGGTTTCGTGCTCGTCGAAGGAGTTCTGCAGGGCATCTTTCAATGCGTCCCGGGCGTTCTGCATCCAATTGGGATCGCGGCCCTCGGTGCCCAAAGGCACCAGCTCGAAGAAGACGGCACGCGAACGCCCATCTTCCAGGAGCATCACCTGTTCGTCGGGCAGGTACTCGGCCCAGGGCAGCAGGTCGACGAACGATGGGGCGTGATCGTAGAGGCGTGACGCTTCAGCCTGCGTGGCGCCATTCTTGCTCCCGGTGTTGGGTAAAGGGATACCCATGGCGGCCAGTCGCGCCAGATAGCGCTCAGTCGCTTCTTCCACGGCCGCTACGTCCAGCGCTCCTGAATCTTCGGGAGCGTCTGTCGGTACCGACTGAGGCTGTGTGCGACCGCGCAGAAGGGTTTGAAAAAGGCCCATCAGTAGTCCTCCGTGCGCTCGCCCGGCATGGCGTACTGGACTCGCTGGTAGAAGGGGAACACGGTGGTATAGCCCGGTACCGGGGCGGGATCGCTGCCGGCTAGGTGCGGGAACACATACATGACCAGGTCGGGATTGGGCAGTCGTTTGAACTGGCTGTGGATCTCGTTGCTGGCCGAGCGGGTGTAGTCGGCCTGGTCGTTCGCGGAGGCAACCTGCTGCGGATCGATCGGGCGCCGCAGCGTTTGCCTGGCATCGAGGAGTAGCCGGCCACGGCTGTTGCCTATCGAGCTGGTTGCACCTTGTTCCCAGACGTCGAGCATGTTGGCCTCGCCGTGGGGCAGCATCTCCTCCTTGCTGGTGGAGCACGCTGCCAGGGTTAGCGCGCAGGCCAGGCCGGCGCAGAGACGAAGAAGGGGGTTAGTCCAGGTCTGCTGTTGCATGAGCGGCTCCAGAGCTGTAGTCGACCTTGCGGCCCTTGAGTTCGTAGTCGATCGCCAGTTGCTGATCGAGATGCACGGCGACCCGTGCGCCAGGTTGCACGTAGACGGCGGCGAAGGCCTCGCCGTACAGCTTGTTCATCCACTGCCGGATGTCGCTGACGCCGCCGGAGAGGATGCTGTTGAGGGCCGAGTTGCTGTTGGTTCCGGTCGTCCCGAAGCTGGTGCCGTTGCCGCTGAAGACGGTACTGGTGTTGTTCTCGTCGGCGTCCAGGAGCTTGGCGATGCCGGCCCCGGCAGCCGTGAGTAGGCTCTGATTGCCCAGGTACTCCTTGGCATTGGATCGGCGATCACCGGCGATGCATGGGATGCCGTAGGGGTCGCTGATCCAGCCGAGGCCGCCCTGGATGGTTTTCTGGTCGGCGCTGGCGGTCTGGTTGTTGTTGCTCTGGTTGTCATTCACCTCCTCGGCCGGCGCCGGGAAGGTGCGCACGGTCCCGTCGTTGAACACGAACGTGAGGCTGCGGATCTGCCCACGCACGCAGGAGAGTGTCCAGTCGCCCGAGGCGGTCCCGCTGGCTACCGCGCCGGCGACGTCCGGCAGCTCTATGCCGTTAGCGGTGAGGTTGTCCGGGCCGATGAGGATTTTGAACGGGTAAGGATCATTGACCGTCCCGTCGACCGGCACACGACCGATCAGGGCGGACATGGCCACCGAGCCCATGAGCGTCGAGTTCTGCGGCAGCGTGTAGGTCTTGCGGACGAGCTTGCGGTTTTCCAGGTCGGATCGCTGTTGGCCAACGGGGTGCAGCCCGTCATCGATCCGCTCCAGCGCGTTCTGTCCGCGATCGACCGCGTTGCCGAAGGAGGTCGGGAAGCTGAATCCGCTCGGTTGGGTGGTGGAGCCGGCGGCCAGCGGCTGGCCATTGGCATCGACCGCGCGGGCGTCCTGGGGCTCGATCCAGACGATGTCCGATGACGACGAGCCCGCTCCCTGAAAGTGCTGGCCATCCTCTGGTCGCACGCCGAATCCTACGGGCAGGTCGGTGTCGCCGGCCTCGGGAATGTGGGTTAGGTTCTCGAGCCGTTTCTGTACCTGGTCCAGGATCGTCTGGCTACGGTTCTCCTGCTGTTGCTGCAGCTCCTGGGCGGTGTTGTTGAGCTTCTGCTCTATGTTCTGATCGATGTTGCGCAGGCGGCCCTGCAGGTTCTCATTGGCGGCTTTGAGCGAGTCATTCTCCTGGATCACCTTGCTGATCTGGTCCTTGAGCTGCCGGCTTTCCGCCACGATGGTGCGTAGTGTGTCGGCGGGCGTGTCGCCGTCGATGCCCAGGGTTGCCGCTTCTTCCGACGTTACCGTCGGGGTTGCGGCGCCTTGTGATTGCGCGCTTTCCTTCTTGCCCATCATGCTCACGCCGATCAGGATGGCGCCGATGACGACGGGGATGACCAGCAATTTCAGGAGGGGATTACCGGTCAGCGCCACGACGGCCTCCTTTGGGATCGATCTGGCTGATGGAGGAGGGCAGGAGCGCGTCGGCAAGGCCGCGGCCGCGCGTCACCAGATACACGGTGGTGGTGTCGGAAGCGTCACCTCGGGCCCCCAAGTACGGGTGCTGGAAGGTCGCGGCGACGAAATTGCCCATCAGGTCCCTGGGATCCAGGGCCAGGTGCTGGGCGCTGGCGTTCTGCAGCTTCACCGCCGTGACGTAGTAGTCGTCCAGCCGCCAGGCGCCCAAGGCGGTAGCCGTGATGGGCAGGCTGGGGAGCAGGGTGGTCAGGTCGAGCTGTCGCTTGACGCGCACCTGACCGACACCATCCACCGGTTCCACCGTGCGAAGCGGGGCATAGAGCATCTGCGCCGCATAGCGCGTCAGAACCACGGGGACGGGCGTTTCGCGCGGCACGGCCTTCGGTGCTTCTGCCTGCTCGATCTGTTTCGCTGCTGCCGATGGCTGGGCTTCCCGGGACTGGCCATAGTGCGGAGCCACGGGCTCGCCGGCGACGATCCTGACCGGCTCGCGCGGCTGTTGGTCGGCCGCTGCCTCGGTGGCGGCGATATCGATGAGCATCTGCTCGCCATTGGTCGCGTCCTGCAGGCGCAGGCGCGCCGGAGGAATCGGCTCGTTGGCGAGCAGGTAGAGTGCACCGCCGGTACTCTGGACGCGCAGCTTGCCCTGCAGATCCCGAGGAACGCCAACTCGCACGTTTCTGTCGACAAAGACAATGCGTTCCTGGCCGACCGTCAATGGAATGGCCAACGGAATGCGCTCCCAGCGCAGAATCTCCACCGCGTGGGCCAGTGTGGGTAGGGCAAGCATTAGCAAGAGCGAGCCTGTCGACTTCCGGATCATAGACCTCCCTCCCGCTTGGTGGGGGCGGCCGGCTCTTCAAGCTCGATACGTTGAGGCGTGTCGGAGTAGCAGTCCCACTGCAGGCCGAAGGGATTAGTCTCCGGGTCGACGTCGGCGCGGATGACGTGCAACGGGTAGCGGGCCAGCGCCCGCTTGATCTTCTCGCCGGCGTAATACTCCGTGCTGTCCATGTCCAGGTTGACGGTCCAGTCATTGATCGAGTGCTGGATCACGCGGCCATTGCTCTCGCCAATGCCTCGACCGGGGATTTCCGAGGTGGTGCGCTCGCGTCCCCTGAGCTCGCCGGCGTTACGACGAAACTCGAAGTCTTTCTCCAGGAAGACTTTGCAGGAGGGAGTGAGGTAGGCGGCGTAGCGGAACAGGTTTCCCTTGTAGTCCACCTCGCCGTCCTTGGGCCAACGCTGCACCTGCTGGAAGATGTAGAGGCCGAACGCATAGACGCTCTCTGGCGGAATGTCCCACCACAACCGGGTGCTTCCTGAGCGCAAGTCGGGCGGAATGTGGATCCAGAGGTCCTTGCGGGCTTCCCAGACGCAGTAGGCCAGCACAACGATGACCATGCACAGGAAGCCGGTGATGAACCGGAACGTGTTGATGTGAGCCTGCTGTTGCGCGGTGTGTTTTCTGAAACTCATGGGGACTCCGTGCGTCGACTGGTCCATGCGCCGGAGCGCGTCACCAGGCGACGGTTGCCGAAGACGGGAAAGCGCAGCGAGAGGGCCAGCTCCACCTGGCGGTAGAACCAGGTATCGGGCCGCCCCCGCTTCATCCGCCGCAGGACGCGGCTGCCGATACCCAGGCCGAGGGCGCCGACCAGCAGCGCGCCCAGTGGAATGCAGGCAGCGTTACCTGCGACCAAGGCAGCCGGGATGCCAAGAACGAACCCGGCTGCTCCGCTGGTGAAGACCATGATCCACATTTCGTCTGCGGTCAGGCCGCCGATGACCACCGGTTGCCGGTTCAAACGGGTCGGCAGGAAGCTGAGGGTCCCATCCTGAAACAGATGTTCTTCGGGCATGGGAAGGCCCTTACATGATGGTGGTGGCTTTGGTGACGAGATAAATGATCAAGATCAGCAGGCCGACACCTACGGCTACGCCCGCTCCGAGATCCGACCACTTCTTCTTCCCGTCATGGATGGCGTGATAGGTGCCGTAGGTATGCCAAGCGACCCCCAGAAAGACAGCCGCGCAGATGAGCAGCGCGAGGAGCATCGCTCCGTCATAGCCGAAGTTCTGGATGGTTTGCATGATGCCCGATCCCTCCCCACGGCTAGGTGCCTCGGGTTTGGGGAGTGCAGCCAAGGCGACACCTGGGAGTGCCAAAGAGATGGCAGCCAGGCTCCGGTAGAGGGCGGACAGTTTGTGGAAGGTGAATTTCAGCATGAGTGTCTCCGTATGGGTCAGCTGAGGAGGAAGAAAGAGGTGATGCCGAGGAGGACCAAGATCCGTATCGCGGAAGCGCCGGCAGTGGCGCTGTCGAGGTTGTTGGTGGCCCAGCCGCGCCAGGTGCTGTACATCGCCCAGGCGGACCACAGCAGAAGGAAGGTCATAGCTGCTCCAATGAACAGCCCCTCGCCGGCCGATGGGGGAAAGCCAGCGGCGGCCTGGAACGCCGATGTCTGGGCTCCGCTCATACTCACGGCATCGGCCCTCCGCGCAGGGTGTAATTCCCAGATAGGTCGGAAGGGTCACGCGGTTGGGCGCGGCTGGGCGTCATGTAGTCCTGCAGGCCTTGGCGGATGCGCTGCAGGTCAGCGGCCAGGCGTGAGTAGTCGAAGTAGAAGCGCTGTCCGGGCTCATCGGCGCCCTGGGCACTGCGGCGGGCGGTGTCCTCGAGGGCGTTGAGCTGCCGGATCATCACCTCCAGGTTCGCCTGCTCGGAGGCGCTCGCTGCGAAAGCTCCCTGTGCGACCAGCGCACTGCAGGCCAAGACGGCCAGGCAGTTTCGGCGAAGGGATGGATGTGGAGTGTTCACGGCGAATCTCTTGCAGATCAGGGTGCGATCAGCTTGCCGATCGCCCTGATTCCATTCCGCAAGAAATACTCGGCGCGGGTCCGGGGTATTTTTTTATGAGGTTGCGCGTTTGAAAAACAGCAGGTAGCTGACGGGCAGAGCGACGCCCCAAGCCCAGCCTTGGGCGTTTTGATTGCCGATCTCGGTTACGCCCCGCATGAGTGGCTGAACGCTCACCAGCTCCCAGCCTTCCTGGCCCAGACGCACGACCTCGGCCCAGCGCAGAGGGTTGAGCAAGGCGTGGTCGTCGGGTTCCAAGGTGTCTTCTTTGTGTTTGAACATCGCGACGCCCTTGGTGAGGGTTTTGTAGGGAATGACGATGTTCTCGACATGGTATTCGAAGGACTGTTTTATGCTCATGGTGTGCTCCTGGATCGGTTCGGGGAAAACCGCACCGTTTCAGGGGCAGGGGGAGGGCTTCAATCGAAAATACCCTTACTGGGTACCGAGGATTTCTGCAGTTTCGCTTTACTCCCTATTACTGACCACCAGTTCCTTCAGCTTTCTCTCGTCCACGTACCGCTGCATGATCGACAGCACCAGGCTGTTGATGGCGAGGATCTTCATCGCGCGGGTCACCGCGACGTAAATCAGATTCAGCTCATCGTCACGCTTGCCCGGGTCCGTGTCGGGGGCCAGTGGATCCGCGTTGAAGTCGTCATACAGGCAGACGAAATCCCATTCCAGCCCCTTGGCCTTGTGTGCGGTGGTCAAGGTGATCGTTGCGTCCAGCTCATCGTCAAGCGTCAGTGAGCGAAGCTCGAGGATCCGCGCCGGTAGATCAGGGTAGGTCGAGATGATCTTGATCGAGCGCAGCATTTCACTGTCCTGGCTGATCTCGGCGATCTCCACGTACTGGGTGTAGTCGCGGTAGTCCCGGAGCAGCTTTTTGTTCTGGACGTTTTGGCGCAGGCCTCGGCTGAATGCGTACAGATCCTCCAGGTCGCGCAGCGAGTAACTGTCGATACCGCCTACCCAGTAGAACTTGGGCGCCGGATTATTGCGCACACGCTGCAGGGCATTTTCGATGACGCCGATAACGGTGCGGTGAATGAAAGTGCGGTGAGGAAGGTCCGCCGGGAGGGACTTTTTCACCAGCGTCTGCGGGCCCAGTCCTTGAAGTTTACGTGTCTCGCCCTTGTAGGAGAGGATGATGTTGGCCACGTGCGCAATCGCGGGGCCGAACCGCCAGCTCTGGGTCAGGTAGTGCTCCTCGGCGCCGACCATCCAGTCGCTGTTCAGGGCATCCTCCGCGCCTTTGAACCGGTAGAGCTGCTGATGGGGATCGCCGACGATAGCCATTTTGATGCGCTGCCAGTGGGCAATGTCCGCGATCACTGGGTTGATGTCCTGTCCCTCGTCCAGGAGCATGCAGTCGAAGCGCTGGCTCAAATTGGGCTTGCTCAGTTGATACAGCTTCAGGTAGCCGTCATGGGGCATCAGCATGCCGGTGTCCTGGAGATCTACCATGCGCCTCCAGACTACTCGCGCCATGTCCAGGCCCTGCTTGAGGAAGCGTTCCTGGGCACTGGTGAGGAACGCCTTGTCGCGGAAGCGCGGGAAGTGCGGTCGGCCGAGCTCTGCGTCGGCGCTGGCCATGTAGTTGTTCAGCGTGGCCAGCACGTCACGTACCAACTCCCAGTCTTGGGTATCGAGTCCGCGGGCGATATCGGTCAGACGCAGGTTCTTCGTCTTCTTGTGGGCGTACTGGATGCCATACACCGCATGAGCCAGGCTGTGGGCGGTCTTGCATACTACGTTGCGGGGGAACTTGCCCTTCGCGGCCTTTTCCACCGAGCTGTTGTAGCAGAGGTAGAGGATTCTCAGGGTAGGGTTCGCCTTGGCAAAGCCCACCAGGGTGGTGGTCTTGCCAGTGCCGGCGAAGGCTCGCACCAGGATCTTCGATGCCTTCGACTGGATGATCGGTGACTGTTCGTGAGTCCACTGCACGGCGGGTCTCCTACAGGTACTTTTTGAAGGTGGATGCTGTGATGCATACCGCTACGCCGAGCAGCGCGGCGCAGGGCAGCAGGATGAGCAAGGGGTTGATGCTGATGGGGATTGCCAGGTAGAGCGTCCAAGGGACGACCGCTAGCGGAATGATGCTGCCGCGCGCCTTGTGGTAGAGGTAGCTGGACTCCCGGCCGGCGCCGAACTTGCGCAGGTCCCGGCGCACCAGGCCGTCCACCAGGCCGGTGAACGCGGCCATCAGGAACAACGGGATCGTCATGACCAGAATCACCAGGCGCACGACGAATGTCAGCACCGTGTACAGCGCGGCCAGGCCGTAGTTCTGCAGCGTGGAGACACCCTGGGCGGTGAGATAGCGAACGTCCAGCGGGCTCCGTGGCCCTGCCTGCGCGATGGTGGTCATGTTGGTCATCCAGTCGACTATCCCGGTCTTCACAAACAACCAGTCATAGGCCAACTGGGCCAGCCAGGTGGCGGTTCGACCTGGCTCCTGCACGACGACGCTGTGTAGCAGCCCCTGCGACAGCCAACTGAGTTCGTACTCGAACATGGCCTGGGCATGCTTCCAGCCCGCGTCAGGCCAGAAGAAATACAGGCAAACCCACTCCACGATGATTGCGCCGACCAGCGAACCGAACATCACGCCGAGAAATTGGAAGGGCGTACTGACGATGGTGCCGACAAGGGTCTTCTGGCTCTCTTGTTGCTGCTCTGCACGTTGAGTGACTTCAGCCATCAGGCGGCATCCTCATCGGCGCCGAGGTGACGGAAATCGTCGACCAGGTCCTGGGGCAGACCATCCTGCAGGGCGGAGTATCCCGGCGCCTCCCACCACTCGCTGTTGGCGGCCTGGCCCTTGCGCATACCGGCAGCCAGCTCCTGCAGGCTTTTCGGCATCACCTCGTCGGGATCGACCGCCGGCATCGGCATTCGGATCTTCCAGAGATTGCCGCCCTCGAGCAGCGCGAACGCCTGTCCTTTGGGCAGGCCAACGATGTGGGCCGGCTCGAGCATCGGCACGCTGGTCATCTGCACCTGGTCGTGCGAGCTGGAAGTGAAGGCTGCCTTCTTGTTGTTGATCGCGTCGTTGGCACCGCTCGCCGGTGTGCTGGTGTAGATCTGGACCTTGGGGAGCTGGTTGGTCAGGAGTTCGGCCGTGGCGGTCTCGCGCACCCGCAGCATGAACAGGTTGTTGAAGTTGCCGATGATCTGACCGGCCTTCGCGCGGGAGCCGATCTTGGCCTCGATGTCGCTCATGGTCTGGGTGTAGGCCGTCACCTGCACGCCGGCGCCGCCCGCTTTGTTGACCATGGGGATGAACTCGTCGCCAATCAGCTCGTTGAACTCGTCGGCATGCAGGTTGATGCGGACCTTGCCGCCAGCGAGCGAGCCGGGCAGGCCGTCATCGACACCATGCTTGTAGATGTGACCCGCCACCGAGACCAGGTCGCTGAACATGGAGTTGCCCACCGCGGCGGCGACCTCGGTATCCGATAGTGCGTCGAGGCCGACGTAGACCACGGCGCGTTTGCGGATGACCTGCATCCAGTCGAAGATCGGCCGCGGATCGTTGAGGTCCGCGTAGTTGGGCGAAAGCAGCTCCGAGATCCGCCCAGTGGTGAGTTTCTCCAGCAGCGGCAGCAGCGAGGCCACGATCTTGTCGAAGTAGGTCTTGTCGTAGCGCACGGCGCTCTTCAGGCCTTCCATGACCGGGTCGGCGATGCGTTTCTGTGTCAGGTACTGGTCGATGGCCACGACCCGCAGGGGCCGTCCTTTCATGTTGAACGGGATGTTCTTGTCGTTGAGCTTGCCCTCGATCTGGATGATGGTGTCCCAGGCCCTGGGATCGTGCTCGCTGATGTATTTCTGCGCATATTCGACGAACAACGCATCGATGTTCACGACGTGCCGGAGGATCTGCTGGTAGTCAGGCCGGATACCCAGCGCGTGCAGCGCGCGGGCGATGATGTTGACGAACCGCCAGGCGAACTCGCGGAACGCCGCGCTGTTGCCCTCGCCGGAGAGCTGGCCGGCGACGCGTGTGGCGACCTCGGAGATCCGACCGAACCGGCCGACGGCGTTGTAGCGTGCCGACAGGTCAGGATGACCGAGGTGGAACACGTAGAACTCATCGAGGCGGCCGGCACGTGCGCATTCCACGTACATACGCTTCAGCAGGTCAGCGTCGCCTTTCGGGTCGAAGACGATCACCACCTCGTAGTCCGGCTGCTCCTCTGCGCGCCGGCGCCTGTGGCCGTGGTGAACCGTCTGGGTCCGCCGGCCCATCTTCACCCGCCGGCGTCGTACCCGGCAGTGAGTGCGGCGAATATCCTGGGTGATGAACAGCTCCGCGAGTCGCGTCTTACCCACTCGCGTGGTGCCGAGCACCAGGGTGTGGCCGACGCGCTCGCCCAGTTGCAAGCCCACGTCCTCCTCATGCGGTTCGATGCCGTGGAGCCGAGGTAGGCCGCCCACAGGCGGCAGCGGCCGAGCGGGGTTCCAGGCCACGTCCCATGCCGTAGCCTTGGCGACCAGCTTCAGGGGGAAGGGGGCGAACTCGAGCTGCTTCTCCAACCGGCGCGCGCGCTCGTAGAGCGGCGAGGGCTCGACGTAGGAGGCGAACTGGGGCAGGTAGGTATCCGCCAGGCGCTGTGTGTGTTTCTGCGTCCAGCGAAAGCCCTTGCCGATGAACAGGTGTTCGTTGCTGACCGGCATTTCGGCGCTGGTCATCGTGTACTTCGGCAGCCGGCGGATGTTCCGCCGGTAGCGGAGCACCACGCCGGCCTGCTTCAGCCGCACGATACCCAGCCAGGCGAAGCCCAGT
This sequence comes from Pseudomonas sp. 203-8, assembly GCF_020708595.1. Classification (NCBI taxonomy): domain Bacteria; kingdom Pseudomonadati; phylum Pseudomonadota; class Gammaproteobacteria; order Pseudomonadales; family Pseudomonadaceae; genus Pseudomonas; species Pseudomonas sp. 203-8. Next base: position 615,570 of record NZ_JAJFDF010000003.1, on the reverse strand, counting down.
GCGGCCACGATGCCGAACAGCGGAGTGAGGGCGAACGTCCACGGCGCGACGATGCAGAGCGCGGCCGCGGTGAAGCACACGGTCGTGGTGTAGAGCTCCACGGCCGGCCGCAAGAGCGCTTCCAGCGGGTACTGGCCAGCCATGGGTTACACCTTCAGGCTCGCCGGCGAGTCCAGGCTGCCCGGTTGGCGGCGCTTGGCATGAAGTTCGAGCACCTGTTTCCTGGCTTGCTCTACCTCATCATCAGGCAGCATCTGTTCCAGCAGCTCGCAGAGGGTCGACTCGTCCTCAAAGGCCTTGGACGTCACCTCACCGCCGTAGCGTGAGATCAGGCCGAGCAACTCTTGGTACATGAGTTGGCGTGCCTGAGCGTCGCTCGGCTGCTTGATGACCAGGGTGATCAGGTGAGTAGTCATGAGGACTCCTACTGCTGGATGGCGGTGGATGTGATGAGGGCGGGGTAGTGCCGCAGTCCGAGCCGGTCGACCAGGTCGTCCGCCGGCGCCGGCAGTATCTGAAGTCCTTTCCCCCAGGCACGGATTTCCGTCAGACGCGCTTCGCTGGCCACGTTCACTGCCAGGCCCACAGCGTGGAGGCCTCGGAGCTCGTCGCCTCGCTCCTTCAGCCAGGTTCGAGACAGCGTGTCGTCGCCGACGAGGAACAGAGGTTGCAGGCCTGGGGCGTTGATGGCGCGCCCCTGAACCTGGCCTGGCGAAAGGCGTGCCGAGCGAACTGGAAACGCACCTGAGCCACGGACACCCAGGTCGCCAGGTCCTGGTGTGGCAGCGGATGGCTGCGGATCCAGGCCCTGGTAGTAGGGGAGCGCTGAGGCTCCGCCGAGGTCTTCGACAACGATCAGCCCGGCGGCCCAGGCTTGAGTCGCGAACGCCGTGCAGAATGCCAGCGTGGCTAGGATCTTCTTCATGGATTGGTCACCAGCAGGTTGACGCCGAGGACTTGGCTAAGGTGGCGGGATACCGTCCTGCGGTACTTGGCGGCAGGCTCGCCGCCGGCGGGGCGGTGGTAGCGGCCGGCAACCTGGATCCAGTCCACCGGCCTCCCAGGGGCGGATGCGTACAAGGCGTCCCGCTGCTCGACCAGGATGTCGGAGGTGGCGTCCAGGTTCTTGTACGGATCCAGGGAGTCGCAGGGGCTGGAGAAACGATGTCCGTTCCAGCCGATGTTGACCTGGCCGAGGCCGGAATCGACGCTCTTGGCCCCGTAGAGGTTGATCGCCGTGAGTAGCGCGGTGCAGGCGGCGGTGCGGGTCGCGTAGTAGTACGATTTCCCGACGACGTTCAATGTCCAGGGCCAGGGAACGTATTCGCCGCGCAGCAGGACCTTGCTCTCGGTCAGCGCGACCGAGTAGAGCACCTCGGCCGGAACCCCTTTGGGTAGGGCGATCTGCTTGTACGCCGGCGGTGGATCCACGGCGGCCTGAGCGATGTTGGCCAGGACCAGCAGGGCGGCCAGTTGGAGGGCGCGGATTACAGACGTTGCCATCGGCCGTTCACCTCCTGGACCAGGGCGGGAAGGGCCCCGCCCAGTCCCAGGGCCATCCAGCGGCCCTCGTCATGATTGAGCGTGATCTGCTTGCTGCGAACCTTTTTCGGGTCGACGCCGGCGAGGATTGCCCAGTGCCGCACTCGCTCTGCGTCGTTCTGGCTACCGACGAAGTAGAGATCGAACTCCTTGTTCTGCTGCTGCAGGTCGCGGACCCGCTGGATGCAGGCGGTGCAGTTGTCCTGAACGAACAGGGCCAGGCGCCCGCTGCTCTGCAACGCTGGGCTCATGTTCGGCGCGCCCGACGGGTTGGCCGTGCTGCTTTCGGTGAGGCGGATGACCCCCTCGCCTGGATAGGCGCGGGCGAAGGCTTCGTCGTATGCGCGCTGGTAGGCGAGTTCCTTCTCGACCCGGCGCCGTTCGGCCTGGACCTGTAGATCGGCATACCGCCGCCGTTCCTCTGCCGATCGTGCCTCGATGCCCAGCGCGGTCAGCGGGTCAATGCCAGGCGAGTACACGCCCCTGGGGCCTTGCATGAGCGTCTGGTAGCGGGTCCATTCCTGTTGGTTCAGTCCCCACTCCTGGGCCAGGTCGCTCTGAGATGTCTGCTGTTTCAGCGTGCCGAGTTGGCTACCGGACAGCCGGCTGCTGGTCTCTCGGCTCGCCGCAGCCTCCTGACCGACTGCGGGATAACTCAGCAGCAGCACCAGGCCGGACAGGAGCGATACGGTTCTGTTCATGTGCGGGGTCCTATGGTTGGATGCGAACGCTGCGCGAGGCGCCGGCGACGTCGAAGTGCGCGGTACGATCGTCAAGGTCGGTCAGTCGCCAGGTCGTGCCGGCGACGGCATCGCCCTGGCGAATGAGGTAGATCTGGCTGAGCTGGGTGGATCCCGGAGGTGCAACCGACAGAAACCGTTCGCCCCCGCGATACTCCACGCCGAGGATTGAGAAGGGCGGAGGCTCGATTGGCTTGGGTTTCGGCTTGGGCTTGACAGGGAAGGCACCGCGCTTCGGTGGAGGCACGATCAGCGGCGGAGCCTTGGCTTGCTTCTCTTGCAGCGTGCGGACAGAACCGTCCAGCGTCTCCACTGTAGCCTTGAGCACCAGGAGATCGCCGGCCGAGGCGGTGGTTTGAGCCAGGTTCTCGACGGCGTCGGAGGCCTGCTTGGCGAAGGCCTGCGCGGCGTCAATGCGGTTGGACAGTGCCTGCTGGCCTGAGCGGAAGTCCTCGTTGCTGACCAGGTGCTGTCCATCCACGGCGTCGAGGCGCTCGTCGACTCGATTCAAGCGAGCCAGGATCGCCTCTAGCGAGGTCTTTTCCGCGGCACTGTCCACGCCTGATCGGAGCTGAATGAGTTGGTACTGCTGGTAGCCCAGCAGGCCGGCCATTGCCGTCAAGCAGAGGCCAAGAATCATTGATGCAGGGGATGGGCGTTTCATGAGTGTCCTCGCGCGAAGCCAGAGACACCCTCTCAGACTGCCCCCATTGAGGCAGTAGGAAATACTCGGTGAGTGGGGGTGGGATTTTTTGGATAGGATTCTGGCGAATCGCCGGGTCTGATTCGCTATGCGAAGATCAGTCGACTCTGGGTGCCCTTCACACGCATCTAGGCTGCGTCATTTCTGGTTAACACTGCTTCGAGGAAGCCCTAGGCCATGAGTACAAACCTTCCTCAGCTCGAACAAACCATCATCGATATAGCGCGCTAGGAACTGGCTGCTGTGGCTGCTTTTTATCGCAAGAGGGAGGCAGGGATTGAGAGCGCGCACTTCGATGAGGCATGGAGCGAATACCTGGCTCGCTACCATGCACTGAGCACGCTTTTGGTGCTCGGCCAGTTGCCTAATAGCGGAATGAGCGAGGCGGTAGACCAGGTGCTTGCCGGCACGCCGCTTCGTCATGTCGCCGAGACGCTCGGCATCGCTGAAAGCCTGCTGGGCAAATGGAAGCGCCAGTACGAACAGCAAGGTGACGAGGCCTTTCCGGGCAATGGCAAGCAGCGCGGTGAGAGCGCGGAGCTGCGTCAACTACGCCAGCAACTGACTCAGGTCACCATGGAGCGCGACGTATTAAAAAAGGCGCTCGCCATCTTCTCGCAGCCCACGAAGTGAGGTTTCGTGCCATTGAGGCGTTGGCTGGTCGTTACCCCGTAGCACCGATGTGCCGGCTGCTGCGGGTATCGCGCAGCGGTTTCTATGCCTGGCAACAGCGACCACCTTCGGCGAGAAAGATGGCGAATCGTCGTCTGAGCAAGGAGATCCGCACCATCCACCACGAGGTGAATGGGATCTATGGCCATCGCCGCATCAAGGCCGAGTTGACGGCCATGGGGCAGGCGTGTGGTCGGCACCGGGTCGCTCGGCTGATGCGCGAAGCCGGCCAGCGTGTTTGTTCGCGCAAGCGCTGGCGGCTGGTTTCCAGCAGTCGTCACGCTCTGCCGATTGTCCCGAATCACCTGAATCGCCAGTTCGCCTCGGATCGCGCCAATCGGCACTGGGGCTCGGACATGACCTACGTGCGGACGGCCCAAGGCTGGTTGTACCTGGCCGTCGTGCTCGATCTCTATTCGCGCGCTGTCATCGGTTGGGCGATGCACCACCGCATGCAGCAGGCCCTGGTACATGCCGCGCTGGAAATGGCTGTGGCACGCCGCCAACCACAGACGGAGGTACTGCTGCACTCGGATCGTGGCAGCCAATACTGCGCCTACGACTACAAGGCCTTGCTGCGGCGGCATTGCATCGTGTCCAGCCATTCACGTCCGGGGAACTGCTGGGACAACACTGCGACGGAGAGCTTCTTCCGTTCGCTGAAGGCCGAGCGGGTGTACCTGACGCGCTATGCCAACTACCAGGAGGCGAAAACCGACTTGTTCGAGTGCATTCGCTTTTACAATCACCGCCGTCGCCACTCGACGTTGGGCTATCTCAGTCCGATGGAGTTCGAGCGGCGAAATGCGAGCAGTAACTCTTAACTACCTGTCCACCAGTTCCGGGACAGACCACTGTTACCTGTCCACCCCAATTTGATATTTGCTGGCCGACAGGATTGGTATCCGCAGCACCTGTAATCTGTAACGCACTCCTGACTGGCATCGTCGTATGCTGAGTGCCTACGCATCACGCATAGGCAGCTTCCGGCTGCCAAAACAATTGCAAACAGAAAAAAGTTCCAAGAAGCCGCATAGGAAATACTCCTCCTTAAAGGCTGGCAGATTTTAACTAATGTAGCGAAGTGGTAAATTCCAAAGGTCTGGTCTTTGGGAAATTTCCTAAGGATTGATCGGCTGGCGATGCTCCGGCCGTTCGGTTTCCAAGGCTATTGCGCTGTCTATGAAGGAAGGTGGCGATCCGTTCGATAAACTGCTGACCTAGCAGCGGGTCTACGACGAGGCCTGGCAGCGCCTAGAACAAGGTGTCCAGTGGGTCAACCTCGCTATGTGACCCGCTCCGACGCATGCTCCGCGGTGCTGCAGGCGCTTCCTGCCATCCGCATCGATACTGGCTTGGGGCAGTCCAAGAGGGGACTGGCCGCTCGCCGTCGGCCGCTACCACCGCCCAGCCGCGGCATGACGCGAGTTTTGTTCGAGCTCGGCAAGTTGCCCGGTGGAAGCGGATAGGGGCATTGAGAAGCTGGTCAGCTCCCCACCCTCAAAAAGTGGGTAGCGGCGTCCTAACCCGATACCATGGACACCGTCATCAGGGATAGGTCATTCTGGAAGAGCGGTCTGGGATGCCGCGTCTCGAAGGTTTTCATGAACGACAAAACGACGAATCCGAGCTACAGAGAGTTCATGCGGGCACGACGCCCTGGACTCTACTCCGATACCTTGCATGTCGAGGTCGGCGAGATGGATCGACGCCAATTCGAGTTCCATTTGCACTCTTTGACGAGTCGCAAGGAAGAAACCGCGTTTGAGAACTTCGCGCGGGTGCTAGGCGAAAAGGAGATTTGCCCAAACTTGATACCACAAACCGGGCCTACCGGCGGTGGTGACAGCAAGGTTGATACCGAGACCTATCCGGTCGCCCCAGCGATAGCGACGCTCTGGTATGAGGGAAGTCCTACGTCGGCTGACCAGCGTTGGGGCTTCGCTATAAGCGCCAAGGCTGACTGGAAGCCGAAGATTCGCTCTGACGTCGCAAAAATTGTTGCGACTGGCCGTTCGTACTCGCTCATCTATTTCATTTCGAACCAAGCCATCAAGGACAAAGATCGTGCCGACATGGAAGATGCCCTGACGGCCAGCCATGGCGTTCAGGTGCGCATCCTCGACCGCACCTGGATTATCGAGAAAGTTGTTCGAAACCGTCGATGGGATGTTGTGGCGGAGACTCTTCAGTTCGAACTCATGCATAAAACGCTCTCGACGCCGGGGCCATTAGACGTCGGCAGGCTTCGTGACCTGGAAGCGCTGGACGAGAAGATAGAGGCAGCAGCGGTCTCCGCGACGACTCCGCAATTGGTTGAAGAGAGCTTACAGTCCGCACTGCTTGCACGTGCCCTCGACAGGCCAAGATATGAGATTGATGGTCGTTTCGACCGTGCAGAACGTCTGGCACAAAGAACAAACAACAGTAGACAACATCGGCGCATCCTGTACCAAAAGGCGTGGACCGCCTTATGGTGGTTCGACGATTCGGAGGAGGCGGCCAGGCTTTACGAGCCTCTTGCGGCCGAAGCCCTTTCCTCGGACTGGATTTGGGACATTGAGGGCGTCGTCAATCTGTGGCTTGCCCTCCAGGCAAGCAACGCCTTGGACGAATCGCGAACGCTCGCCCTGCGAGTAGCTCTCCAGCGTCATGCCGATGACAAGACTAGGGAGACGAGCTCTCTGTGGGCGCAGACCCTGTTATTTCAAATGGACCTCGTCGCCGGCATGCGCGAAAAGGGCGACCTGCGGCCCATCTTCGTTGCTATGCGCCAAGTACTTAGCAATGTGCGCCGGCAGATTGAGTTCCCGATTGAACCTGTCGTTCGCCTCATACGCGAGCTATCGGCCATTGTTGGCGATTCACCTGGCTACGACGAGTTGCTGGACGCAGTCATCGAGATTGAGCGTGACAGAAACGGTGACCGCGCGGCCGGGGAGCTGCAGTTGCAGCGCGGCCTGCAGAAGCTTGAGCGACAGAAGTCCTATGACGCGATCGACGATCTGGCGCGTGCGCAAATGCTGCTTGCGCAGGAAGATTGTCGAGACGAGTTCATCGTAGCGCTTGGCGGCACGGGGTTGGCATATGAGTCTGCTGGCCTTCTCTATGCAGCCAGGGCGAACTTGGTGTCTGCGCTAGACCGCTGCCTGTATTCCTGGTTCAAGGAGGGGACTGTTGACCACCGAGCCTTGCCACTACTGAAAAAGCTGGCGTGGCTAGAATTGCAGCTTGGGCGCGTACCTTACGTGCTCGCTTGGGTTAAGTGGTTTGAGCCTATCCAGAGTGTGTTGAGCTTGAACGAGGAAGACACCAAGGCTCTCGAGCAGGAGTTGCAGGCCATTGACCGGGTCTTGGGGATCTTGATTCTGCGCACCGCGCATGAAGATTGGGCATCGCTGACCCGGCTTCCGGGCGTCCTGAGCAGTCTGGGCCTGGAGATGTCGCGCGCGGCGGCTCTCTTCATGCTCGGACATGTAGATAAAGTCCGAGCCGAATACGGTGCGGAGAACGATGACCTGAACCAGTTCGCGAGCGAGTGGCTGGCCGCTCCGGCGGCGCAGGATCTTCCGAATCGGCCTCTATGGCACTTCGGGACCACGACTATGACGACGGTCATTCTGGGGTGCCAGGTTGATGTTGTCGCCCGCGGCGGTATCGCATCAGCGTTGCTTGGCGAGAGCATCATTGGATTTCTCGAGGCCTTCTACTCCACTGCCGTGCGTTCCAGGCGACTTTGGTCTCCCAGGGAACGGCTGGTTGTGGAGGTCCGACAGTCAGAGGCTGCAACGCCGCCCTTTGTTCATCGCCAAACTGAGGATGACTGCGGCGAAACCAAGCTCGTCGTCACCCATCCTGTTCTGCCAGCCGAAAACCTGGTTGGTGAAGGTTTCGAAAAGCAGATATTTGAGCTTTTTGCGCATATCACCTCCGAGCTACAACTCGGTGTGGGCCGACCGGAATTCGAGGAGATGTTTGCGAAGCACCGTGCTCAAGACCGTGCCTACCACGTGGCGCGCTCTATCCTTTTCGTCACGAACATCCTGGGCAACTCGCCGCCAGGGCGGGCGGAAGACTGGGTTCGGGACGAAACTCTCGACGCGTTCCCGCTCGTGCGCGACGAACCTTGGATAGCGACCATTGCAGGGCCCGCGCCCACCGACCAGACTCCTGAACGGGATGCCATGCCCACGAGTGAACCATCGTTGGAACATCTATTTGGCGCGGATGCGTTGCGGCATCGCGACGTGATGGTCATGTCTCCCATCAATCTACCACTTTGGGATAAGGCCAAGTGGAAGGGGACTGCTGTGGCGCTGCCGCAGGTACCTGGCGAAGTGGTGCCGCCGTTTATGGGTCTCGCGTTCGAGAACTTTGACGCAGGCAAGAAGATCTTTCGCGGCTGGCGCAAGAAGGTTGGTGCTGAAAATCGCGACGGGTGGCTGAGTGTGACGGTCATAACCGGTATTCGCCGTGACCGCCCGCTGGACTATCGTGTAGCCATCGGCATCAGCGAGTCGTATCTGGAGACCGCAGCAAATGGCAAGCAACTGCTCGCCATGGCCTACCGGATGCATGATATGACGCCCTCATCCAACCGTAACTTGGAAGCCCTGCAAGGTCACTTTCGTCGTGCGGGATTCGTCTTCCTAATGCCCGTGATGTTCGACGCGGCGTCTTCTGGCACCCAGATGACAAATGAGAACTTTGAGCTCGGCATCCAGCTTTCCCAGTTAAGGTTCATTCCAGCTTGGCAGGTTGGGGAAACGTCGCCACTGCTCGGCGCCATGGGCGGCATAACTGATCCTGTTGTTCCACAGGATGTGGCCGAGGTGCCTTTCTTACGGGCTTTGGAACGCATCAGAGCACGGGCGTCGGGCGCCTAGATCGGGGATATCGTGCGCGTCGTACTGCATCTGGCGTGAACATCCGTGCTGTCGCCAGATGTACGGACCGTCTGCGCCCAATCTCAGCGGGAATCAAGCGGCGACCACTCAGTTTCCTTGATGGTCGAAGAAACCAGACCGATCAGCTTGTTCAAGTTGTCGAAGGTCACCGACTCAATCGCCGAGCGCTTGCGTAGACCTGGGCAGGGTGCGGTCGAGGCATGGTAGATGCTCCAAGGTTCAGCTGTACGATTGAGCTTGAGCAGGGCCTGGATCAAGGCATGCTTGGCCGGGTTCAGGTGCCAGTCCGGCACGCGCTGCCCACGATTACCCAGGTTGAGTGCCAGCAGGTTGCCTGCCTTGATTTCATAGCTGATCCACCGGCGCGACTTGCCCGCCATCTTGGCGTACTCGGCCACGGGAAGATTGTGGGGGGCCTCGAAGAGGTCAACCAACACCATCCGTTGCCTCTGGACGTCGGACATGGGCTCCTCATGCCTTGCGCGGCTGCGGTACCGCCGGCGGACGGTGTGTCGCAGCGGTCACCAGGGGTGCCGCCTCGGCCGATGGACTGACCAGAAGAATGGGGGCGGCCTGCGGTCGGGAGGTGTTGTTGGCGCCCTCCAGCCGCGGGACGTCCTCCATGCGCAAGGTCAGCGGCATGCTCGCCGCTTCGACCTTGTTTTGCTCGAAGAGGTCGAAGCGATCGGCCCAGTCCTGCATCATCCGTCGGCGCTGCTCGACGTACTCGGCGTGGTTGTAGGTGGCGCTGACCTTGTTGGGGTCGACGTGGGACAGCTGAGCATCGACCCAGACCTTGGGGTAGCCAATTTCGTTGAGTGCGGTGGACATCGTGGCGCGCATGCCATGTCCGGTCAGCAGGTCGCGATACCCCATTCGCTTGAGCGCGCTGTTGAGGGTGTTTTCGCTGATGCGGGCCTTGATGTCCACATCACCGCGCAGCAGGTAGCGCTGGGCGGGCTTGAACTGCTCCAACAGATAGCGAACGACTTCCATGGCCTGCACTGACAGGGGCACGATGTAAGGGGGGATGTGCTGCGGCAACTGGCGCTTGCGGCGCATGTCCGTCTTGAGCTGCTTGACGACATTGGCCGGTATGACCCACAGGCCCTGGTCCAGGTCGAACTGGTCGGGAGTCGCCTGGCGCAATTCCCCGGTCCTCACGCCGGTAAGCATCAGCAGCCGAAGGCCCAACTGCGTCTGCAGCCGGCCGCGGTATTTGCGCACGCGCTGCAAGTATTTCGGTAACTCGGCCATCCTCAGGAACGGGTTGTGGTTGACCGGAGGCAACGGCAGGGCCACCACATCCAGGTCCGAGGCCGGGTTGTGTTCAAGGCCCGATACGACCACCAAGGCATAGCGGAACATCTGGTTGAACCAGGTCCGGACCTTCTCGGCCACAGAAAGCGCCTTGCGTCGCTCTATGTTGCCGATGACCTCGAGCAGATCCGTACGCTTGATCTCGAAAAGGATGATCCCGCCGAAGCGGGATCGTGGTGAGGGGAGAACTACTCGGTATCCGGGTTGCCCGGGAGGCTTTCTTCCTGCAGCTCGATGCGCAGGTAGGAAGGCTCATCGGACGGCTCGACTATAGATAGGACCAGCTGCGCGAGCGCGCGGTCCTGCCCCTCTTCCTCCTTGTGGTACAGGTGGAATTGGATGTGCTTCGCGGTCGGCTGGAGCGAAAGCTCCTGCCAGGCGGTTTGAACGACACTGGCCAGCCGGGTGCCCATCTCGTCGACCCTGGCAGGGTTGGCGAGATAGACCAGGCGCAGCCAGGCCGCGTTGGTGAGAACGATCGGGAGTTTGAGGTACGCAGCAGTGTGGCCTGCGCTGGAGTGGCTGGAATGGTTGTTGAGAGAGGTCATGAGAGGTCTCCGAATACGCAGGCCTCTCCCGCGGGGATGAGGTCCCCGCGTGGGTGGGTAGGATGCACTCCATCACTTGCGTGATGCGACCGCGCTGCCGAGTGCTGTGGCGGTCTTGGGTGGGGTTGCGCTTGCGCGCCGGAGCCTTAAACCCTGGCTCCTTGGGAGGCGCTGTCAACGACAGCGAGCCAATTCGAATTCGGGGGCTGGCGGGATGTCCCGCCGGCCGGATTGCTCAATCGTCATAAAGCGGCAGGCCCTTGAGCGTGGGCGCGAATGGATCGAGTACCAGGTAGCGGATGTCTGCCTGAGCCGCCAGATGAAGTAGGTCGACCAGTTCGGCCGGGTAGCCAGCGGCGATCTGCTCCTCACGCAAGGCTGAGGCGGTCAAGTCCATCACTTCCAGGTTCTCGTCGGTCCAGGGCGTATGCACCAGTCGGAAGCCAACACTGCCTAGTTCGTCTATCCAGAAGATTCCAATTAGGACTCCAGCGAGTCGGATCAGCATCTTCGTGCCGAAACTCTCCAGGAGGGTGTGCAGAGCCCTCAACGGAATGTGGGATTTGCTGATCTCCCAGGAGCGACTCCATGGCTCATAGCGGTACGCTAGATGGTCCACAAGGGCATGGTCGCCATCAAGGGTGTAGGTGCCCCCGATGAAGCGGCCGGTATCTGCATCCAGAACGGCGTAGGTGACGTCGATCACCGTGCCTTCACTTCCGCAGCGCGCGGCTAGCTCTGGATCTATGTTTCCAGCTCCTACGATGAGGCAGAGGTCGTTGCTGAAGATGCAGGGTTGGCACTGGACCTCCCGGTCCTTCAAATGTGCTTGGCTGCTATGGATAGATCGATTGCACGGTACTTCGCTGTTCGAGTATTTGACTTGAAGCAGATGCTCGACGCGGTACCGGCACAGGTTTTCGAGGAACGGGTTCATTGTGCTCATGGCGTGTCCTTGGTGAGAAGGAGTAGCCCCCATCAAGGGGGGCACCCTTGATGGGTTTGTAAGATGTGGCGCAGCTAGCTAATCGCGCGGGTGTGCAGTCTCACTTCAACTGGTATCAAGCGGTCAGAACGACTGCGTCAGTGCTCAGGCTGGAGAAGATCAACCAAGCCATGTCGCAGAAGTGGCTGTTGTTCAGCAGTTCATCCTCGATGTCGGTCAGGCTTACTTCTTCAACTTCGGGCAGAGCGGGCATTTCAACGGCCTGGGCGTAATTCATGATGATCTCCAGATAATGGAGAACACCACGCCCTGGGGGAGATGGTGCCCCCCGGATGGGTATGCGATGAAGAGTGGCGCATAGCGTAGGTAGTGAAAGGCCCTCGGGATGAGGGTCGGTATTCAATCAAGCCTGCTCAAGCAGCGGCTTGTTCAGCGTGCTCAGCAGGAGCTGCGGGCTCACCTTGCGGTTCGCCTTGACCTTGCTGGGCTTTTTCAGCTTCTTCCTTCGCATCGTAGACGGTGGTGCCATCTACTTTGATCCAGGAGATGAAGAGCAGCCGGCCTTTGAGACTTGCGTCGGGCTTGCCTTGTTTCTCGCCTTTCTGGTGGATGAAGGGATCCGCCCAGATATCGCCGATACGGAAGGAAATCAGAACCTTCTTCTTGGCCTCGACTGCTTCCTTGCAACGGCGGACAAGCTTTTCAGCCTGGGCGCCGACCACTTTGCAGTCGATGTAGGAGTATTCCACGCTGTCTGCCGCGCCATGGAGGGCTGCGACGGTTACGGCGAGGAACGGTTCACCTCGGCGGATCGGTACTTCGCGGATGCGATTGAGGTAGCCGATACCGGTGGTGTGCAGGTCGAAATATTTGGCTTCTTGGGCTTGGGTGTTGTTGCTCATGATGGTTCTCCAGTTTCGTAAGCGAAAGCGGAGAAACACCTTGCCCGTCAGGGAAAAGTATTCCCCGCATGGGTCGGTATTGGGAGGTAAATCTGAGGGAGAGGGCTTCCATCAACCTGTGGTTGATTGATCGCGCTACCGGAAGCTGGTGCGATCTTGGGTTCGATCTACACGGAAATCCGTGTCGTAGTCTTTCAGATCATGACTACTGGGGGAGGATTGCCGACAACGTCAGCAGCTCACGGTGCAAAGAATGAAAAGGCCTGTTGCAGTTGTCAAGCCCCCGCGAATGAAAAAGCCCCTCACACGGAGGGGCTTGAGGTCAGTGCGGGCGGTGCCGATGGTTAAACTTCGTAAGCTTGCGCTTGAGGTTGGGCCAATCGGCCCAGGCCGCCATCGACAAGCACACTACAAGCAAGGCGGCCAGCATGATCACGCCGAAAGTCGTTTGGCTCATCTCAAGATTCCTCCTGAGTCAGGTAGATACCTGTAGACCAGATTACCACACCTACCGACAGCGCAAGGGCAGTCAGGATGCGATGCTCGCCGAGAAAAATGCCGATCAAACCAGCGGCTACCGCCGTGGTTCCAATCTTGCGTAGATCTTCTGCGATTGCGGAAAGTTTTGCGGACCCCATGGTTTTCCTCGATGAATACCGGAAAACCACCCTGCGGGATGGTTTCCCGGCAGGGTTGGTGGGAGGTGTGGATCAGCAGGTCAGCGGATCAACCGGGGCGATCAGTTGATCGAGGGAACCCAGCTTGAGCTCCTTCCTGACTGGCGTTTCAGCTTTGGCGGTCGCCTTGGCCGGCTTGGGTTTGCGTGCGCGCTTGGGCTTTTGCACCTCGCGCGTATTGGCTAGATACCAGTCATTCAGGTTGACATTCTTCAGCCGGACGATGGCTGGGATGTCGCTGATGTGTTCTAGCTCGCCAGCGGTCGGGCCGGCCAGGAAGGCAGGATCGATGCGCTGGACGCTCAACGCAACCGGCGCTTGTGCTTGCACTACGACCGGAGGGCGCCTGAGCGCACTGCGGAACTCACGCACAACACTGCCGAGGGCAAAGCCGATTTCGAAGCTGGTGGATTGCTTGGACATGGTGTTTCTCCTGCAGGTTGAGGGTGCGGAGAAAACACTGGCCCTGGCGGGGAAGTGGATTCCCCGCTGGGTTGCGGAAGGGAGCTTCTATCGACCGAGGCCGACCGACCGCGCTACCAGAAGCTATGCGGTCTTGGGTTGGATCAACACGGTGGGCTGTGCTGCAGCATTTCGGATCCGAGCTGCATGGGGCATGTCGCTGACAACGTCAGCAGATCACGCGTTCATCATCGAAGCGGGGGGCAAAAGTGTCAAGGTCAAGCAGGAGGGGGAGCGGATGCAGCGGGCGGAGAGCGAGGGCGGAAGAGCGCGGCTGGTAGAAACCCTGTCAAAGGTTTCCCCAGCCGTGTCTGGAAGGGGAGTCAAGTGAGCCACCTGTGGTTGAATCGTCGATCCCTGGGCATTGATCGTCTCGATCCCATCACCCGGCCATTATCGTGGCTTGGCCAGCAAACAGTAGGCACGCATCCGCGTACAAAGGGAGCCCTGCGTATCACCGGCGGGCCACCGGCAGGGAGAAGGAACCCGATGGGTAGCCTGATAGTCCTGGAGCAGGAGCATCAGGCTACCCATGGAGAGGGGAAAAGGAGGGGCCGTAACACCAGTACGACCCTTAAATCGAGGAAACACCGAACCTCTTGAGAACCCTATGTGCCTTTAAACTCGCTCGACACGAGTTGACGGCTGCATGACAAGCAAAAGAACAGGGAGACACAGGGAGAATTCTCAACCAGATCCGCACGCCCCACCCGGTGTTGTAGCGTGCTTACGGTTTGGCGATGAGGCGAACCTGCATCACCAGGGCGCTACTGATGACCGTCAGTAGCCAGCGGGGTGAAATCAAAGTTGATGGCATTATGTGTTCAGAAGGCCGGTTTATCAAGCTGCGCCGGGGTTTACTAGCCTGTGGGGGTTAGTTGACCGCGACCACCGCGCCCTCGGGGATGGGCGCAGGGAGCGCAATGGCAGTGGCTCCGAGGCGGCGCGTGACCAACTGGTCGTTGCGCCTGACGCCAACCAGGTCGGATTCCGTACCAGCATCCACGGCCGCCGCCAGCCCCGCCGGCGGCGAGGCGATGAAGGCGTAGCTGGTGCCGGCGGCGATGTAGCCCTGAAGCCGCACTGGCTTGCGGAACCAGGCCGGTAGACCAAGAGCGGAGTCCGCCGGCGAACCGCTGAAACCGGGGTTGGCGTGTGCGTACTCCGCCAGCCTGGAGCGGTAGAGCAGCAAGCTCCTGGCCAGGGTGTCGACCTCGGCCAGCTCGGCGCTCGAGGTCGCGTGGTTGCTTTGTACACTCAGCCAGGTCCCGGTGATCAGCGCGAGCACCAGGACGATCCACATCAGCGGCATACGGCAGTCCTTGAGTCGTGGCGACCTGCTAGTTCACGCAGGTAACGGTGACGTTGGTCGAGTCGGGGGTCTTGTAGGGCTCCGGATAGTTGAAGCCCGGGCCGATCTCGGTGATCAGGCCGAACGAGTAGTTGGTGCCAAAGGTCTGGTTGAAGCCCACCGCGCAGAATCGGCCGCCGCAGGTGATCGCGTAGCGGACATAGTCGTAGTACATCATGCCGCTGTCCTGGCCGTGCAACGTACACCAGTCCTTGATCACGCCCGCAGTGGTATTCATGCGCATGGAGGCGGCGGTTCGCCCCCACTTTCCGTTCTGGCAGGACAACCAGAGTCCGGTGCTGGTAATGCCGGCGAGCCCGTTCGGCGAGCAGTCGGCCCCTTCGGTGGCCACGCCTTTGAGCTGCAGGTATTCGCCGACTTCCGTCCGGCCCTCGGCGGTGAGTTTGCCCGCCTTCATCTCGCCGCCGGTGTAGACGTTCTTGTTCATCCAGGAGCGCACCCAGGTGCTGTCGCTCATGTACCAGCCGCCGCCCCATTTCTCGTTGTACCAGCCCGTGTCACCACGGGTCCTGAACCAGCCTCCGGTGTACGTCTCGCCGGCGACGTCAGCAGTGCCGGCTTTCACCGTGCCAGTGGCTGTCACGTTGCGCGCGCTGATGTCCGCGCTGGTGGTGATGTTGCCGCTGGCCGTGATCGCCCCGGCCGCGGCGATATTGTTGCCTCCCATGTCCAGCGTGGTATTCATCCGGTTGAGTTCGGGATGACCCGGGACGGCATTGCGGTAGAGGTACTCGTTGGCGATGGCGCCGTCCTGGAAGAACAGCGCCGTCGCCAGGTGTCCAGCGCCGGGAGCGCTACCGAAATTGCTCAAGGCCACCTGCCAGGCGGCGCCCTGGGCGATACTGGTGTTGGTTTTCGAGATGTAGCCCCCGGTGGCTCCCATGAGCTGCGCGATCCGGCGGATCGAGAGTTCGGAAGCTACCTGTCCACCCGTGGTCACGATCAGCGTTTCGAGCTGGTTGGCCGCCGGCTTGCGGGCCAGTACCTGGTATTGCTGGCCGTAGATGTTGGTGTCGCGGAAGCCTGCGGGCAGGTAACGGGTGTTGCGCAACATCGGGACGGTGATCACCGCCGGGGCCGTGGCGCCGGCGCTGGCCAGAACCGTGCTGAAGTTGTCCTTCAGGTACTTCTCCGCTGCCTTGGCCACCTGCAGTTGCTGCTGGGCCGCGTGCTGCTCGTCCAGGCCGTCCAGGTAGCTCATCAGGACCGATATGCCGCCGGCGGTCGCGATGGCGATCACGACCAGGGCGATCATCAGTTCGATCGAGATGAATCCACTGCTGCGCTTACTCCTCATGGTGTTATCTCCACAGGCTTTGCCGGGACTGGCGAGCTTGGTCGTCCTGCAGGAGATGAGCTTCCTTTCGGCGGATCTTGTCGCGCATGGACGGGCCGTCGTCGCCGGTGAACAGCAGTGGCTCGGCGGTCAGGCGGCGCGAAGAACCATCGCTCTCCAGCGCTTGGCAGATCACCGCTTGGATGCCTTCGGCAACCACGTCGTAGGCGTTTCTCGCCAGTGGCTGGGCGAGCGTCACCAGGCGCTCGATCGCCTGATGACAGCTTTTCGCGTGAATGGTGGCGATCACCAGGCTGCCGGTCAGAGAGGCCTTGCAGGCCTGGTAGGCGGTGTCCTCGTCGCGGATCTCGCCAATCAGCACCAGGTCGGCGCCGGCCCGCAGCGTGCGCAGCAGAGCCTCGCTGTATCCGCCTGAGCGCCGTGAGGTTCTGACCTGGATGCAGCGGCCGAGCCCATGTTGACCGCTGAGGTTGGTTTCCTGCGGGTCCTCGACGGCGCAGCCCACCCCGCCCAGCTCCTGCAGGCGGGCCAGGAGCAGAGAGGCGGCGGAGCTGGTCTTGCCTGTCGCCATCTCGCCGCAGAACAGGACCAGGCCCTGCAGCTGCGGATCCATCAGCGCGGAAACCACTTCGCTCGGATAGCCGATCTCTTGGAACTCCCGCAATTGAGCGGTCGACCGGCGCAGCACGAAGACGCTGCCACTGAACGCGTCCTCGAGGAGGGTGACGCGAAGCAGAACGCCGTCGACGACGATGGCGAACTCAGGATCCTGCAGCTCCTCCAGCGTTTGCCTGCAGAGCTGGAGCAGTTCCTGGGCGTGCGACTCCCACTCGCGAGGCACCTCGACTCGGCGCGCGCCGGCGCCGGCCAGGCCCTTCACGTCGGCGAAGCCTTCACCGAGGTAAAGGTCGACGAACTGAGCCTGGATGATCGGGTTCACACTCACGAACTGTAGGTCCAGGTAATGCTGTTGCTGTCGCTGCTGCAGGCCTGGGTCGCCGCTGCGGTGGTCACTTCACCAGTGATCGCGGATCCGCTGTTGATCTTGGTCTGCTCGAATGTGTTCTTCGCGATCTTGGTGGCCAGCGTGATACAGGCGTCCTGGGGCAACTTGCTGGTGGTGATCGAGAAGCCCATGCCGGTGGACGAGACAGTGACCGATCCGCCGTAGACGTTGTAGACGACGCCGGAGGAGACACTCATGTTCTTCGGCACGCCGTTGATTGCGATCAGGCTCGGGATCAGGTTGGTACCGCTGGAGCCGTAGCCCGAAGAGGTCTTCAGGGCACGTGCGTTGGCCGCAATGACGCTGATGTTGCGCTGTTCCTCGTTGGCGTTGGACGAACTGAACATCCCAGCTGCTGCGGCCAGCCCCAGGCCGACTCCGATGGCGATGATGATCAGCACGATGATCATCTCGATGGAAACGAAACCGCCCTGCGTCGGTCGGGAAGTGCGTTGCGTAGTGCTCATGGAGCGCTCCTTGGTGAGGTTTCAGTGGTTCATGGATTGGATGAGCTGCTGTGCCTGGTAGGCGCCGAGCAGGACCAGGATCATCAGCGCGCCGATGAAGATCAGGGCGAAGTTCTTCACCAGCCCGGCGGCCAGCTCGATCTGCTTGAGGCTGGTCTCCTGCCAGCGGCGGCTGAACTTGACCAGCGCTTTGGAGAAGCCTCCCCGGTTGGCGAGGATGCACAGGTACTGGATGGCCTGTCGGTCGGGGAAATCGTGACCGGCGCTGCGAAGGGCGACTCCCAGGTTCTGGCCCAGGCCCACGCCGTAGCGGGCAGCTTCCAAGCGCTGCTTCAGCCAGGGCGGGGAGATCTTGATCATGCTGGCCAGGCTGTCGTAGGGGCGTATGCCGGCGTTGAGCATGACCGCCATGTTCAGCAGGAAGGTGGTGCCCTGGAGCATGCGGTAGATGGACCAGGGCGGCAGCGTCCGGTCCAGCCAGACCCGGCCTTTCCAGCGGTAGGTCGGCAAGGTGACGATGACCACCACCGTGAGAGTGATGACGGCGACCAGAACGTAGATACCAGGTCCTGTGACGAAGCTGGCAATGGCGTTGAGCGTGGCGAGTGGGCCGGTCCAGGTGACTGGGTCGGAAAGCCTGGCCAGGCTGGGGACCATGCGATAGGCCACGATGCACAGCAGGAACACCATCATGGCGGACAGCGCCGAGGGGTAGAGCAGCGCCTGCCAGATGGTGGCGCGGATCCTGGCCTGGGCCTCGACCAGGGAGACGGCATCGCCCATGGCCTGAACCAGGTTGCCGCTCATCTCGCCGGCTTCGATCAGCGCTCGCTCCTGGGCGGGCAGATAGAGCGCCATGGCGGTGGCCAGACGCTTGCCGTTGGACAGCCCCATCAGCGCTTCGCGACTGGCGATGGCCACCGGATGAAACGGATGCTGTCCCTCATGAGCGAAGATCTTGTGTACCTCTGCCACAGCGTCCTTCAGCGGGACCCCGTTTTCGAGCAGGGTGGACATGCTTTCGTAGAACTGCAGGCGTTCCTTGCGACCGAACTGCTTGCTGTAGAAGGCGAACTGCAACTGCTCCCAGAAGCCCCCCATCAGCACGCCTCCTGCGAGTAGAAGCTGTCGTCGAGCAGATGCTCATCGAAGTCGAGTGGCCCAATGAAATCCTCGACCATCTGCGGGTCAAAGATGCCCTCGTTGATGCGGCGGATGGCGTGGGCGTGCTTGGTGATGCCCTGCATGGTCTTGACCCAGTAGTTGCGTGCCTCGGCTGGGCCGCCTTTGGCGAACACACGCATGAAGGCGAGGGTGGGCAGCACCACCTCGGCGACGATCGAGCGGCCGTTGACCCCGGAGCCA
Organism: Pseudomonas sp. 203-8; assembly: GCF_020708595.1. NCBI lineage: Bacteria > Pseudomonadati > Pseudomonadota > Gammaproteobacteria > Pseudomonadales > Pseudomonadaceae > Pseudomonas > Pseudomonas sp. 203-8. Next base: position 596,644 of record NZ_JAJFDF010000003.1, on the reverse strand, counting down.
CGGCAGGCCTGGCAGCCAGGCCCCTTGACATGCACTTGGGAAACATCGGTCAAGCGTCGGACCCGTTCGACCAAGTCGGGCGCGAGTTGGTCTTGGTGGTCTTGGAAGCGCAGCTTGCAGCGGGGGCAGAGCTTGGGCAGCAGGCTCTGGTTGATCAGGCCGGTCAGCAGGGCCGGATCGAACAGCAAGCCGGGGTCGACGCCCAGGTCCTTCAGGCGCTGGACAATGCCGATCGCGCTGTTGGTGTGCAGGGTCGACCATAGGCCGTGCCCGGTCATCGCACCACGGAACGCGGCGACAGCGGCGAAGAGGTCGCGTACTTCGCCGATCATCATGTAGTCCGGATCCAGGCGCATGCCGTTGGCGATGCCCGCGGCCCAGGCCTGGCGTTCTGCGTCTGGGTCGGTGGCGTCGTAGACCAGTGGGGTCTGGTTGATGCCTTCGCCGCGAATGCGGTATTCCGGCGGATCCTCGATGGTCAGGATGTGCTTGGATCCGCCATGGAGCTTGTCGAGGCCTTCCATGGTGACCTTCAAGGTCATCGACTTTCCTGACCCGGTGGGGCCGGACAGGATGTTGATGCCGTAGGGCATACGCATCATGCGATCGAACAGTGCGTTCTGCTCGGGCAGGTAGCCGAGCTGCTCCAGGCTGTCTAGGCCGGTGTCGTCGTAGAGCAGCCGCAGGATCATCAAGAACCCCCCGGCACGCGGGCGGGTAGCGATCCGGGCACCGAACAGGTTGAGCTTCTCGACGAAGGTCTGGCTCATCCGCGCATCCTGGTCCAGTTGCGGCTTGAAAAGTGGCTCGGCCACGTCGCACATGGATTGGTAGATGGTGGCGCAGAGTTCGTGCAACTCCTGGCTGCGGAACTGCTCGACGGTCTTCAGCAGGCCGTCGACGCGGAAACGGATCTTGCTGCCGGTGCCGGCGGGACTCACGACGAAATGCACGTCACTGGCGCGGAGCTCAGTGGCCTTACGAATGATCTTGACCACGCGCTCCTGCATCTGGGTGGCGCGCTGGCCATCGCTATCGACCAGGCCGTCCATGGCGACGGCGCGGTAAAGCTGGTGAATGGTCTGCAGGTCGGTAAGGTTGAGCTGGTATCGGAAGCCACGGCGATCGAGACGGTCGATGAACGACAGAACGTGTATGTCGTTCTGGTGGCTCTCCGATAGATAGAGCGTGCCGTCGGCGGCCAGGGCCATGATTTCCTGCAGGTGCTTCGATACCTCCCATTCACCACCGTCGGCGGTGAGCAGTTGGGTCACCATGGAGGGCTGCGCAAGCGCGGCAATCTGAAGGTTCGTCATGGCGGTGCCTACTGAATGAACGGCTGCGGTACAGCCCCGGGCAGCGCCGGCGGAACCGAGGCGCCTTGGGTCGTAGAGGAGGCTTGGGAGGGGGCAACGCTGGAGAAGCCCACGGGCACGCGGTTGCCGTCCTTGTCGGTGAGCACGACCTGGTCCAGCGAGATTGACTCGACGCGGTAGTTGCCCGGCAGCTCCGCGCCGCTGGCGGCGTCAACCTCGTACCCGCCCGGGAACAAGAACGTGGCAGTCATCTTGCCGCCGGCGCCGTAGATGGTCCGCACCACTGGCGGAACCGGCTGCGTGATCGTCGGCGGCGCCGCCGGCACCGGCATGGCGAACGTCTGCCCCTGGGCGCTGACGACCTGGCCGGTTTCGCCTTTGCCTTCCAATTGCCGCTGCGCCGTGGCCAGGCGCACCTTGGCCTCGGTGAGGATGGCCTGGGCCTGGATCTCCGCAAGTTCGCCAACGGTGCCAGCGCAGGCCTGGCCGGACGCGAGGAGGAAGAGCACGGCCACGGCCATGCCGATCGGCTCAGTTCGCATAGATTTCTCCTGTGACAGTCCAGTCCAACTGGCTGTCCTTGAGCGTGGTTTCGAGGTTGGTGATGCGGACACCGGCTGCGGGCAGCCCCTGGAAGGTCAGGTCTGCCGGGAGCCGGGTCTGGGCGCTGAAGGTGAATTTCTTCCAGGAAGGCAACACAACTTGCTGTTCAGTCGCAGCTTCCGCGCCAGGGAGGGGCGGAGTTGTTTCCTGGCTGATCGACAGCTTGGGCTCGACCCCTTGACGGTACAGGTGGCTGGTCAGCGCCTGCAGAACGTCGTCCGCCGGCAGTAGCGGCTCATCACTGCCGATGGCGACCTTCAGATCGACCTTCAGGGCCGCGGTGTTGCCGTTGTCGATGACGAAGGCGGGGCGGTCGGCGAACAGGTGCTGGCTGGCCGCTGTCAGGTCGGCTGCCGTGCTGTTGCCGGTACGGTGGTAGGTGGCGACCAGGACCCTGCCGTCGCACTTGCTGGATTCGAAGAGCCAGCCCTGGATCGACAGCGACAGTACCCCCGTTGCCTTGCTACAGGCGCGTAGCATGTCCTCGAGGTCAGGCATGAGCGTCCAAGGCTTCTGCAATGACGGCAGGTCCAGCGGCTGCTTGGCCTGGGCGTTCTTCTCGGCCAGCTCGGCGAGGCGCCTCTGCTCCTCGAGGAGCGCGGCTTGCCTGGCGAGCTCTTCCTGGTGGGCATTCCATAGGTAGTAGGCGGTTAGCGACCCACCTACCACGCAACCGAGCAGGGCCACTGCCGTCCACTCCCTGGCGGACAAGCCGAAGGTGAGTTGCCGGAGGCGGTAGTCGCGCCGCAGGCGCTTCGGCGCGAGCAGTTCCTCGATGTCGAAGTCCTTGACGGGGAAATCGAACCCTTCGGGAACGAAGACCTGTGCGTTTCGCAGCACGCCGCGCGTAGAGAGCTTCCTGACCCGGTCCCGGGCCTCGTCGAGGGTGGTGACCACATCCTGCCCGGGGACAATTGCGCCATCGAGCGTGGCGACCAGCGCGTAGCGGTCCTCGTCGATTTTCCAGCAGGCCAGGAAGTCGCCGTCGAACTGGCCTGAAAGCGCCGAGGCCAGGGAGTACATGCCCTTGACTGCGCCTTGCGACTTCGAAACGAAGCCGGCCTGAATCACCGTCGGCGAATGGCGGATGGCAACGATGTCCAGATGCTCTTCCTTGCCCAGCTTGCGCGCTTCCTTCATGTACTGCCGCTGGCTGGACAGCGGCCGCCAGAACAGGCCGCTGACGAACTTGTTGCCGTGGTAGCTCAGGATCGAGACGTCTGGTCCACGGCTGCCGAGGTCAGGCTTCTCCATGGTTCAGCCCAGCACGACGGGGGTGATCAGCACCACGATGACCTCGCGCTTGGTATTGCGGGTCAGCCCGCCGCCAAGCCCGAAGAACCCAGCGTCGCCGGTGCCGACCTTGTTGGTGTCCTCGGTGGTCTGGTCGAAGCCGGAGAGTACCAAGGTCTCGCCGCTGCGCAGGCGTACCTTCTGGTCGAACAGTTGTATGTCGTAGCTCGGGAACTGGGCTTTGGAGTCCCCGCTGGTCTGCATTTCGAACGTCGGCCGGGAGGTCATGTTGATGTTGATCTTCAGCAGCATCTCGCCGCTTTCCATCACGAACGGCAGCAGGCTCATGTTGTAGCCGCTGGTCACGGCGCCCGGGATCAGCGAGGTGGTACTGCCGACCTGGGCGACGTTGGAGATCTGGCTGGAGGCCAGGTAGCTGTCGTAGCGGCCGATCTGGATCGGCGCCGACTGGAGGTTGAGCGTGGTCACGGACGGGGAGCGGACGGTCGAAACGCGGCCCTGCTGGGCCAGCGCCTGGACCATGGCTTTGGAGCCAGCCCAGGCGCTGTTGGCGGTATCCAGGATGCTCACGGAGCCGGAGATCGCACTTTGGTCGATGCCCGGCATGGTGTTCTTCAGGCCGATGCCCCACTTGTTGTTGAGCGACTTGTAGACCAGGTTCCAGTCGATCCCCAGTTGATCCTTGTCGGTGAGGGCGACCGAGAGCACGTTGACGTTCAGCAGCACCTGCTTGGTGATGCTCTCGTTCTCCCGGTTGACCAGCTGCTGGACACGGTTGAGGACCTCTGGACGGTCGGTGACGGTCAGGGTGCCCGTGGCACGCGACAGCGACATGCGTCCCATGCTCGGCGTCAGCATCGAGTTGATGCTGTTCTCGATGTCGCTGAGGATCGATGTCTTCAGCTCCGAGCTGGTGGTCTGCTTGCTGCCGGAGTCGCCGCTGATGCCGGAGCTGCCATTCTGTCCGGTGGATCCGGAGCCGTCCCCGCTGATGCCGGCGGCCGTCGTCATACCGGAACGCACGGTAGAGTCCACCGTGTTGACGTCGTCGAAGGCGTAGATGCGGAAGGTCCGCGTGTCCAGGTAGTAGAACTCGACCCGTTTCTCGGTTGGGTTGTAGCGCCAGGACACGCCAGCGCGGGCGGCGATGAGATCGAGGAACCCGCTGACTTTGCCGTTCCATTTGATGTTGTACAGAGACCGCGGGCCGTAGGACCCGAAGCTCGACCCCATGCTGCCGCCGGCACCGAGCGACATGCCGTTGGCGACGGAGGCAGGAAACAGCATGGTGGCCATGTCCTGGCCGCCTTGGATGGGCGGCGGGGCGTTGCTCGCGCGCTGCTGAGGTTGTAGAGCGAAGGCGGCCGGGTTCAGCGCGTCGGGCGTGATACTGACCGCCATGTGGCATTGGTTGATGACTTCCTGGGCGGCCTCCTGCAGCGACGCTGCGCCTGCAGGGCGCCACGTCACGATGCAGTCACTGGACAAGGTGTGCGAAACGCTTAGGGGTTTCGTGCTGACCCAGGGTTTGTCGGAGAACACCACCGTATCGCGCCGATCCGGTCGGGTGTTGCGCACCTGGGCGGCGATCGATGACGCGGAGTCTGCCGTGGCTTCGACACGATCCGCCGACTCGTTCACCCGCGTGACTGAGCAACTGGCCAGTGCGGGGATCAGGAGGCAAGGCAAGAGGTTCTTCAGGGGGGCACGCATCAGTTCTTGCGCTCCTTGATGATGATCAGGGACTGCGGGCGGCTGGCGTTCACCAGGAAGGGCCGTTCGGCAGCGTCATACAGTGGGAACAGCTCGGATACCGCGTCCTCGAAGGAGCCGTGGAAGGTCAGGGGAGCTTCGATCGGATAGTTGAGATCCTGCGGCTCCCAGCGGACGGTCCAGCGTGCGCGCTTTGCCCAAGCTTCCAAGGTGTCGCGCAGGGTTGATCCCGTCTCGGCTGACCAGGCCTGTGCCAGCGGCCGGCTCGGTTCCGTCGGCGTGAGCACCTTGACCGGTGGGGCGGAAGCCACGCTGGCCGGAGTGGGCGGCGTGGACTTCACGGCGGAGGCCGCAGGCTTGGTCGGTGCCGAAGCCGCGGGAGGAGAAGAGGGGTGGCCATCCTTGGCCGGTGCGGCTGGGGGGAGCACAGTGGTGGATTCAGGCTTCTTGGCCGGAGCGGGGCTGGTTGTGATCGGCGCCGGTGTCGGCACCGAGGCGACCACGACGGGCGACTCCAGCGTGCTGACTTTTTCCGTGGAAGAAGGTTGCGCTACCGCCTCCGGTGTTGGGGCAGCGGGTTTCGCATACAGTTGCTGGACCGGTTTCGGCCTCGACGCTGGGGGAAGTTGATAGCCCGGGCGCAGCACGAAGCAGACCTGCCGCGCCACTTCGTCGACCTTAACCTGCCAGGCTGGACCGGAGAGGACCTGGAGGGTGTTGCGCAGGGTCATGGGGCCGAGCTTGTACTGAGCCGCCGGCAGCGGCCGGGTGTAGAGGATGTTCACATGACCGGCCTCTGCCGGGCACAGCGAGTAACCCGAGCGGCTCATCACGTACTGCATGGCGTCCTTGACACTCGGGTTCATGCTCGACGGGATGGTCACGTCGATAATCTGTGCCATCAGGTCGCGCTGGCCAGCGTCCGGCTGGGTGCTGACCAGGGTGTAGCGCCCGTAGCGCACGACGGGCTCCTTCTCCGGCTGTACGCCATTCGGGTACAGGTCCGGTGAGAGCAGGTCTGGATTGCGGCTGCTGTCGAAGGCGGGCCTGGCCGGCTCAGCCTTGTGGGTCGTGCAGCTGGCGAGCAGCAGGCACAGCGTGAGAGTGGTCAACTGCCTGGTCATTGAGGCCCCCTTTGATGATGGGGCACACAGTGGCAGGCCATCCGCCATGCCTCAGCAGGAAATACTCGGCGAAAGGCCAGGGTATTTTCATCTACGTGGCTGTGACGCTCACGGTCGTTGGTCAACGAGACACTAAGGTATGTGAAGGAGCGTGTTTGCAAGGGTCATTGAGGCATACTGCGTGATGTTGTTGCAGCCTTGTTTGAAACTGGCGTCATTGGTTTTACTGTCCAATTTTGAAGTGAGACTCGGATGAACGTATTTGCACTCATTAATAATCCTGGTGAGCCTATTCCCCTGACCGAGGATGAGTATTACAGGCGAACAAATAGAAAGGAGCCGTATGTTCAAAGTGTGAATGGTGTTTTGAGATCCTATGCGATCTGCCCCTCGTGCAAGAATCCAACAGTTATGGTGAATAGGACTGCAACTGAGACGCGCAGCGGTAGCTTCTATGCTAAACACTACAAAGGAAATGTTCGTGGTGTTGCTAACTATGATGAGGGAGAATATCTAAACTGCGATCTTACCAATTCATCGAATATGGACGATAGGGTTAGGCGCCCTCCCTCTCAGAGGAGGAAAATTGATGAGGTAAAGCAGGCGCTAGTGATGGCGTTTGATCTGGTCGTCTCATTTATTGAAACTGATGTAGGGGTCAGATTCGTAGACCGTGTTTTGGAGGATATGCTTGACGATTTTGCCAAAAATAAGGGATACGAGTATAAGGCGATTAATCTTTACAACCTGCCCTATGCGTTCGCGTACATGACAGAGTCCAAGGATATATTTGGTTGCTCGGTCAGTGATGAGGTTGCAGAGAAGATAAATGCTCTTTCCGAAGGTTTTGAGGCCAAGCGTTACGGGCGATTTATCTATGTCCGAAGGAAAGGTGGCAGCCGCTCCAAGATACGGCTGCTATTCTTCGGTCACGCGGAGTCGATGAAAGATGGTGGTGCAGAGTCCATCACTGTGCGGATTGTAGAGATACCTCCGGGAGAGTCAGTCGATACAGCTAAATTCTTATATGAGAAAAAGATAATTCTCGATGGTGCGAAATTTTACAACTACTATATGAAGCGAAAGCGGCGTGTGGAAATGGCTCACTCAAGAGTTGGGTAGGAGTACTTCCTTGATTTTTGAGTTCATCACTGCCTCTATCTCGTCGAGGGTGAATGGGTGCCGTGCAACTCCATCCTCGACGAGTTCTATGTATAACGCCGGTACCGTAGGCTCCCGGTGAAGATAATATAAGGCGACCGTGGTCACCATTTCGCAAATTTTATCTGGGTCGGTTAGCGCTTCCCTAATATTCGCTAGCAGCTTAGGAGAGGCGGCTTGGGTTAGTTCGTAGAGTGTATCTATTTTTAGTAGCGCCTGCAGAATCATATTTCGTCGGTAGTCGATAGTTGGAGAGGGTTGCTCGAATCTCATTTCAGGGGGGCTCCTGCTGGATAGTCGTTACGCTGAAGCTTGCTTCCTGTTGGGGCGAGGGTCAGCGAGAAATACTCGGTTGGTGGGTATATCTTTTTATCCTGCGACACTTAGCCCTCGGCTAGGCTTGCCGCCAGCCGCGCGCGATTGCCGTCAACCTGCTCTGGCTCGATGAGGTCCTGGGCTACCTGGCGTTTCGCGTTGAGCAGTTGCCACAGCTGCTCATCGATCGTGCCCTCGACCAGTGGGATCTTCACCACCACCATGCGGAGCTGGCCGTTGCGGTACGCGCGGTCCTCGGCTTGTTCCTGCTGACCGGGAGTCCAAGGCAGACCGAGGAAAAACACGTAGTTCGCCGCAGTGAGGTTGTTGCCCGTCCCGGCGGCCGCCGTGGTGCAGATGAACACCCGGCAGTCGGGATCCTGCTGGAAGCGATCGATCGCTTTCTGCCGCTTGGTGAGCGAGTCATTGCCCACCAGCGTGACGCAGCCGTGCCCGGCCTGCTCGCAGAGTTCCTTCAGCGCAGCCACGGTCGGCTTGAACTCGCAGAACAGGATCACCTTGTCCTCGGCGTCGAGCTCGCTCAACAGGTCCATCGCCACGCGAACCTTCACCGTTTCCAGGTAACGCCGCAGCGCGCCGAGTCGCGCGAAGACCGGTCGGTCCTCGAGACGCAGCACGTCGTATTGCTGGCGTTCCTCGGTGGAGAGGGCCACCTTCAGCAACTGCCGCTGCTTGCCCTTGAGGCTGGGCAGCACATCTTTGCGCCTGCGCAGCATCCAGTCACCCAGCTCCGCCCGCAGACTCTGGCGGAACTCCGGGTTGCCGGCGAAACGGTCGCAGAACTCTTTCAGCGGCAGTTGGCCGATGGGGTGGCCTGAGAGGCGAAGCAGGGTGTGCAGCTCGGTTTCACGGTTGAGCACCGGCGTGCCGGTAAGCAGGTAGCGGTTCGGCACTTGGGCGGCAATGTCGAAACCGTGCCGCGTGCATTGCGCCGTCGGTTCCTTCATCCGCTGCGCCTCGTCGATGACCATCACGGCGAAGCGCGAAGCGTTGGCGACGAAGGGGCTCAACTGCTCGTAGTTGACCAGGATCCACTGCGCCTCTGGGTTGTCCTGCTGGATAGCCACGGTGGCCGAGGGATAGACCTGCTGGATTTCGCGCTGCCAATTGATCAACAGGGTGGCCAGGGTGATGACCAGAATTGGCCTGCCCGCCGCTCGGATCGAAGCGGCGATGACCGCCTGGCGGGTCTTGCCCAATCCCATGTCGTCGGCCAACAGGGCGCTGGTTCTCTGCAGCAGGTGAGCGATGCCGGCAGGCTGGTGGGCCAGTAGCGAGTAGCCCTGAAGCGCCGCCTCGATATCAGCCGAGCTGTACTCGGTGCGCTCGATCTCTGGCACCGCGGCGAGGTAGATGTCACAAGCTGACTCGTCCTCCAGGGATGGCGCTGCCGGTTCCTGCTGTGGACCGCCGATGCTCATGCTGGGCAGCTCGGTCGCCGGCGCGAAGCTACCGTCGCTGAGCAGCTCCTGGACGGTATCCAGGATCTCGAATTGTTCCTCGGCGAGGCCAAGCTCCAGGATCAGGTTGCTGCGGAGCAGCTCAGTTGTGGCGTCGATGCGCCAGGAGCTCGATGGGCGCAGGAACACCCCGCGCATCCGCCGGGCCACCGCCACCACACCGGGATGGAACTCGCCTGACAGCAAGACGCCGCCCTCGGCCAGCGGCGCGATGCGCAGCAGCAAACCCCAGGTGAAGGCCTGTCGGTCAAGCGAGGCCTGTGCAGATTCGACCATGCCGCTGAAGTCCCGCCAGGACTGTGAGTGGAGGCCTCCAGCGAGCTCGGCGAGTCGGTTGTACAGCGAGTCCAGTTCGGGCAGCAACTTGCCCTTGGGGACCCGCCAGTAGCGGTGCAACGGATGCTCCCGGGCGCTGATGAAGAAGCCGGACAGTTCCAGCAGCGCGCGGTTGCTGCCTGCGATGTAGGGGATCTTCAAGCCGAAGTCGTAGCCGTCGAAGATAGCCCGCTGCAGAAGCGTCGAAGGAGTCGCGGAGGTACGGTTGACCAGACGTGGACGGCTCATCGGTTTTCCAACCGAGTGAGCAGCCACTTCGCCGTGGCTTCGGCGAGGCCCGCCTTCCAGCGACCATCGGCGAAGCGCGTCATGTGGACGGTCATGTCGGGCCAGTTCAGGTTCGTCGCTATGGCTCCAGAGCGAATCCGTTCCATGAACCAGTGGTATGCCTGGCCGGCAGGGGAGTCGGCCGGCACGGGGTGATTATCGAACTCGCGCAATTGCACCGTGGAAAGGTGCTGGGAATTCCAGGGCCTACCTAGAGGCTCGCCATGTTCACGCCTGAGCTCCAATTCGGCAGAGGCCAGTGGACGGCCAGCCTCACGTACTGAGAGCAGTCGGCAGTCTCCTCGATAGGCGGCCTGGTCGTAGCTATCGATGCAATGGGCCAGCGCGATATGTTCGGCATAGAGGTCGGCAGGGCAGCGGAGCTCGACGATCTGCAGGCCATTGGGGCAATCGATAAGGTCGACAGGCAGCATACCCTCCCAGGTGGTGTATTCGTCGGTGTCGACCAGATCGGCCAGGCTGCTCTGTACTGTGGCGCGCAGTTCCCTCTGGACCTGGTGGTAGTCGTCCACCAGGTTGCCAGCCTGTCGGTAGGTACAATGACCCAGGTGCGCCTTCAGGGCGCTGCGCGCCTGCCGAACAACCTGTGAGTTCCCCTGGTCGAGGGCGGTATAGAACTCCTTGATGTCTCTCAGCCGTGCAGTGATTGCAGGCCATGCCGGATCCTGCCAATCCAACGGGCAGCCGTTGAAGAGCCGGTTGTAGTCAGGCTTGGCGTTGTGAATCTGCCAGGGGATCGCATTGTAGGCGGCATAGAATGCTGTCCATTGAGCGCGAGTGATCGGACGCCGGTTACCTAGCGATGCTGCCAGAAGGAGAGTATGCCATCCCGAATTTCGGCCTTCCCGTTTGCGATGGAAGAGAGCTCCTCCCGCACGGCCGGGACTGACGTGACTAAGAAATCGAATCGAGGCCCGTGGCGCCTGAAATAGCCAGGCGAAAAAGTTGATGACCGAAATCCCTTCGTCCGCGACCTGCCCAAGAATACGGCCCATATCGAGGTACAAGTCGCATGGCACGGCGGCGGCCTGCGGTCGTTCACTGTCAAGCAGGGAAAAAGGGCAAGGAAGGAAATGGCGGATGCTCTCGCCGTTGTCGTTGGTCGTCGTGTGGGGCCAGACTCCCTCCTCGCAATCCACCAGTAGCGGCGTCAAGACCGGTTGAGTCTTCAGCATTTGCAGCCGGCGCACCTGGTCGCCTTGAGCCAGCCAGTTGTAGAGCTGGGGCGAGAGGCACCGAACCGAGCGGATGGCGAACAGCAGGTCTTGGTCCAGGACCTGTCTGAAGGTTCGCAAGACCGCTCCGATCTGCTTCAAGTAGAACCGGCGTCTCGGTGAGTAGTATCGATTGTGGCTGACTGATGGATACTGACTCTTGGGGAATGAGCCGAGGTCCTGCCGCGCTAACTGAGTGGCCAACCCCTGTGCCCTCTGGGTGTAGGAGCTGAGCACAGGAACGGCATCGTCGAACTTCTCGAGGCGCTGCAGCAGCTTGAACGCTCCGGCTGGGGACGGCGTGCTTGCAGGGATACGATGGGCAGGTTTGCACTCCCACGCACCGATCAGTTGACCGTCGAAGACCTGGAGCAGAGGCCCTGCGCGCATGATGGTGTAACGCACACCATTATCCGCAGCGACGGTGATGCACCAGCACCTGGTCGTAGAGGTGCTGCGCAGGTAGTGACGGATGAACTTGGTTCGAGCTGTCCCTGCGAGAGAGAAATGCGTTGCCCAGGTGTTGGCGACGGCGAGCTGCCGCTCGCTGTAGCGGGCCAGGGATGGATCCTGTAGCGGCCCGCTAGGGGAGGCGTTGTCGAGTGGTGCCACGCGCATGCTCCTGTGTAGACGAGCAGCAGAGTGGCTGGTTGGTGCGCTGTGATCGACGGGAAATAATCAGCCTACGCAGGCTGTTTTTTTGCGCTATTAACTGATGGTCAATTGGGGCGTCGCTGTAACTCTAATGAAATCTGCATCGTAGTTAGCCAATGGCTTATTGTGCGTTCATCCACTTTGATGGATCAACGCGGTGCCACTGCTGGATCTCGCGATCAAGCTGCATCCATACTTTCTGAAGCCTCGCATGTTCGCCAGAAAAAAGAGGTTTATCTAGATTCTCGAACTGATCGAACTGAGGTATTGGTAGTACACAGCCAATACCGCTGTAGCAGAACCAAGAGCCCACCAATTGAGCAACCTCTGCTATTTCGCGCAGAGCCTGCTTAGCATCAGCGAGTCCCCAATGCTCTAGAACCCTCCCTTCCCGGCTAGCTTCTGTGGCAGCATGGGCTATCTCAACATTGACATGCTCGATTACGTTGGAAAGCTGAGATAAACGGGAATCAAGCATGTCGAATACCTCGATACGTATCAGATCGTCTGGCCGTGAGGCTCCGGCATTGACTCCGCTGAGCCAGTCGAACTCTTTGTGTCTATCAACTGCGCGCTCAAAATGATATTCAACTGGAACCCAGTAGCTATTCTTTCCCAGCTTGGCTTGCTCATCCGAGAAAGCATTTTTTGCAGCGTGGGTTCTATTATAATTATATTCAAGACCAGAAATGGTTTTGACGTAGATCTCACGAGTAAGTTTTCCCCGCGTAGCACGGATGTCGCTTATGAGACCTCCCAGAGAGCACACGCTCTTGGGGCCGCGAATTGGCTCTCTTTCAACTAGACGGCGAATTCCCTGCATCGTGCCTGCCCAGAAACCAGACGCTAACATGTCCATGACAAGACCATTAAGTCTTTTTTTTCCGCTGATTTCTGGGGCTTCTCGCACCATCTCAACCACACATGAATAGGCTGCAAGGTCCCATGCCATGCGTGACAGGGCCTTGCTAATGGCGTTTTCTTCGGTGTCAAAGATGCGCTTCCATTCTGCAATGCGATTATACATTAGCGTCTCCATATGTTGTGTCGCTGGGGCAACCAGTATCTTAGTGCTGCGAGGTAATTCTCATCATGAAGAGTGTCTGCCAGCTCCTGCAATAGTAGCATCGCCCGAGCTTTAAATTTACCAAGATAACAGTTTTTTAAGTCGTACTCTCCAATCCATAGATGTAAAGGCAGTAGGCATGCGATGTATTATTCGAGCGAGTTGTTCTTGAGCTTGGTCCTCGCTGAGCATTATTTCCTCCTGAGTTTTGAGGTTCAACCAATTCAATGTGGTCTGGTAGGTATCCATCTTCCACCCAGCAGTATCTTCCCGGCCCAGTTGCACACGCTCCGGATGGACTTGAATGGGGAGCCCTTGGAGCGATATTTGCTGTCGAAGCTGCCGATAGAGGTGGTAGAAGCTGTCGTTGACCTGATAGTGGTTGAGTGTCACGTCGTGAAGTTGGCTTTTCTGCTGCTCGGCCAGGAAGAAACGGGCAATACAGGTACGGTGGTTCCCGTCGGAGCCGACGTAAAAGTTCAAGCCATCGAGTGTGTTGTAGTGAATCGCGGGCCTGCGCTCCGTTGGCTGCAGGTAGTAGCTCGGGTTGTCCAGCAAGGCGTGCAGGTTTCGCTGCATTCGCTTGCCGCCAGTGAGAAAGTCGAGCCAGGACTTTCCTTGGTAATCCCAGTGGTCCGTACCCACGACGCGGAACACATTGATCGATCCCGTCTCAGTCCAATAGTGGCTTTGAAGGAAGGCGTGCTTTTCCTGGGGGTAGGCTTCCTCCCATGATTGCAGTACCTCTGAGGCCCACGCTGGCGGTTGCTCGACTTGCCTGCGCACGAAGTCGAAATTGAGGTTCCTGTCGGTGCTGGTCTGCATGTTCATGTATTTACCTATAGCCCGCGCGGGTTGTCGAAGTCAGGTTGGCCGTTCTTGGTGGGATAGCTGACCTTGCAGCCGGCGCTGCGGTAGCCGCTGCAGCCCCAGAAGTCGAAGCCGCCCTTGCCGGCTTTCTTTCGGTGGACCAGGGGCAGACCGCACTTGCCGCAGAGGAAGTCACTGGCCGGCGCCGTGGGAGCGCTGGCGGTAGAGCTTGCTCGCGGGTCGCCCTGTGCGCTGGGATGCGCGCGCAGCGTCTGCAGCTCTGACTGCAGGAGCTGGTAGAACTGCTGGACCACGTTCATGTAGGTGTCCTCGCTGTTGGCGATCCGGTCCAAGGCGACCTCGAGGTTGCGGGTGAAATCGAGGCTGAGGAAGCTGAAGTTGTGCTCCAGGAGCGCGATGGTGGCCTCGCCCATCTCGCCGGGGACCAGGCTTCGCCCCTTCATCTGCACCTGGCCTTTGTCGATGATGTTCTTCACGATCGAGGCGTAGGAGGATGGCCGACCAATCCCGCGGCGCTTCATCTCGCCCACCAGGCTGGCATCGGTGAAGCGTTTGGGAGGGGTGGTTTTCTTCTCCAGGACCTCGCCGCTGTAGACCTTGAGTATCTGGCCTGGCTCCAGCGCCGGGATGGGGCTTGAAGGCGTTTCGTTCTTTTGCTCCTCGGCATCATCGCCCTGCAGCAGTTTTCTCCAGCCAGGCACGTTCAGCAGCTTCCCTTTGGCGCCGAAGCGCAGCGGCTTTTTGTCGGGGCCGACGCCAAGGAGGGTGATGGTTCTCACGGCGTACACGGCAGCTTCGATCTGGCTGGCAAGCGCGCGGACTCGAATGAGCTGGTACAGCGCCTGCTCATCAGCAGTCTCACCGGCGGAAGCGGCCATCCAGTCGGTAGGGGTGATGGCGGGGTGGCCTTCCTGGGCGTCTTGGTCCGCTTTGAACATTCGCTGTTGCTCTACACACTTCAGCCCCAAGGCTTTGGCGACAGCACGGATATCCGGCATCGAGTCCTTCGAAATATTGGGGTTGTCCGTTCGGTGGTAAGTGATGAGCCCCTGTTCATACAGCCGCTGGGCGACTTTCATCGTCTTGTCGGGTGACCACTTCAGTGCATTTCCGGCTGCCATCTGGAGCGAAGAGGAGATGAACGGCGCCGGAGGCATATCGGTTTCTTCGCCATCAATGCAGGTCTCGACGATCACATTGCGTATAGCCCCCACCAGTTCTGCGAGTTGACGATCCTGGATATACGGAAATTCCTTGCTGGCAAACGTGGGCACTGGATCCCACTCCGCCTTCCAGGTGCGGCCGTCGCTGGGCGAAACGAAGGCCAGTTCCACCCCGAAATGCTTGATTGGTGTGAAGGCGCGAATCTCCCGCTCTCGCAGGACCACCAGGTACACAGCGACGGACTGCACGCGCCCGGCGGTGGTTGGCCTGCCCATCACGCGCCGCAACTCTGGCGTGACCAGATACCCCACCAGGCGATCGATGACGCGACGGCATTCCTGCGAGGCGACCTTCGGGAGGTCCAGGCGACGCGGCGAGCTGAGTTCGGCGCTGATGCATGACTTGGTGATCTCTTTGAAGGCAACGCGCTTGTAGTTCTTGATCCCGGCAGCCTGGAGTATGTGCCAGCCGATGCTTTCGCCTTCCCGATCCGGGTCGGATGCGACGTAGATTTCCACGGCTTTCTGCCGCAGCTCCTTCAGCCGTGCGACGGTGTTTTCCTTGCCCGAGAGGATCTGGTAGTGCGGTTTGAAATCCTGGCCCACGCCGACGGTGAGCATCTGCGGATCCTGGCCGTGAACGGGTAGGTCTCTGATATGACCGGCAGTCGCTTCGACCTGCCAGGTCACGTCGGGACGAATCGAAGGGAGAAGGGACCTCAGCTTTTTCAGCTTGCCCGGGGCTTCAATGATTACGAGGTGCATCGGCGGAGTCTCTCGGAACAGTCGGTCGAACTGTCGCGATCAGAGAGCGGGCCAACAATGCGAAATGGACGGTGCGCTGTTGCAGTTTTCGGGAGGAACTAAAGGGGAAAGTCATCAGAAGTCGAGCTGCTGTTGCTGCTCCTGGGCAAACCCTTTCAACCAGGACGCCCGCATCGCAGGATGACTGTAGGGGCAGTCGAACACCCGTAGCCCTTTCCGCGCGGCCTCAGCACCAATAGCCCGTACAGTCCGGTGGGGATCGTTGAAGTGTCGTCTGTCCAGCTTGTCGGTATCAGTCGCTCTCTTTGACACACTTTCGGAAGCCCTTGCCACCAGAGATTTCACGAACGGGCGGCCAAAATTAAGGATGCTGGTTTATCAGCTTTTGCCAGCATAACTGTTCATTGCGGTTGCTACAGTCGCTGGAATGCTTGTCGAGGCTGCGGGCGGCGAAGAGAGGTTCTTGCCACCTGCAGCTTCACGAATGGGCGGCCAAAAATTAAGCCACCTGCTACATGGGGATATCGTCGTCGAAGGCGCTGTCGTAGTCCTGCTGCGAGTGCGCATCTTGCTGAGCAGGTTGCTGAGGCACCTGCCGAGACTGCTGATGTTGAGTCGACTGGCCGTTGGTAGACGGCAACAGGATGACCTCGGCCAGGCGGTGAGGAAGGATGGAAATGCGCGAGGCTTCGACCTTCAGCGCCTGTACTTCTTCGCCTGACTCTTTGTCGGGCCAGCGGTCCATGATCGCCCGGCCTTCGACCTTGACGCGCATGCCTTTCGCGAACAGTTCGGCGAAACGCTGGGCATCCTGATGCCACCACTCGACGCTGCACCAGAAGCCGCCGCGATCCTTGTAGCCACCTTGGCCATCGGGAATCGAGTTGTCGAACATCACGTTGAGACGCAGCAACTGCCGCGGGGGATTGTTGCCGTTGGGGAAGCTGCGGTGCTCCGGTGCCGAGCCGATGTTGCCTTCCCAGAAGACGGGGGTAGCCATGATGAATCTCCAGTCAGTGGTGGTTGGTGCTCTGCTGCAGTCGGCCCATGAACTCGGCCTCGGCCTGGCCCATCTTTTCCGCGCACTCGGCGGCCTGCTTGCCGATGGAGTGGATCAGGCTGATCTGCATGTTGAGGGTGATGCGCTGCAGCTCCATCTCGTAGAGGTCTTGCAGCAGGTATTCCGGGGTCTTGTCCTGGCGCAGCATTTCCGTCCACACCCCGACGCCCATCCGCCGGGATGCAATGTTCTGCCAGCGAAGAAAGGTTGTGCGGGCGGATGTGCGCTGCTCGATGAGTCGGGTGGGCAGTAGAGTGAAGGGTGGGCGACGAACCTGGGCCAGCAGTCCCTGGGCAAGTTCAAGCAATCCCTGCTCCAGGACTTCGCACTGTTCCGCCAACTGGGCCAGCTCCCCCTTACCTTTAAAAGGCTTTAAAAGGCCTTTTAGTGAGGCACTGTGTTGCAGCGCCTGGAAGGCAGTTTGTTGCAGTGGGCGGAAGGCACTTTGTTGCAGAGCGCCTTGCTGGTCCTTATCGAGCTGCCGCATTCCGATCAGTCCTCGAGCTCGACACGGTCAGCGTCATCATCGGCATCACTGTCAGAGCGGCCCCGGGTGATCGGCGGAGCGAAGTTCGAGCGTCGGGTGCCCTCCAGGATGTCCTGCGGGATCTCGCCGAACTTCTCGTACATCTTCCGCGCGGCTTCGGCGCGAGCATTGTTTGCGGCGAAGTCGTCGCGAGTAGCGCCCGAGAACTGGTAGCTCTGGGCCAGACCGAAAAGGCTGCGCAGCACCGACGCGCCTTCGTCGAGCCAGACCTCCATGTCTCGGCGCCCGACCAGCCCGACGTGCTGGGCCAGCAGGATTCGACGGGCGAGTTCGTCGTAGTTGGTCAGGAGATAGACTGCCTTGAAGCCCAGAGGGTTGGAGATGAACAACGGGACCTTGACCGGTGTGACGGACAGGTTCTCGGAGATATCGAGGGTCGCGGGCAGCTTGGCCATGACGTCATCCAGTCGCTGGTCGATGGCCTTGAGTGCGGCTTGGCAGCTCTCGACTTTCTCTTCGATCTGAAGCAGCCACCAGTCGGAGTACGGATCGTCCTGTGCTGCCCCGCGGTGCATGCGATTCACGTATGCGCAGAAGCCGGAGAGGCCGAGGATGCTGTGCTTGGCATCCGACTTCTGCCGGCCTGTCCAGATGCGTGCGGCGTGATAGGTGTGAAGCGTCAGGGCGACATCGCTGCGGAGAGAGCCGATCTGAAGCCGATGGGTTTCAGCCATGGTGCAGTGTTCCTATATAGGGAAGGGGTTCGGCCACATCGTGCTGATCGGGGTAGGAGCGCGCAGTAGGAAATACATGGTTCGTCGCTGGGGAATTTCCCATGGCGACTCGGAGCAAGGCACCCAGCTCGCCGCCGGCGCCGAAGTCAGTTCCTGGTGAAGTGGTTCCAGTGGAACCACCCAGTTCGCCGCCGGTGCCTAGGACAGGACCTGACTGAGTGTTTCGGGCCGAAACACGTAGGCCGCTGTGAAAACGCACAACGCCCGGCCGAGACTTTCTCATGGCTCATCACCCCGCTCGGATGGCACGCTCGATCCGTGCCTGGGCCGAATGAGGTCCTTGAGCCGGCTGAGGACCTCGCTCCCTGTCCGGGTATCCCCCCTGGGCTGGACCTGAGGCTGTGTAGGCGCTATGGGGCTCGATGGTGCCGGAGCACGAATGGGGCGTTCCGTTGCGGGGATGGTTCGCTCAGCCGGTTCTTCCGGAGCCCAAGAAGCGTTGAACTTGCCCTGGACTGCACGCTGGATGAGCGTCATGAGGTAGCCGAACGGATTGCTGACTGTTCCGCCGGCACAACGGTGCTGCCACTGCTCGATGACGGGTAGCCGAAGATCTTCGGACACCCGTCGGAGCGCGCTTACCGCCTGGATCCGTTGCTCCGCCTCCAGTGTGTGCAGTAGATCCTGCCAGTTTGGATGGGCTTCCTCGCGTGCTCGCGGTTGTACTGGCTTTTTACATACAGAATCTTGTTTGTATGTATACGTACTATATGAGTTCGGCATCCGAACCAAGGGCGTACTCGGCGGATTCTGTCTGGGTTCGGCATCCGAACTCAGCGGTAGAGCGCATTGCTTGCTGCTGATTTCACTGAGTTCGGCATCCGAACTCGGGGTGGAATGAGGTAAATCCGACAGAGTTCGGATGCCGAACTCTGCCGCTGGATCCGCTTCGAGCTGACTATCGATAGCCCATTGCTGGTGGTTCAAGCGTCCCTCGAGCTTCTCCAGATGGGTAGGGAGGCGGCGACCCACGTCCGGATCATCCCTGAACTCCCGCCAGATGATCTGCCCGATTTCGCGTATGGCTCGGTTGCCGTGGCCGGTGGATTGGCTCAGCAACTGCATGTAGTCGGTGTCCAGCTCCAAGGCTTCGGCTGGAGAGACAGGCTCGTCGTGAAGGATGTAAACGTTGCCCTGGACCTGTCCGTTGAGGTCGTTGCGCAGGCGTCGGCCGAGGCTGAGCCAGCGGGTCAGACGAAGGACCGTGAGTGCCTTGGCGATGGTTTCGCGCGAGGCGATCTTGCCCGGCTGCATGCCGAGATAGGGGCGCAGTTGCTCGTATGTCGGGAACGTGGTCAGTCCGTCGTCGTTGATGAGCAAGCGGAAAACTTGCCAGCAGTTCCGCTCCAGCGGAGTAAGACGCTTATCCAGGAGGAGGCGCCGTGGAACGGTTTCATGCGGATTGCCGCTGAAAATGATGCCGGAATATTGTTGAGCCAGCGGTTCGCCGCTTTCGGCAGCAAGCCGCTTCTTATACAAATGGGCCTCGAGATGTCCCGAGGCCGAGTCCAGCAGTGTCGAGATGGGAAAGCGCGACAGCCTCATGGTGCTGTGTCGCCTTCCGACTGAACCAGGTTCAGTAGTTGTTGACGTTCTGTCTCAGCGTTCACCTGCGTTGTTGCGGATGGGGCAGAGTGGGGCAGGTGTGAGCTGACGCTAGCGAGGTAAAGAGTGGATTGGGACTTTTGCAGGCCCGCCTGGCTCTGGCTCGATTTGCCAGACGGATAGAGCCCGTCTTTCAACCAGCTCTGGATGAGAGACCAAACAATGGCGAGGCTGATGAATTCTGGACTGTCTTGTTCGATTCCGGCGTTGATTTCCTCGGTGAGGATCATCGCGATGTCCAGCAACTCCATGCTGTCCTCGAGGCGGACCTGATTTTCCTGCATCAGGTGCTCCCAGCGGAACCATATCTGGCGCTCGATCTGTTCATCGAGCTGCCGCCAGCGACCGCGGCGCGGGTGGATCTCCAGCATCAAGCGCTTGGTGGCGGTGTCCTCCGGCGACAGACCGAAAAAGCTCTGGATCATCGTTGTGGTGGCTCCCAACTTCAGTGCGCGTTCGATCTGCAGGTCTTCCTGCGCGCTGCGCTCGGCTGTGGCCAGGATTTTCTCCATGACGTCGATGTTCACTCTGACGTCTACCCAGGAAACCGGGGTATTGGTCAGGATGCTCATGACGGCAGGCTGTTGGAGCTGAGCCAGAATCTCCGGCCGCAGCCCCATCTCGGCACAACGCCTGAGCTGGCCGTTGCGCAGGTGGTTGAGCACTTGCGTCAGGACCGCTTCATTGATCAACGACTTCGACATGTCGATCTCTCCCCAAATCGTGCGAAATCACTGGTCGGTAGCTGCTTGCTCGAAGGCTGCCGGCGGCAGCTCAAGGTCAACCAGGCGTCGCGCAAGACGAATGATCCGGAACAGTTTCACCAGGGCTTCGTCATTGAGCCTGCCTTCCTGGCAGGATGGCTGATCGCTTGTGGTGGGTTGGCCCAGCAGCAACTGAGCGAGGCCAGCTGAGAACTGGAATTCACCCAATGCATCGCGGCAGGTCTGTTGATCGTGAGTGTTCAGAACGAATTGGACCTGGCCGCTGAGCGCTTGAAGCAGCGTCATGAGGTGCAGCGCTGAATCAGTAATCTCACGGTCTTCATTGGGCTCGCGATACGTGTAACCCACACCGCCCTGAATCCTGACGATCTCGCCTGGGGCGCCGACGTGCAGAGCGATCTCTTCAGCCAGGTCAGCGATGTGCTGTCGCAGGATCTCGGGGGTATCGATCGACCGCTCGATGTACCAGAGGTCGGTGATCGGGTGAAGACCGCCGACTTGCACTGGGATTGCCTGCAGGGCTGTTTCACCGAAGACAGGTAGATGTTCTCCCTCAAGGCCGGCAAGCCGTTGGCGAGTCTGCTGGATCCTGGTCGATACCGGGCTCACGATATGGCCTGCCAAGACCTCTGCACGCTCCTCGTCGGTCAGTTGCTGTTGTTGGACTGGTGGCGGCGGAGCTGGCAGGGTAGATGTACCCGGGGGGCTCTTGGTCTTGGACGTTTGGAGGCCGGTAGCGGGGCTCTGTATTTGTGCTTGCCCAGTAGACGACGCAGCAGGGTTTTCCTGCCCAACTGGTGGAATTTCAGGTGGCCCGGCAGGTGTGGGCAGGTCGACCAGAGTGCTGCGGCGTTGTTCCTGCTGCCCGTTGGTGATCTCGAGCAGGATCTGGTCATAACGCAGGCCCAGGGGCCGCTTCATCTGGTCGATGAGTTCGTCCTGGAAACGCTCGAAAATGAATTCGTCAGGGCTACTGTCGAAGATTGCCAGGGTGTCCTGGAACAGCATTTCGAAGTCGATACCCTCGCCGGCATATAGACGTGTCCAGCAGGACGAGGCTGACTTTCTGAGTGAAAGGAGTTTTTCGATTTGAGGTTTGCCGAGTCCCGAATACAGCATCACAGGGATCGCTGGCAGCAGTATCTCAACGGCATCCAGCATCTTGCTGATGTGTGAATGTGAAACTGGATAGCCGTCATCGGTGAGCTTCCGTGACAGCTCGCGGATGCCGACCGGTTCGCCTTTCTCCTCCTCATACCAGGCTTTCGCTTTCTGAATGCCCACGGCTCGCTCGATGAACTTGAGGTCGCCCTTCAAATCGTTTTCGGCCAGGTGACCGGTGAGCGCGATGATTTCGCCGCGCTGCTTGTCCCAGGGCTTGAACAGGCAGTTGAAGCGGAAATAGCGCTCGTCTCCGGTCTCCTTGTAGAGTTCGTTGAGCGCCTCGAGGCGGGTGTTGCCGCCGTTGCGGATCCGGTACTTGTCTTCCCCGGGGCGCCGGGTCACCGGTGGTGGCGTATCGAGGCCTCGGTGCCGGATCGACTCTTTGATCTCGTCGAATTTGGGGTTGCGAGTGGTCCGGGGGTTATCGTGCCAGGGGAGGACCTGGTCGAGCGTCAGGACCATGGGCGTGTCGCTGATCGGGTCCGACAACTGCTCCAGAACCTTGGGCGGCGCGGTAAAACCAGGGGCAAGTAGCCGGTCTTTCAGATCTTGCGGGTTGATCTTGGCCATACTCATGCCTCCGCCACCTGAGGCGTGTTCGCCGCCGCCAGCTCAGCCTGCAGGCGCTGGTTCTTGGCGAAGAGTTCGTCGACCATTCGGTTTGCTCGCGCGAGTTCTTCTTCGAGCGCGTTGCTGCGCTCCAGTCGGTAGACGATCTCGCTGTTGGCCGAACGGTGGTTATCCGCGGCTTTTTGCTTTAGCTGATCGCGCAAGCCCAAGGGCATACGGACAACGAACTTATCTTCGGTTTCTCGGGCCATGGTCATTCTCCAATTTGGGCCTTGCGCCGCTTGAGCTGGTCGCGGAGTTGAGTGGGGAGGCTGCTGATCTGCAGCGTGTCGCGCTCCTCGTCGTACTCGATCCTGGAGCCCAGCAGGTGCGCCTCGAAGCTGATCGACAGGCCTTCGGCGCGGCCGGTGAAGCGGCGGAACTGGTTGAGGGTGCGCTTGTCCGCCGGGATTTCCGGCGACAGGCCGTAGTCCTTGTTACGGATGTAGTCGTAGAACGCCCGCGGTTGCTGGTCGTCCATCAGTTCCGAGAGCGCGTCGAGGGTCATCGGCTCGCCGATGCGCGCCTGCGAGGTGGCGTAGTCGACCAGCGTCTCGGTCTTCTCGCGGGCCTGTTCCTCGGCCATGTCCTCGCTTTCCACGAAATCGCTGAAGGCTTTCAGCAGGGTGCGCGTCTCGCTCGGCGAATCCACCCCTTCCTGGCAGCCGATGAAGTCGCGGAAATAGTCGGAGACCTTCTTCCCGCCTTTGCCCTTGATGAACGAGATGTACTGCTTCGACTGCTTGTTGTAGCGCCATTCGGAGATGTTGATCCGCGCGGCCAGGTGCAACTGGCCGAGGTCCAGGTGGCGCGACGGGGTGACCTCCAGCGACTCGTTCACCGCCACGCCTTCGCTGTGGTGCAGCAGGGCGATCGCCAGGTAGTCGGTCATGCCTTGCTGGTAGTGGGCGAACAGGATGTGGCCGCCGGTGGAGAGATTGGACTCCTCCATCAGCTTCTGCAGGTGCTCGACCGCTTCGCGGCTGAAGCCGACGAAGTCGCGATCGCCCTCCAGGTACTCACCGAGCCAGCCGCTGAACGGGTAGGCCCCGGACTCGCCCTGGAAGAACCCCCAGGCCTTGTTCTTGGCGTTGTAGCTTTCGTTGAGGTCGGCCAGCAGGTTCTCGATGGCCTGGGAGTCGCCCAGCTCGGCGTCGCGCGCGTATAGCACGGCCGGGGTGCCGTCGGGCTTCTTCTCGATCAGGTGGACGATGGCGTGTTTGATAGGCATCAGAAAGACTCCTGGTTCAGGGAACGCTGCCTGTCGGCTCGACGGAGCAGGGCGCGGGCATTGAGCTCGCCGCGTGCGTCGCTTGGCGTGGAAGAAATGAAGATCGAGGCGCAGCCGATCTTGCTGAGCTTCAAGTGGCCGCCTGCGGAGCGGTCGACGCTCCAGCCTTCTGCTTGAGCGAAGGCCACCAGCCGGCGAACGCTTTCTCGGGCGCCGCGAAGGAAACTACGCATTCGTGGTCTCCTCGCTGTTGAGCTGCAGCCAGGTCTCCATCTCTGCAAGGGAGCGGGGAAGGCTATCGGTGGCGGCGGCATCCAGGAGACGTTTCACCAGCGCCTGAAGGCTGCGACGATCGCTCTGCCGGCTGCAGGCCAGGTCGTCATGCGCGGAACGCAGCATGCGGACCTCTGTGCGCAGTTGAGTGCATACGTCGTCAGTTGCTACTGGTGCCGTTGACGCGACAGGTGACCGCGACCGTGTCCTGAGGCGGTTTTCCCACTCTTCCCTTGCTGCCGAGAAGCGATGGCCACGACCTACACTCCAACCGCTGGTCCAGTAGCGCGACTTTCCGCAGTCAGGGCAGGGCTGTGCGCCGCTGCCATCCAGGTGATAGCCGCAGTTCAGACAGATCCACGAAGGACCTTCACGCAACTTGAGCTCAAGCATCAGCTCGACTTTCTGGAAGTGCTCGAGCGGCCGGTAGGCAGTGACGTCAGGCATCGCGCGCTACCTCCTTGGGATTTCTACAGGACAGCGCCCAGCGGCTCTCGATGCGCTTTTCGTGGTCGCCTGCCTGTACCGGCATACGGGTGATGTATGCGTTGTCCTCGCCAAACAGTCGTTCGGCAAGGCGGGAGGCTGCCACCTTGTCGCTCCAGGTACAGGTCGCACGCTGCTTCTGAATGGTATTGGTCCAGAAACCGGCGCCATCGAACTTGACGATGCACTGATAGGTCTGGGACGCCTTCATGACTCGGCCTCCTTGCTGAGTGCATCACCGACCTGAACGGCCACCAGTTCGGGCAACCCCGGCTCATGCCCGGGATAGTTGTTGGCCAACTGATGCAGGAACTCGCGCGCGGCGTCCTTGCTGCCTGCAATGCGGAACACCGCAGTGAGGTGCTGGGAGTCCTGAGTGCCGCAGCAGAGGTGTGACATCAAGCTCACCTTCAGCGAGCAGCTGAACAGGTGGCGAGGGATCCATACCGACCAGAAGTAAGCCGAAAGCAGTTGCCCCGGAGCACGCGTAGTGACCACCAGAGTCCCGGCCTGGGTGGTCGAGATCTCGATGTACCCCAGTTCTTCCAGCTCACGAAGCTCTCGCTCCATCGAACTGGGCGCGACCGTGCTCTCGTCCCGCGAAAGGCGCGAGATCACTTGGCTGATGGCGTCCAGCTCGATGGGGTTGACCCCAACGTGATTGGCATGAACCACTGCCGAGTCGGTGAACGCGGCCGAGGCGTGGATACTCGGAAAGCGGGCTTCAGTGTTCATCAAAGACAGCCTCCAACTGATGGACGTCGTAGCTTCCGCAGCAGGGGCAGACCAACACCTCGGCTTCTCCTTCTGGGGTGTTCTCGGCGGGGAGAACCTGGCGCACCAAATGGTGTGGGTGGTGCTGGTCACAGTTCATGCACTGGTGGGTGACCAGGGGCTGGGAAGTGTTCATGCATGGGCTCCTTGCCAGGTCCCCGGCGCCAGGTCGGCAAAGCGGGTCTGGTTGGCGATGAAGGCGGTGTGGACGGTGCCGATCGGACCGTTGCGATACTTGCCGATGATGATTTCGGCGATGCCCTTGGCCTCGGTGTTTGGGTGGTAGACCTCGTCGCGGTACACGAACATGATCACGTCCGCGTCCTGCTCGATTGCGCCGCTCTCTCGTAGGTCCGCGCAGTTCGGTCGCTTGTTCGTCCGGTTCTCTAGGCCGCGATTTAGCTGGGATAGAGCTACGACGGGACAGTCCATCTCCTTGGCCAGCGCTTTCAGCGAGCGGGAGATTTCCGAGATCTCGGTGGCTCGATTCTCCAGGCCTGGGCAACTCATCAGTTGCAGGTAGTCGACCAATATCAGCGCGGGGTGTCCGTACTTCCTGGCCGCCCGGCGAACCTTGGCGCGCAGCTCTGTCGGCGTGAGGTTGCCCTGATCGTTGATGACCAGCCGGCTGCCATAGTCGTTTATGCGCTGGATCGCGCCAGACAGTCTGGGCCAATCCTCTTCTTGCAGTTGGCCCTTCATCAGCTTGCCCAGGTCCAGGTGGCCGAACAGGGCGGCAAGCCTGAACAGCAACTGCTCTGCCGGCATTTCCATGCTGTAAACCTGAACAGACTTCTGTTGGTCGCTCTGGAGCGCGGTGTCGACCAGGTTGAGGGCAAACGACGTTTTGCCCATCGCAGGGCGGGCACCGACGATGATGAGATCTGACTTCTGTAGTCCGCCGGTGAGTTCGTCGAGATCCTTCAGGCCAGTCGGGACCCCCGTTACCGTCACGTTGTTGTTGAAGCGGTAATCGATGGTGTCGACGATCTTCATGAGGCTCTTGTTGATATCGACGAAATCGGCGTTGTGGTGGTCCTGGCCAAGGGCGAACAGCTTCTGCTCAATCTCCTCCTGAACCTCAGAGGGATTTGCCTGGTGGTTCGAGGCGGTCCTGGTGCAGTGGTGCCCGAGAGACATCAACTGCCGCAGGTGCGCCCGATCGCGAACGATCTGCGCGTAAGCCTCGATATTGGCCACGGAGGGCGTGTTGTCGGCGAGCTGGCCGAGGTAGGCCAGCCCGCCAGCTTCTGGAAGGTCTTCGATCGCTTCCGACACCGTCACGACGTCAAACGGGGCGTCCTTCGCGGCCAACTCGCTGATGGCGGTGAAGATCAGCCGATGTTCATGCCGGAAGAAGTCCTCCTTCTGCAGGTGATCGCCGACAATGTCCCATGCCGCGTTGTCCAGCATCAGACCGCCGAGTACCCCTTGCTCCGCCTCGACGGAGTGCGGCGGCGTGAGTTCCAGAACACTCACTTCGAGTCCTCCCGGCCGATCTGCATGAACGTGCTTCCGCCCGGGGCGCCGATGATCTCTAGCGCTTTCACCTCCACCTTGGCGGACTCGATGATCACCGAACTCACATGAGCCACCGCTTTCGCGCGTTCGATATCCAGAGGCTTCTCTTCGTCCAGCAGGCCTTCGATGGTGGCAAAGAGGTGATTACGCAGATCCTCAATCTTGTTTTTCATGCTCGACCTCCTGAATGGTGCGCTTGAGCTTGCTGATGACGCGGATTGCGCTCTTCAGCTCAGGTGGATAGCGATGGATGGAGTTGCGGCGCATGCGTTCGGCCCGGGTGATGAGTTCCAGGTTGTCGATGACGACGTTCTGCTTGTTGTTGTCCTTGAAGCAGACGCAATGGCCGGTTGGGATGGGGCCGACGTGTTCTTCCCAGAGCAGGATGTGGATGCTCTTCCAGTCCCGGGGGGGGATAGCCGGTATCCGAGATCTTTCGTTGCAGGTAGCCATCGGCACTTACCCGTGTGCTGCCGACCGGGAGCCATGTGTGGGGCTTCTGCCCCTTCTTGAACTGCGTTTCCGATGAGCGTCCTCGCGCGGGAAGCCCCTTCATGCCGCAGTTCCATGGGGTGTTTCCCTTCTTGAACCGAGTTGCGCTGCCCCAGTCCTGCCGGATCTTCTTGGAGAACTCGGGGCTTTTTTTCAGCCCGAGCCGATACGCTTTGGAGCAGATCTGCTGGAACGTTTTGTTCAACCTGGCTGCCAGGACCTCGTTCGGCATATCCGGATACAGGCGCAGCAGCACCAGTTCCTGTTCGGCGGTCCAGGTTTCGCGGATGCAGCGCTCCTCTCGGTTGCTGAATTTGCGGCGGGCACGCACCAGAGCCTCGTAGGCGATGTTCGAGAGAGCAGAGCGAGTCATCGGGAACCTCCCTGCTCGAGCGCGCCCTGAACTCGCCGGCTGACGCCGCGGTGCAGGCGAGTGTTTTTGCCGTGCTCCCAGCCTGCGTGCAGCGAAGCCTGGTCATAGGCCAGGGGCTTCGTCGGCGCTGTCGGCTCCAGGAGTTTCAGCTCCGGATGGTGTAGTTCGAGGTAGGCCTTGATGGCTGCTTGAGTCGACTCGTCCGGCCTGCCGGCAAAGTCACGTACCAGCGAACGCACTGCGAGAAGCCAGCCTTCGACGAAGAGCTTGCTGCGACGGCGCTTGGTCGACAGCTTGCAGCGCTTCTGTTGAGCGACATGAGCCGAGCGCGCCGCCACCAGTTGGTGGTGGAGCGTAGAGTAGGCGTGAGCGGCTAGCTCAGGGCCGATCCCTCGGCCCATGAACTTGAACGTCCAGCCCGCTGGCATCGCGTATGCCGCCAGGTAGTCGCAGCCGAAGGAACTGGCGCAGATCCCGGCCAGTTCATGCAGCCATGGGGCAGGAGAGCGCCTGGTTCGAGTGGGAACGCACGCGGTCTCCACCGTGTGGGCCGAGATCTCCGCATCGCTGAGGTCGAACTGGCGCTTCAGGATAGCGGCCTGGCGCAATGCGGTTTCCGCCTCGTTCGGCGTGGCCCCCTTGGCATTCGCAAGGGCCATCAGCTTCTCGACCTTGGCAAGGACTTTTTGCTTGTCCATTACGCGCCCCCCTTGCAGCAGGTTGAGCCCTGCTCGGTGGCGGAGCGGTCCAGGCGCTCGATCTCGGCTAGCACCAGGGCGCCGGCGCGTACCAGGTTCTCGCGCGCCGACTTAGGCTTCCACCACTCTTCGTCCCAGGGCCAGAACAGTGCAGAGCCATTCCGAATGCCGCCCGGCCAGTCGGTGCCGATGCCGCCGGCATGGAGTGCGTAGCAGCCGGCTGCCTGGGCGATCTGGCCAGCGCTAGCGTCGTCGTTGCTGGTATCGAAGCCTTCGACGGTGATCTGGCGCCGGCGCTCGGCCTGTACATCGAGCCAGGCCTGCGGAACAGGGGAGAGGTTTGAAGTTGGGTAAATTCGGTCTGCGACCTGCCGTACCCGGTCGACAATAGCCAGGGCTGCTACGTTGCCCAGTGCGACCTCCAGGGCGGCGAGCAGGTTGGCCATCAAGAACTGCTCACGCTCGTCCGCGTGGCTTTTTGCGCTTGGGCGCCTGTTCCAGTCGACCTGTGCTGAATACCTCGCTGTTACCGGGTCTGGCTCGCAGTAGGACGGCCCGATGTGAACCTGGCAGTCCTGGCATTCAATGGCACAGTTCCAGGCATCGGTGTCGAGCAGCTCGGGTTCCAGCATTCGAATGTTCGTGCTGCTGCAGAGCGGGCAGGGCTTGAGCTTGGGGTCACTCATGGCCTGCCTCCCTGCCCGTCGTCGGTGCTGGGCTTAGCTTGGGAGGAGCCGGCGGCGAGCAGGTCGGCCAGCTCGTTTTCGGTGTCCCAATCGATCTGCTGAAACACATCCTTTATCTCGTCGAGTGCCGAGCGGCATTTGTTCCAGTTCGCGTACACCTTGTCTTCGTCGTAGATGTTCCGGCCCCGGTACGCGTCGACCTGCTCAGGATCGAGCTGCGCCTTGATGGCGGCGAAGTGTTCGAGGCGGACCAGGCGGTAGCCATCAGGCACGCTGTGCTGAGCCTTGGCGGGCGGGGCTGAGCCTGCGAGAACTTCACGCACCTTCTCGATGCCATGCATCACCGTGGTCGGCCATGAGCCATGGTCGGCAGCGTTGACCACTACCCGCAGGACGTGCTCCAGCTCCGCGACCCTGGCCTGGGCGACGTCGCGCTGATTCAAGGCCTTGGCACAAGCCTCGCTGAGCAGGCGCTCATGCTGTTCTGCTGCCGCATCGAGACCGATTGGACTCAGGTGCTCTCCGAGCGGTCGCACGTACTGACACACCGGGCCGTTATCGGTATCGTGGATCGACAGCACGAACCAACCGGCGCCTTCGGGCCGCGTTGGGATCCACTCGCTGTATCGTTGGTCCGAACGGGCAGAGTCGTAGAGGCGAGGCGCATCCGACTCCATGAAGACGTTCTGCAACTCCAGTCCAAGCCGGCGCAGAGTTTCCTGCGCCTCGCTGGAAGAGAAGTTGTCGGCCAGGTCCGGATAGTTCGGATGGGTCCAGAAGCCGAACTGGTCGCGCTCGACCAGGTGGGCTTGAATCATAGGCTTCATGCCAGGCCCCCCTCGCTCATGCCAAGCACTGCACTTGCCTCTGCGGCCAGTTGCTGGCCTTCCGGGCTAGGCGAGCTGCCGACGAAGAGCATCAGCCGCTCGATCACCTTCACGGTGTCCTGGGAGGGTTGGGCGAACTCGGCCAGGTGATCGATTGCAGTCGCGATATTCCAGATAGCCCTGTTCATGTCCCGCTGGATCACGTGGATCGAGCTGGCATTGGCCGCGATGGCCAGTTGCGACTTCGTCTGCAACAGTAGGTCGTGGGCGATTTGGAGCAGGGCGTTCTGCAGGGGCTGTCCACAGGCACGCTGCTGAGCGCGAACCGGAGCGACAAGGCCCTGCAGCATCGCAGCACCTTCAGCCTCGACCAGCAGATTGTCGGAAGCACCGGCGGCAGCGCCTGCTTTGGCCATGTAGCCTTGCACGTAGGCGTCGAACTGGGTCTCGGCGATCAGGCTCAGGATGAGGTTGTTGCGGTTCTGGAGGTTCATATGAGGCCCTCCGGAGCCGATTGCAGAGCGTCTGTCCAGAGCTGAAGGGTTTCCTGCTCCTCGCTGGTCAGAGCGATCTGTGCGGTGCAGTCAGCGACCTTCTGCTTGATGACGCGCAGGCGCTCCTCGACTTCACTGCCATCGTCGTAGGCGATTTCGTGAGTCAGGTGGCTAATGAAGTCACATCGCAGGCTCCCCACCTGACTAGCGAAATACTCGGCTTCACTGCGCCACCCGATGAGCTGCTTGGAACGCTCCAGCCAGCGTTTGAGTTTTGAGTGGAGCTGGTGCGTGGAGTACAGGGGATCGAACACCTTGGCCCGGTTGTAGATCAACGCGATCTGCAGGATTTCCAGCCGCTCTTCGAGCGTATTTCCCGGAAGCGGGTAGTTCGAGGCGACCAGTTGCTTGGCCAGGCGCCCGCGCAGCTCACGCCGCTTCTTGGCCTGTTTCTCGTCGCGATCACGCTTTTCCTTCGCATGCTCGACCTGCTGGTTCACCGAGTCGAGCAAGCGCGCAGCGTCTTGTAGGAGCTGTTTTTGCTCGAAGCTCAAGTAGCAACCCAGCTTCCCGAACAGGTCGGTACCGCCACCAGTCAGCTTGCGTATTTCTCGCGCAGCGCCGGTCAACTTGGCCTGTTGGCTCCGAAGGTCGGCGGCGCTGCCGAACTTGTTCAGTTGCAGCACAAGTTCCGCGTCGACGTCGCGGGCTTGGGTGATAGGAGGCTTCGCCATGTCAGCGCCCTCCCTTGACCAGTGCTGCTACCGCCTCCGGCGTCAGCGCGAGGAAACGGTCAGTCCACTCGGGAAAGACCTCGATGGCCAGGTTACGGATGATTTCCAGCGCGGGCGCTGATGTGCGATTCGAGGGTTGCCGCGTTTCGAGGCGGTGCGCTGGTAGCCCGCGCGATGCTGCATTGCGAAACACGACGGCATCCGGGACAGTCGTTTCGAGTACAGAAATATCCTGATGCTCATCGAAGATGGCACGCACATTCTCGTGAATCGCCCGGGAGTCATTGGTCTGGTCCAGGCAGTTGATGACGATCTGAACCTTGGGGATCCGCATGCCGAGGCGCTCGTAGGGGCGCAGTCCATCGAGCATTTGCATGGTGCCGCGGTTGAACTCGCGGGCAGTGAGCATGTTGGGCTGCAGGGGGGAAACAACCAGATCCGATGCGAGCACGACCATTTCGAGTAAAGCGGAGCGCGCACCTTGGGTGTCGATCAGCACCAGGTCGTAGCCCTGTTTCAGGGACGGCATGAGGTTTGCCAGCCGGAGCCGGCCATCGGGCGCCTGGAGCAGTAGGTTGTTGAGCTGGTTGTTCTGGTCGTTGGAAATCACGACGTCCAGGTTGGGGATAATCGTCCTGGAGATGATCCTCGCTGGGTCAGTTATGTTGGCGGCGAGCAGGTCGTAGATGCCGCCCTGGGCGACTTCAGGTAGCTCGTAGTACGAAGATAGGGAGGGCTGGACGGGGTCCAGGTCGATGAGGAGGGTCTTCAGGCCAGCATCGGCGCAAAATGCACCGAGGTTGGCGGCGGTGGTGGATTTCCCTACACCACCCTTGGTGGATACAACCGAAGTCGCTTTCGCATTCATGTCTACAGCCTCTAATGTGGGGTCATTAGAGGCTGCTGGTGTGAAAGGTGGCTGGGTAGAAACCCTTCCTAGAGAAACCTAGGCCAATTGTCTTTTAACCAATTGGTCGTAGGTTCGAATCCTACACGACCCACCATATTAGAAAGGAGTTTCTGTAGCTCTCCGTAGAGCTCGCAACTTTAGCTTCGGAGCTGCAGTATGCCTTGGCCAGGAAACTGGCCAGAATCGACCGAGTCGATATGAAAAGCCCGCCCGACAAGGCGGGCTTTTCTGTTTCCGCAGTCCGGATATCTCATCCCCAGCGCACCGCAACTCTTATCCTTATCGACATCGGGAAGAAGGCCGGTTTCGCGCTTCCGCCAGTCATATCGGTACTGGCAGCCGCTTTCCCGTTCGTTCTGGCGTGTTCCTGTCAGACCCCGCGCAGCCTGGTGAACTGGTGCACGGCTATCCGAGGATTTGTCAGCGGACCGGGACTCCCATAGAGTGAGGTTCCTTTCCTGGCGACCGGATGAGTGACCCGATGCCGACCCCGGTTTTCATAAAGAGAACGGTACTGTTTGGCGACTGTGATCCCGAAGGGATCGTCTATACGCCACGTTTTTCATACTTTGTGCTGGAAGCGGTGCAGGAGGCGCTCGGGGTCTGGCTGGGCGGCCCGGGGCTCAGAACCCTCCTGGGGTTCAGGATTCTTCCCCCGGCGAGAGCGTTCTCCCTGGAATTCCTGCATCCGGTCACCTGGGACGACGAGCTCACGATGCAGGTGGGCGTGTCGAACGTGGGGACGCATTCTTTCTCGTTTTCAGTCGAAGGACGTCTTTCGCCGGACGTGGTGGCGTTCACTGCGAGCCTGACGCAGGTCTGTGTCTCCCCGGATACCCGCGAAGTCATGGAGGTCCCCGCGCAGCTCCGCGCGCTCCTCGCATAGAGAAACATTCTGGCTATTCGTCGCGGCGCTGGCTACGGCCGGCAGGACGCTGCGAGCGGCATGCCGCTGACCTGCTCCGTGGGGCTCCGGAGGAGGGCGGCAAGCCGCCTTCCTTCATTTCTACTCGTTGCCGAGCATCGCATCCAGATCGCGCATGGTCTGTTTCTTGGCCTGGACGCCCTGCAGTTCGACGAACATTGCCTGGACGGTCTGCACCATGCGTGCAATGGGCATCTTGCCCAGCGGCAACATCTGGTTGTTGTCGCGGATGGCCGGGGCGCAGACGAAAGCGAACGAGCGTTGCAGCCAGTAATCGTATTTCCCCGGGTCGATCCAGCCGTCGACGGTTTTCACGTTGGTGATGACGTTGTCGATGCGGCGCATGGCGCGTGCGTTGTCGAAGCGGACCCTGCGCTCCTTGCACTTGAACTGGACCTCGTAGGCCGTCAGCGTCGGCATCGACCGGTCTTCGAATAGCTGGATGATCTGCGCCGACTGGATACCTTTGGGTTGCTGCAAGATGCCGGTGGCGTTGGCGACGAATACCTCGTTGTTGTAGCGTTCGCCCTTGCCGTAGACGATCCAGTAGTCGCCGGTGCTTTCGGCGACCGCAGTCGTTGCCGTGCAGATGAAGGTGAGCGGCAGCAGCCAGCGCCGAGCGTGAAGGAATGGTTTGCCCATGAGTTCGTCCTTGAATGTCTTGTTCCCGACCGCGGAGGGTCATCCAAGGGACGAATCATAGGTGCAGCCCAAGGTGAGGGTCGACTAGCACAGATGAGCTATGGACGAAGCGGGGGAACTCGCTCGGAGTTCGCTCCATCGGCACGTTCGGGATGGTCGATGGCTGGCGCCTCGGGTGCGCTCCGCCACGCATTCGAACGAGAACGACGGGCCGGCTTTACTGCTCGGAAGGCACGCTGCGCCGCTGTTGGCGGCATCAAGCTGCCGGCGATGGGGGAGGGCGGCAGGCGCTCGTCGACTGGCCGGTCGATCTGCCGGGTACGCCTGCTGGACGTCGTTAGGGTCAGGCCGTCTGCCGCGCGATGACTCCATGAGGTCGGGGGGCTAGTCGAAAAGCGCCTCTGGCGTTTCCGCGTGGATTCGCTGCCATAACGTCTGGATCTGCGAGGCCAGTACCCGGTGCTCGGAAAGCGGCGGCAAGGCGTCCACCGGGAAGTACTCGGCCGCCGACGTTTCGTCCGTTTGTTGTTGAAGACTGCCTCCGGTGACGTGGCAGAAGAAGAAGGCTTTCAACGCATGCGGCAGTTGGGGAGGGTGGGGATGCTTGTGCTTGTCCAGCAATGCCAACAGGCGTATCGCTCGAACTTCCAGTCCGCTTTCTTCCTGGGTTTCGCGAACTACCGCATCTGCCGGCGACTCGTTTACGTCGCACCAGCCGCCTGGTAGGGTCCAGCGACTATCCGAGGCCTCCCGAACCAGCAGAACCCGCTGTTGCGAGTCGAGGATCAACGCACGGACGTCCAGTTTCGGGGTCGGGTAGTGGCTGTCCAGAGCGATCCAGTTCTCGACCCGTTCGTACGCTACCCCCTGGTCGCTGGCGATGAATTCGGCGACGGCATGCTGGAGCGCGCGAAAGCGTCCGATGTCGAAGCGGTCCTTGGAGAAGGCGAGACCGGCCTGGGCGGTGGACAGTATCAATTCCAGAAGACGGGCAAGCGCCCTGGGATCGCTGACCGATGGCATCCTTCCTTCCGTTTTTTCGGCCTTCGCGTGGTCCGCGTCGTGCAAGCCGTCCAATGGATTTGCCATAGATAGAACCCTCGCCGCTCGATGATCTGTAGAGCTGGTTTTCAACCAGGTGTTCCCTGCGTCTTCCTCGTATGCCTGTGTGCGCCAATAGTGGCTTATGCCGCTGTTTCATCGCGACCTGCGCGTAACCCAGACTCGCCTGTCGCAGCGATGGCTCCTCCGCCAGGTTCGCTTCGAACCGTCAGGCGGTCGCAACCGATGACGCCTCTTCGCACAGACTTACCGTAGGAGTTTCCCTCCCCGAAACGAGCGGTCGGGCCGGCTGCGGTCGGCTGGCAAAGGTAGACTCCGTGCCGGCCATGAGCGTTTCCAGGGCCGTTTGGGTCCGTTCGAGGAGACGCAACAAGCGATGCTCCCCTGTTTGGACGGCAGAGGCGGAGGCAATTCCCTTATGCTGCTTGCGGATAACTGGCCCGGACGGCATGTACGGCCTTGTCGTTCTACGGATGCCTGGAGTCCCGCAGGCGGGACAGCGCAACGCGCAGTGACCTTCCTTTAAGCATATCGATGGAGTCTGTATGAAAGAGCTTGGTTCGGAATCGCCGATGGAAAGTCTTTTCGACATTCGTTCACTGGAGGCCATTACCGGCGGCGAGCCGGCTGCATTGCAGCGGTTGCTGGAAACTTTATTGGCCAGCAGTCGGGATGATCGTACTCGGTTGGCGGAATTGCTTGAACTCGCAGACCTGCAAGGAGTGGCCGAACTTGCGCACAGGATAAAAGGGGCTGCGAGGGTGGTGGGCA
This sequence comes from Pseudomonas sp. 203-8, assembly GCF_020708595.1. Classification (NCBI taxonomy): domain Bacteria; kingdom Pseudomonadati; phylum Pseudomonadota; class Gammaproteobacteria; order Pseudomonadales; family Pseudomonadaceae; genus Pseudomonas; species Pseudomonas sp. 203-8. The sequence continues at coordinate 562,017 of NZ_JAJFDF010000003.1, read as the reverse complement.
GCAGCCTATTGGTCGAGTCTTGTTCCTGCCTTGAAAAGGCTTGCCAGAACCCATCGGAGTCTTCCGAGCGGATAGCCAATCTGGCCTCTTCATTGGAAGGCAAACTAAGTGCGTTCGAAATCAGTATCTCAACCGAATTGGCAAAGCTCTAGAGATCGGACCAGATAGAGGTTTCAGAAGCTGTTCAGGTTTCTCCATAACCTGAATCGCATCTATTCACCAGCATGGATTTCCCGTTCCCGTAAGCTCCGCGCCTGCTGCTGGGGTAATGGGATAATTGGGAGCCTGCTGGGTTTGCTTTGGTTTGTCTTGGTTTTTCATTTTTCTATATAAGAGGCGCTATCGAAGCTGATGCGCTTCTTTCGGATCGTTCATTTTGTTTGGCTATTAGTGGTAGCGAGCTTATGGTGTCGGAGGGTTTTTAACTACGAGGTTTTTTCCGCTTGTAGGAAACTTCATACAAGCACTGGGGAGATTTCACACGATTGCCTGGGAAGTGCTTCGTTGTCGTTCTATTCGGCTTTTCGGAGAATGTTGCTGGCTCTTATAGAGTTCAAAAATCGCAACACTTTCACTGTCAAAAGGAAGCTCAATCGTGTCCATTTCCATGAAAAGCATTCTGGCTGCCGCAGTAGCCAGCCTGGTCGTCGGCAATGCCATGGCGGCAGACGGCACCATCAATTTCAAAGGTGAAATCACCGCGGCCGCTTGCAGCATCACTGGTGGTGCCGGCACCACCGTTGGCGGTGCTGCGGGCAACCAGACCATCGACGTAAACCTTGGCAAGATCAGCATCGACTCGCTGGGCGGCACCGCGGGCGGCAGCATCGCCGGTGGTACCAGCCTGAACCTGAACCTGGACTGTGGCAAGACCGGTACCGGCCTGACCACCGTCAAGCTGAAGTTCAACCCGATGTCTGGGAGCACTATTGACCCGAACAATGAGAGCCTGCTGAAAACCGTCGGCACCGCCACCGGTGTCGGCATCGGTATCTATGGATCCGATGGCAAGCTGCTGAACCTGTCGGCGAACGAGACCATCGATGCGCCCCTGGATTCCAAGGTACAAAAAGATGGCGAAGGAAATGACATCACTGTCTACAGTGCCAAGCTGAATCTGCGTGCCGCTTATGTCAAATCCGGCTCCGTAGCTCCTACGGCTGGTAGTGCCGACGGCTCCCTGCCGTTCACCCTGGAATACAACTAAGTTCTGCTACGTGGGCGGGGTATGTATATACCCCGTTCCATGAGGTGCGAGTTCATCATGAAATATCCATTTTCTTCCAGAGTTATCTGGGGTGGCATCCTTTTGCTTTTTTCCACCCTGGCCAATGCGGGAATCACACTGGGAGGAACCCGGGTCGTTCTGCAGGCGCCTGCCAAGGAGGCTGCGATCCTGGTCAGGAACCAGGCTTCCAAGGACGTGATGATTCAATCCTGGGTAGAGGCTGATAATGGGGCAGATAAACGTGAGGTTCCGTTTGTCATCACGCCTGCCCTCAGTCGTTTGGGAGGCAACAAGCAGCAAACCCTGCGTATCCTGTTTCAAGGGGAGGGCTTGCCGAGCGACAGGGAATCCGTATTCCGCCTGAACGTCCAGGAAATTCCGCAAAAATCTGCCTCGGCTAATACGTTGCAGATAGCTTTGCGCCAGCGTATCAAGGTCTTCTACCGCCCCGATAACTTGTCGGGAACTTCCGCCGAAGCGCCTGGAAAGTTGAGCTGGCGTCTTGTCCGTCAAGGTGGAAAGTCGGTTGTCGAAGTTTCCAACGATACTGCGTTTCATGTCTCTTTAGCCAGCGTGAAATTAAAAGCTGGCAATGCCTACTATGTTGTTGATGCCGACATGGTCGCGCCGAAGTCGAGTCGCCGATTCGAAATCAAGGGAACTCCATCCGGCGTTTCTGGAAATGTCGAGTTCCAGAGCGTAAATGACTATGGCGGACTCGATAAACATTCCAGCTCCTTATCCGACTGAAGCTCAGAAGAGCAGAGTAGAAGAGCAGAAGAACTGCTCTTAACTTCCCCTATGGATGGGTGTTTCCGTTTTGTCGGAAATTAGTCCAAGGAATATTCGCGTGGCCATATTTAGGAAAAAGTTCGACTTCGAGTTGTCCGTCTATTCCAGGTCTTCCTGTCTCATGGCCTTGGGATTGGCTTTGCCTGCCGTAACTTTCGCGGTGGAATTCAACGCCGAGTTCCTGAACAACGAGGGCGGGGCGCCCGTTGAACTGAAGTATTTCGAGAACGGCAACTCGGTGTCGCCCGGCACTTACAGCGTCGACATTCATTTGAACCAGATCATGATCCGGCGCGAAGATGTCGTGTTCAGTGCCGATCCCGAAACCGGAAGCGTTCGTCCGGTCGTCCGGGTAGGGCTGCTCAAGGAGATCGGGGTCGATATCGCCCGGCTGACGCGAGACAAACTCATTCCGGATAATCTGGAAAACAATACGCCCCTGAATGTCGCCGAACTCATCCCCGGTGCATCCATCGAGTTCGACGTCAACAGCCTTTCCCTGCTGGTCAGCATTCCACAGCTGTATGTACAGCGGCACTCGCGTGGCTATGTGGATCCCTCTCTTTGGGATGACGGTGTCACCGCGTTGTTTTCCAACTACCAGGCCAACTTCACGCGCAACACCAACTTTGGCCAGAACAGCGATTATCGCTACCTGGGCCTGCGCAACGGCTTCAACCTGTTTGGCTGGCGTCTGCGCAACGACTCCTCCCTGAGCGGAGGTACCGGCATGCGCAACAAGTTCAGTAGCAACCGTACCTATGTGGAACGTGACATTCGTGCCCTGAAGGGGACCTTGTCCCTCGGCGAGTTGTATACCTCCGCTCAGGGGGATGCTTTCGAGAGCGTGCGTATGCGCGGCGTGCAACTGCAATCCGATATCGGCATGCTGCCCGACAACGAGATCAGCTATACCCCGGTGGTGCGCGGTATCGCTGAAACCAATGCGACGGTCGAGGTGAGCCAGAATGGCTTCGTGATCTATTCCACCAACGTACCGCCCGGTGCGTTCGAGATCACCGACATCTATCCCAGCGGCTCCAATGGCGACCTGGAGGTCAAGATCATCGAGGCGGACGGACGCCAGCGGTCCTTCAAGCAGTCCTATTCCTACCTGCCGGTCATGACCCGCAAGGGGAACCTGCGCTATGGCCTGGCCGCCGGTGAGTACCATAATGATGGCCAGCCGTCGGTCAACCTGCTCCAGGGGTCGGCTGTGTATGGCTTGTCCGACAGGGTTACCGGCTTTGGCGGCCTGCTCGCTGCGGAGAAGTACAATGCCACCAACCTGGGCCTCGGCTTCAACACGCCCCTGGGCGGTTTTTCTGCGGACGTGACCCATAGCCAGTCCCGCACGCGGCGGGGTGGGCGCAACCAGGGACAGAGTCTGCGGCTTCTCTATTCCAAGACCATCAACGCCACCGAAACCAGCTTTACCGTGGTGGGCTATCGCTATTCCACGGAAGGCTACCGTACTCTCAGCCAGCATATCGACGACATGTCCGAAGAGAGCTACCTCTATGGCTCAAGTTCCAGTCGGCAGAAGAGCCGCATAGACCTGACGGTGAACCAGACGCTGTTCCGACGCAGTTCGCTCTATCTCACGGCGGGCGAAACCACATATTGGAATCGCCCCGGCAGCAGCCGTCGCGTGCAGTTCGGCTTCAGCAGCGGCATCAAGCGCGCGAGCTATAGCCTGGCGGTTTCCCGTACCCAGGAGACGGGTTCGTTCGGGCGCTCCGATACCCAGTTCACGGCCTCCGTCAGCATCCCCTTGGGCGGTAGCGCACGCTCCAGTCAGGTATATGCCAATGCCGTGAGTTCACAGCATGGTGATTCGAGTCTGAACACCGGTATCTCCGGATACCTGGATGAAGCCAATGCGTTCAACTACAGCGCACAGGCCAACTACAGCAAGGACGGCGGCAACTCCGGCAGCGTCGGCCTGGGTTGGGACACGTCCAAGGCCAAGTTGTCCGCCAATTACAGCCAGGGGCGCGACAACAAGCAGATCAACCTGGGAGCAAGCGGTTCGGTAGTGGTGCATTCGGGGGGAGTGACCTTCGGCCAGCCGGTGGGGGAAACGTTTGGCCTGGTGGAGGTTCCGGAGGTCGGCGGCGTCGGCCTCGACGGCTACTCTTCGGTTCGCACCGACGGCCGTGGCTATGCCGTGCTCCCCTACATGCAACCCTATCGTTACAACTGGGTGAACCTGGATACCAATACCCTTGGAAGCGATACCGAGATCAGCGACAGCACGCAAATGGCCGTGCCGACCCGGGGCGCCGTGATCGCCAAGCGTTTCTCCGCGGAGTCCGGTCGGCGGGTGCAGTTCGACCTGAGCATGGACTCTGGAGGAAAGATTCCCTTCGGTGCACAGGCATACGACAAGGAAGAGCGGGTCGTGGGAATGGTCGACAACCTGTCCCGTTTGCTGGTGTTCGGTATCGAGGACCAGGGGCGCCTGTCCATTCGCTGGAGCGATGGCTCCTGTTCCGTCGACTATCAGTTGCCGCCCAGGAACAAGGACCTGACTTACGAACGAGTTGCGCTCAGTTGCCGTCGGTCCTCGATCTGAAATGTCACCGCTGTAGTCGGGTCAAGTCAAAAGGCGAGGATTTTTCCGGTGAACACCGGGCGCGAGGGCAAGCGGCAGCTCACTCGTCCTCGATCATGCTCAACAGGTCTGGTGTCCTGCCTCGGGTTTCCAAACGCAGCAACCACTGCTTGGCGGCCAACCCACCGGCGAAACCGGTGAGGCCGCCAGAGGCTCCGATCACCCTATGGCAAGGTGCAACAATGGACAGTGGGTTCCGTCCGTTGGCGGCTCCAACCGCCCGTACTGCGTTGGGGCTGCCGATCTGCACGGCTATTTCCGTATAGCTGCGGGTCTCGCCGAATGGAATGGTGAGCAGGGCGGACCAGACCTTTTTCTGAAATTCGGTACCTTGGAAGTCGAGCGGGAGTTCGAACCGGGAACGTTTGCCGGAAAAATATTCCCGCAACTGGCGTTCGGTTTCCGCCAGGAGGGAGCTGTCCTCGGAGAGCCGCATCTCGTCCAGCGGTACTCGGTTGGGACGCTCATGCTGCCAAAGAATCGCGACCAGAAAGGCATCGTCCCTGGCTACCAGGGTCAGTGTCCCGACCGGCGATTCCATTTTCCTGTAGCTATGGGGCATGTAGGTGTCCTCTTCGGCAGGCTCGCCCAGTGTACTACGCAATGGGATTTCAACAGGGAAGCCTGCAAATGGCAGGCGAGGCGGGGCGGAGCGCTATCGGCCCGATGGATGGCCGCCTGCTTCCAGGCATGCCGTCGCCCCTTGGAGCCCAGGTCGAGCGCCTCGAACTGTGAGATCTGGGAGGCGATTTGCCGAGCAAAGTGGGTTGTCATTGGTTTGCCATCTCATGGGTTCGGACGAGGCCTCGAGCAAGGGTTGTAACGGTTTTTGTCTGGCCAATGGGCTCTTGCGTAAAAAGGCTGCCGCCCTTCTTGCTTGGTTGCCGTTCTCGGATCCCGCGCAGCCCGGTGGGTGTGCCAAATTTCTCGCGGTTTGGTTCGCGCCGATTGCCGCGGCCTACGAAGCCCGTGGTTCTTCTCCCCGAAACTTTTTCGTTCGGACTCCGAATATCGCGCTTCGCCCAGCGCCGCTAGTTTCCCGTTCCTGACAAAGCAAGCGCTCTGGCTCAGGTATCTCCTGATCCGGATGCATATCGCTGAAGAGGGAACGTTCTGTCATGTCCACATTGGCCAACCTGACCGAGGTTCTGTTCCGCCTCGATTTCGATCCCGATACCGCCGTTTATCACTATCGGGGCCAGACTCTCAGCCGGCTGCAATGCCGGACCTACATTCTCTCCCAGGCCAGCCAACTGGCCCGCCTGCTCAAGCCCGGCGATCGCGTGGTGCTGGCGTTGAACGACTCGCCTTCGCTGGCCTGCCTGTTCCTGGCCTGCATCGCGGTCGGCGCCATTCCCGCCGTGATCAATCCCAAGTCCCGCGAGCAGGCCCTGGCCGATATCGCTGCCGACTGCCAGGCCAGCCTGGTGGTGCGTGAAGCCGATGCACCGTCGCTGAGCGGTCCTTTGGCGCCGTTGACCCTGCGTGCGGCCGCCGGACGCCCTTTGCTCGACGATTTCTCGCTGGACGCGCTGGTCGGTCCTGCGGACCTCGATTGGAGTGCCTTCCATCGCCAGGACCCGGCGGCAGCCTGTTTCCTGCAATACACCTCGGGTTCCACCGGGGCGCCCAAGGGGGTGATGCACAGCCTGCGCAACACGCTCGGTTTCTGCCGGGCGTTCGCTACGGAGTTGCTGGCATTGCAGGCGGGAGACCGGCTGTATTCGATTCCCAAGATGTTCTTCGGCTATGGCATGGGCAACAGCCTGTTCTTTCCCTGGTTCAGCGGAGCCTCGGCGCTGCTCGACGATACCTGGCCGAGCCCGGAGCGGGTTCTGGAGAACCTGGTCGCCTTCCGCCCCCGGGTCCTGTTTGGGGTGCCGGCCATCTATGCCTCGCTGCGTCCGCAGGCCAGGGAGCTGTTGAGCAGCGTGCGCCTGGCGTTTTCCGCCGGCTCGCCGCTGCCGCGCGGCGAGTTCGAATTCTGGGCCGCGCACGGGCTGGAGATCTGCGACGGCATCGGGGCTACCGAGGTCGGCCATGTGTTCCTCGCCAACCGCCCGGGCCAGGCGCGTGCCGACAGCACCGGGCTGCCGTTGCCTGGCTATGAGTGCCGGCTGGTGGACCGCGAAGGACACACTATCGAGGAAGCGGGCCGGCAAGGCGTGCTGTTGGTGCGTGGCCCTGGGCTGAGTCCGGGTTACTGGCGGGCCAGCGAAGAGCAGCAGGCGCGCTTCGCAGGTGGCTGGTACCGCACCGGCGACCTGTTCGAGCGCGACGAGTCGGGTGCCTACCGTCACTGTGGGCGGGAAGACGATCTGTTCAAGGTGAATGGCCGCTGGGTGGTGCCGACCCAGGTCGAGCAGGCGATCTGCCGTCATCTGCCGGAAGTGAGCGAGGCGGTTCTGGTTCCTACCTGCCGGCTGCACGACGGCTTGCGTCCGACCCTGTTCGTCACCCTGGCCACTCCGCTGGACGACAACCAGATCCTGCTGGCGCAGCGCATCGACCAGCATCTCGCCGAACAGATTCCCTCGCACATGCTGCCCAGCCAATTGCATGTGCTGCCGGCCTTGCCGCGCAACGACAACGGCAAGTTGGCGCGCGCCGAGCTGCGCCACCTGGCCGACACCCTTTATCACGACAACCTTCCGGAGGAACGGGCATGTTGATTCAGGCTGTGGGGGTGAACCTGCCCCCATCCTATGTGTGTCTGGAGGGGCCACTGGGAGGCGAACGCCCTCGCGCCCAGGGCGACGAGATGCTGATGCAGCGCTTGCTGCCGGCGGTTCGCGAAGCCCTGGACGAGGCGGCGGTCAAGCCCGAGGAGATCGACCTGATCGTCGGCCTCGCCCTGTCTCCCGACCATCTGATCGAGAACCGCGACATCATGGCGCCGAAGATCGGCCATCCGTTGCAGAAGGTCCTCGGCGCGAATCGCGCGCATGTCTTCGACCTCACCGACTCGAGCCTGGCCCGCGCCCTCTACGTGGTCGATACCCTCGCCAGCGACCAGGGCTATCGCAACGTCCTGGTCGTGCGCGGCGAATCCAGCCAGGGATTGGAAGTGGACAGCGAGTCCGGCTTCGCCCTTGCCGACGGCGCCCTGGCGCTGCTCTGCCGGCCGACCGGCAAGGCCGCGTTCCGTCGCGGTGCGCTGGGCGGTGATCCGGCGCAGGAATGGCTGCCGCTGAGCATTCCGCTGAATACCGATATTCGCCAGGTGGGCGACGTCAAGGGACACCTCAACCTGCCGGCCCAACCTGGATTGCCCGAAGCGGTACGCGCCGGATTCACCCGTCTGGCCGGGGACTTCCCGCAACTGAACTGGGTGCGCGAGGAATGGTTCGGCCAGGGACGGCCCGATGGTCGTTGCCTGGGGCCGTTCGAACTGGCGTCGCAACTGCGCGCGGCACAGCGCGACCGTCTGGATGAACTGCTGCTGATCAGCTTCGATCCGTTCGGCATGGTGGTGGAGGGCGTGACCCTGGAACTGGCGGGAGAAGCTCATGCATAAGGTCAAACTGGCAGCGATCACCTGTGAACTTCCGGCTCGCAGCTACGAAAACGACGATCCGGTGTTCGCTGCGGTACCGGACCTCAGCGAGTCCTGGTGGCAATTCTGGGGCGTCAATCGGCGGGGCTATTTCGACCCGCGGAACGGCGAGAACGAGTTCAGCCTGGTGGTCCGGGCCGCCGAGCGCCTGCTGCGCAGCAGCGATACCGCGCCGGATAGCGTGGACATGCTGATCTGTTCGGCTTCCTCGCCGATCATGACCGACGCCGGCGATGTCCTGCCGGACCTGCGCGGACGTCTCTACCCGCGCATGGCCAACGTGCTGTCCAAGCAGCTCGGCCTGAGTCGGGCGCTGCCATTGGATTCGCAGATGGAGTGCGCCAGCTTCCTGCTCAACCTGCGCCTGGCAGCGAGCATGATCCGCCAGGGTAAGGCCGAGAAAGTGCTGGTGGTGTGCAGCGAGTACATCTCCAACCTGCTCGACTTCACCTCGCGTACCTCGACCCTGTTCGCCGATGGCTGCGCGGTGGCCCTGCTGACCCGCGGCGACGATGACAGCTGCGACCTGCTGGCTTCGGCCGAACACAGCGACGCTACGTTCTATGAAGTGGCCACCGGTCGCTGGCGCCTGCCGGAAAACCCGACCGGCGAGGCCAAGCCGCGGCTGTATTTCTCGTTGTTCAGCGACGGCCAGAACAAGATGGCCAGCTTCGTCCCGACCAACGTGCCGATCGCGATGTGCCGGGCGTTGGAAAAGGCCGGCCTGGGCAGCGATGACATCGATTATTTCGTCTTCCACCAGCCAGCGCCGTTCCTGGTCAAGGCCTGGGCCGAGGGCATCGGTGCCCGTCCTGAGCAGTACCAACTGACGATGGGCGATACCGGCGTGATGATCTCCGTTTCCATCCCGTACACCCTGATGACCGGCCTGCGCGAGGGCAAGATCCGCCCCGGCGATCGTATCGTCATGGCCGGCGCAGCCACTGGCTGGGGGTTCGCCGCCCAGGTCTGGCAATTGGGCGAGGTGCTGGTGTGCTGAGGCATCGCCATGTTGAACCACGGTGTCCGAGGAGGGCTGCACATGGGTAATCCGATCCTGGCCGGGCTGGGTTTCAGCCTGCCGAAACGCCAGGTCAGCAATCATGACCTGGTAGGGCGCATCAATACGTCGGACGAGTTCATCGTCGAACGTACCGGCGTGCGCACCCGCTATCACGTCGAGCCGGAACAGGCGGTCAGCGCGCTGATGGTGCCGGCGGCGCGCCAGGCCATCGAGGCTGCCGGGCTGCTGCCGGAGGACATCGACCTGTTGCTGGTGAACACCCTGTCGCCGGACCACCACGACCCGTCCCAGGCCTGCCTGATCCAGCCGCTGCTGGGCCTGCGGCACATCCCGGTACTGGATATCCGGGCACAGTGCAGCGGGTTGCTGTACGGCTTGCAGATGGCTCGCGGGCAGATCCTCGCCGGGCTGGCACGGCATGTCCTGGTGGTCTGCGGCGAGGTGCTGTCCAAGCGCATGGACTGTTCGGACCGCGGCCGCAACCTGTCGATCCTGCTCGGCGACGGTGCCGGCGCAGTGGTGGTCAGCGCCGGCGAGAGCCTCGACGACGGCCTGCTGGACCTGCGCCTGGGCGCCGACGGCAACTACTTCGACCTGCTGATGACTGCGGCGCCGGGCAGTGCCTCGCCGACCTTCCTCGACGAGAATGTCCTGCGCGAGGGCGGGGGCGAGTTCCTCATGCGCGGCCGGCCGATGTTCGAGCATGCCAGCCAGACCCTGGTACGGATCGCCGGCGAAATGCTCGCGGCCCATGAGCTGACCCTGGACGACATCGACCATGTGATCTGCCATCAACCGAACCTGCGCATCCTCGATGCGGTGCAGGAGCAACTGGGCATTCCCCAGCACAAGTTCGCGGTGACCGTGGATCGTCTGGGCAACATGGCTTCGGCCTCGACCCCGGTCACGCTGGCGATGTTCTGGCCGGACATCCAGCCGGGACAGCGGGTGCTGGTCCTGACCTACGGCTCCGGCGCGACCTGGGGCGCGGCGCTGTACCGCAAACCTGAGGAGGTGAACCGGCCATGTTGAGGCTTTCGGCTCCCGGTCAACTGGATGATGACCTGTGCCTGTTGGGGGACGTCCAGGTGCCGGTGTTCCTGCTGCGTCTCGGTGAGGCGAGCTGGGCGCTGGTTGAAGGAGGGATCAGCCGGGATGCCGAATTGGTTTGGGCGGACCTGTGCCGCTGGGTCGCCGACCCGTCCCAGGTGCACTACTGGCTGATCACCCACAAGCACTACGACCACTGCGGCCTGCTGCCCTACCTGTGTCCGCGGCTGCCGAACGTACAGGTCCTGGCGTCCGAGCGGACCTGCCAGGCCTGGAAGTCGGAAAGCGCGGTGCGGGTGGTCGAGCGCTTGAACCGGCAACTGTTGCGTGCGGAGCAGCGGTTGCCCGAGGCCTGTGCCTGGGACGCTCTGCCGGTTCGCGCGGTGGCCGACGGCGAGTGGCTGGAGCTGGGACCGCGGCATCGCCTGCAGGTCATAGAGGCCCACGGCCACAGCGACGATCACGTGGTTTTCTACGACGTGCGACGCCGACGCCTGTTCTGCGGCGATGCCCTGGGCGAGTTCGACGAGGCAGAGGGGGTGTGGCGGCCGCTGGTGTTCGACGACATGGAGGCTTACCTGGAGTCCCTGGAACGTCTGCAGCGTCTGCCGACCCTGCTGCAACTGATCCCGGGACACGGCGGCCTGCTGCGGGGGCGGCTGGCCGCGGATGGGGCCGAGTCGGCCTATACCGAGTGTCTGCGCCTGTGCCGGCGGTTGCTCTGGCGCCAGTCCATGGGCGAATCCCTCGACGAACTGAGCGAGGAGCTGCACCGCGCCTGGGGTGGGCAGAGCGTCGACTTCCTGCCAGGCGAACTGCACCTGGGGAGCATGCGCCGGATGCTGGAGATTCTCTCCCGCCAGGCGCTGCCTCTGGACTGAGGCGGGACATCCATTGCGGCGATCGCCGCCGACGGCAGCGGTCGCAATTGGGGGAAAAGGGGGTTATCGATGATGAACATGCCGTTGCGCGCTAGCGTCGCGCAGGCCAGTCGCCCATGGGCGCGGGGAGATGGCTCGTGAGCGGGGTTGGCTATCGACTGGAAGAAAGTCTGGAGTACCGCACGCTGGTGCCGGAGGCGCTGTCGATCTGGCGCATGGCCGGCGCCAACCGGATGCTGTTCGACTGCTTCGACGTGGACAGCAAGGCTGCGCGGCGTAGCGTGGCGATCCTTTCCAGCTGCCTGCGCATCGAGTGCTGGGGGCGCGATGTAGTGCTGCGGGCGTTGAACGCCAACGGACGCGCCTTGCTGGCACCGTTGAGCGAGGCCTGTCCGGCCCAGGTCACCTGCTTGCGTGACGGCGACACCCTGCACTGGCGCTTCCCCCAGGAAGAGTCGCAGGCGGACGAGTGGCGACGCCTGCATGGCCTGTCCAGCCTGGAGGCGCTGCGCCGCGTGCTCGGAACGCTGGGCGACGCGGAGGGGCCCGCGCTTCTGGGCGGCCTGTTCAGCTTCGACCTGGCCGAGCAGTTCGAACCCTTGCCGGCGCCGGCCGAACCTGCGCGGCATTGCCCGGACTACCTGTTCCTGGTGCCGGAGTTGCTGCTGGATATCGATCACCTGGCGCGCCGGACTTCGCTGCAGGCGTTCGTCCACGATCCGGCCGGGCACGACCGGTTGGCCGCCAGCCTGCGCCAGTGTGCCGACGAATTCCATGGCGCCGTGGAGGAGGTTTCCGAGTCGCCGGTGGCAGGCGTACGGGCCGGCAACTACCAGGTCGACCTGGACGATGCGAGCTTTGCCCGCCAGGTAGAGCGCCTGCAGGCCCACGTGAGGGCCGGCGACGTGTTCCAGATCGTACCGTCGCGCAGCTTCAGCATCCCGTGTGCGGACCCCTGGCGGGCCTATCGCCAGTTGTGCCTGCGCAACCCCAGCCCGTACCGCTTCTTCCTCGATGCGGGGGACTTCTGCCTGTTCGGCGCTTCGCCGGAGTCGGCATTGAAGTACGACGCGGAGAGTCGCGAGGTGGAACTCTATCCCATCGCCGGCACTCGCCCGCGCGGACGCGATGCCCGGGGCGCCATCGATGCGGAACTGGACAATCGCCTGGAAGCGGAGTTGCGCCTGGACGCCAAGGAGATCGCCGAGCACATGATGCTGGTCGACCTGGCGCGCAACGATCTGGCGCGGGTCTGCCGCAGCGGTACGCGGCAGGTGCGCGACATGCTCAAGGTGGATCGCTACAGCCACGTGATGCACCTGGTCTCGCGCGTGGCTGGCGAACTGCATGGCGAACTGGATGCGCTGCATGCCTACCGTGCCTGCCTGAACATGGGCACCCTGGTCGGTGCGCCGAAGGTCCGTGCCATGCAGTTGCTGCGGCAGTACGAGGATGGCTATCGCGGCAGCTACGGTGGCGCGATCGGCATTCTCGACAGCGCCGGCAACCTCGATACCAGCATCGTCATCCGCTCCGCCGAGGTCCGCGAAGGTATCGCGCGGGTCCGGGCAGGCGCCGGCGTGGTGCTGGATTCGGATCCACGGCTGGAGGCCGAGGAAACCCGCAACAAGGCGCTGGCGGTGCTGACCGCCGTGGCCGCTGCCGAACGCGAAAGGGGAGAGCGCGATGCGCATCACGCTGTTGGATAACTTCGATTCCTTCACCTACAACCTGGTCGAGCAGTTCTGCCTGCTCGGCGCGGAGGTCCGGGTGATGCGCAACGATACGCCGTTGCCGACGATCCAGGCGGCATTGCTGGCCGACGGTTGCGAACTGCTGGTGCTGTCGCCGGGGCCCGGTCGGCCGGAAGACGCCGGCTGCATGCTGGAATTGCTCGCCTGGGCCCGCGGGCGCTTGCCGGTGCTCGGCGTCTGCCTCGGCCACCAGGCGCTGGCGCTGGCCGCCGGTGGCGCGGTGGGCGAGGCGAGGAAACCGCTGCATGGCAAGAGCACGTCCCTGCGTTTCGATCAGCATCACCCGCTGTTCGACGGCATCGCTGACCTGCGCGTCGCGCGCTACCACTCGCTGGTGGTCAGTCGCCTGCCGGAAGGTTTCGACTGCCTGGCCGATGCCGATGGTGAGATCATGGCGATGGCCGATCCGCGCAATCGACAGCTGGGCTTGCAGTTCCATCCCGAGTCGATTCTCACCACCCACGGCCAGCGTCTGCTGGAGAACGCTCTACTCTGGTGCGGCGCGCTGGCGGTACGCGAGCGCCTTCGGGCCTGAGCGGCGCTGCGCCGTTTCGACGATGCTCGGTTGCCAGGCCGGCGCATCGTCGAAACGCTGGCGGCCGAGTTCGCGCAGGCGCTGGCGGGCGCTTTCGAGAAAGCGCAGGAAGCTGCGCTCGGATTCCAGCGCGGTGTTGTAGTAGCAATACACCTTGGTGTCGATGCCGCCCGGTTCGTAGAGTTCGCTGAGGACTGCCAGGGTACCGTTGCGCAGGCGTTCCTCGACGAAATAATGCGGCGCGATGCCCCATCCGACGCCGGCTTCCACCAGACGCAGCATGTCGTCGAAGTTTTCCACGAAGAGCACCTTGTCGCTGACTGGCCGCAGCAGGTTCGAATGCTGCCCGGAGCGGCTGCCGAGGCTGATCTGCCGGTAATTGGCCAGGCTCGCGATGCTGTGCAGGGAGGCATTGCACAACGGGTGCTGCGGATGGGCGACGACGAACGCCTTGGTGTAGCCGAGCACGCACTGGTTGAAGCGGGAGATCTTCAGTTCCTCGTCGATGGTGATGGCGATATCGATTTCCGCGTTGTCCTGCTTGATCGTCGCCAGGCTATCGGCGGGCGAGGTGCGTATCAGGCTGACCATGTTGAAATCGTCGAGCAGTACGCTGCTCACCGTATCGCAGAACGACGGCGGGATGGCGGTGTCCAGCAGCACCCGGAGATTGCGCGGACCCTTGTTGAGATTGAAGGCGATGTCGCCGATCAGCTGCTGGTAGTTCAGCAGGCTGCGCATGTAAGGGATCAGGCGAAGCGCCTGCTCGGTAGGTTCGACCTTGTAGCCGTCCCGACGGACCAGCTCCACGCACAGGTCGATTTCCAGGTTGCTGACCGCCGAGCTGACCGCGGTGTGCGACTTGCGCAGGATCCGCGCAGCGGAGGAAATCGAACCGGAGGCGATGACCTGGAGGAACATGTTCACGTGATTCAGGTTATGAATAGGCATCCCTTATTCCTTTTATTGGGTGGCGCGTGCCGCTTCCCTTGATCGGGTCAGGTTGCCGCTACTGTGGAAGAAGCGTCGAGGACTCGATAGATAGCGCCCGAGTGTTTCAACTTGTCTTCTGGATGACGTTTTCATCGGGGAAACCTCCCGTCGGTCAGTGAAGCGCAAGGGCTGGCGTGCGAGGGTGGAATCGGCCGCCGGCTCGCTTTCTGCGCGGCGGGCGCACGGCACGGGGAGTCGTCGTTTTGGAGGTGAGGGATGACGGCTCTGTTTCAGGATATTTTTATAATTATGTGAAAGAAGAGCTTATTTCAACGAAATATGTTTCATATTGCTCGTAAATTCGACGAAAAGAAAATCCGGATATTTACCGGTTATTTAACGCTAATACCAAGGGCATAATACCAAAGTATTAACGCTGGCATGCCGGCATGTCGTGTTCGGTCGTGGAGCGAGCCGAGCTAGGGACGGTTCTAAGAAACGAAAAAATTATGTCGCGTAGGTCTAACGACCGAAACCTATGTCTTTTGTTAGCGTAGCCACCGGCCAGGCCGGTACGGACGCCGGGATGGCCCTGGCGCGACCTATGCGGTTAGAATCCGCGGCCTTGCAGGCGGATACCCCGAGCTTCGCTCGAGGGTGTCGCGGGTGCCGTGCCCGAAACCTGCAATCGTCAGCTCCCGGCGGTCCAGCCTGCCGCCGGGTATAAAATCGAGAGACGCGCTGTTGCGCCTTCAGGTGTAGCGACTATGACGCACATTTCCGAACGACTCCTGGTCCAGGCCCACCTGGCCGCCAAGCAACCCCGCGTGTTGAGCGAGCAGGAGAGCGCCGAGCATCGCGCGGCGATCGCGGCCGAACTGAAGGCGCAGAACGCGGTACTGGTGGCGCATTACTACTGCGATCCGGTGATCCAGGCGTTGGCCGAGGAGACCGGCGGTTGCGTATCCGATTCGCTGGAGATGGCCCGTTTCGGCAACCAGCATCCGGCGCAGACGGTGGTCGTGGCCGGGGTGCGCTTCATGGGCGAGACGGCGAAGATCCTCAACCCTGAGAAGCGCGTGCTGATGCCGACCCTCGAAGCGACCTGCTCGCTCGACCTGGGCTGCCCGGTGGATGAGTTCTCGGCATTCTGCGACCAGCACCCGGAACGGACCGTGGTGGTCTATGCGAACACCTCCGCGGCGGTGAAGGCACGCGCCGACTGGGTCGTGACCTCCAGTTGCGCGGTGGAGATCGTCGAACACCTGATGGACAACGGCGAGCCTATCCTCTGGGCACCGGACCAGCACCTGGGACGCTACATCCAGCGCGAGACGGGGGCCGACATGCTGCTCTGGGACGGCGCCTGCATCGTCCACGAGGAGTTCAAGGCCAAGCAGCTGGAAGACATGAAGGCGCTCTACCCGGACGCCGCCATCCTGGTCCACCCCGAATCGCCGGAAAGCGTGGTCGCGCTGGCCGATGCCGTGGGCTCGACCAGCCAGTTGATCAAGGCCGCGCAGACCCTGCCGAACAAGACCTTCATCGTCGCCACCGATCGCGGCATCTTCTACAAGATGCAGCAGTTGTGCCCGGACAAGGATTTCATCGAGGCCCCCACCGCCGGCAACGGCGCCGCCTGCCGCAGCTGCGCGCACTGCCCGTGGATGGCGATGAACACGCTCGAGCGGACCCTGGCCTGCCTGCGCGAAGGCAGCGGGGAAATCTTCGTCGACCCGGCGTTGATCCCGAGGGCGGTCCGTCCGCTCAAGCGCATGCTCGACTTCACCCAGGCCGCGCGCCTGCGCCAGGCCGGGAACGCCTGATCCTGGCGAGGGCGTGCCGCTGCGTAGGGCGAGTAAGCGCGGTGCGGTTGTTCGCCCAACCCCCTGTTTCGATGAGCTTCGCCGGGTGTTTTTCCTCGGATATGCCGCTCAGCGGAACATTTCCTTGACCATCTTTTCCTGTTGGCGAATTTCCTGCTGGCGAGCGTCGAGTCGCGCAGCCAGTTGGAAGTTGCCGCCAGCGCGGCGCTTGGCGAAATCGAGCTGCTCGATGGCGGCCTGGTAGTCGCCGGTCAGAGACAGGTACTCGGCACGGGCCTGGTGCACGCCGATGGCGTTGTTGGTCAGGCTGCGCACCTCGGCCAGGCGGTTCCAGACATCCGGGTCCAGCGGCCGCGCCTTGCTCAGGTCGTCGAGGATCTTCTCCGATTCCTGCGGCTTGCCCATCTTCAGCATCAGGTCGGCGCGCACCTGTTTCAGCGGGTAGCTGCTGGGGAACTGGGCGAGCATCTTCTTCAACCGCTGATCGGCATCCGGAAGGCGGTTGGCGGTGATGTCCAGCTCGACCTGGGCCAGGTTGTAGGCCACGTCGTTGGGTGCCTTCGCCAGCAATTGCCTGAGGTTGTCACGGGCATCGTTGAGCTGGCCGATGCGCGTCTGCGAGATGGCCAGTCCGTAGCGCGCGGCATCCAGCTTGGGATTGTCGTTGAGCATGGCGCGGAAGCGCTTGCCGGCCATCCCCGGGGTTTCCTCGAAGAGCAACTGGGTGCGCGCGCGCATCTGCTGGTAGCGCAGGCTGTCTTCCTTGCCGCCCTGGGGATACTGTTCGGCGCGGTTGCGGGTGTCGGCGATACGCGATTCGGTGACCGGGTGGGTGAGGAGGAACTCCGGCGGCTTGCCGTCGTAGCGGTACTGCCGCGCCAGGCGCTCGAACATGTTCGGCATCGAGCGCGGATCGTAACCGGCGCGAACCATGTTGGTGACGCCGACGCGGTCGGCTTCCTGCTCGTTCTGCCGGGAAAAGCGCAACTGGTTCTGGATCGCCGCCGCCTGGGTCCCGGCGATCGCCGCGATACCCGCATCCCCTGCGCCGGCGGCCGCGGCGACGATGCCGGCGAGCATCGCTGCCATCACCGGCAGTTGCATGCGCTGCTGTGCCTCGATGCCGCGGGCGAAGTGGCGCTGGATCAGGTGGCCGAGTTCGTGGGCCAGCACCGCGGCATACTCGCCTTCGGTCTGGGCGTTGAGCAGTAGCCCGCCGTTGACCCCGATCACGCCGCCGGGCGCGGCGAAGGCGTTGATCTGTGCGTCGCGGATGAGGATGAAGGCCAGCCGGTGGTCCTGCAGGTCGCTGGTTTCGGCCAGCCGGTAGACGCTGCTTTCGACGAAGTCCTTGAGCTGCGGGTCGGAGATCGCATCGACCTGGTTGCGCAGCATGCTCAGCCAGGCGCGGCCCAGCTGGAACTCCTGCTCCGGCGAAACGATCGAGGAAGATGCGTCGCCCAGGGAGGGCAGATCGTCCGACATGACCGGCGAAGCGAGCATGCAGGCGAGCGTCAACAGGGCAGGGCGCAGTACATTCATGCAGGAGGCTCAGGTTGGCAAAGGCCTTACTTTAGCCGTTGGTCATCGGCACTGCCTAGGTATCTGCCCGAGACCCCGAAGCTGTTGGACTTCGAGCGCCGTTTCAACTGGCCAGCGGCGGATAGGCTTGGGTATGCTTGTCGGCCCTTCGGGAGAGGCTGTCATGACGGATAACGATTCATCCCCCCTGGTATGTGACGCGGAGCTGGATGCCAGTGGTCTCAATTGTCCGCTGCCCCTGCTAAAGGCCAAGCTGGAGCTGAACCGCCTGCCCAGCGGCGGGGTGCTCAAGGTAATCGCCACCGATGCCGGGTCGCAGCGAGACTTCCGGGCCTTCGCCCAGCTCGCCGGCCATGAACTGCTGCGCGAAGAGGCCGCCGAAGGCGTCTATCGATACTGGCTGCGCAAGCGTTAGCGGAGCCTTCGCCGTTCCGATTCAGGATTTCCGATGATCAAGGTGTTACGCGACTGGATGCAGCGCTACTTCTCCGACGAGGAGGCAGTGGTGCTGGCGATCATGCTGGTGCTCGGCTTCAGCGTCATCCTCGCCTTCGGCGGGATGCTCGCGCCGGTACTGGCGGCGATGGTGATCGCCTTCCTGATCCAGGGCGTGGTCGGCATGCTGGAACGCTTCCGGGTGCCGCACCTGTTCGCCGTGTGGCTGGTCTACAGCCTGTTCCTCGGCTTGCTGGCGCTGTTCCTGGTGGTCCTGCTGCCGCTGCTCTGGCAGCAATTGTTCACCCTGTTCAACGAACTGCCGCGGATGCTCGGCGAATGGCAGAGCGTGCTGCTGATGCTGCCCGAGCGCTATCCCAGCCTGATCAGCGAGGAGCAGGTGCTCAAGGCCATCGAGACCGCGCGCGGCGAATTCGGCCAGATCGGCCAGTGGGCGCTGACCTCGTCGCTGGCCAGCCTGCCGGTGGTGGTGAACGTCATGATCTACCTGGTGCTGGTGCCGATCCTGGTGTTCTTCTTCCTCAAGGACAAGAAGCGCTTCCATACCTGGTTCCACCGCTACCTGCCGCGCGAGCGCGGGCTGATGAAACAGGTCTGGGCCGAGATGAACCAGCAGATCGCCAATTACATTCGCGGCAAGGTCATCGAGATCGTCATTACCGGCGCGGTGACTTACATCGCCTTCGCCTACCTGGGGCTCAACTACGCAGCGCTGCTGGCCCTGCTGGTCGGCCTGTCGGTGGTGGTGCCGTACATCGGCGCGGTGGTGGTGAGCGTACCGGTGGCGATGATCGCCTTCTTCCAGTGGGGCTGGAGCGACCAGTTCATCTACCTGATGGTGGCCCACGCGATCATCCAGGCGCTGGATGGCAACGTGCTGGTGCCGCTGCTGTTCTCCGAGGCGGTGAACCTGCACCCGGTGGCGATCATCTGCGCGGTGTTGCTGTTCGGCGGGCTCTGGGGCTTCTGGGGCGTGTTCTTCGCGATCCCCCTGGCGACCCTGGTGAAAGCGGTGCTGGATGCCTGGCCCAAGGACCTTCCCGAGACTCCGGCAGCCACGCGATAGCATCGGCCGCATGAAAAATGCAAAAGGCCGCGGATGCGGCCTTTTTTTTCGGGGCGGGGCTCAGGTGCCGTTGAGCGCTTGGGCGGCGGCGAGAACCGCGTCGACATGCCCGGGCACCTTCACGCCGCGCCACTCCTGGCGCAGTACGCCGTCCCTGTCGATCAGGAAGGTGCTGCGGTCGACGCCCATGTATTCCTTGCCGTAGAGCTTCTTCAGCTTGATCACGTCGAACAGTTGGCAGACCGCTTCATCCTTGTCGCTGATCAGCTCGAAGGGGAATTCCTGTTTGCACTTGAAGTTCTCGTGGGACTTCAGGCCGTCGCGGGAGATGCCGAAGACCTCGGTATTGGCCTTCTGGAACGCCGCGTACTGGTCGCGAAAGCCCTGGCCCTCGGTGGTGCAACCGGGGGTGCTGTCCTTCGGGTAGAAGTACAGGACGACCTGCTTGCCCTTCAGCGCGGACAGGGTCACCTCCTTGCCGCTGGTTGCGGGGGCGGTGAAGTCGGGTACGGGTTTGTCGATTGCGACCGGCATGGCTCGGCTCCTCAGGGGTGTTGGGGGCGCCAGGGTTCGATCAGGGCATCCAGGTTCAGGGCGTCGGCGAAGTCCAGGAACTGGTCGCGCAGCCAACTGATCTGGGTGCCGGCGGGCAGCGTCACGGTAATCGTGGCGTTGAGCATGGTGGTGTTGGTGTGCGGCGCCTGGTAGGTGTCGCAGGTCAGGTTCTCCAGCTCGATGTTGTGGTCGATGAAGAACTGGCAGAGTTCGTTGAGGATGTCCGGGCGATACACCGCGCTGACATAGGCCACGTAAGGCAACGCCTGGGCGCGGGTCACGTGAGCGTTGCTGCGGGTCATGCTGAGGGTGATGTCGCCGCGCTTGGTGAGGGCCGGCAGGCTGCCCTCGAGGCGGGCGAGGGCATCCCAGCTTCCGGAGATCTGCAGCACCAGGGCGCTGAACTCTCCGTGGCGGGTCAGGCGGCTGCTGACCACGGCGCAGCGGCTCTCGACGCAGGCGCGGCAGAGCAGGGTGGTCAGCTCCATCGGATTGGGGCCGAGGGCGCTGATCAGAAGGAATTGTTCGCGGGGTTGGCTGGTGGACATTCAACTTTCCTGGAATACGCTGGCGGCACGGGCCGTACCTAAAGCGGGAAGGGTAGCGAAAAGCGCCGCCGAGGGAAACGTCTGCCGCCTGTCAGCGGCTTCCGACGAGGTGGCGCTCGTCTTGTGCAAGGCCTGCCGCCGACAGTACCATTACCGCTTTAATTTCGCGGCAGGAGCGGTTGCATGATTGCGGGCAGTATGGTGGCACTGGTCACCCCCTTCGATGCTCAGGGTCGACTGGACTGGGACAGCCTCGCCAAGCTGGTGGACTTCCACTTGCAGGAAGGCACCAACGCCATCGTCGCCGTCGGCACCACCGGTGAATCGGCCACGCTGGACGTGGAAGAGCACATCCAGGTGATCCGTCGCGTGGTCGACCAGGTCAAGGGCCGCATCCCGGTGATCGCCGGCACCGGCGCCAACTCCACCCGCGAGGCGGTGGCGCTGACCGAGGCCGCGAAAAGCGGCGGCGCCGACGCCTGCCTGCTGGTGACGCCGTACTACAACAAGCCGACCCAGGAAGGCATGTACCAGCACTTCCGCCATATCGCCGAAGCCGTTGCGATCCCGCAGATCCTCTACAACGTACCGGGCCGCACCTCCTGCGACATGCTTCCGGAGACCGTCGAGCGCCTGTCCAAGGTACCGAACATCATCGGCATCAAGGAGGCCACCGGCGACCTGCAACGCGCCAAGGAAGTCATCGAGCGCGTCGGCAAGGACTTCCTCGTCTATTCCGGCGACGACGCCACGGCCGTCGAGCTGATGCTGCTGGGTGGCAAGGGCAACATCTCCGTGACCGCCAACGTCGCGCCGCGCGCCATGAGCGACCTGTGCGCCGCCGCCATGCGCGGCGACGCCGCAGCCGCGCGCGCCATCAACGATCGCCTGATGCCGCTGCACAAGGCGCTGTTCATCGAATCCAACCCCATTCCGGTGAAGTGGGCCCTGCATGAGATGGGTCTGATCCCCGAGGGCATCCGCCTGCCCCTGACCTGGCTCAGCCCGCGTTGCCACGAGCCGCTGCGTCAGGCCATGCGCCAGACCGGCGTATTGGCTTGATCAAGGAGCTCCACGCAATGAAGCGACTGGCTGGACTGACCGCCCTCGCCCTGGTTATCGGCAACACTTCCGGCTGCGGCTGGCTGTGGGGGCCGGAGGGCTATTTCCGCGACCGCGGTGACGACTACCTCGGCGCCCGCGAAACGCCTCCCATGCAATTGCCCGAAGGGGTGCACAGCAAGCCGCTCGATCCGCTGCTGCCGATTCCGCTGAACGTCGCCACCACCCACGAAAAAGAGGGTGAGTACGAGGTTCCGCGTCCGCAGCCGCTGGCCAACGCCGGCGACATCAGCGACTACAGCCTGCAGCGCAGCGGTGATAGCCGCTGGGTCGTGGCCCAGCGTCCGCCGGCGGAAGTCTGGCCGGTGGCCCGGCAGTTCTTCGAGGAGAACGGTTTCCGCATCGCCGACGAGCGCCCGCAGACCGGCGAGTTCAGTTCCGACTGGCAATCGCTGTCGCAGCTTTCCGCGCCGCTGGCACGCCGCCTTAGCAGCCGCGTGAGCGGTGTCGAGCCGGACGGCCAGGCACGGGTTCGGGTGCGTATCGAGCCCGGCGTGCAAAGCAATACCAGCGAGGTCTACGTGCTCAGCCAGACCCGCGCCGCCGGTGACACCAGCAGCCCGAGCTGGCCGAGCAAGTCGGTGGCGCCGAGCCTCGACGCGGCGCTGCTCGACGAGATGGTCGCGAGCATGGCGCGCAGCGCCGAGCAGGGCGGCTCGGTCTCCCTGCTGGCAGCCAACTCGATCTACGACACGCCCGGCACCTTCGAGTTGAGCAAGGACGGCAGCGGCAACCCGGTGCTGACCTTGCAATCCGACTTCGACCGCTCCTGGGTCAGTGTCGGGCGTGCCCTGGATAACGCCGATATCCGCGTCGACGACCTCAACCGCAGCCTTGGCGTGTACTACGTGAACATCGCCGAAGGGGCGAAGAAGCCCGACGAAGACAAGCCCGGGTTCTTCAGTCGCCTGTTCGGCGGCGGCGAGAAGACCAAGGAAGAGGAAGACGCCAAGGCGCAGCGCTACCAGGTCCGCCTGACCACCGTCAGCGACGCCGTGCAGGTCACCGTCGACAAGGACATCAACACCTCTGCGCCGGCCGATGTCGCGCAAAACGTACTGGAAAAACTCCAGGAGAGCATGCGCAATGCGGTTCGCGGTTCTGGGCAGCGGAAGCCGGGGCAATTCGGCCTTGGTGAGCAGTTCTGACACCCGGATACTGATCGATTGCGGCTTCCCGCTGCGTGAAATCATCAAGCGTCTGGCGCGCCTGGGGCTGAGCCCCGCGCAGCTGGACGCGATCCTGGTCACGCACGAACACGCCGATCACATCCATGGCGTCGAACTGCTGGCGCGGCATTACCAAATCCCGGTCTATCTCAGTGCGGGTACCCTGAGCGGCATGCGCCGCCCGGTGCACCCCGCCGAGCTGTTGAGGGCCGGCCAGCGCCTGGCGATCCGCGGGCTGGAAGTGCAGGTGGTTGGCGTCTCGCACGACGCCCGCGAGCCTACCCAGTTCGTGCTGTCCGATGGGCAGCGGCGCTTCGGCATGCTCACCGATCTGGGAATGGCCACGGCCGAGGTGCTGGAGTGCTATCGTGCGGTGGATGCTCTGGTGGTCGAGGCCAACCACGACAGCACGATGCTTGCCGGTGGCCCGTATCCCTATTTTCTCAAGGCCCGCGTAGGCGGTTCGCGAGGGCACTTGAACAACCATCAGTCCGCAGAACTGGTGAAGCAGCTGGATTGGGGTCGCATGCAGCACCTGGTGCTGGCCCATCTCAGCGAAAAGAACAACTCGCCGCAGCTGGCCCGGCAAACCTTCGTCGACACCCTCGGGTGCGATCCGGGCTGGCTGCAGGTGGCCGATCAGCATTCAGGCCTGGATTGGCGCGAGATCGCCTAGGCCCTATTACCCGTAAGCGGAGCCCATCATGGAAAAACGCGAAGAACTCTACCGCGGCAAAGCCAAGTCGGTTTACCAGACCGACGATGCCGATCGTCTCATCCTACTGTTCCGCAACGACACCTCCGCCTTCGACGGCAAGCGCATCGAACAGCTCGATCGCAAGGGCGCGGTGAACAACAAGTTCAACGCCTTCATCATGCAGAAGCTGGAAGCTGCCGGCATTCCGACCCAGTTCGACAAGCTGCTGTCGGATACCGAGTGCCTGGTGAAGAAGCTCAACATGATCCCGGTCGAGTGCGTGGTGCGCAATTTCGCCGCCGGCAGCCTGGTGCGTCGCCTCGGCGTGGAAGAGGGCATCGCCCTGACTCCTCCCACCTTCGAGTTGTTCCTGAAGAACGACGCCCTGGGCGATCCGTTCATCAACGAATCCCACGTCCAGGCCTTCGGCTGGGCCACTCCCGAGCAGCTGGCGCAGATGAAGACCTATTCCTTCAAGGTCAATGAAGTGCTGAACAAGCTGTTCGACGATGCCGGTCTGCTGCTGGTGGACTTCAAGCTGGAGTTCGGCCTGTTCCATGGCCAGATCGTCCTCGGCGACGAGTTCAGCCCGGACGGCTGCCGTCTGTGGGACAAGGAAACCCGCAAGAAGATGGACAAGGACCGCTTCCGCCAGGGCCTCGGCGATGTGATCGAAGCCTACGAAGAGGTAGCCAAGCGCCTGGGCGTGCCGCTTTAACCTCAAAATGCGCGCAACCATCTGAAAGAACGCGAAAAAATCTTCAAGAAAGCTTCGCGTTCTTCGTACAAGCTGGTATCATGCGCGCCGCACGGAGAGATGCCGGAGTGGTCGAACGGGACGGATTCGAAATCCGTTGAGTCAGCAATGGCTCCTAGGGTTCAAATCCCTATCTCTCCGCCATTACATATGAGCAAAGCCCCTGGAATGCCTGGCGTTCCAGGGGCTTTGTCTTTTCTGGCGAGCGTTCGGGCGTCCCCTCTGCGGGGCGGGCGAGAAAGCCGTGCCATGGTTTCGGGTATTGGCCAGGTCGTGCAGTTCTCCTAGGAATGCTGCGGGCCCTTCCTTCGTTCTGTCCTTCCTTCTCCTCTGGGTGGTCGTCCCGCTCTGTCTGGGTTTCGTGGGTGCGCTGAGCGCGCATTTCTCCATTGCTTCCGATTTTCTGTCCTTCGAGCGCCGGGTCGGGCGACCTGCCGGTTTCGATGGTCGGGGCGGTTCTTCTTAGTATCCCGGCGCTTGAAGGCGCCGCGGATGTGTGGCCGAGCTGCATGGCACGGTTTCCTTCCAGCGGACAGCCAGGTTATCGGTTTGTGCCGAGTCCCGGAGCCGGGGCTGGGGAGGAAGAAATGCGACCGCTCGTTTCCGTCGTTTGCGCCTGTTTCAATATCTCGAAGTATCTGGACGAGGCGATTGCCAGCATCTACGCGCAGGGCTATCCCAATCTTGAGTTGATCGTGGTGGATGACGGATCCACGGACGACACCTATGAGCGTCTCGCCATGCTCCGCGAGCGTCACGGTTTCCAGCTCTACCGCCAGGCTAACCGAGGGGTGAGCGATGCGCTCAATCACGGTTTGCGTCATGCGCGGGGGGAGTTCGTGATGACTCCCGACCTCGACGACATTGTCCTGCCTGGAGCGCTCGACACGCGCGTCGACTACTTGCTTGCGCACCCCGAGGTCGGGTGCGTGGGCGGTTTCAATATCTGTATCGACAGTGCCGGTAACGAAGTGGCGCGAGACGGTTTCAGCGAGGGTTGTGTGGAGCGTTGGGGGTTCGATGCAGCATTGGCCGAGACCCTGGTGGTCATGCCGCTGACGGCGCTCTACCGCATGGAAGCGATGAAGCGGGCGGATTTCTTCGACCCGTCGATTCGCGTGCAGGATTTCCAGATCACCCTCAGGATCGCGGCGCAGGGCTATGAAATTCATCGACTGCCGGCCTACATGGGGCGTTATCGCCGGCATGGAAGCGGTCTGTCCGGCAGGTACAAGCTCAATTACGAGGCGGATATGCAAGCCATCGAGCCTTATCGGGCTCACCCGAATTATCGCCGGGCCCGGCAACTGATCCTGAACAAGGCGCTGAAGAAGGCTGTTGTCCAGGATGGGCGATATGCCTGGCAGTTGTTCCGCTCGGTGCCGCTGCGGGCGTGGGACCGGGTGACGCTGAAGCGATTCTGGCGCTTTCTCCGTTATCTGCCGGTCCTCGGGTTGAAAGGTGGTACCGGCGTCGAGGGTCGATGACGGCTGGCCGGCTAATCTTTCAGTGGGTTGAATGTCATTTCAGGATTTATCCTTCAGTGCCTCGCCCTGGGGAAATAGCGCGCGGCTCACGAAGCGCGCGGTATCCCGCAGGCTGGTGCCGATCCGTTCCAGGTCGTCGGGCTGGTGCTGGGCGCTGATGCCGATCGCGGAGATGGCGAAGCGCGGTTGTCCGTCGCGGTCGGTGATGGCGCTGGCGACCATGCTCACGCCGCGGTAGAGGTGTTCCTGGTCGATAGCCCAGCCGCGCTCGACGGCCTCGGTCGCTTCGGCCTGGTAGCGCTCGAAGCTCGGCGGATTTTCCCAGCGCACGCGGGTCAGTCGGCGGCGCAGTTCGTCCTCCGGCAGTTCGCGCAGGCCGGCAATGCAACGCCCGGCGGCGCCGACCAGTTCCGGCAGGCGCGTGCCGACGGCGACGTTGACGTGGGCGACGGGCGGTGCGGCAAGGGCGATGACGCGGATGTGCGCATCGTCGGTGACTTGCCACAGGGCGATGAGGATGTGGTGGGCAAGGCTCAGTCGCTCCAGCTCTGGCTGGATCAGGTCGGCATAGCTGCGTCCGACGAATCCTACGGCAAGTTCCGACAGGCCAAGGCCCAGTTGGTAGGTCTTGCCCGCATCGTCGAAGGATGTCAGTCGTTCGTTGCTCAGGGTGCGCAGGATATTGAAGGCGCTGCTCGGGCTGATACCGGTGGCGCGAGCGATGGCGGCCACGCCTTGCGGTCCGTCGGCGTGGGCCAGGTGGCGAAGTATCTGAATGGCGTTCACTACCGCGCCGACATCTTTGCTGCTGGTGCCTTTGGTTGTGGCGTCCTTGGTCATTTTTCCTCTTTTCATTCAGTATTGTGATTGACATTCACGATAGTGAATATATTCTGGCCTTCCGGAACGTACAACCGGGGGCGGAAGCAGTATCCGGTTCGGCGTCCAGCGCGATGCACTTTGCAGCAAAGGTCGACAAGAACAAAGGAGAAACCTCGTGGCAGATCTTCCCGATGGCAGTACTCCGGGACCTGAGGCGCAGTACCTTGCGTTTCTCGCCCAGGGCCGTTTCATGTTGCAGCGCAGCCGTTCCAGCGGTCGCCATGTGTTCTACCCGCGCCAGTTGGTGCCGGGTAGCGGCGAGACTGATCTCGAGTGGGTTCCCGCCAGCGGCCTGGGTACGCTCTACGCGATCACTGTCAATCGCTCCCGCGGCGGCAATCACAATGTCGCGCTGGTCGACCTGGACGAGGGCGTGCGCATGATGTCGCGGATCGACGGGCACCAGAGCCTGCCGATCGGCACCCGTGTGCAGGCGCGCATCGTCGAGCAGGATGGTGCCAATGTCGTGGTGTTCGTTCCCCACCAGGAGGGACGACCATGAGCGCAGCCATCCGTGGCAAGACCGCCATCGTCGGCATCGGTAGCGCCGGCGTCGGCGAGGCGCCGGGCTACAGCGCCATCGAACTGCTCGGCCAGGCGTCGCTCAAGGCCATTGCCGATGCCGGCCTGAAGCTTTCCGACATCGACGCGATCTTCGCCGCCACCAGCTCCCATGCCTTTCCCACCTTGTCGGTCGCCGAATACCTCGGCATCCGCCCGAAATTCGTGGATGGCACCAATATCGGCGGCTCCAGTTTCGAGCTGCACCTGCTGCAGGCCACTTTGGCACTGGAGGCCGGTCTCTGCGACGCTGCGCTGATCTGCTACGGCTCCAACCAGCGAACCGCCGGCGGCCGCCTGGTATCGATGAGCGAGCCACAATGGCACGAGACGCCCTACAAGCCGCGCCACCCGATCACCGCCTATGCCCTGGCGGCCAGCCGGCACATGCACCAGTACGGCACCACACGCGAGCAGCTCGCCGAGGTGGCGGTCTCTGCCCGGCAATGGGCCAACCTGAATCCCGAGGCGTTCGCCCGCGGGCCGTTGAGCGTCGATGACGTCCTTGCCGCGCGGATGGTCAGCGACCCGCTGAGTGCCGCCGACTGCTGCCTGGTCACCGACGGCGGTGGCGCCTGCGTGGTAGTGCGCGCCGAGCGCGCCCGCGACTTGCCCAATGCGCCGGTGTACTTCCTTGGCGCGGCCGGAGCGCAGTGGCATCGCTCGATCGTGTCGATGCCCGACCTCACCGTGACGGCGGCCTCGGAAAGCGCTCCGCGAGCCATGCAGATGGCCGGTGTGCGGCACGCCGACATCGACCTGGTGATGCTCTACGACGCCTTTACCATCAACACCCTGCTGTTCCTCGAGGACCTGGGATTCTGCGCCAAGGGCGAGGGCGGCCCATTCGTCCAGGGCGGACGCATCGCGCCCGGCGGCGAGTTGGCGGTGAACACCAACGGTGGCGGGCTGTCCTGCGTGCATCCGGGGATGTACGGGATGTTCCTGATCATCGAGGCGGTGACCCAGCTCCGCCGCCAGGCCGGCGAGCGGCAGTTGGCCAAGGCCGACGTGGCGTTGCTGCACGGCAACGGCGGCACGCTGTCCAGCCAGGTAACCGCGTTGCTCGGTACCGGCGACACGCTCTAGACCCCTGGCCGACAGGCCTTCCGGGCGCTGCCGTGGCGGCGTCCCGCGGGCCCGCTCGCCCGCGAGAAGGTTGTCGTGCCGGCCACAGACAAACGGATCAGGTGAACCCATGTCAGCGAACCACTCGCAACAGCTCATCGACGCTCCCCGTTTCGCCAGTCTTACTCCATTGATCGAACCACGCTCGGTCGCGGTGATCGGCGCTTCCAGCGACCCGACCCGCATCGGTGGCCGACCCATCGCCTACATGCTGCGCCATGGCTATGCCGGGCAAATCCTCCCGGTCAATCCGAACCGTGCTGAAATCCAGGGGCTACCGGCCTTCGCCAGCGTCGCGGAGCTGCCGCAGGCACCGGACGCGGCCATTGTCGCGGTGCCTGCGCCTCAGGTGCTGGAGACCGTCCGGGCACTGGGCCGCCAGGGGGCGCGCAGTGCCATCGTGTTCTCTTCCGGATTCAGCGAGGTCGGCGAGGCCGGCGCGGCGATGCAGGATGCGGTGGTAGCCGCTGCCCGCGAGTACGGTATGCGTCTGCTCGGTCCGAATGCGCTGGGCGCGTTCAACAGTAACCTCGGTTACTACGCGTTCTTCTCCACCAGCCTGGAACGTGGCGTACCGCTGCCCGGCCGGGTAGGCATCGCCACCCAGTCCGGCGCCTACGGCGCGCACCTGCTCGGCATGGCGCGCCAGCGCCGCCTGGGAACCCCTATCTGCGTGGCCACCGGTAACGAGGCCGACGTCACCCTGGGCGACAGCATCGGCTGGCTGGTGGAGTCGCCGGAGATCGACGTGGTGATGGCCTACGCCGAATCCATCCGCAACGTCGACAGCTTCCTCGCCGCCCTGGAGGCCGCGCATCGCGCCGGCAAGCCGGTGATCCTGCACAAGGTCGGGCGCAGCGCCCTGGGTAGCCGCGCGGCGCTGTCCCACACCGCTTCGCTGGCCGGCGACGACAAGGTGCTGGACGCCGTGCTGGGCGACTATGCGGTGATCCGCGCCAGGACCACCGAGGAACTGATGGACATCGCCTACCTCGCCACCCGGCGTATCTATCCGGTGGGCAACAGCCTCGGCATGATCACCGTCAGCGGCGGCGCCGGGATCATCGTCAGCGATGTCGCCGAGGAAGTCGGCCTGCCGATGCCGCCGATGCCGGACATGGCCCAGGAGCGGCTGAAGGCACGGCTGTCCTTCGCTTCGCCGATCAACCCGGTGGACTGCACCGCGCAGGCCCTGAACGACCTGACGCTGGTGCGCGACTTTACCGAGTCGATGGTGGTCGACGGTGGCTACCGTTCGCTGCTCGCCTTCTTCACCCAGGCCGGCACCGCCGCCTCCATCGGCGCGCGTCTGGCCGAGCAGTTCCGGCGGATCAAGGAGGCTCATCCCGAGCGTCTGTTCGTGGTCTCGGTGATGGGCGAGGGGGAGGAGCTGGCACCCTACGAGGAGGCCGGCTTCGCACTGTTCGAAGACCCCACCCGGGCGGTAGTGGCGATCCAGGCCATGGGGCGGCTCGGCGAAGCCTTCGCCCGGCCGTTGCGCCTGCGCCGGCCTGCCGGCGGGCTACAGTTGCCCGCCTCCACGCCCGGCGAAGCCGAGGCCAAGCGCCTGCTGGCGCGCGCCGGTATCGAGTCCGCCGCCGAGGCGGTGCTGGGCAGTGCCGAAGAGGCGGTTGCCTTCGCCGAGGGCATCGGATACCCGGTGGTGCTGAAGCTCGCCTCGGCGGACATCCAGCACAAGTCGGAAATCGGCGGCGTGCTGCTTGGCGTAAGCGATGCGGACGCGGTACGCGCCGGTTTCCAACTGCTCCTGCGCCGGGCCGCCGAGAAGGCGCCGCAGGCGCGTCTCGATGGCGTCCTGGTGGCGCGCCAACTGCAGGGCGGGGTGGAGTGCTTCATGGGGATCCAGCGCGATCCGCTGTTCGGCCCGGTGGCGTTGTTCGGCCTGGGCGGGATCTTCGTCGAAGTGCTGCAGGACGTGGTGTTCCGCCGCTGCCCGTTCGAGGTCGACGAAGCCGAGGCGATGATCCGTAGCATCAGAGGCGCGCCGCTCCTGTTCGGCGCGCGTGGCCGGCCGCGGGCCGACGTCGCGGCGCTGGCACGGCTGCTGTCGAATCTCTCGCGGTTCGCCTGGGAGGCGGGAGAGCGCTTGCGCTCGGTGGACCTCAACCCGGTCATCGCCTTGCCGGAGGGCCAGGGCGCCTGGGCGGTGGATGCGGTGTTGGAAGTCGAGGAGGTGGCCGATGGCGCTCGATCCTGAGGTGCTCCTGAACTACCCGATCCCCGAAGTACGCCAGCGCTACAGCCGGCGCGACAGCGCCTTCTACGCATTGAGCCTCGGTCTGGGCGGCGACCCGCTGGACGAGCGCCAACTGGCCTACGTCGATCCGTGCCGCGATCTCCAGGCATTGCCGTGCATGGCCCTGGTGCTCGGTCATCCGGGCTTCTGGCTGGGCAATCCGGCGACTGGCGTGGACGCGCTGCGCCTGGTTCACGGCGAGCAGCGCCTGGAGTGGCGGCGGCCGTTGCCGGCGGAAGGCGAGGTGATCGGCCGGACCCGGGTCACCGGTCTGGTAGACAAGGGCGCCGACAAGGGCGCGCTGCTCTACAGCGAGAAGGTGCTCAGCGACGCGCTCAGCGGCGAGGTGCTGGCTGTCGCCCGCAGCACCACCTTCCTTCGCGGCGACGGCGGCTTCGGTGGTTCCCGGCAGGTGCCGGAAACGCCGCATCGCTTGCCTGAACGGACACCCGACCTGCGACTCGACCTGCCGACCCGTCCGGAGCAGGCCCTGTACTACCGCCTCAACGGCGACGACAACCCGCTCCACGCGGAGCCCGCGGCAGCGCTGCGGGCCGGCTTCCCGCGGCCGATCCTGCATGGCCTGTGCACCCTCGGCGTGGCATTCCACGCGGTGTTGCGCGGGCTCGCCGACTACCGCGCGGGGCAACTGGGACATCTGCAGGTGCGTTTCTCGGCTCCGGTGTTTCCCGGCGAGACCTTGCGTACCGAGATGTGGAGCGACGGCTCGTTCCGCACTCGCGTCGTCGAGCGCGATGTGGTGGTGCTGGACAACGGCCGGGTAGGTCCGCCGCCAGAGCGGCCGGACTGAAGCGAAGGGCGGCGGCGCGAGGGAACGACTGTCGGGCTGCCGTGAAGATCAACCGAAATCCTGCTTGCGAGAACAAGAATAATGAATGCAACCGCGCTTTCCCCGAACCCGGCGCCGGCCATTTCCCGGCGCACCATGCTGATCGCCTTCGTCTTCTGCTTCCTCGGCCTGCTCGCCGACGGCGTCGACCTGATGTTCCTGGCCTACAGCCTCAACAGCCTGAAGGCCGAATTCGGCCTGAGCAACTTCGAAGCCGGCTCCCTCGGCAGCCTGACTCTCGCCGGCATGGCCGTCGGCGGCATCTATGGCGGCTGGTGCTGCGACCGCTTCGGCCGGGTGCGAGTGGTGACCTGGACCATCGTGCTGTTCTCCATCGGTACCGCGTTGCTGGGGCTGACCCAGAACTACTGGCAGTTCGCGCTGATCCGCTTCGTCGCCTCGCTCGGCCTCGGCTCGCTGTTCGTCGCCTGCAACATCCTGATGTCCGAGTGCGTCGGAACCAGGTACCGCACCACCATCCTCGCCGCCATGCAGGCCGGCTGGACCGTGGGCTACCTCGTGGCGACCCTGCTGGCGGGGCAGATCATCCCCGAGTTCGGCTGGCGCGCCTTGTTCTTCACCGCCGTGGCGCCGGCGCTGGTCTGCCTGGCCCTGCGGCCCTGGGTGCCGGAGTCGCCGTCCTGGCTCGCGGCCCAGGCCGGGCGCCAGCGTCCCGGCGCGGCTCCGCAGAGCCACGCCGAGGCTGGCGGCGCCGGCCCGCTGGGACGGATGCTGGGCGATCCGGAAACGCGCGGCATGTTCCTGCTCTGGAGCCTCACCTCCTGCTTCCTGCTGTTCGGCTACTACGGCACCAACAACTGGATGCCGTCCTACCTGGAGAGCGAGTTGGGGATGAACTTCAAGTCGATGACCGGCTACATGGTCGGCACCTACAGCGCGATGATCCTCGGCAAGGTCGCCGCCGGCGTCTGCGCCGATCTCTTCGGCCGGCGCCTGACCTTCGCCGCCGGGGCCATCGGCAGCGCCGCCTTCATGCCGTTGATCGTGTTCTACCACTCGCCCTCCAACATCCTCTGGATCCTCATCACCTTCGGCTTCATCTACGGCGTTCCGGTCGGGGTGCTGGCCACCTACATGACCGAGAGCTTCTCCACCCGCGTCCGCGGCTCGGCGGTGGGCACCGCCTACAACCTGGGTCGTATCGGCGCGGCGGTGGCGCCCGCCGGCATCGGCCTGCTGGCCACCCACGTGTCGATCGGCGCGGGTTTCCTGGTGATGGGCATCACCTACGTGCTCACCGGGCTGATCCCGGCGCTGTTCATTGCGGACCGGCTCTACGACCCGAACCGCGAGTCCCGCGATGCCGAGAGCGCTTCCCGACGGCAAGCGCCGGGCAGTGCCGGGGATACCGCCGAGCGGAGCGCGGCCAAGGCCTGATCCTGCGGCAGGAGTGCACATCCATGAGTTCTTTTCCACGACAGCCAGCGGCGGAGCAGCGGCCCGCCAGCTTCCAGGAGTTCATCGGCCTCGAGCGCTGGACCGATGCCGACGGGGTGGCGCGGGTGCGCCTGGGGCATCGCCCGGAACTGATGAACTACCTGCAACAGTTCCATGGCGGGGTGTTGATGTCGGTGCTGGACGCCGCCATGGCCCAGGCGATCCGTGCCTGCCTGCCGGACTGCTCGATGGTGACCATCGACATGGCTACCCACTTCATGGGTAGCGCCCGCGGCGAGCTTCGTGCGGTTGGCAGGGTGGTGCGGCGGACCCGCACGATCTGCTTCTGCACGGCGGAAATCTGCAACGAGGGCGGCGAGGTCATCGCCATGGCCTCGGGCAGCTTCAGGTACCGCGCGGCTAAGCCGTAGCGGAGTTCCGGCGGCGCGGCAGCGGAGCCATCCGTCGCGCGTCCGGACCACGGCCTGCGCGGTCGCTCCGCGCGGACAAGCCGGCGCCGCCCGTGCAGATGACGGACGGGCGGTCGGCGTATCGACAGGAGGGCGAACAGATGAGTGAGCAAGACGAGTGGGCCGGCGAGCGCGAGCAGCGTCTGCGGATGATCCGCGACAGCGCGGCTTCGCTGGTGCCGCGCGACGGCGACCTGAGCCGCGTGCGCCGCGGTCGTTTCACCGGTAGCGGGGTGGACCGCCAGGCCTGGCGCGAGGTCTGCGCCATGGGCTGGCCGGCGCTGCGCCTGGATGAAGCGTTGGGCGGCAGCGGCCTGGGCATGAGCGAATACGCGGCGTTGCTGGAGGCGCTGGGGCGCGGCCTGCTGCCCGAGCCGCTGATCGAGGCCGGGCTGGTGGCGCCGCTGCTGCCGGAAGACGAGCGCGTTGCGTTGCTGGCCGCTGAGCGGCTGGTCCTGCCGGCGGGCATCGCCTACCGCGATGGGCGGCGGCGCCCTCGTATGCAGCAAGGGCGGCTGCACGGCGAAGTCGCTCACGTACATCTGGCTGGCGCCGCCGATGCCTGGCTGGTGGCCTGCGAGCAGGGCCTGGCGCTGGTCGAGCGCGATGCCGATGGCGTGGAACTGCTCTGCGAGGCGACCCAGGATGGCGCTCACCTGGCGCGCCTGCGTTTCCGCGATGCGCCGGCACGGTGGTTGTCCGGCGAGGTAACGGAACAGGTTCTGGACGAGGCAGCGCTGGCCTGCGCGGCCTATCTGGTCGGACTGATGGATGGCGCCTTCGAGCGAACCCTGGAGTACCTCAAGGTACGTCGCCAGTTCGGCCGCGAGATCGGTAGTTTCCAGGCGCTGCAGCACCGCATGGTCGACCTGAGGATCCAGATCGAACTGTCGCGCGCCATGGTCGAGCAGGCCGCCGCCGCGATCGATGCCGGGGCGTCGGAAAGCGAGCGCCAGCGGCAGGTTTCCAGCGCACGGGTACGGGCCTCGGAAGCGGCTCTGCTGGTGACCCGCCAGGCCATCCAGTTGCACGGCGGCATCGGCTACACCGACGAGGCGGACATCGGCCTGTTCCTGCGCCGCGCCATGGTACTGCTCAATGCCCACGGCTCGCTGGCGTTCCACAAGGCGCGCTACGCCGCGCTGCTACAGCGGGAGGTGGCCTGATGAGCGGTTTGTTGCAGGAAACGCGCGGCACGGTGCGCCTGTTGCGCTTCGACAACCCGGCCCGGCGCAACGCACTGTCGCCGGCGCTGCGCATGGAATTGCTGCGGGCCCTGGAGGCGGCCGAATGCGACCCATCGATCCGCAGCGTGCTGCTGACCGGTGGCGAAGAGGTGTTCTGCGCCGGCGGCGACCTGGGCGACATGCGGGTGACCGAGTTGGCCGCCGGCAGGGCGCGAATGCAGGACAACGCGCGGCTGGTGCGGCAGATGGTGCGCATGGGCAAGCCGCTGATCGCCGCGGTCGAGGGCTGGGCGGTGGGGGCCGGGCTGTCCGTGGCGCTGGCCTGCGACAGCATCGTTTGCGGCGCCGGCGCCCGCTTCGCCGCCGGCTTCGGCAAGGTCGGGCTGCTCGCCGACCTCGGCCAGTTGCATACCTTGCCGGCGCGCATCGGTTGGGGGCGGGCACGGCAGATCCTGATGTTCGGCCAGGTGGTAGAGGCCGAGGAGGCACTGCGCATCGGCCTGGCGGACCGCCTCTGCGCCGCTGGCGGCGCCTTGGCGATGGCGCTGGAGCTGGCCGGGCGGGTGGAGCAGCAGGCGCCGTTGCCCCTGGCGATGACCAAGGCGTTGCTCGCCGAGGGCCTTGACCTATTGCTGGAGCGGGAGGGCGAGTTGCAGAGCCAGTTGTTTCTCAGCGCCGACCACGCCGAGGGCAAGGCGGCCTTTCTCGCCAAGCGTCCCCCCGTATTCAGAGGAAACTGAGATGAGCGACTACGACAGTCTCGATGACAACGCCTTTCGCCTGATGGTCCGTGAGTGGATCGCCGCCAACTATCCGCAGCGCATCCGCAATCCGCCCCGTCGCCTGGGGCGCGAGGAAACCCGCGAGTGGTACCTGCTGTTGTCGCGCCAGGGCTGGCTGTGTCCCGGCTGGCCCAGGGAGTACGGCGGCATGGGGCTGAGCGCCGGCAAGCAACTGATCATGATGGAGGAAATGGAGGAGTACGGCTGCGCGCGCCTGCCCGACAGCGGCGTGACCATGCTCGGCCCATTGTTGATCCGCTATGGCGACGAGGCGCAACGGGCGCGCTTCCTGCCGCGCATTCTCAGCGGCGAAGACATCTGGTGCCAGGGCTACAGCGAGCCCAACGCCGGCTCCGACCTGGCCAGCCTGCGCACCGAGGCGCGCCTGGAAAACGGCGAGTGGGTGATCAACGGACAGAAGACCTGGACCACCATGGGCTCGGAGGCCAACTGGATCTTCCTGCTGGTCCGCACCGAGCGCAGCGCCAAGGCGCAGCACGGCATCAGCTTCCTGCTGGTGCCGATGGACAGCCCGGGCATCGAGGTGCGGCCGATCCTCAACCTGGAGCTGCACGGCGAGTTCTGCGAAGTGTTTTTCAACGACGTGCGGGTGCCCTACGACAGCCTGGTCGGCGGAATCAACCAGGGTTGGAGCATGGCCAAGGCGCTGCTCGGTTTCGAGCGGATCTTCCTCGGTTCGCCCAAGCAGTCCACCTTCGCTCTCCAGCGCCTGGAGCGCCTGGCCCGGCACCTGGGACTGTGGCACGACCCTCTGTTCGTGCGCCGCTTCGCCGCGCTGAGCATGGACCTGGACAGCCACAAGGCGCTCTACGAGCGTTTCGCCGAACGCCTGCGGCGTGGGGAGAGCCTCGGCCCGGAGGTATCCATGCTGAAGATCTTCCAGTCCGAACTGTTCCAGCGCATCAGCGAGCTGGGCCTGGAGGTCGCCGGGGAGGATTCGGCCCTGCTGCAGCCCTTCGCCGAAGACCCCGAGTTGCATCCGGCGGGGATCTTCATCCAGTCGCGGCCGACCACCATCTACGGCGGCAGCAACGAAATCCAGCGCAACATCCTGGCCAAGAGCGTCCTCGGCCTGCCGGGCTGAGCGCAACCGAACGACATCCACGGGACGAAGAGGATTACCCATGAGCAGCAGACTCAATGAAGGCAAGGTCGCGATCGTTACCGGCGCGGGCGGCGGCATCGGCCGCGAGATCGCCCTGGCCCTGGCCGATTCCGGGGCACGGGTGGTGATCAACGATATCGGCGTATCGCTACAGGGCGAGGGCGGGTCGGCCTCGCCGGCCGAAGAGACCCTTGGCCTGATCCGCCAGCGAGGCGGCGAAGGTCTGATCAACACCGACAGCGTCGCCGACTGGGACAGCGCGCGGCGTATCGTCGAATGCGCCATGGACGGTTTCGGGCGTCTGGATATCGTGGTGAACAACGCTGGCATCCTGCGCGATGCGATCTTCCACAAGATGAGCGCCGACGACTGGCTGTCGGTGATCAATGTCCATCTCAACGGCAGCTTCTTCGTCAGCCGGGCCGCCGCCGAACGCTTCCGTACCCAGCAGGCCGGCGCCTTCGTACACATGACCAGCACTTCCGGGCTGATCGGCAACTTCGGCCAGGCCAATTATTCCGCGGCCAAGCTGGGCATCGTCGCCTTGAGCAAATCCATCGCCCTCGACATGCAGCGCTACAACGTGCGTTCGAATTGCATCGCGCCGTTCGCCTGGAGCCGGATGACCGACTCGATCCCGGCCGCAACCCCGGAGCAGAAGGCCCGCGTCGACAAGCTGCAGCGCATGACCCCCGAGAAGAACGCGCCGCTGGCCGTCTAC
Source organism: Pseudomonas sp. 203-8 (assembly GCF_020708595.1). NCBI lineage: Bacteria > Pseudomonadati > Pseudomonadota > Gammaproteobacteria > Pseudomonadales > Pseudomonadaceae > Pseudomonas > Pseudomonas sp. 203-8. The sequence goes on along the minus strand of NZ_JAJFDF010000003.1, from coordinate 525,060 downwards.
CTGGCGTCCGACGCCGCCCGCGAGGTCACCGGCCAGGTGTTCGCCGCGCGTCACCACGAACTCTTCCTGATGAGCCAGAGCCGGCCGCTGCGCAGTGTGCATAGCGAGCACGGCTGGACCCCGCAGAGCATCGCCGAGCACGGCATGCCGGCGTTGCGCGGCAGCTTCATGGACCTGGCGCGCAGCCCGGACGTGTTCTCCTGGGACCCGATCTGACCGAGGAGGCAATCCATGGGCGTGTTCAGGACCCGTTTCACCGAGACCTTCGGCGTCGAACACCCGATCATGCAGGGCGGCATGCAGTGGGTCGGCCGTGCCGAGATGGCTGCGGCGGTGGCCAACGCCGGTGGCCTGGCGACGCTGTCGGCGTTGACCCAGCCGAGCCCGGAGGCACTGGCTGCGGAGATTGCCCGCTGCCGCGAGCTGACCGATCGGCCGTTCGGGGTCAACCTGACCTTGCTGCCGACGCAGAAGCCGGTGCCCTATGCCGAATATCGCGCAGCCATCATCGAGACGGGAATCCGCGTCGTCGAAACCGCCGGCAACGACCCCGGCGAGCACATCGCCGAATTCCGTCGACACGGCGTCAAGGTGATCCACAAGTGCACCGCCGTGCGCCATGCGCTCAAGGCCGAGCGACTGGGCGTGGACGCCGTCTCCATCGACGGCTTCGAGTGTGCCGGCCACCCGGGCGAGGACGACATCCCCGGCCTGGTGTTGCTGCCGGCCGCGGCCAACCGGCTACGCGTGCCGATCATCGCCTCCGGCGGTTTCGCCGATGGACGTGGCCTGGTCGCGGCGCTGGCGCTGGGCGCCGACGCGATCAACATGGGCACGCGCTTCCTGGCCACTCGCGAATGTCCGATACACCCTGCGGTGAAGGCGGCGATCCGTGCGGCCGACGAGCGTTCCACCGACCTGATCATGCGTTCCCTGCGCAATACCGCGCGGGTGGCGCGCAACGCGATCAGCCAGGAAGTACTGGCGATCGAGGCACGCGGCGGCGCCGGCTACGCCGATATCGCCGCGCTGGTCAGCGGCCAGCGCGGTCGCCAGGTGTACCAGCAGGGCGATACCGACCTGGGGATCTGGTCGGCCGGCATGGTCCAGGGCCTGATCGACGACGAACCGGCCTGCGCCGAGTTGCTCAGGGACATCGTCGAGCAGGCGCGCCAACTGGTGCGTCAACGCCTGGAGGGCATGCTCGCCGGGGTCTGATCCGCTCCGCCACGGCGGTCGCGGCAGGGAGTGGCCGCGGCGCCGTGTCTATCCACTGACGACGAAGAGACAACAACAATGAAAATTCTTCCCGTTCCGATGCTGGCCGCGGGGCTGGCGTTGCTGCCGTCGTTCGCCCAGGCGGAGTTTTTCGCCGACGGCAAGGCCGGCCTCGAACTGCGCAATTTCTATTTCAATCGCGACTATCGCCAGCCCGGCGCCAGCCAGTCCTATTCGGAGGAGTGGGCGCAGGGTTTCCTGTTGCGCTACGAGTCCGGCTACACCGAGGGGCTCTTCGGCCTGGGCATCGATGCGCTGGGCCTGCTGGGCGTCAGGCTGGACTCCTCGCCAGAGCGATCCGGTAGTGGTCTGTTGCCGTATTCGACGAGCGACCGGCGCGCCGCCCACGACTATTCCAGCCTGGGCCTGACCGCCAAGCTACGGGTCTCGCACAGTACGCTGAAGATCGGCAGCCTGATGCCCAGGCTGCCGGTGGTGCAGTTCAACGACACGCGCCTGCACCCGCAAACCTTCCAGGGTGGACTGCTGGAAGTGAACGAGATCGACGGGCTGGCGCTGCAGTTTGGCCAGTTGCGCCAGGTCAAGCAGCGCGACTCGACCAACGCCGAAGACCTCGGCATCACCCGCGGCAACAAGCGCAACGTACTGGCGGGCCGGCACCCCGGCAGCGACCGCTTCGACTTCGCCGGCGGTACCTACCGCTGGAGCGAGCGCCTGAGCAGCAGCTACCACTACGCCAACCTGGAGGATTTCTACCGCCAGCATTATCTCGGCGTGCAGCACCTCTTGCCGCTCACCGATGACCAGTCGCTGAAGTCCGACATCCGCTGGGCGCGTTCCACCGACGAGGGCGGCAGCCGCGTCGACAATCGCGCGCTGAATGCGCTGTTCACCTATCGCCTGGGTGGCCACGCCTTCGGCCTCGGCTACCAGCGCATGTCCGGCGACAGCGGCTTCGCCTACCTGGCCGGGACCGATCCGTATCTGGTCAACTTCGTGCAGATCGGCGATTTCGCCAACAAGGACGAGCGCTCCTGGCAGTTGCGCTACGACTACGACTTCGCCGCCATCGGCCTGCCCGGCCTGACATTCATGAGCCGCTACCTGCGTGGCGAACACATCGACCTTCTGGACGGCGGTGGGCGCGGCAAGGAATGGGAGCGGGACACCGATATCGCCTACCTGGTGCAATCGGGGCCGCTGAAGAACCTGGGGATCAAGTTGCGCAACGGCACCTTCCGCAGCGATTTCGGCAACGACATCGACGAGACCCGGCTGATCGTCAGCTACGCGTTGCCGCTGTGGTGAAGCGGACTTGAGTTTCCCGATGTTTCCGCGCCATTGACCCTGTAGTGGCTACAGCCTTTTCACTGGAAGCCGTCAGATCCAGACGAGAGGGTTGTGCCATGGGGTTCTTCGAACGGTTGTTGATGGGTGGGCGTCATCATGGACAGGGCGGTGGTCATCACGGCGGCGGTCATCACCGCGGTCAGGGCGGCTATCCGCCGGCGCCAGTCGCGGCGGGAATGGCCTGTCGCGCCTGCCGCACCGCGAATGCGGCGACGGCACGATTCTGCCAGGGCTGCGGCGGCGCCCTGGCGCCGCTGCGCTGTATCGCCTGCAGCGCCGATCTCGCGGCGGGCGCGAAGTTCTGCGGCGCCTGCGGTGCGCCGCAGCAGTAGCCTCAGTCGACGGCGAGGATTTCCACCGCAAGGGGGGAGTCCTTCGCCCCGGTCTCGTCGCCCGGGTGCCTGCCGATCAGGCTCTGGCCCAGTGGCGAGCGAGGCGTGATGACCAACACCTCGCGACCTTCGCAATCGATCTTCAGCCCGGCCGCCTCGGGGCCGAGGAACACTGTTCGCCGGCTGCCGTCGGCGTTCAGCAGGGTGACCAGCGCGGTGAGCTGGATGCCCTGTTCCTCGTCGAAATCGCGCAGCACCAGGTTGCGGTACAGGCCCAGCGCCTGGCGGATCTCCTCGACCCGGCGCGACTGCCCGGCGGCCAGGTAGGCCGCTTCCAGGCCGAGGGTGTCGTACTTGTTCTCGGCGACGTTCTCTTCGTGGGTTGCCGTCTCATGGGCGGTCTGCGCGGCGCGGACGGCGACTTCCAGGTCCGCGGCGAGCTTTTCCGTGATCAGGCGCAACAGCTTTTTCTTGTCCATGTCGGGTAGGCGGGGGCTGGCCGGCGAAGGCGTGCATGGTACGGGAAACACGGCGGATCGCGACAGCTCGGAGCCAGTATGAAAACTCGGAATGACGTGGCGAATAAAGGTCGTTTGTCGCTACCGGGCAAACCGACTAAAACGAGCGGAAACGAACAGCCAGGAGAACCTCACATGATCGACGGATTGCTGCGCAGTCTCGGCCTCGACCCCAATGCCTTTCGCGATGGCGAGCTTGCCGTGCATACCCCCATCGACGGCAGTCGCCTGGCTGCGGTGCGACTGGAGGGGCGCGCCGCCGTTGCCGCCAAGGTCGAGCGCGCCGAACAGGCGTTCCGCGCCTGGCGCCAGGTGCCGGCGCCGCGCCGTGGTGAACTGGTGCGGCTGTTCGGCGAGGAATTGCGTCGGCACAAGGCCGAACTCGGCGAACTGGTGTCCTGGGAGGCGGGCAAGATCACCCAGGAAGGCCTCGGCGAAGTCCAGGAAATGATCGATATCTGCGACTTCGCGGTGGGCCTCTCGCGCCAGTTGTACGGTCTTACCATCGCATCCGAGCGTCCCGGCCACCACATGCGCGAGACCTGGCACCCGCTGGGCGTGGTAGGCGTGATCAGCGCGTTCAACTTCCCAGTCGCGGTGTGGTCGTGGAATACCGCGCTGGCGCTGGTCTGCGGTAATTCCGTGGTCTGGAAGCCTTCGGAGAAGACCCCCCTCACCGCACTGGCCTGCCAGGCACTGTTCGAGCGTGCCGCGCGGGCCTTCGGCGGCGATGCGCCGGCGCACCTGAGCCAATTGCTGATCGGCGACCGCGAGGCCGGCGAAGCGCTGGTGGACGACCGTCGCGTCGCCCTGGTCAGCGCCACCGGCAGCACTCGCATGGGGCGCGAAGTGGCGCCGCGGGTGGCGGCGCGTTTCGCTCGCTGCATCCTCGAACTGGGCGGCAACAACGCGATGATCCTGGCGCCAAGCGCCGACCTCGACCTGGCGGTGCGCGGCATCCTGTTCGGCGCGGTGGGCACCGCCGGGCAGCGCTGCACCACCTTGCGCCGGTTGATTGCCCATGAGTCGGTGAAGGACGAGATAGTCGAGCGCCTCAAGGCAGCCTATTCCAGGGTCCGTATCGGTCATCCGCTGGAGGGCAACCTGGTCGGGCCGCTGATCGACGAACGCAGCTACCTGGCCATGCAGGACGCCCTGGCGCGAGCCCGCGAGCAGGGGGGGCGGGTGTTCGGCGGCGAGCGGCAATTGCAGGAGCGCTATCCGGATGCCTACTACGTGTCGCCGGCCATCGTCGAGATGCCGGGACAGACCGAAGTGGTGCGCACGGAGACCTTCGCACCGATCCTGTACGTGGTCGGCTACCGCGATTTCGACGAGGCCCTGCGCCTGAACAACGAGGTTCCCCAGGGACTGTCGTCGTGCATCTTCACCACCGACCTGCGCGAGGCGGAACTGTTCCAGGGCGCGGCGGGCAGTGACTGCGGGATCGCCAACGTCAACATCGGCACCAGCGGGGCGGAAATCGGCGGGGCGTTCGGCGGCGAGAAAGAGACCGGCGGCGGCCGCGAGTCCGGCTCGGACGCCTGGAAGGCCTACATGCGACGGCAGACCAACACCGTCAACTATTCCCGCGAGCTGCCGCTGGCACAGGGCATCACCTTCGATTGAACGGGGCGCGGCGGGCTCCCGCCGCATGGCAATGAGGCTGGCAGCGGAGTCGCGCATGGGCGGTTTGCAGCAACGGTGTCTGTGGGAAGTGGTTACGCCTCGCCTGTCCGGAGCGGCGAGCCTGAACGGCGAGCAGCGCGCCGACGTATGTGTGATCGGCGCCGGTTTCACCGGGCTTTCGGCGGCGCTCCACCTGCTGGAGGCCGGCCGTTCGGTGTGCGTGCTGGAAGCGTACGAGGTCGGCCACGGCGGGTCGGGACGTAATGTCGGATTGATCAACGCCGGCACCTGGATTCCCCCGGACGAGGTGGTCGCCACCCTCGGCGCCGAGCAGGGAGAAAAGCTCAACGCCGTGCTGGGGCGGGCGCCGGCGCTGGTGATGGAGACCATCGAACGCCTCGGCATCGATTGCCAGTTGCGCCGCGAGGGCACCCTGCACATGTCGCACAACGCCAGCGGCGTGGCCGATCTGCAACGCCGTCACGCGCAGTGGACGCGCCGCGGCGCTCCGCTGGAGTTGCTGACCGGCGCGGCTTGCCACGAGGCCTGCGGCACCCGGCGAATCAGCGCGGCGTTGCTCGACCGACGCGCCGGCACTCTCAATCCCATGGCCTATTCGCGCGGACTGGCCACCGCCGTCGTACAGCGGGGTGGGCAACTGTACCAGCGCTCGCCGGTGCTCGCCCTGGAGCGGCAGGGCGCGCTGTGGGCGGTGCGCAGTAGCGCGGGGGCGGTACTGGCGGAACAGGTGGTGATCGCCTCCAACGCCTATACCGAGGGCGAGTGGACCAACCTGAGGCGGCACTTCTTTCCCGGCTACTACTACCAGGTGGCTTCGGCGCCGCTGCACGGCGCCGCGGCCGAGCGCATCCTGCCTCACGGCCAGGGTTCCTGGGACACCAGGACGGTGCTCAGCAGCATTCGTCGCGATGCCCAGGGTCGCCTGTTGCTGGGAAGCCTCGGCAATGGCGCGAACAAGCCCGCCTGGTTCCTGCGGCAATGGGCCGATCGAATCCAGAGCCATTACTTTCCCGACCTGGGCCAGGTCAACTGGGAGTACAGCTGGACGGGTTGCATCGCCTTCACCCCCGATCATCTGATGCGCCTGTTCGAGCCTGCGGAAGGCTTGCTGGCGGTGACCGGCTACAACGGACGCGGCGTGACCACCGGTACGGTAGTGGGCAAGGCGTTCGCCGACTACTTGCTGAGCGGCGAGCGAGCGACATTGCCGTTGCCGTTCAGTGACATGAAGCCCGTCCCCGCGGCCAGGCTGCGCAGTTGCGCCTACGAGATGGGTTTTTCTCTCTATCACGCCGGTCAATGCTTGCGCGTGGTTCTCTAGGCTCGACCGAATCAAGGTGTGTTTTCAGCAAAATAATGATAGTTTGTTGTAAACACACATGAGGAGGTCGTCATGAGCGCTCTCATCAAGGAACGTCCCAGCGCCGATGCCGTCCTGGCCAAGGCCGTCCTGGCCGCGCGCGAGCAATTGGGGCTGACGCAGCTCGAACTGGCCGGCATCGTCGGCGTCGATCGCAGCGCCATCAGCCGCTGGAAGACCCAGGGCCTGCGGGTGGACAGCAAGACCGGCGAGCTGGCTCTGCTGCTGGTGCGAGTCTATCGCGCACTGTATGCCCTGTTCGGCGGGCAGCAGGAGGACATGCACCACTTCCTGCGCACTCCCAACCATCACCTGGCGGGCGAGCCGCTGGCACTGATGGGACAGGTGCAGGGCCTGGTTCATGTGCTGGAATACCTCGATGCGATCCGCGGCAAGGTCTGATACCCGGCGCGCCTGTACGGGGCCTACGCCTGTCACGGAAAAGGCTGGCAGCCAGAGGCGACACGCCTGGCTGAATGGAGACTGCGGTGCCGCTACGCTGGCATCCGACACCACAGGAAGCGAGGGGCGGAAGGTGAGCGAGATCTGGCGACAGTGCAAGGGTGAGCGGCATATCCGACCGCTCCAGGGGCGCCTGGTGCGGTTGGTGGAGAGCCAGGAGCAGGTGGCGACCCTGCAATTGGTCGACACCCTGGAAGAACAGGCGTTGCTCGAGGAACTGCTCGAGTCGAGCAAGCCGCCGGTGCCGGCGGATGCCGAGCCATTGCATTACCTGTTGAAGACCCCGTTCCGTTATCCGCCCTTGCGCTGGGGGTCGCGGTTTGGCCGTCGCCACGAGCCAAGCCTGTTCTACGCCGCGTTGAAGCTGGAAACGGCCATGGCCGAAAGCGCGTATTACCGTTGCGTCCTGTGGAGTGGCATGGTGGTGCCGCCACCGAGCGGGAGGATTCTGTCCGAGCACGCTTCGTTCGAGGCGGGCTGGAAGGTGGAGCGGGGAATCCGTCTGCAGGCGCCGCCTTTCTCCGATCACGAGGCTGCGCTGACCGACATCGCCGACTACCGCGCTCCCCAGGAACTGGGAACTGCCATGCGCAGCGCCGGGGTGCAGGCATTCGAATACCGTTCGGCGCGTTGCCCGGAGCGCGGCTGCAATGTCGCCCTGTTCACGCCCGCGGCCTTCACCGAAAAGCGTCCTCGCAACCTGACGCCCTGGCTGTGCGAAACCACGGCCGGTTACGTGGCCTTCAAGCCGGCGCATGTGCCGGGGTCGCCGAAAATCTTCTCCTGGGAGCTGTTCCTGGTGGACGGAAAGTTGCCGCATCCGGCGTGAGTGGAGGGGGCACGGTTGCCAGCGATCCGGGGGCGCCGTCTGAAGGCCGCCACCTGCCGGTTGGGCAGGGCTGGCCTGCATGCCCCGAGGGAAAGAGTGGCTGAGGATTTCGAACGGCATTGCCCTGCAATGGGGCGGCAAGAGGCTTCGGCGAAAATTTGTGCACAAATGGAAAGCAGCTTGTCAAGGGTTGAGAGCGTTAGGCTCTAAACGCTTGATTTTTCATGTTTGAAACGTAACTTATTGAAAAATAACGATAAAAATAGTTGGTGAAAAAATCGTCAATCTGTCCCATAGCCCCACTCCATCGGGGGTTCGGCAGTTTTTTAGGGGCTTTTCCACTGGGTTATCCACAGGATCTGTGGATTTCCCAAGCGCTTGCTCGACAGCACATCGCACGCTCCAAGGCAAGCCCTGTAGCCGCGACAAAAATGCCGTGGAAGCAGAAATGTCCCGGCGGCGAAGGGCGCAGGGCGATGGTTTCCGTTATGGAAGTATCTGAAATGTCCTGCGCATGGGGTACGCACAGCTCGGAAGCGGAGTGCTCGTTCGGCGCGGCGCTATTCGCTCGACGGTCTTTTCCCAAGAACCTAGAATCCGCTGCACGCGCGCCTGCCAGGCGGGTGTTGCGTCGTTTTCCGCTGGAGTGCCCCATGCCCGTCGATCTACCGAACCTGTTGCTTGGCCTGCTGGCTGCCGCGATTCCCCTGGCCGGCCTGGCATGGCAGCTACAGAGAAGGGCCAGCCTGGCGGAGCGCGAGATAGCCTTGCTCGGCGAGCGACTGGCGACCGCGCAACTGGCCCAGGACGGGCTGAATGCGCAGTTGGAGACCAGTAGGGAGGCTTACCAGCAACTCGGCGAGCGCCATGCCAGGCTCTCCGGCGAGGTCGCCGCGCTGCGTCGGGAAGCCGAGTTGATGGGGGAGGAGCGGCAACGGGCGTCCCAGGCGGAGGCACGTTGGGCCAGCGAGCGCCAGGGCCGGGAAGAGGAAGTGCGTCGCCTGGCTTCCGAACGGGCTGCGCTGGCTGCGGAACTTCGCGAGCAGCAGGAAAGCCACCAGCAGCGCCTGACCGACCTGCAGTCGGCCCGCGACGAGTTGCGGGCACAGTTCGCCGAACTGGCGGGAAAGATCTTCGACGAGCGCGAACAGCGTTTCGCCGAGACCAGCCAGCAGCGCCTGGGGCAGATGCTCGATCCACTGAAGGAGCGCATCCAGGCGTTCGAGAAGCGGGTGGAGGAAAGCTACCAGCAGGAAGCGCGCGAGCGTTTCTCCCTGAGCAAGGAACTGGAGCGTCTGCAGCAGCTCAACCTGCGCCTGGGCGAGGAAGCGACCAACCTGACCCGCGCGCTCAAGGGCCAGAAGACCCAGGGCAACTGGGGCGAACTGGTGCTGGAGCGGGTGCTCGAGCATGCGGGCCTGGAAAAAGGCCGGGAATACGAGACCCAGGTCAGCCTGAAGGGCGCCGAGGGCGAACGCTTCCAGCCGGACGTGCTGATCCGCCTGCCCGGCGACAAGCAGGTGGTGGTGGATGCCAAGGTCAGTCTCACGGCCTACCAGCAGTACATCGCCGCTGACGACGATCTGCTGCGCCAGCAGGCGCTGAAGCAGCACGTAACGTCGTTGCGCAACCATGTGAAAGGCCTCTCCGGCAAGGACTATCGACGCCTGGAAGGGTTGCACAGCCTCGACTTCGTCCTGCTGTTCATGCCGATCGAGGCGGCTTTTTCGACGGCCCTGCAGGCCGAGCCGAACCTGTTCCAGGACGCCTTCGCGCAGAATATCGTGATCGTCAGCCCGACCACCCTGCTGGCCACCCTGCGGGTAATCGACAGCCTCTGGCGCCAGGAGCGGCAGAACCAGAATGCGCGGGAAATCGCCGAACGTGCCGGTTCGCTGTATGACAAGTTCGTGCTCTTCGTCCAGGACCTCGATGAGGTCGGTTCGCGCCTGCAGCAACTGGACAAGGCCTATGCCGCGGCGCGCAACAAGCTCACCGAGGGACGTGGCAACCTGATCAGTCGCAGCGAGCAACTCAAGCTGCTCGGTGCCCGCGCCAGCAAGAGCCTGCCGACGGACTGGCTGGACCGGGCGCTGGTGGCGCCCGTGGAAGAGGCCGGAGAGGAGTGAGATCGGTTCGATCCCGTGCCCGGGCTTTCGAGAAAACGGAGGCTTTCCGGGAGGGGGATAAAAGAAGGGCGTCCGGAAGGACGCCCTGAAGATGATCATGGAGTAAGTCGGCTGTTCAGAGCCACGGCGCGGAGGAAAGTTCCGCGCCGTCCGTTCAGCGAGCGGGAGTGAGCGTCAGCCGCTTGTTGCCGTAAACGCGATCGAGGTTCTGTGGCTGGAACGGGAAGCTGACGTAGCGCCCCTTGAGCCAGGCGTCGATACCGTCGGCGTAGTGCGGGCTGGCCGGATTGCCGGATTGGCCGCTGCTGTTCACGCCGATCATCGGTTCGCTCTGGCCGAAGTCGACGATCAGCCGCATCGCCGGGATCAGCCAAGTGTCGAAGTCCTGGCCCCAGCCGTAGGCCGATACGTCCAGCGTGGTGTGGTCGCCGCCGGCCGGATAGGGCCCGCGATCGAGATAGCCCTTGATCGCGCCGAGTCCGGCGCGCTCGCCGGCGCCCAGGTAGGGGGCCATTTTCGAGCTGTCGCTCCGCCATTCGTAGGTGTGCAGCTTGCCCCATTGCCAGGCCTTGCGCTCGCTCCCCAGTCGCTGTTCGCAGAACTCCACGGCGGCGGCGAGGCTGCGCGCGAGGATTGCCGGCTTGTCCTCCTTCTGCGGAGTGCGGGTATCGTCCCAGAACGGACTGTCGTCGCGCCCGAGCAGGTGGTCGGCTTGCGCCGAGTAGGAGAGGTTGGCGGTCTCGACGAAGGCTTTCCAGGCAGGGCCGTCCTCCGGTCCTAGCTCGTCGAGGAATATCTGCCTGGCGCTCTCGTGGAGGAAGGCGCCGTACAGCGCGGCGTCGCTGGAGCTGGCTGTCAGCTTGCCGTCGAACGCCATCAGCCGGTCGTAGGCCTCCCGCGCCCGGCTGCGTTGCGCCTCCGGCAAGGCGTCGATGGCCTGGCGCAGCGGCGCCGCCATGCCGGGATTGTCGAACATGGCTTGCAGCTTGGCGACGAACAGCGAGGTCTGGTCGTACTGCATGCGGATCATGCTCTGGGTGTCGTGGCTCTTGCTGGCACCGGCGAGCTGGGCGATGCGCTCGGCGCGCTCCGGGTAGTACCAGGAATTGGACAACTGGGCGCCGTAGCCGGGCTGCACGGTGCGGTGGTTGGCGGTACCCAGCCAGCCCTGCTGCGGGTCCTGGTCGGAGGGGTGGAGGATCGGGTCGGCATAGCCATCCCAGTCGTAGCGGCCGTCCCAGCCAGGGGAGGGCAGCAGGCCGCGACCCTCCTTGCGGTTCGGATAGCGTCCGGTGACCTGCCAGCCGATGTGCTTTTCGTCGGCGAACACGATGTTCAGCGGCATCGCGCGAATCTCGCGGGTGGCGTCGAAGGCCTGCTCGATGGTCTTGGCCCGCGACAGGTCGAAGAAGCCGTCCAGGGTCTTGTCGGCTTCCTGCTGGATGCTCCGGTAGGCCAGTCCGTAGCCGCTCTTCAGCGGCAGCGGCTGGAGGATGTTCTTGCGCTCGCCCAGGGCGCTGTTGAGCAGCGGGCCATGGCGGGTTTCGTGGATGACCTCGCGGATCGGCCGCTGGCCCTTGATGAAGAAGGTTTCCTGGCGTTCGCGGGTTGGCTGCCACTTGCCGTCGGCCAGGTAATAGAGCCGGTTGCCCTGGCGTCGCAACTGTTCCAGGTAGAGATCCTGGTTGTCGCCCAGGACCATGGTCATGCCCCAGGCCAGCTTGCCGTTGAAGCCCGCCACCACGCCCGGCAGACCGGCGATGGAAACGCCCGCGGCCTGGTACTTGGGCGAGCGGATCTGCACGTAGTTCCACACCGACGGCATGCTCAGCGGCAGGTGGGTGTCGTTGGCCATCAGGCTCTTGCCGCTGCGGCTGCGTTGCGGCGCGATAGCCCAGTTGTTCGAGGCGGCGACCCCGAGCATGCTCAGCGCTGCGACCTGCCGCGCCGCGCCCTCGACGCCCGCGAGGCCGGGAACCTGCCCGTCCAGGCGCAGGCCCTTGAGCTTTTCCGCCTCGTCGAACGGCAGGTTTTCGTCGGGGTAGGTCGGCGTCAGCCAGGCCAGCTTGTCGCTGCCGACCTTCTGCGCGAGCGTCAGCGAGGCGATTTCTTCCTGCAGGTTCACCGCCAGGCCGAAGTTGAGCAGGGCGAAGACCAGGGCCGAGTCCTCGGGCTTCCAGTATTCCGGACGGTAGCCGGACTGGGCCAGGTCCATCGGCAGCTTGTCGCGATAGCGATACAGGTAGGCGTTGACCCCGCGCGCGTAGACCTCGAAGAAGCGTTGCAGGCGCGGCGAGGCGTTCCTGTACTGGATCTCCGCGGCCTGGCGCAGGTTCACGGTACGCATGAAACGGTCGATCTCCAGCGCGCCGGGGCCGACCATCTCGGCCAGCCGTCCCTGGGCCAGCAGGCGCAGGCTGACCATCTGGCTCAGGCGGTCGGAGGCGTGTACGTAGCCCAGGGCGAACAACGCGTCATGGAAGGTGCCGGTTTCGATCAGTGGCATGCCCAGCGCGTTGCGCCGGATCGATACGTTTTGCGCCAGGCCCTTGATCGGTTGCACGCCGGAGGTCGGCGGCAGGCTGTCGGCGTAGCGATCGTCGAGCCAGGACTGGCAACCGGCCAGGCCCAGGAGGGTGCCGAAGGCCGCGGCGGCGCCGCAACGGGGAAGAAAACGCATGAAGGCTGGCGAGGCCATGGGGTGGGGGCTCCTGCGGGAGTGGTCGCGTCGAGAGGCGCTACGTTAGTGAGGAGCGCAGGGCTGCGCAAGCTCCGCCTGCGATCGTCCGCGAGGACGTCCGCAGGCCGGCTCGGGACCCGCTACTGCGGCGGATTGATGCGCTCCACCAAAGCATAGGCGCGTTGCGTCGCCGGACGCTGGCGAATGCTCTCGAACCAGCGCTGCAGGTGTGGGAAGTCGGCGAGATCCTGCTCCTGCCACTGGTGCGGGACGATCCACGGATAGATGGCCATGTCGGCGATGCTGTAGTCGTCGCCGGCGACGAAGGCGCGGTCCGCCAGGCGCTGGTCGAGAACGCCGTACAGGCGCGCGGTTTCCTTGACGTACCGGTCGATGGCGTAGGGAATCTTCTCCGGGGCGAAGCGGTTGAAATGGTGGTTCTGCCCGGCCATCGGCCCCAGCCCGCCCATCTGCCAGAACAGCCACTGCAGGGTTTCCTGGCGCGCGCGCAGGTCCTTGGCGAGGAAGCGTCCGGTCTTTTCCGCGAGATAGAGCAGGATGGCGCCGGACTCGAACAGCGACAGGGGAGCGCCGCCGTCGGCCGGTTGGCGATCGACGATGGCGGGAATCTTGTTGTTCGGCGACACCTTCAGGAAATCCGCCTGGAACTGGTCGCCCTGGCTGATGTTGATCGGATGGATGGCGTAGGGCAGGCCGGTTTCTTCCAGGAAAAGAGTAATCTTGTGGCCGTTCGGGGTGGTCCAGTAGTACAGGTCGATCATCGGTGCGTCTCCGGCTCGTCGATGGGCTACGAACGGAAGACTCTACGCCAGGAACCTAGGTTCGATGCAAACCGCTGTCGCGCATGACGCCCCGGCGGGGCTGGTGGCGCGCCAACGAAAAGGCCCGCTGCTCAGCGGGCCTTCGGATGCCGGCGCGTGCGAAGGGTCAGGCGCCGTGGCACTTCTTGAATTTCTTCTCGCTGCCGCAGGGGCAGGGATCGTTGCGGCCTACGGCCTTGAGCGGATTGCGCACCGGCTCGTGGCTGTGGTTGCAGTGCGGACCATGGACATGACCATGGCCATGATCGTGATGATGATCGTGGTCGTGGTTGCAGTTCGGGCCGTGTACGTGGGGTTCCTGACTCATGGTGGACCTATTCTGGGATGAAATCGCCGGGAATTATCTCGCCATTTCGTCTCAGGTGCACGCTGCGGCCGAACATCAGTCCGGTCTTCACTTCGCCCTGCAGGCGGTAGCGGATCGGCTCCTCGGGACGCTCGAGGAGCTTGACGATGTATTTCATGTGGCGCCAGAGATTGGTTCGCACCGGTACGTCGAATACCTCGTGGCCGTGGGCGGGAACCGTGAACCACTGGCCGGACTCGCCTTCTGCGAGCTGGATGTCGTTCAGTTGCACGGCGTACTGCAGGCCGCGTACCGGCAGGCTGAAATCGTTGGGGTTGTCGATGCGGAAGCGCATCACGAACTCCTGTTCCAGCAAGCGTGCCTTGACCACTTCCACCTTCAGCAGCTTGACGTCGGGGTCTTCGAAGCTGCCGGTCATCCAGCTGCAGCCCGAGAGATGGGAGAGAACTCCCCACGCCATTATTAGGCTGATAATTCTTATCATTTGCGCCTGGTAATTCATGCTATTCCCCCCGAGACGCCCCAGTTTAACAAGCAGTGATTGTGCTGCAACTTATTGTTGTATAGAGGAAAGATGTTTCAGGTACAGGCCTGTGTCCATATGTTTCCCATAGCGCAGTCGGGGGAGCATGGAGAAGCGCGTACGCCCGTGCAAGTCTTCCCGTCGGCTGGCGTGACCGGCTCGGCTAACCTGAACGGACCCGCCGGCCGATTTGCCGGACCCAGTCACTCCACGCGTGGCTGTCGATGGGTACAATCGCTCGACGAAACGCCAGGGCCGCCATGCCGAGCGGCCCTTCACTCGGAGAGATGCCAATGAGCCGCTTTGAAATCGCCTTTTCCGGCCAGTTGGTCGCCGGCGCCCGTCCCGAGGTGGTCAAGGCCAACCTGGCCAAGCTGTTCCAGGCCGACGCGCAGCGTATCGAACTGCTGTTCTCCGGCCGCCGGGTGGTGATCAAGAACAACCTCGATGCCGCCTCCGCGGAAAAATACCGCAGCGTGCTGGAGCGAGCGGGAGCGATCGCCGTGGTCGCCGAGATGGAGGTCGAGGAGGTGGTCATGGCGCCGCCGCCTGCGCAGACGACTCCCGTGGAGGCCCCGCAGACCCGCGCCGCTACTGGTACCAGCGCGCCCGCCGGACGCTTGCAGGTAGCGCCGCGGGACGGCTACATGGCGGCGTTCGCCGAGGTCGATGCGCCGGATTTCGGCCTGGCTCCGGTAGGCGCCGACCTACAGGACGCCAAGGCCGAAGCCGAGGCGCCGAAACTCGACCTGAGCCGCTTCAGCGTCGCCCCGGTCGGTAGCGACATGGGCCAGGCACGCTCCGAGCCAGCGGCTCCGGCTCCGGACACCAGCCACCTGCGCCTGCAGGACTGAGGCGGGCAGCGGCCTGCGACAAGCCAGGGCGTGGGGCGGATAACCGCGTCGCGAGGCCGTGGCATCGGGGACAGGCGAGGGGTTGGAGGAACGCGTCGGCCAGGGGGCAGGCGCTTGCTTCAGTGGTCGAAATCGTCCTGGTAGACGAACTTGGGCATTTCCCAGTGGAAGCGGATGGCCAGCAGGCGGAACAGGAAGCCGCTGAACAGGGTGATCAGCATCGCCTGCTCGGAAGGCAGTTCCAGCTCCACGCAGATCAGGTAGCACCAGGCGCTGGCGAAGGACACGCTGGCATAGAGTTCGCGGCGGAATATCAAGGGTACGTCGTTGCACAGGATGTCGCGGAGAATGCCGCCGAACACCCCGGTGATCACCCCGCTGATCGCCGCGATCAGCAGGCTGTGGCCCATTTCCAGGCTGACCTGGCAGCCGATCAGGGTGAAGGCCACCAGGCCAACCGCGTCGAGTACCAGGAACAGCGAGCGCAGGTGGCGCATCAGCGGCGCGATGAACACTGTCACCAGCGCGGCGACTGCGGTCAGCGCCAGGTATTCCGGGTGACGGACCCAGGTCAGCGGGTAATGGCCCAGCAGCATGTCGCGTACCGAGCCGCCGCCCAGGGCGGTGACGCAGGCGATCAGCACCACGCCGAACAGGTCCATGCTGCGCCGGCCGGCCGACAGCGCACCGGTCATGGCTTCGGCGGTGATGGCGATGATGTAGAGCACGGTCAGCAGCATGGGGATGGGGCCCGGATGAAAAGGCTGCGCATTCTACCCGAGCGCTCGTCAACGCCCAAACCGCGCAGCCTGGCGCAGCATCTCAGGCGTGCATGCGCAACCAGAAGCGTTCCTGGCAGGCGTTGACGAAGTGCTTGTAGCGTGGGCTGATTTCCTGCCCGGCGGAATCCAGCACTTCGTAGCCGATCCAGCATTCCTCGCAGGCCCCGCTGCTCGGCAGGAGGTCGCGCTCGCAGTGCTGGCGCAGGCGCACGCCGTTGTCGAAACGGTAGAGCGCTTCGCAGCTGTGGATCTCGACGCCGTCCTCGCAGCGCTGTTGCTCTTCGACCTGCGCATCGCTTATCGAGACCGGCGAGGGCAGGGCATGGATGGCGCGGATATAGCTGGCGAGCGAATGCATCAGGTGATCCACGGACCGCAGCATTTCTTCAGCTTGCCGCCGGCGCCGCAGGGGCAGGGATCGTTGCGGCCGAGTTTCAGGGCCACGGTCGGATCGAGGAAGTACCAGCGACCGTTGCGCTGGACGAAGCCGGAACATTCGCGATGGGCATGTTCCCCGTCGGCGTCGTGCCAGCGCGCGACGAAGGTGACTCGCGCATGCTCCGGCTGGCCGCCGAGCACCTCGTGGTTTTCCACCTCCAGACCGAGCCAGGTGCTGCCGTGGCTCCAGGCGCGGATGCCGTCGAGATCGAGGCCGGCCTGTTGCGCCGGCAGCGTGGTGTCGCGCAGGTAGTCCACCAGTCCGAGGGCGTAGGCGCTGTAGCGCGAGCGCATCAGGGCTTCCGCGGTAGGCGCGGGATGTCCCTGGTGATAGCGGCCGCAGCAATCGTCGAGCGGGTCGCCGCTGCCGCAGGGGCAAGAGGGTTGGGTCATGGTTACCACCAGTACTTGCCGAAGTTTTCCGGGTTGGCCCAGAACTTGGCGTTCAGCCAATCGGGGACCTGCTTGTATTCGTACAGGTCGTAGGTGTACAGGGTCAGCGTCTGGCCTTCGCGCTGGAAGCGTTCGCTGTTCTGCATGGCGAGGGCGAAGAAGTCGGTTTCCTGCCAGTCGCTGGCCTCGAGGTCGACCAGTACGGCGACCCGGCTGGCGTTCAGGTTGCGCACGCCCGCGAGCAACTGCAGACCGGTGCGCTGCGGCAGGTGTTCCAGGCAATCGACGAACAGCGCCAGGTCGAAGCGCTGGCCGGCCAGTTCGGCGGGCAATGCCGCCGCCGGGCTGTGCGCCAGTTGGCACTGGGGATGGTTGTGGATGAAGGCCTCCACCGCCGGCAGCCGGCTGGCGCCGACCAGCAGCAAGCGCTTCGGCGCGTAGCGGGCGAGCAACGCGGCCAGGGCCTGCTGCGGGGTGCGGGGAGAAATCGGTTCGCTCATGGGAAAACACTCTCCTGGGATTCGCCAAGACTAGCCTGAAGCGCCTGCATGGCCTAGTGCTGGCGCTTTTTTCGGCTGGGGTCTTTACTCCCTATTTGTCGGTTACAACCGATCCACGAGGAGAGTTTCAATGAGCATCACGAGGACCGCTTTACCCCTGATTCTGGTCAGCGGCTTGCTGACCGGTTGCGCAGGGTTGCAGAAAAGCGACTGGCCGACCTGTGCGGCGGTCGGTGGTGTTACCGGCGCCGGCCTGGGCGCGATCGAAAGCAGCAGCTGGGCCGGCTGGGGCGCCCTGATCGGCGGTGGCGTCGGTGCCGCCTATTGCTGGGTGCACGGTGCCGGCGAACAGGTCGCGCCGCCGCCTCCGCAGCCGGTCGAGGAAGTCGCGCCGCCGCCTCCCGTCGTCAAGGAAGAAACCATTGTCGTGCGCGACCTGCACTTCGCCTTCGATTCGTCGAAGGTGGACGCCGCCGACAGCGAGAAGCTCAACGGCATCGCCGAACGCCTGAAAGGCGAGGCGGCCAGTACGCGCCTGAGTATCACCGGGCATACCGACAGCGTCGGTTCCGATGCCTACAACCAGAAGCTGTCGGAACGGCGCGCGAATGCCGTTGCGAACTATCTGATTGATGCCGGGGTGCCTTCGAGCATCATCGTCGGCGTGCAGGGATTGGGCGAAAGCCAGCCGGTCGCCGACAACAAGACTCGCGAAGGGCGGGCCGAGAATCGCCGGGTGGAAATCCTCATCAAGCGCGAATGACGCAGGCGGCGCGGAGCAGAACGGGGGCGTCGAAGCCCCCGTTTTCGTTCATGGCTGGCGCCGCGGCGGGCTGGCGAGTATGTTCCCCCGCACACGATGTCTTGGGGGGAGTTCCATGAAAGCGTTTCTCGGGCTGGGCAAGCTCGTGACCCTGGTGTTCTGGGGCGCGGTGCTGGTCAATCTGCTGCATCCGTTCGCCTATCCGCTGAACTGGCTGTTGTCGATAGCCGGCGGCCTGATCCTGTTGATCCACCTGATCGAGATTCTCGTCCTCGGAGGACGCCTGAAAGCGCGCGCGCATCCCTGGCTGGATCGTCTCCAGGTCTTGCTGTTCGGGGTCTTCCACATGCTTGCGTTGCCGGCGTTGAGCCCGGCCAGCGAGTTACCGCAGGACAAGGAGGACGATCATGCGTAAGGCCATGCTCGGATTGTTCCTGGTCGTTCCCCTGGCCTGGGCTGGCGCCGTGTTTTCGGCCGAGGCGCCGCCGGCACGCCAGCAGGGTATCGGCGGAACCGTGAAGGTGCAGGCGAACTCGGTGATGCGCCTGCCCAAGCGGGCCCAGGAGCTGCGCCTGCGCAGAGTGGAGATCGGCGAGGATGCCGCCCTGCTGATTCCGCTGGAGGTCAGCGTCCTGCGCATCGAGGAACTGCACATGGCGAAGAACGCCCGGATCGGCGTGGCGCCAGGCGAGGAGCGAATCAGCATCGAAGTCGTCAGCGGCCGCCTGGCCGATGGCAGCATCATTTCCGCGCCCGGCGCGACCGGCACCTTCCGGCAAAGCGCCGGTAACGGCCGCGACCTGACCTTGCGCCTGCAGGCGGTGGAGGTGGAAAGCCTGCTGCTGGACGCCCGCGGTGGCGTCGGCGCTCCAGGCTACGATGGCCTGGACGGGGCTTCCGGCAAGGCCTCCGGCTGCCTCTGGGGCAGCGCGCTGAAAGGTGGCGACGGCCAATCCGGAAGCGACGGCGGTCCGGGCGGGGCGGGCGGTCGGATTCGTCTGGAAGTGCCGGGCGATTTTCCTCTGGAGCGCTTGCAAACCCGTCTGCAAGGCGGCGTCGGCGGCGCTGGAGGCAAGGCCGGCAAACCGGGTGCGGCGGATAACGCCACCGGTTGCTGGATCTACTCGGTGGATGCCGGTCGTGCGGGGCGCAGCGGAGAGGACGGCGCGAACGGCACCAACGGCAGCGACGGCAGCCTGGACGTCGTGCGCTTCTGAGGAGAGGCCGGCAGCACGGCTTCCGGCGCCTCGCCGGTTCAGAGGCTCGGGCGTGCCGCTACCAGGGCTATCAGCAACAGGCCGAGGAGCAGGTTGAAGCCGACGGTGCGGCGGATCTTCCCCAGCGCCTGCCCGCCTGCCGGCCAGTCCTGGGCCTGCACCGCGCGGCGCAGTTCCGGCACTTGCAGCGCCTGCACCCGCAGGAACAGTGCCAGCATGGCGACGTAGAGCCCCATCATTACCTGTACGTAGCGCGGCGCGCCGGCGAAACCGTTGAAGCTCAGGTGCAGCATGCCGACGCCGCTGATCGGCAGCAGGATCACCGCAGCCCAGACCCAATGGAAGAAACGGCGGAACACCTCCAGCCACAGGCCCAGGCGGGCTGGGGCCTCCAGCGCGGCGACGGCCGCCGGACGAAGAATCGTCCAGGCGAAGAACATGCCTCCGACCCAGACCAGGGCGGCCAGGACATGCAGGGCGTAGACGAGGGCGTAGGGGGTCATTCGGCGATCTCCGCTGGCGGTTGTGACGAAGCGCGTTATCATAGCCGCCCTGTCGAACCACTGAAAATTTATCCAGCTATGGCGCGCCGGCGGATTCGTCTTCCGCTGCGCGCCGGGCCCAGGAATTCCATGCTCAGCGCCGAACTCAAGTCCCAGATCCAGGGTGCCTACACCCGCTTTCTCGAAGCCAAGGAGCTGAAGCCTCGCTATGGCCAGCGCCTGATGATCGCCGAAGTGGCCAAGGCCCTCGGCGCGATCAAGGAGGACGAGGAGGGGCACCGCGAGGGCGAGCCGGCGGTGGTCGCGGTGGAGGCCGGAACCGGTACCGGCAAGACCGTGGCCTACAGCCTGGCGGCGATCGCCTGCGCCAAGGCCAGTGGCAAGCGCCTGGTGATAGCCACCGCGACCGTCGCCCTGCAGGAGCAGATCGTCCACAAGGATCTTCCCGACCTGCTGCGCAACAGCGGGCTGGCCTTCAGCTTCGCCCTGGCCAAGGGCCGCGGGCGCTACCTGTGCCTGTCCAAGCTCGACGTGCTGCTGCAGGAAGGCCAGGCGCAGAGCGCGACGGCGCAACTGTTCGCCGACGACGGTTTCAACATCGATGTCGACGAGACCAGCAGCAAGCTGTTCAACCAGATGATCGAACGCCTGGCCGGCAACCGCTGGGACGGCGACCGCGACAGCTGGCCGGAGGCGATCGACGACGCGCATTGGGCGCAGCTCACCACCGATCACAGCCAGTGCACCAACCGACATTGCCCGAACTTCCAGCAGTGCGCCTTCTACAAGGCGCGCGAAGGGATGACCAAGGTCGACGTGATCGTCACCAACCACGACCTGGTCCTGGCTGACCTGGCCCTGGGCGGCGGCGCCATCCTGCCCGATCCGCGCGAGACCCTCTACGTGTTCGACGAGGGCCATCACCTGCCGGACAAGGCGATTGGCCATTTCGCCCATTTCACCCGCCTGCGCGCTACCGCCGACTGGCTGGAGCAGATCGCCAAGAACCTCACCAAGCTGCTCGCCCAGCACCCGCTGCCGGGCGACCTCGGCCGCCTGATCGAACAGGTGCCGGAGCTGGCCCGGGAGATCAAGACCCAGCAGCAGTTCATGTTCACCGCCTGCGAAGAGATCGGCGATTTCCGCGCCGGCGAGGACATGGAAGGTCGCGAGCGGCCGCGTCACCGTTTCGTCGGCGGGGTGGTCCCCGAGCATATCCGCGAGATGGGCATCGAGCTGAAGAAAGGCTTCTCCAAGCTGACCGACCTGTTCACCCGCCTCACCGATATCCTCAAGGAGGCGATGGACGGCGAAGGCGCCGGCGGCATCGCCAGCCACCAGGCGGAGGAGTGGTACCCGCTGTTCGGTAGTCTTTTGGCGCGCGCCCAGGGCAACTGGGAACTGTGGACCGCCTTCACCTGCGAGGACCCGCAGGACAGCCCGCCGATGGCGCGCTGGCTGACCCTCGCCGAGAGCGGCAGCTTCTACGACATCGAAGCCAACGCCAGCCCGATCCTCGCCGCCGAGACCCTGCGCCGCAACCTGTGGAACGTCGCCTATGGCGTGCTGGTGACCTCGGCGACCCTGACCGCGTTGGGCACCTTCGACCGCTACCGCATGCGCGCGGGCCTGCCGCGCAACGCGGTCACCGCGGTGGTGCCGAGCCCCTTCCACCATGCCGAGGCCGGGGTATTGCGGGTCCCCGACCTCAAGGCGGATCCGCGCAACGCCGCCGAGCACACCGCGGCGATCATTCGCGAGCTGCCGGAACTGGTGAAGGGCGCGCGCGGCAGCCTGGTGCTGTTCTCCTCGCGCAAGCAGATGCAGGAAGTCTTCGACGGTCTCGACCGCGACTGGCGCAAGCGGGTGTTCATCCAGGGCAACCTGTCCAAGCAGGAAACCCTGAACAAGCACAAGTCGCGAGTCGACGACGGCGAGGACAGCGTGCTCTTCGGCCTCGCCAGTTTCGCCGAAGGCGTGGACCTGCCGGGGGCCTATTGCGAACACGTGGTGATCGCCAAGATTCCCTTCGCGGTACCCGACGACCCGGTGGAGGCGGCGCTGGCCGAGTGGATCGAGGCGCGCGGCGGCAATCCGTTCATGGAGATCGCCGTGCCAGACGCCTCGCTGCGGTTGGTCCAGGCCTGCGGGCGGCTGCTGCGCACCGAGCAGGACCGCGGCACCATCACCCTGCTGGACCGCCGCGTGGTCACCCAGCGCTACGGCAAGGCTATCCTCAATGCATTGCCGCCGTTCCGCCGGGAAATCGCCTGACGCGCTGGCCTGCGCGGGAGGGCGCCAGCCTTCACGTCCGAGCCGCATCAGGAATTCCCGGCATTTGCCCAGGCCGGGATGGAGTTAAGGAAAACAGGCTTCATGATCCGTTCGCGTTGGCATCTTCCCCTGCTTCTCGGCCTGCTCGCGGTGGCCACGCCGCTGGCGGCGAGCGACACCCAGCAGGTGCTGTTCAACTTCGTCAAGCCAATGGCCGTGGTCGGCATCACCCTTGAGGATGCCGACCTGCCCAGCGCGACGGCGGAGGCCACCCCGGAGGGCGACATTCTCCGTCGCGTCACCTTCAGCCCGGCGCAACGGCCCACCTTGCGCATGAGTCCGGCGCAGGGCCGTTGGGACTGGTCCGCAGCGGACTACGTGAGCCTGCGCATCCAGAACGCCATGAGCTGGGACATGACCCTGGAGGTCGCGATCGAGGGCGAGCAGGGCGCGCCGGGGTTGCAGGCATCCATAGAGCTTCCGGCAGGCCCGCCGCAGACCCTGCTGGTGCCGTTGCGGGCGGTTTCGCCAGAGGCTCTGGGCATGCGTGCGGGGCCGCCGATGCCGCAGATGGTCGAAGGCCAGCGGATGCTGCTGGCGCCACGCGTGGAGGGCTCGCTGGACCGCGCCAGGGTCGGGGCGCTGAGCCTGTCCCTGCGCTCGCCGCAAGCTCCCCAGAGCATCCTGCTCGGACGTTTCGGCATACGCGCAGGGAGGGCGGTGGAGCGGA
Source organism: Pseudomonas sp. 203-8 (assembly GCF_020708595.1). Lineage (NCBI taxonomy): Bacteria > Pseudomonadati > Pseudomonadota > Gammaproteobacteria > Pseudomonadales > Pseudomonadaceae > Pseudomonas > Pseudomonas sp. 203-8. The sequence continues at coordinate 502,385 of NZ_JAJFDF010000003.1, read as the reverse complement.
GCATCCTGACCGGCCTGATCGATCGCTATGGCCAGTACAGCCGCGCCGACTGGCCGGAAAAGATTCGTTCCGACGAGCAGTTGCGCAGCGCCTATGCGGCCGAGGCCGCACAGCTCCGCGACTGGGAGCGGCAGACACCGGCGCGCGACCGTTTCGGCGGCCTGCTGGGTGGGCCGGTGTTCGAAGCCAGCGGTTTCTTCCGCACGGAAAAACGTGGCGGGCGCTGGTGGCTGGTTACTCCGGAAGGACATCCGTTCTGGTCGCTGGGCGTTAATGCGGTGACCGCCGACGGCAGCCGGACCTACGTCGAAGGACGCGAGCCGATGTTCGCCGAACTGCCGGCGGAGGGTGAGCCGCTGGCCGCATTCTTCGGTGAGGGCGACGACCGCCGCGGCGTCGCCGCGCAGGCCGGGCGGCGCTTCGGGCATGGTCGCTGGTTCGATTTCCTCGGTGCCAATCGCCAGCGCATCGCTCCCCAGGCGAGTGCCGACCAGCTCGCCGGCGAATGGCGCCAGCGCACCCTGGAGCGCCTCTCGGCATGGGGTTTCAACAGCCTCGGCAACTGGAGCGATCCGGCGCTCGCCGCACAGACGCGGATGCCCTACAGCCTGCCGCTGTCGATCGCCGGCGACTACGCCACGGTCAGCAGCGGTTTCGACTGGTGGGGAGCCATGCCCGATCCCTTCGACCCGCGCTTCGCCATGGCCGCCGAGCGCGTCATCGCCATCGCTGCTCGCGACCACCGCGACGATCCCTGGCTGCTCGGCTACTACGCCGACAACGAACTGGCCTGGGCCGGGCGCGACGGCTCGGCCCAGGCGCGCTACGGCCTCGCTTTCGGAGCCTTGACGCTGTCCATGGACAGTCCGGCGAAGCGCGCCTTCGTCAAGCAATTGAAAGCCAAGTACCTGGGCCATGAGGCATTGGCCGAGGCCTGGGGCATCGAGCTGGCCGCCTGGGAGGCCCTGGAGGCGCCGGGCTACGCGGCTCCGCTGCCGGGCGAGGGGCATCCGGCCATCGCCGAGGACTACAGCGCCTTCCTCCGGCTGTATGCCGACGCTTACTTCAAGACCCTGCGCGACGCCCTGCAATGGCACGCACCGAACCACCTCCTGCTCGGCGGCCGCTTCGCCGTCAGCACTCCCGAGGCGATCACCTCCTGCGCCCGGTATTGCGACCTCCTCAGTTTCAACCTCTATACGCCGTTGCCCGGGCAGGGCCTGGACGACTCCCTGCTGGCGCGGCTGGACAAGCCGGTGCTGATCAGCGAGTTCCACTTCGGCTCGCGGGATCGCGGTCCGTTCTGGGGTGGTGTCAGCGAGGCGGCCAATGAGCGGGCGCGCGGCGACTCCTACCGAACGTTCCTGGAGGCGGCGCTGAAGAGTCCGTATATCGTCGGCGCCCACTGGTTCCAGTACCTCGACCAACCGGCCAGCGGGCGTCTGCTGGACGGCGAGAACGGCCATATAGGCCTGGTCGGGATCACGGGCTTGCCGTTCGCCGGCTTCGTCGACACGGTGCGCCGAAGCAACCTTGCCGCCCTGTCGCGACTGTCGGCGATGGCCAGGTCCATGCCTGCCGTCGAGCCTCTGCCGCCGCGCGAGGATTCAGCCGGTTCATGAGCGCGCATTCACCGCCGCCCGCTTGCGGCGAACCCCTCTTATGTCAGGGTTCACAAGGCCGCCGAGGGCTGGAAGAATGCCCCGACCACTTTCCCACCGGAACTTGCCCATGACGCCCCAAGGCCACTGTGACAGCCGTTTCGCCCCGCTTGCCGAGGCCTTCGCCCGGCTTTTCGACAATCCGCAGGAGCGCGGCGCGGCGTTGTGCCTGGAGGTCGGTGGCGAGACGGTGGTCGACCTCTGGGGCGGCGTCGCGGACAAGGACGGCGAGCAGCCCTGGCAGCGCGACACCATCCTCAATCTGTTCTCCTGCACCAAGACCTTCACCGCCGTTGCCGTGCTGCAACTGGTGGCCGAGGGCAAGCTCGAACTGGACGCGCCGGTGGCACACTACTGGCCCGAGTTCGCCGCGGCCGGCAAGGCAGCGATCAGCGTGCGCCAGTTGCTCTGCCATCGCGCCGGCCTGCCGGCGCTGCGCGAGCAGATGCCGCCCGAGGCACTCTACGACTGGCAGGCGATGACCACGGCACTGGCCGCCGAGGAGCCCTGGTGGACGCCTGGCGAAGCGCACGGCTATGCACCGATTACCTATGGCTGGCTGCTCGGCGAGGTGATCCGCCGGGTCGACGGCCGCGAGCCGGGCGAGGCCATCGTGGCGCGCACCGCGGCACCGCTGGGCCTGGATTTCCATGTCGGCCTGGACGACAGCCAGTTCGGCCGCGTCGCCCACATGGCACGGAGCAAGGGCAGCCTCGGCGACGCTGCCGCCCAGCGTATGCTGAAGACCATGATGAGCGAGCCATTGGCGCTGACCACCCGTGCCTTCACCAATCCGCCGTCGATCCTCACCAGCACCAACAAGCCGGAATGGCGACGCATGCAGCAGCCGGCCGCCAATGGCCATGGCAACGCGCGCGCGCTCGCCGGCTTCTATAGCGGCCTGTTGCAGGGACGTTTGCTGGAAGATGAACTGCTGGGCCAGTTGGCCCACGAACACGCGGTAGGCGAGGATCGGACCTTGCTGACCCGGACCCGCTTCGGCCTCGGCACCATGCTCGACCAACCGGGCGTGGCCAATGCGACCTACGGACTCGGCCCCAAGGCCTTCGGCCACCCTGGGGCGGGTGGCTCGATCGGCTTCGCCGATCCCGAGCGCGACCTGGCTTTTTCCTTTGTCAGCAACGCCTTGGGGCCGTATGTGCTGATGGATCCGCGGGCGCAGCAGCTGGCGCGTGTCGCGGGGGAGTGTCTGTAATCCGTTGGTTAACTTTTAACCGCTTGTCGGCTCGACGCTAAATTTCATTGCCAAATAATGGCTTAGCGACACAATCTAAAGCGTCGTATGAGATAGGGCGTTGCCGGGGCAGTGGATCGACTCCGGCATCGCTGCGATGTGACCGGCGGTTGAGCCGAATGTTCCATCGGGCTCGCCTTCTTTCACTTCCAACGGACCCCGACGTATGAAACTGCTTAAGACCTCGACGCTTCTTCTCTGCATGACCGCCTCCGGCTGCAGCTATTTCCAGACCCAGGACGCTTCCTCGCAGCCAGCCAAGGCTCCGGCCGAGCAGGCTTCCAGCCATTCATGGTGGCCGTTCGGCAAGGACGACGGACAGACCGTCGCCAAGCAGGCCACGGAACAGAAGGCCGAAGCCGAGCATGTCGGCTCCAGCCACTGGTGGTGGCCGTTCGGCAAGGACGAAGGCGGTCGGGACGTAGCCGCCAAGGCAGCGGAGCAGAAGGCCGAGATCGCCGCGGCGAAGAAAGAAGTCGCCGCCGCAGCCGAGCCGAAGGCCGCCAACCCCTGGTGGTGGCCGTTCGGCGCCAGCTCGGCGAGCAAGGCGTCGGGCAAGCCGGCACTGGTCCAGCAGAAGGTCACCAAGGAGTGGCTGGATGCCCATGAGAAAGCCCTGCGCGAAGCGATCGCCGGTAGCGAGTTCACCCTCGAACGCCGCGACAACGCATTGATCGTCATCGCCCCCGCCGACTACTCGTTCAATCCCAAGCGCCACACCATGCTGATGCCGATCACCCTCAACCCGCTGGGCAAGGTCGCCAAGATGGCCCAGGCCGATCCGCAGAGCGGTATCCTGGTACTCGGCCATACCGACAGCACCGGCAGCAAGGCGGTCAACGACAAGCTGAGCTTCGAGCGTGCCCAGTCGGTGGCGGCGATCTTCCGCCTCAGCGGCCTGAAAGGCGACCAATTGCGCCTGAAGGGGGTCGGTTCCGACATGCCGCGCGCGGACAACGCCAGCGCCGCCGGCCGCGCCCAGAACCGTCGCGTCGAAGTGCTCTATACCCAGCGCGCCAGCCTGCTGTCCCTGGCCCAGGGCAACTGAGCCGAACCGGGGCAGGGCGCTTGGCGCCATTGTCCCGGATCAAGCGCGAGGCGGAGTCTGCGGTTAAGCTATGGCGCATTTCCCCCTGGAGATGCGCCATGACCCAGTCCCTGGCCGATATGCGCCGCGAGTACACCCGCGATGGCCTCAGCGAGGCCAACGCCCCTAGCGATCCCTTCAGCCTGTTCCGCCAGTGGTTCGACGACGCGGTGAAGACCGAGCGCCTGCCGGTCGAACCCAACGCCATGACCCTGGCCACCGTCGACGCCGACGGCTATCCGCATTGCCGTATCCTCCTGCTCAAGGGCCTCGACGAGCGCGGCTTCACCTTCTTCACCAACTACGAAAGCGCCAAGGGCCGGCAACTGGCGGCCAATCCGCGGGCGGCCATGACCTTCTTCTGGCCGGCGTTGGAGCGCCAGGTGCGCATCGAAGGCAGCGTCGAGAAGGTCACTCCCGAGGAATCCGACGCCTACTACCAGGTGCGTCCGCTGGGCAGTCGCCTGGGCGCCTGGGCCTCGCCGCAGAGCCGGGTCATCGCCGATCGCGCCGAGCTGGAACGGCTGCTCGCGGACACCGAGCGGCGTTTCGCCGACCAGCCGCCGAGCTGTCCCGAGCACTGGGGCGGCTACCGTCTCCTGCCGCAGCGCATCGAGTTCTGGCAGGGGCGGCCGAGCCGCCTGCACGACCGTCTCGACTATCGACGCCAGGACGGCGGCTGGCGGCGCGAACGCCTGGCGCCCTGAATCCTCCATGTTCGAACTGGATTCGACGCTGGCGCAGCACATCGTCGATCGGGCGATGGCGATCCTGCCGCACAACATCAATGTGATGGATGCCCAGGGCATGATCATCGGCAGCGGCGATCCATCGCGCCTGCATACCCGCCACGAAGGGGCGCAACTGGTGCTGGCCAACCGGCGGGTGGTGGAAATCGACGAGCAGGCCGCCGCCTGCCTGCGCGGGGTGCGGCCAGGGGTGAACCTGCCGTTGCTGCACGCCGAGCGGCTGGTCGGCGTGCTCGGCATTACCGGCGCGCCGGAGGTGGTCCGGCCCTATGCCGAGCTGGTGCGGATGGCAGCGGAAATGCTCATGGAACAGCGCCAGATGCAGGACGAGCGACACTGGCAACGCCAGCGTCACGAAGCCTGGCTGCGCCAGTTGCTCGATCCCGGCCACGGCCTCGGGGCGCTGGCGGCCGATGCCGAACACCTGGGGCTGGCCATGCACTGGCCGCGCCAGGCGGTCTTCCTGGAGTTGCCCGAGCATGCCGATCCGCTGCCTTGCCAGGCTCGCCTGCTGGCGGCACTCGGCGGCCGGGCGGAGCACTGGAGCGCGGCGCTGGGCGAGCGCCTGGTGTTCTGGTGCCGGCCGGTAGCCCACGCAGATACGCTCGAGCACTGGCTGGAGCGCGCCGACGCGCGCGGCTGGGGCGTGGCGCGCCTGTGTGCCGGCGACCCGGCGCATGACCTGGCCGAGCTGCGCGCCTCGGCCTGCGCCGCGCGCGACCTGCTGGACTATGCGCGCAGCCGGTTGCCCGGTCGGCGGGTCGTGATCCTGGACGGACACCGCCTCGCCAGCCTGCTGTTCAGCCAGCGCGACAGTTGGCAGGTGCGGCAGCTGCTGGCGCCCTTGCAGCGGTTGCTCGACCACGATCCGCAAGGTTCGCTGGCCGCTACCCTGGAGTCCTGGTGCGCCCATGACGGGCACGCCCAGGCCTGTGCCCAGGCGCTGGGAATCCATCGCAACAGCCTGCGCTACCGACTGGAGCGCATCGCTTCGATCAGCGGGCTCGATCTCGCTCGCCTGGAGCACCGCCAGCAATTGTTGCTGGGGCTGCAATTGCTCGTTCCGCGCCGCGGGTAACGGGCGATCAATCGATTCACTGTGCAGTCGCACAAAATGTTCCCCTTCCAGCGCCGTCTTCCTCTGGCCGTTGCACAAGGCGTGTCCGGTCCCGACGGAGCGAAAATGACCCGCCCCTGGGCGCCCATCCCACACCCATAACAACAAGGAGGCGGCTCATGACCCTGGTCCTGATCCTGCTGGCGTTGATCGCCTTTATCGTCCTGTCCACCACGCGACTCAAGCTGCACCCGTTCCTCGCCCTGCTGGCGGCCGCGCTGATCGCCGGCTTCGCCTACCAGGTACCCACGGCGGAAATCGTCAAGACCGTTACCGGCGGCTTCGGCAGCATCCTCGGCTACATCGGCATCGTCATCGTGCTCGGCACCATCATCGGGGTGATCCTCGAGCGCAGCGGTGCGGCGATCACCATGGCGGAAAGCGTGATCCGCCTGCTCGGCGAACGCTTCCCGACCCTGACCATGTCGATCATCGGCTACCTGGTGTCGATCCCGGTGTTCTGCGATTCCGGCTTCGTCATCCTCAACTCGCTGAAGAACGCCCTGGCGGCGCGGATGAAGATATCCACCATCGCCATGAGCGTGGCCCTGGCCACCGGTCTCTACGCCACCCACACCTTCGTGCCGCCGACCCCGGGACCGATCGCCGCGGCCGGCAACCTCGGCCTGGACGCCAGCCTTGGCCTGGTGATCGTGGTCGGCCTGGTGGTCGCCTTCGTCACCGCGATGGCCGGCATGTGGTGGGCCAATCGCTTCGTCGGCAAGGACATTCCCCTGGTCGACGACGGCCAGGTCGTCCAGACCGAAGAGGACTTCAGCGAGCTGCGTGCCCGCTACGGCAAGCTGCCCAGCGCCACCCAGGCGTTCGCGCCGATCTTCGTACCGATCCTGTTGATCTGCCTTGGCTCGGTCGCGGTATTCCCGAGCAAGCCGCTGGGCGAGGGCGTACTGTTCGCCTGCCTGAACTTCCTCGGTCAACCGGTGATCGCCCTGCTGGTCGGCCTGGCGCTGGCCTGCACCCTGCTCAAGGGCCAGAGCAAGCGCGAGGAATTCCATGAGCGCGTGGTGGAAGGCATCCAGTCGGCCGCGCCGATCCTGCTGATCACCGGCGCCGGCGGCGCCTTCGGTGCGATGCTGAAGATCACTCCGCTCGGCGACTACCTGGGCAGCACCCTGTCAGCGTTGGGCATCGGCCTGTTCATGCCGTTCGTGGTGGCGGCCGCGCTGAAGACCGCACAGGGCTCGACCACCGTGGCGCTGGTCACCACCTCGGCGCTGGTCGCTCCGCTGCTGCCGCAGCTCGGCCTGGACAGCGAGATGGGCCGGGTGCTGACGGTCATGGCGATCGGTGCCGGAGCGATGACGGTGTCCCACGCCAATGACAGCTTCTTCTGGGTGGTCACACAGTTCAGCCGCATGACCGTATCCACTGCCTATCGCGCCCAGACCCTGGCGACCCTGGTCCAGGGTATCGCCGGTATGCTCGCGGTATGGCTGCTCAGCCTTGTGCTGCTCTGATTGAAGCGGGGCCGGGGACTCCCGGCCCTGCGAGGTGACTGATGAAAATCGTGATTGCTCCTGATTCGTTCAAGGAAAGCCTGTCCGCGCCCGACGTCGCCGAGGCTATCGCCCGCGGCTGGCGGCGAGTCTTCCCGCAGGCCGAGGTGTTGCTGCGGCCACTGGCGGACGGCGGCGAAGGCACGGTCGATGCGGTACTCGCCGCCACCGCCGGCGAACGTCGCGAATGCCGTGTCGAAGGCCCGCTCGGTGAGCCGACCCTGGCGCACTGGGGCTGGCTGGACGACGCCACCGCAGTGATCGAAATGGCTTCCGCCAGCGGCTTGCACCTGGTCCCGCGCGACCGCCGCGACGCCACGCGCAGCAGCAGCCGTGGCACTGGCGAGCTGATCCGTGCGGCGCTGGACGCCGGGGCGCGGAAGATTATCCTCGGCCTCGGCGGCAGCGCTACCAATGATGCCGGCGCCGGCCTGCTGGGCGCGCTCGGCGTGCGTTTCCTGGCTGCCGACGGCGAGGAACTGGCGCCCGGCGGCGCCGCGCTGGCTGGCCTGCACAGTCTCGACCTGGGCGGGCTGGATCCGCGCCTGGTGGATGTCGCGGTGGAAGTCGCCGCAGACGTCGACAACCCGCTATGCGGGCCGCGCGGCGCGTCGGCGGTGTTCGGTCCGCAGAAGGGCGCCAGCGCCGAACAGGTGGCGCAACTGGATGCCGCCCTGGCGCACTTCGCCAAGGTGGTCGCGGCGACCCTTGGCGAGGACTTCAGCCGGGTGCCGGGCGTCGGCGCCGCCGGCGGCCTGGGTTTCGCCGCGAGGGCATTCCTCCGCGCGCGTTTCCGCCCAGGCATCGAACTGGTGGCGGAGCTGGCCGGGCTGGCCGATGCGCTGGTCGGTGCCGACCTGGTGCTGACCGGCGAGGGCCGTCTGGATGCGCAGAGCCTGCACGGCAAGACCCCGGTGGGCGTGGCGCGGATCGCGCGCCAGGCCGGCGTTCCCGTGGTAGCCCTGGCCGGCAGCCTGGGCGACGGCTACCAGCGCCTGCACGACGCCGGCATCGATGCGGCGTTCAGCCTGGCGCCGGGACCGATCAGCCTGGAGCAGGCCTGTGCCGGAGCGGCGGCGGAACTGGAGGCGCGCGCCGAGCAGATCGCCCGGCTCTGGCGCCTGGCTCAGGCTTCGCGGGAAGGGTAGTCGGCGGCGGCGCGCTCCAGCCAGGCCGGCAGGTCGCGCCGCTTCACCTTGCTGGCCTTGGCCTCGGCCAGTCGCTGTAACAGATAGTCACGCTTTTGCGGGTCGTCGCCGGCGAATGACAGCGCCAGGTCGCGGTCCATCCAGCGGCGGATGCGCCAGTAGATCCACCAGTGGAAATACAGGCCGGCGGCGGTGGTGACGACGATGATGAAATAGTCCATGGCTGTTCCTTCTGCGGGCGCTCACCCTAGCCGATCGGTCCCGCCGATGAAAGCGGGAGGGTTCGGTCGAAACTGAACGAACCTGTACCATTGCTGAATCGATTCGATTATCTCGCGCCGGCCAGGTGACAGGAGCGGCTGCGGGAGAGTCTAATATTCGTCAGTTATCCCTTTCGGAGATGCCGTTATGCGCAAGTCTGCCTTGATCGTTGCTTCCTTCACCGCCATGGCCCTGGCTCTTGGCGGCTGCCAATCCAGCCTCACCGGCGATACCTACAGCCGTGAGGAAGCCCGTACCGTGCAGACTGTACGCATGGGCACCATCCAGGCCTTGCGCCCGGTCAAGATCGAAGGCACCAAGACCCCGATCGGTTCCATCGCCGGTGCCGGCGTCGGCGGTGTCGCCGGCAGCGCGGTGGGCGGCGGCAAGGGCAGCTACGTCGCGGCCATCATCGGCGCGGTCGCTGGCGGCCTGCTGGGCGCGGCTACCGAAGAAGGCCTGACGCGCACCCAGGGCGTCGAGATCACCGTGCGCGAAGACGACGGCAGCACCCGCGCCTATGTCCAGCAGGTCGACCAGGGCCAGATCTTCCGCGTCGGCGAGCGCGTGCGCATCCTGACCGTCAACGGCACCAGCCGCGTCGCCCACTGATTCTTCCCACGTTATCCCGCGGCCGGCATTTCGCCGGCCGTTTTCGTTGTAGCGCCGAACCACTGCCGGCGTTGTCTTGCTAAGCTTCAAGTCGTTGCCGTTGCAGAGTTTTTTTCGGCTTTCCGGCAGTCGGAACGCCTGAATTTTGTAATAATTCAATCCATGACGTTCGTTCGATAGATTGCGATAATCGTAGTTCCGTCGCGCCGCGCCTGCCGGTGGCCGATGGGGCTTCGAGCTGCTGGCGATCCGGCCGCGCACCGACAACCGCGGGGAAGCACCGCCGGCCAGGCATGCCGGGGGCTCCGCCATCGAAGAGGAGTAGCCCATGATTCTGGCGCTGATCATCGCGCTGCCGTTCATGGGGGCGTTGTTGCCCCTGCTTGCCGAGCGTGGCGGCCGCACCTTGTGCGCGGCGTCCGCCGGCGTGGCGCCGCTGATCGGCCTGATCCTGTTGCTCGGGCAGCGCGGCACGGTGTTCGCCGGGCAGACCCTGACCGCCAGCTATTCCTGGCTGCCGGAAATCGGCATCAACCTCAGCCTGCGCCTGGACGGCCTCGGTTTCCTCTTCGCCCTGCTGATCCTCGGCATCGGCCTGCTGGTGATCCTCTACGCCCGCTACTACCTCTCCGAACAGGAGCCGATGGGGCGTTTCTTCGCTTTCCTGCTGCTGTTCATGGGCTCCATGCTCGGCGTGGTGCTCGCGGAAAATCTCTTGCTGATGATGCTCTTCTGGGAGCTGACCAGCCTGTCCTCGTTCCTGCTCATCGGCTTCTGGGGCAGCCGTTCCGACGCCCGCAAGGGTGCGAGGATGGCCCTGACCGTTACCGGAGGGGGCGGCCTGGCGCTGCTGGCCGGGGTGCTGCTGCTCGGCCACATCGCCGGCAGCTTCGAACTCACCGAGGTCCTCGCGGCTGGCGAGCTGATCCGCGCCCACGCCCTGTATCCGCTGGTGCTGATACTGATCCTGCTCGGCGTGTTCACCAAGTCGGCGCAGTTTCCCTTCCATTTCTGGCTGCCCCACGCGATGGCGGCGCCGACCCCGGTTTCCGCGTACCTGCACTCGGCGACCATGGTCAAGGCCGGCGTATTCCTGCTGGCCCGGCTGTATCCGGCGCTGGCCGGCACCGAGTGGTTCTTCTACCTGGTCAGCCTGAGCGGCCTGGTGACGCTGTTGCTGGGGGCCGGCATGGCACTGTTCCAGCATGACCTGAAGGGGCTGCTGGCCTACTCGACGATCAGCCACCTGGGCTTGATCACCCTGCTGTTCGGCCTCGACTCCCCGCTGTCGAACGTCGCCGCGGTGTTCCACATCATCAACCACGCGACCTTCAAGGCCTCGCTGTTCATGGCCGCCGGGATCATCGACCACGAGACCGGCAGCCGCGACATGCGCCTGATCAACGGGATGTGGAAGTACCTGCCGCATACCGCGGTGCTGGCCATCGTCGCCTCCCTGGCGATGGCCGGGGTGCCGCTGCTGAACGGCTTCCTCAGCAAGGAGATGTTCTTCGGCGAAACCCTCAGCCAGAACCTGCTGGGCAGCTTCAACTGGCTGGTGCCGGCGGTGGCGACCCTGGCCGGCGTGTTCTCGGTGGCCTATTCGCTGCGTTTCATCCACGACGTGTTCTTCAACGGCGAGCCGGCCCGGTTGCCGAAGTTCCCGCCCCACGAGCCGCCGCGCTACATGAAGGTACCGGTGGAGATCCTGGTGTTCCTCTGCCTGTTGGTCGGCATGCTGCCGGCCTACACCGTGGCGCCGCTGCTGGCCGCCGCCGCCAGTGCCAGCCTTGGCGGGCAACTGCCGGAATACAGCCTGGCGATCTGGCACGGTTTCAACCTGCCATTGCTGATGAGCGTGGTGGCGCTGGTTGGCGGTGTGCTGGTCTATGTCCTGCGCAAGCCGCTGTTCAACTGGTACGCCGGGTTACCGGAGGTGGACGCCAAGCTGGTCTTCGAGCAGCAGGTGCAACGTGTGGTGGCCCTGGCCGCGCGCCTGACCGCCTGGCTGGAGAACGGGTCGCTGCAGCGCTACCTGGCCTGGCTGCTGGGCGCGGCGCTGGTCGTGGTGGCGGTCGAGCTGGCACCGCTGGCGAGGCTGACCGGCTCGCGCGGCCTGACCCCGCTGGACGGTATCACCGCCCTGGGCATGCTGGTGCTGGCCTTCAGCGGCCTGGCCACGGCGCTGTTCCATCGTATGCGCCTGGTCGCGCTATTGATCCTCAGCGTCGCCGGCCTGCTGGTGGCCCTGGCCTTCGCTCGCTTCTCGGCCCCGGACCTGGCGCTGACCCAGTTGTCGGTGGAAGTGGTGACCATGGTCCTGCTGATGCTGGCGCTGTATTTCCTGCCCTCGCGCACTCCGGCGGAGTCCTCCAGCCTGCGCGGCTTGCGCGACGTGGCGCTGGCCGGCGGGGTCGGCATGCTGGTGGCGCTGCTGGCCTACGCGGTGCTGACCCGGCCCTACGAGAGCATCGCCGGATTCTTCGTCGAGAACAGCGTCTCCGGGGGCGGCGGCTACAACGTGGTCAACGTCATCCTGGTGGACTTCCGTGGTTTCGATACCCTCGGCGAGATCAGCGTGCTGGCGATCGCCGGCGTCGGCATCTACGCGATGCTCGCCGGTTTCGCCCTGCACAAGCCGACCTGCGACCCGCAGGGTCGCAACTGGGCCCACGCCAAGCACCCGCTGATCCTGGAAACCCTGTCGCGGGTGCTGCTGCCGCTGGCGTTGCTGATCTCGGTGTTCATCTTCCTGCGCGGCCACAACCTGCCGGGCGGAGGTTTCATCGCCGGCCTGGTGACTGCCATCGCCCTGGTGCTGCAATACATCGCCAGCGGCTCGCAGTGGGTCGAGCAGCGCCTGCCGCTGAACTATGCGGCCATGGCTGGCGCCGGAGTGCTGATCGCCGGGCTCACCGGGCTCGGCAGCTGGCTGTTCGGCTATCCGTTCCTGACTTCCGCGTTCGGCCACTTCGAGTTGCCGCTGATCGGCGAGATCGAGCTGGCCACGGCGATGCTGTTCGACCTCGGCGTGTACCTCACCGTGGTCGGTGCCGCGCTGCTGATCCTGTCCTACCTCGGCAAGCTCAGCCTGATGCCTGAACCCGTCGCACAAGAGGAGGCGCTCTGATGGAAGCCCTGTTCGCCATCACCCTCGGCCTGCTCACCGCCAGCGGCGTCTACCTGCTGCTGCGGGCGAGGACTTTCCCGGTGGTGCTCGGTCTCACGCTGATCTCCTACGCGGTCAACCTGTTCCTGTTCGCCATGGGCCGGCTCGGCGGCAGCGTCGCGGTGATCGGCACTCCCGGGGAGTATGGTGATCCGTTGCCGCAGGCGCTGGTGCTGACCGCCATCGTCATCGGCTTCGCCATGACCGCCTTTGTCGTGGTCCTGGCCCTGCGTGGCCTCGGTGACCTCGGCAGCGACCACGTAGATGGCCGTCCGGACGAGGAGGAGCCGCGCCCATGAGCCATTGGCTGATCCTGCCGATCCTGCTCCCCCTGTTTGCCGGCAGCCTGCTGCTGTTGCCGCTGGCCGAGCGCTGGCAGCGCGGCCTGTCGTTGCTCGCGGCGCTGGCACTGATCCCCCTGAGCCTGCTGCTGATACGTACGGCCGCCAGCGGCGACCTGAGCGTCTATGCCCTGGGCAACTGGGCCGCGCCGTTCGGCATCGTGCTCATGCTCGATCGTCTCGCCGCCCTGATGCTGCTGGCCACCGCGGTGCTCGGCAGCGCCGCGCTGATCTACGCGCTGCGTGGCGACGACCGCCTGGGCAAGCATTTCCACGCGTTGTTCCAGTTCCAGCTGCTCGGTATCAACGGCGCCTTCCTGACCGGCGACCTGTTCAACCTGTTCGTGTTCTTCGAGATACTCCTGATCGCCTCCTACGCGTTGCTCCTGCATGGCGGCGGCGCGGAGCGGGTACGCTCGGGCTTGCACTACGTGATCCTAAACCTGGTCGGCTCGGCGTTCTTCCTGATCGCCGTGGGTACCCTGTATGGCCTCACCGGCACCCTGAACATGGCCGACATGGCGCAGAAGATCGCCATGGCAGATGCCGAGCGCGCGCCGCTGCTGGCGGCAGCCGGGCTCCTGCTGCTGGTGGTGTTCGCCCTGAAGGCGGCGCTGTTGCCGCTGTACTTCTGGCTGCCGCGCGCCTATGCCGCGGCCAGCGCGCCGGTGGCGGCGCTGTTCGCGATCATGACCAAGGTCGGCATCTACTCGATCCTGCGGGTCTACACGCTGGTCTTCGGCGATGCCGCCGGCGAGCTGGCCAACCTGGCGCAGGCCTGGCTCTGGCCGCTGGCCCTGGCGACCCTCGGCCTGGGCGCGATCGGTGCCTTGGCGGCGCGGACCCTGCAAGGCCTGCTGGCCTACCTGGTGGTGGTCTCCGCCGGAACCCTCCTGGCTGGCGTGGCGTTGGGCAGCGAGCGGGCGCTGGCGGCGTCGCTGTACTACCTGCTGCACAGTACCTGGATCGCCGGTGGCCTGTTCCTGCTCGCCGACCTGGTCGCCCGCCAGCGCGGCGACAAGGCCGGCGACCTGGTCCAGGGCCCGGCGTTGCAGAATCCTCGGTTGCTCGGCGGGGCTTTCTTCATCGGCGCCATCGCCGTTGCCGGTCTGCCGCCATTGTCGGGGTTCTTCGGCAAGGTCATGCTTTTGCAGTCGGTCGCTCCCGGCAGCCAGGCGCTGGCCCTATGGAGCGTGGTACTGGGCAGCGGCCTGGTGGCGCTGGTGGCGTTGAGCCGGGCCGGCAGCACGCTGTTCTGGCGCACCGGGCATACCGTGCTCGGTAGCGCCGAACTGGACCACGGCCGCTTGTTCGCCTGCATCCTGTTGCTCTCCGCCGGCCCGTTGCTGGTGTTCGCCGCGAAGCCGCTGCTGGCCTACGTCCAGGCCACCGCGGCGCAGTTGCACGACCTCGACCTGTATCGCCAGATCATCACCCGCGGAGGTGCCGCATGATCAGCCGTTCGTTGCCGCGTCCGCTTCTTCGCGTACTGCCTCATCCCGTGCTTAGTGTCCTGCTGTTGCTGGTCTGGTTGCTGCTGGTGGATTCCTTCGCCATCGGCCACTGGCTGCTCGGCGCCTTCCTCGGCGTGTGCATTCCGCTGCTGACCAACCGCCTGCTGGTCGGGCGCAGCCAGGAGTGGCATCCGTTGCTGCTGCTGAAGCTGCTGGCGCTGGTGATGTGGGACATCCTCGTCGCCAACATCCAGGTCGCCCGCCTGACCCTCGGACCGATCGAGCGCTTGCGTCCGGCCTTCGTCGAGGTGCCGATCGAGCTGGAGAACGACCTCGCCATCAGCGTGCTGGTGAGCATCGTCTCGCTGACCCCGGGGTCGGTGTCGTCGGACCTCAGCGACGACCGCAAGACCTTGCTGGTGCACGGCCTCGACGTGCCGGACAAGGCGGCGCTGATCGCCGAGATCAAGCAACGCTACGAAGCGCCGCTGAAGGAGATCTTCCCATGCTCGCTTACGTGATCCCGCTGTGCCTGGCGCTGCTCGGCCTGGCCCTGTTGCTGACCCTGGCGCGCCTGGTCAAGGGGCCGTGCCTGCCGGACCGGGCGCTGGCGCTGGACACCCTCTACGTGAACGCCATCGCGCTGCTGGTGCTGTACGGCATCTGGCGCGACAGCGACCTGTTCTTCGAGGCGGCGCTGCTGATCGCGGTGCTCGGCTTCGTCGGTACGGTGGCGGTGGCCAAATACATGCTGCGCGGAGACATCATCGAATGACTGGCGAACCCCTGAGCCTGTGGCTGGAAATCATCGTCTCGGCGTTCCTCCTGCTGGGCAGCGCCTTCGTCCTGATCGGCGCGATCGGCCTGTACCGCCTGCCGGACTTCTTCATGCGCCTGCACGGGCCGACCAAGGCCACCACCCTCGGGGTCGGCGGGGTGATCGTCGCCTCGCTGATCTATTTCTCCAACCGCCAGGCGGGCATCAGCCTGCATGAGCTGCTGATCAGCCTGTTCCTCTTCATCAGCGCTCCGGTCAGCGCCTACATGCTGGCCAAGGCCGCGGTGCTGCAGCAGTTGCCGCTGGAGAAGAAGACTCGCGGCAAGCCCTGGGAGCAGTGAGGCACGGCGCAACAGTTTTGCCCGCTTTCTGTGCCTGTCGGCGCGGCTAGTCGGCTGCCTATACTGGGAGTCCTTTTTCCGGCGCCGTGACGGCGCCCGTGGTGGAGATTCCCTTGACTCGGACGCGCTGGTTCGCCCTGGCCTGCCTGATCCTGGCGATGGCGCTGTGGGGCAGTTCGTACGTGGTGCTGAAGGTCGCTTTCCGCGAACTGCCGCCGCTCTGGGTGATCTTCGGTCGCATGGCCCTCGGCAGCCTGGTGTTCCTCGTCGCCTGGCGCTGGCGGGGACGCATCGACTACCGCTCGGGCGACTGGAAGTACCTGCTCGGCCTGGCCGTCTGCGAACCCTGCCTGTACTTCCTCTGCGAATCCTTCGCCCTGCAATACACTAGCGCGGCCCAGGCCGGGATGATCACCGCGCTGCTGCCGTTGCTGGTGGCGGTGGGGGCCTGGTTGCTGCTGCACGAACGGATCGGTCGGATGACCTGGATCGGCTTCGGCCTGGCGGTGCTCGGTTCGATCTGGCTGAGCCTCGCCGGCGAGCCCGACCTGCACGCGCCGCAGCCGCTGCTGGGCAACTTCTTCGAACTTCTCGCGATGATCTGCGCCACCGGCTATACCCTGTTGCTGAAGCACCTGTCGGCGCGCTACTCGGCATTCGCCCTGACCGCCATGCAGGCCTTCGTCGGCACGTTGTTCTTCCTGCCGCTGGCGCTGGCCAGCGCCGACCTGCCGAGCCAGCCCAGCGCGCTGGGGATCCAGGCGGTGGTGTATCTCGGCGTGGTGGTCACGGTGGGCGCCTACGGCCTGTACAACTTCGGCGTCGGTCGACTGCCGGCCAGCCAGGCCTCGGGATTCATCAACCTGATCCCGGTCTTCACCCTGGTATTCGCCGCGCTGTTCCTCGGCGAAACCCTCAACGGCCCGCAGATGCTCGCTGCCGGCATGGTCTTCATCGGCGTCGCCATCAGCCAGTGGCGCAGCGCTCCGCCGCCGCCTCCTGCCGGCGTCCTGAACTGAAGGAGTTTCCATGACCGTCGACCAACGCCAATGGGCCCGCGAGGCGATCCGCATCATCGAAGCGGATTTCCAGCGCAGCGCCGATACCCATTTGATCCCCCTGGAGACTCCCGGCCTGCCTGGCGTCGAACTGTACTTCAAGGACGAGTCCAGCCACCCCACCGGCAGCCTCAAGCATCGCCTGGCGCGCTCGCTGTTCCTCTATGCGCTGTGCAACGGCTGGCTCAGGCCGGCCGCGCCGGTGATCGAGGCATCGAGCGGTTCCACGGCGATTTCCGAAGCCTATTTCGCACGCCTGCTGGGCCTGCCCTTCATCGCCGTGATGCCGGCCAGCACCTCGAAGGAAAAGATCGCCCAGATCGCCTTCTACGGCGGCCAGAGCCACCTGGTGGAGGACCCCACCCAGATCTACGCCGAGTCCGAACGCCTGGCGCGGGAGAGCGGTGGCCATTTCATGGACCAGTTCACCTATGCCGAGCGCGCCACCGACTGGCGGGCGAACAACAACATCGCCGAATCAATCTTCCAGCAGATGCGCCACGAGCCGTACCCGACCCCGACCTGGCTGATCTCCAGCCCCGGTACCGGCGGCACCCTGGCGACCCTCGGCCGCTACGTGCGCTATCGCCAGCACTGCACCCGGGTACTCTGCGCCGACGCCGAGCGTTCGGTGTTCTTCGACGCCTATGTCAGCGGCGACCGTGGCCTGACCCTGGATTGCGGTTCGCGGATCGAGGGCATCGGCCGGCCGCGGGTCGAGGCGTCCTTCCTGCCGGAAGTGATCGACGCGATGGTCAAGGTGCCGGACGCCTGGTCGCTGGCGGCCATGCATTACCTGGCCCGACGCCTGGGGCGGCGGGTCGGCGGCTCCAGCGGAACCAACCTGATCGGCGCCCTGGTGGCCGCACGGCAAATGGTCGCGGCCGGCGAGAAGGGTTCGCTGGTGGCGATTCTCTGCGACGGCGGCGAACGCTATGCGACCACCTATTACGATCCGGTCTGGCTGGCCAGGCAGGGCTATGCGCTGGAGCCCCTGGTCGAGGCGCTGGCTGCCTGCATCGAGCGGGGCGTGGCGTTGCCCGACGGGCTGCTGGTGGCTGGACTTTGAAGGAATGGATATGCACCGTTTGCGAGCTGCCGAAACCGGCGATATCGAGGCCATGACCGACCTGTTGCTGCGCCACGGGCCGAATCCCTGGAACCATTTGCCGGAGGAGGGGGTGCGTGCGCATCTGCGAGCCATCGCCGACGGCGAGGTACGTGCCGTCCTGGCCGAGCGCGACGATCGGCTGCTGGGGTTCGCCAGCTTCCGTCGCACCGAGGATTTCGCCCATTACCAGCCGCAGCGTGCCGATGCGCCGCGGGCCTACATCTGCGAGGCGGTAGTGCATCCGGCGGCGGCCGGCCAGGGGCTCGGCAGCGCGTTGCTGGAGGCGGTGCTGGCCCAACTGGCCGACGAAGGCATCGAGGACGTCTATATCGATCGTCACGAAGAGAACCTGGCGTCGGCGGGAATGATGCGCAAGGCCGGCTTCGTCGAGCTGGAAACCTACGCCGATCCGGCGCGGCGACCGAACGGCTCGGGGCGCTCGACAGTGTGCCATCGCAATCTTTCCCTCCAGCGCAGAGCCGTGCGATGAGTTTCATCCGCCTCAAGGTGCGCGCCGCCTTCATGGTCCACGGCTACGACGCGGACAACCGGGAAATCGTCGAGCAGATCGGCGAGGAACGCTTCGTCGAGAAACTGCTGCGCATCGAACGGATCCAGTCGATCAGCGAGAAATACCTGCTGGTCAGCGCCTCCCACGGGCGCGTCGCCTACTGGGAATACGAGGGCGGCCTGACGGCGCTGCGGCGGCGCCTGGAGCAGGCCGGACTGCTCTTGTAGGGAAGGGCCGCCGCTGCGCGGCCCCTCGCTTCACTTGCCCAGTGCGCCCGGATAGGCGCAGCCGCGCAGCGTCTCGCCATCGATGCGCAGTTCGGCGGAGTAGCTGCTGAAGGCGCCGCTCATGCTGTCGGTGCAGGACGACGGGGCGATCCACAATTCGACCTTCTTGCCGTTCGCCTCGCTGGAATAGCTGGTGCTGCCGTTCGGCAGTTCCTCGGCGACGTAAGGCAAGGCCAGGGTCTCGTGTTCCGGGCGGTCCAGGCGCAGGCCCTGGTTGTTCACCCTGGCGCTCCAGAAGGGTTCGTTGCCGTTGGCGGCGAAGGTCAGCAGCTTGAAGTTCGGGTCGTCGCAGCCGGGGCCCTCGTTCTGCACGCGGTACAGTCGGCTGACCTCCAGCTTGCCGTCGGTACCGCGGACCTTGGCCGGTCCCATGGTGCCGCGCAGGTCGACGAACAGGCCCTGGGCGCCGTCGTCGAACAGGCTGTCGGCTTCGCGGCGCAGGCCGGTATTGGCCACGTCCTCGATGCTGAACAGGCGCTTCTCGGTACAGGGGCGGAATTGCAGCGCGCCGTTGATCTTCACCAGTTCGCCCTGGAAGCGGGTGTCTACACTGGTGCTCGGCGATTCGGGCTTCCACACCTGGCAGGCGGCGAACAAGGGGAGCAGGCTGTAGACCAGCAGACGGGCAGGGCGCATAGGGAAGACTCCATCGAAAATGCGCCCACGTTACCGAGCGTCCGGGCCTAGCTCAAGTCCGGATCGGACTTCATCGCAACCAGGGAGTCGATCGATGATCCAATGCAAGCGTGTATACGAACCGGCGTCGCCCGCCGATGGCCGGCGCGTACTGGTGGACCGGCTGTGGCCGCGCGGCATCCGCAAGGAGGCCCTGGCCATGGACGACTGGCTGAAGGACGTGGCGCCCTCCAACGAGGTGCGCAAGCAGTTCTGCCACGATCCGGCACTCTTCGACAGCTTCCGCGAACACTACCGCGCCGAGTTGCAGGCGCACCCGGAACATTGGTGGGGCCTGCTCGACAGCGCTCGGGAGGGCACCCTGACGCTGCTCTACGGCGCCCACGACCAGCAGCACAACAATGCCGTGGTGCTGGCCGAGTTCCTCGAGGAGGAGCTGGACCGCCAGCAGCCGGGCAGTTCGCCGACCTGCTACGCCGACCGCTTCTCCTGAGAAATATCGCTTACCAGATGCGGTACACCTGGCCGGTCTGCGCGCCTTCCACGCTGCGTGCGTAACCCAGCGCGGCGTCCGCCGCCGGAACCGGCTTGAAGCCACGGAAGTAGGGCGCGTAGCCGGGCAGCGCCTCGCTGACCACGGTCGGGCTGACGGCGTTGATGCGCAGGCCGCGCGGCAACTCCAGGGCTGCGCCGCGGACGAAGCCCTCGACGGCGCAGTTGACCATGCTCGCCGAACTGCCGAAGCGGATCGGCTGCTCGGCGAGCACGCCGCTGGTGAGGGTGAAGGAGCCCCCGTCGTTGGCGTACTCGCGGCCGAGCAGTACCAGGTTGACCTGGCCCATCAGCTTGTCGCGCAGGCCGAGCTGGTATTGCGCCTCGCCCATTTCCTCCAGGGCGCCGAAGTGCACCTTGCCGACCGCGGCGACCAGCGCGTCGAAGCGACCGGTTTTCTCGAACAGGGCGCGAATGGAGTCTGAGTCGCTGATGTCGACCTGGAAATCGCCGCTGCTGTGGCCTACCCGGACGATCTCGTGGCGCTCGCCGAGTTCTTTGTCGATACCCTTGCCAAGGGTGCCGCTGGCGCCGATCAGGATGATTTTCATACAGGCCTCTCGTTGAGTGAAGGTGAGTGGTTTCCAGTGTAGAGTCGCTTTTGCCATGGATAATCCTGTCAATCGACAACCTGCCGTTTTCATAGGGAAACAATCGTGAAGGACCTGGACGATCTCGCCGCCTTCGCCGTACTCCACGACCTGGGCAGTTTCACCCGCGCCGCCGAGCGTCTCGGTTGCAGCAAGGGCCAACTGTCGAAGCGCATTGGCGTCCTCGAGCAGAAGCTCGGCGTGACCCTCTTGCACCGCACCACCCGCCGTCTTTCGCTGACCGCCGCCGGCGCCGCGCTGCTGCCCGAGGCGCAGGCCTTGCTGGTGCAGGCCGAGCGCGCGCGGCAGGCGGTGGCGCGCTTGCAGGAGCGAGCGGAAGGACGGGTGCGGGTGACCCTCCCGGTCTCGCTGGGCGAGACCCTGTTCGATGCACTGCTGGAGGACTTCCAGGAACGCCATCCGCTGCTGCGCGTCGAGCTGGACCTGTACAACGGCCTGCGCGACCTGGTTGGTGAGGGCTTCGACCTGGCGATTCGCTCTGGGGTCGAGCAGGACGCCCGGCTGGTGGCGCGGCCGCTGTTCGTCCTGCAGGAAATCACCTGCGCCAGTCCCGCCTACCTGGCGCGACACGGCGAGCCGCAACGCCCGGCCGAGCTGGCCGAGCGCGAGTGCCTGCTGAACTCGCACTACAGCGGCCACGAGGAGTGGCTCTATCACCGCCACCATCGGCTGGAGCGGGTACGGGTTGCCGGCTTTCTCGCCAGCAACCACTACAGCCTGTTGAAGAAGGCCGCGCTGGCCGGCACCGGCATCGCCCGGCTGCCGTCATACATGGTCCACGACGAACTGGGCGACGGCCGCCTGGCCTGGTTGCTGCGCGACTACCAGACGCGCAGCACGCCGATGTTCCTCGTCCATCCGTTCCAGGGCGGCCTGCCGCGGCGCACCCAGGTACTCGCCGATTACCTGCTCGACTGGTTCGAGCGCAGCCGGCGACAATTGATCGGCCTGGAGGGTTGAACATTTCGCCGCGACGCGGCTCTATTGCACTCCGGGCCGCTTCCATGCGGCCTGAAGCTCATCGCGGGCACGTCGTTGCACAAGGAACGTGACGGAACGTGGCAGAATCCCGCACCGGACCGCTCGCGTGCGAGCGGACGCCATTCATCGAACGCTTGGATAGGGACATGCAAAGCAGCTTTCCGCAATCGAACACTCCCCAGATCCGTCGCGCTGGAGTCGACCTCAACGGCGTGATGTCGGTGCTCAGCAAGCACCTCTATTCCACGCCCACCGTGGCGTTGCGCGAGCTGGTGCAGAACGCCCACGACTCGATCCTCCGTCGCCGCCTGGAGCAGCCCGACTGGCAAGGGCCGTCGCGAATCGAGGTGATCGGCGACAGTGCCAGCAACACCGTGCGCATCGTCGACACCGGCGCCGGGCTCACCGAGCACGAAATCCACGCCTACCTGGCCACCGTCGGCGTCGGCTACACCCGCGGACTGCGCCAGTCCGGCCACGAGGACAGCGGGCTGATCGGCATGTTCGGCCTGGGCTTCCTCTCCGCTTTCGTCCTGGCCCGCCGGGTCAGCGTGCGGACCACGTCCTACCAGCAGCCGGAACTGGGCTTCTGCTACGTCTCCAGCAACGCCGAGCAATACAGCGTGACGCCGATGCCGGCGCGCCCGGTGGGTACCGAGATCACCCTCGAACTGCAGGACGAATACAGTGCGCTGACCCAGGCCGCGCGCCTGCGCGAGATCCTCGAACGCTACTGCGTGCTGCTGCGCGAGCCGATCCACGTCGGCGGCGACGCCCAGTCGATCAACCCGGAGCCGCCGCCGTGGCGGCTGGCCGCCGACGCCGCGCTGCACCCGCTGCAACGGCAGCGCCGCGACCTGGAGTTCGCCGCGCGTTTCGAGCACGACTTCGAGCCGATCTGCTGCCTGCCGGTGCGCCCGGACGAGCGGGTCGACGTGCAGGGCCTGCTGTGGATCCAGGACGGCGGCACCTATGGCACCAGCGACAACCGCAATCTCTCGGTATTCCTTCGCGGCATGCTGCTCGACGATGACGCCCGCGACCTGCTGCCGTCCTGGGCCGGGTTCGTCGGCGGGGTGATCGAGTCGAACCGCCTGACGCCCACCGCCAGCCGCGAGGACCTGCAGCGTGACGACCATTACGCGGCGATCCAGCATGCGCTGGCCGAGGCGCTGATCGCCGGGCTCGGCGAGGTGGCGCGGCAGCAGCCGGAGGCCTGGCGGCGGGTCCTGCTGCGGCACAACGAGGCCCTGCTGGGAGCGGCGTTGTGCGACGAGCGTCTGTTCGCGCTGATGATGGACAGCCTGCGCGTACCCACCTCCCAGGGCGACCTCCCGGCTTCCGAACTCCTTTCGCGCGGAGCGGTGCATGTGCTGCTGGACAACGACAGCGGCTTCGAGGAAATGCTGTTCCGTGCCATGGGCGTACCGGTGGCCCATGGCAATCGCTATGCGGTAGTACCCTTCCTCCGTCGCTGGGCGCAGGCCAAGGGGATGCGCCTGGTGGAGCTGGGCACCGAGCAGGGCAACCGCCAGTTGTTCCGCCTCGACCGACTGCCCGAGCGCGAGACCGGCTGGCTGGCCGAACACCTGGGCGGCGCCGAGGAGCAACTGGTGATCGCCCGCTTCAGCCCCGAGGAATTGCCGCTTGTGGTGGTGCCCGACCGCGACGCCGAACTCAAGCGGCGACTGGAGGACGACGAGGCCGACAAGCGTATTTCCACCGCGGCGTTGCGCCTGGCTCGGCAGTTCACCCGCAAGCTCGACAATCGCCAGCCGAGCCGGCTCTACGTCAACCTCGACAATCCGGCGGTGCAGGCGCTGCTCGCGGCCGTCGGCGAGGAACGCGACGAAGCGGCCCATGCGGCGTTGCTGCTGCGCTCGTTCAAAGTGATCATCGCCGGACAGGGACGCGGCCAGCCCGCGACCTCGCTGAACCAGGCCCTGGCCGGACTCGCCGATTCGGTGAAGCGCCTGCTGGGGCAATAAGAAAATTCGCAACACGCCTGATGGAGACTGAAGCATATGGATATCTGGAACTGGGTGGAGAAGCTCCGCGCCGACCTGCGTGAGGCCGGCCAGGAGCAGAGTGCGCGGCTGATCGACGAACTCACCGCGTACGTCTGCGACCTCGAGGTGGAGCGCGCCGAGGCGCTGTTGCCGGAGGTCAAGGCGCTGAGCCGGACGTTGAACAACCCGTGGCTGGAAATCTTCGTCCGCCACTGGGAAATGCGTAACCGGGTCGGCAACCAACTGGAGGGTGAGACCGCCCTGGCCGACGCCGTTTCCCTGTTCGAACTGGCCAACCGCGACGACACCCAGGCCTGCCCGCAGTCGGTCTGCGTGACCCAGGACCTGGCGTCGTGCTACGCCAACGTCGACGGCCCGGGCTGGGTGGAGGAACGCATCGAGGTGTGCGACGAGACCCTGGCGCGGATCGACCCGACCTGGGCCTGCTTCCACTGCCTGAGCAACGAGAAGGCCGAGGCGCTGCTCGACGACGGGCGCGGCGAAGACGCCCTGGCCTTCCTGGCCGAACAGGAGAAGAAGATCCTCGCCGCCGGCGAGGAGGTATTCGACAGCCTCCTGGAGATGCGCGTGGCGATCCTGCTGAACCTGGGGCGCGCGGAACAGGCGCTGGCCCTGATCGGCGAGATGGAGGAGAAGGTCGAGGGCGCGGAGTGGAACAACATCAGCCAGCCGCGGCGTCTGTACAAGGCCCACGGCCTGGCGTTGCTGGGGCGCGACGAGGAGGCCCTGGAGGCGCTGCTGCCGTTCTCCGAGATTGCCCCGCGCTATCGTACGATCTGGCTGCGCGCCGTCTACCTGCTGCTGCAACGGACCCCTGAGCGCAACACCTGGGACTTCGGCGGGCGCCTGCAGCAGATGCTCGAACACTACTCGCAGAAGGGCGCGCACCGGGTGGTCATCGATGTTGCCAGCCAGGCCATCCGCCTCGCGTTGCAACGCGGTTCGGTATGGAGCGCCAGGCGCCACCTGGCGCTGGCCGAACAGCATGCTCAACAGTTGCAGCGCGATCGGGGCGCCAGCCAGTTGCTCGCCGGGTTGAGGGAGGAGATCGATGCCGCGCCGCAGCAGCAGGAGCTGCCGGTGCCGGCTGCGGAGTTGCTCGACTGGCTGGCTGCGCAGGGCAGCGAAGACGCGCCGCGCAACCCGGAGAAAGAAGTGCAGTGGCTGCTCCAGGCGCTGGCCGAGCGGCCCGACGACACCGCCTTGCGCGAAGTGGCCGCCTCGGCGCTACAGGCCTGCTCCGCCGACGACGAGGCCATCGACCTGCTCTGGGAGTACGTCGAGCGCCACACTGACGAGGAGCAGCAACTGGCCTACTACCTGCTCAATGCCTTGCTGGCCCGCGGCGAGTACGACCAGGTCAAGCGCCTCGGCCGGCTCTACGCCGACAGCGTGCCGCTGATCGCGCTGTGGAGCGAAGTCAAGCTGGCCGAGAAACTCAACGACTGGCCGGAGCTGGAGCGCGCCTGCCAATCGGTGCTGGAAATTTCTCCCGGCTCGCTGGGAGCCCACAGCCTGCTGGGTAAGGCGCTGATGGAGCAGGATCGCTTCGCCGAGGCGGCGCTGGCCTACCAGCGTCTGGCCGGCAAGCTGGAGGAGCCGCAGTCGGTGCAGTGGGACCAGATGACCGCCGCCAGCGCCGCGCGCGACTGGACGATGCTGCGCGAGGTCGCTGCCGGCATGGGCATGGAGTTCGCCGCCGGCGACGGACCGATCGAGGAAGACTGGGGCTGGGTGATCGTCCGCTACATCGAGGATGGCGAAGCGCTCGACTACTACGCCCGGCGCACCGGCCCGGTGACCGCGCGGGTCCTCGAGAACGCGCCGGGCAACCGCAGCCAGCGGGTCGGGGACTGGGTGGTGTTCGACGCCGGCCTGATCTATCCGGCTCCGGAAGACGAGGAGGAACGCAAGCGTTTCGTTCCCACCTATGCGGTGGTGCACGTCCTCGAGAGCGGTGGTTACTCGCCGAGCTGGCTGGTGGACGGCGTCTATCCGGGCGACGAGGCCTTCGACGCCTTCCGCGAAACGCTCGACGCGCGCGGCTGGAAGGTCTGGGTGCACAGCAACCGCGACTACCAGGTCACCGATGCCAGCAGCGGCGAGGAACTGCGGGCGATCTACTTCACCGTCGCGACACCCGCGCAGCAGGCGCCGCGCGACCTGCACCAGGCGTTGCAGGAGGCCACCGGGCAATGGCCGCACCGCATGTGCTGGCTGCGCCTGGCGGAAGCGGCGGAGGTCGACACCCAGCCGCACCTGGACGCTATCGAGCGCTACGGCCTGTAGCCGGTACGCCTCGGCATAAAAAAACGGCCCGTGAGGGCCGTTTTTTTATGCGCTGAAGTCTCCGGCGGGACGGTGCTCAGCCGCCGAGGTAGGCGTCGCGCACCTTCGGGTTGGTCAGCAGGGCGGCGCCGGTGTCGTGCATGACGATCCGGCCGTTCTCCAGCACGTAGGCGCGATCGGCGAGCTTCAACGCCTGGTTGGCGTTCTGCTCGACGAGGAACACGGTGACGCCTTCGCGACGCAGCTGCTCGATGATCTCGAAGATCTGCTGGATGATGATCGGCGCCAGGCCGAGCGAAGGTTCGTCCAACAGCAACAGCTTTGGCTTGCTCATCAGCGCGCGGCCGATGGCGAGCATCTGCTGTTCGCCGCCGGACATGGTCCCGGCGCGCTGTTCGTAGCGTTCCTTCAGGCGCGGGAAGAGTTCCAGCACCTTGTCCATCTGCACCTGGTAGTCGTCCTTGTCGGTGAAGAAGCCGCCCATCGCCAGGTTTTCTTCCACCGTCAGGCGGGAGAAGACCCGGCGGCCTTCCGGGACCACCGCGATGCTCTTGCGCATGATGGTGGAGGAGGGCAGGCCGACCAGTTCCTCGCCTTCGTAGCGGATGCTGCCGCTGGCCGCCTGCGGCGAGCCGCAGAGCGTCATCAGCAGGGTCGACTTGCCGGCGCCGTTGGCGCCGATCAGGGTGACGATCTCGCCCTTCTTCACTTCCACGCTGACGTCGTGCAGCGCCTGGATCTTGCCGTAGTAGGTGGAAACCTTGTCGAAACTCAGCATGCTCACGCTTCCCCCAGATAAGCCTTGATCACGTCCGGGTTGTCGCGGATCTGCTCCGGCGTCCCGTCGGCCAGGGGGGCGCCCTGGTTGATCACCACGATATGGTCGGAAATGCTCATCACCAGCTTCATGTCGTGCTCGATCAGCAATACCGTCACGTTGTGCTCGCTGCGCAGCTTGGCGATCAGCGCCTTGAGGTCGTCGGTCTCCTTCGGGTTGAGGCCGGCGGCCGGCTCGTCGAGCATGAGGATCCGCGGGCGGGTCATCATGCAGCGGGCAATCTCCAGGCGTCGCTGCTGGCCGTAGGCGAGGGTGCCGGCGCTGCGGTTGGCGAACTCGGTAAGGTTGACTTCCTCCAGCCAGTGCGCGGCGTACTCCATGGCCTCGCGCTCGCTGCGGCGGAATGCCGGGGTCTTGAACAGGCCGGCGAGGAAGTTGGTGTTGAGGTGGCGGTGCTGGGCGACCAGCAGGTTCTCCACCGCGGTCATTTCCTTGAACAGGCGGACGTTCTGGAAGGTCCGCACCACGCCCTTGCGAGCGATCTTGTGACCGGGCAGGCCCTGGATCTCCTCGCCGTCGAGGCGGATCAGGCCGCCGGTGGGCTGGTAGAAGCCGGTCAGGCAGTTGAACACGGTGGTCTTGCCGGCGCCGTTCGGGCCGATCATCGAGACCACCTGCTTTTCCTCGACCTTCAGGTTGACGCCGTTGACGGCCAGCAGGCCGCCGAAGCGCATGGTCAGGCCGCTCACTTCGAGAATCGGTCGGCTCATGGCTTCAGCTCCAGGTGCGGGCGTTGCATCGGCAGCAGTCCCTGGGGACGCCAGATCATCATCACGATCATGGTCAGGCCGAAGATCAGCATGCGGTATTCGTTGAACCCGCGCATTTCCTGGAGCAGCACCATCACCACCGCGGCGAGTATCACGCCGAGCTGCGAACCCATGCCGCCGAGCACGACGATCGCAAGGATCATCGCCGACTCGATGAAGGTGAAGGACTCAGGCGTCACCAGGCCCTGGCGGGCGGCGAAGAAGCTGCCGGCGAAACCGGCGAAGCTGGCGCCGATGGTGAAGGCGGAGAGCTTGACGATGGTCGGGTTGAGACCGAGAGCGCGGCAGGCCACTTCGTCCTCGCGCAGCGCTTCCCAGGCGCGACCGATCGGCATGCGCATCAGCCGGTTGATCACGAACAGGGCCAGCAGCACCAGCAGCAGGGCCACCACGTAGAGCAGGATGACCTTGTAGTTGGTGTTGTAGGCGATGCCGAAGAACTCGTGGAAGGTCTGCATGCCTTCCGGCGCGCGGCGTTCGAAGGTCAGGCCGAACAGGGTCGGCTTGGGGATCGAGCCGATGCCGTTGGGGCCGCCGGTGATCTCGGTCATGTTGCGCAGCAGGATGCGGATGATCTCGCCGAAGCCGAGGGTCACGATCGCCAGGTAGTCGCCGCGCAGGCGCAGCACCGGGAAGCCGAGGAGGAAGCCGAACAGCGCGGCCATCATCCCGGCGATCGGCAGGGCGGTCCAGAAGCCGAACCCGGCGTACTCGGCGAGCAGCGCGTAGGTGTAGGCACCTACCGCGTAGAAGCCGACGTAGCCGAGATCGAGCAGGCCGGCCAGGCCGACCACGATGTTCAGGCCGATGCCGAGCATCACGTAGATCAGGATCAGGGTGGCGATGTCCACCGCCCCGCGCGAGGCGAAGAACGGCCAGACGAAAGCCACCACGACCAGGGCGAGGACCGCCCAGCGCTGGGTCGATGGCAGGCTGAGGAAGTTCTTCAGGCCGCTGCCGTTGACCTTGTAGCCGACGCCGCGACCCAGCTTGAGCGGGATGCGGTCGCGGAACAGCTGCCAGACGAACATGGCCAGGGCGGCCGCGGCGATGGTCCAGAGGGTCTGCGCATCGGCGCCGAGGACCTCGAGCTTGATGCCGACGGTGCGCAGCTTCAGGCCTAGGATCGGATAGGACACCAGGATCACGAGGAGGGCGCTGAACAGCGCGCGCTTGAGGGACTGGCTCATACTTTTTCCACCTCCGGACGACCGAGGATGCCGGTAGGTCGGAACAGCAGCACCAGGATCAGCAGGCCGAAGGCCACCACGTCCTTGTACTGGTCGCCGAACACGTCGGCGCCGAAGGCTTCGGCGACGCCCAGCAGCAGGCCGCCGAGCATGGCGCCGGGGATGCTGCCGATGCCGCCGAGCACCGCGGCGGTGAACGCCTTGATCCCGGCGAGGAAGCCGATCCCGGGGTTGATCACGCCGTACTGCATGCCCAGCAGCACCGCGGCGACGGCGGCCAGGGCGGCGCCGATGACGAAGGTGAGGGCGATGATGTTGTTGCTGTTGATACCCAGCAGGTTGGTCATCTTCAGGTCCTCGGCGCAGGCGCGGCAGGCGCGGCCCAGGCGGGAGCGGGAGATGAACAGGGTGAGGCCGAACATCACCAGGAAGGTGACGACGAAGATCAGGATCTGCATATAGGAGATCACCACGCCGTTCATGCTGCTTTCGCCGAACACGAAGTTGCCGGGCAGCAGGGTCGGGATGGCCTTTTCCTTGGAGTCCTGCGAGAGCATCACGGCGTTCTGCAGGAAGATCGACATGCCGATCGCGGAGATCAGCGGGATCAGGCGGTTGCCGCCGCGCAACGGGCGGTAGGCGACCCGCTCGATGCTGTAGCCGAAGGCACTGGTGACGATGATGCTGGCGGCGAATGCGGCGAGCATCATCAGCGGAACGCTGTCCAGCCCCATCATCGCCAGCAGGGTGATGGCGATGAAGGCGATGTACGAGCCGATCATGTACACCTCGCCGTGGGCGAAGTTGATCATGCCGATGATGCCGTAGACCATGGTGTAGCCGATCGCGATCAGCGCATAGGTGCTGCCGACGGTCAGGCCGTTAACCAATTGTTGTAGGTAATGATAAATCTCGGGCATGGGACTCTCTCGCTAAACGCCCGCCGTTGTACGGCAGGTAGACGTTCGGCTCGCGGGTGTGGGGCCGGAACGCTGCTGAGACCCGTCACGATCCGGCGCGCGGCGGGCCGGCGGGAGGCAGGGGAAAGCCGCGCTCCCGTCCACCAGGAGTGAACGCTGCCGGTCTTCGCCTGCCCTTGCCGGGCCGCCGCTCGCGGAATCATGCGGGTACTAAAACAAAGCCCACGGTGGGTGACGTGGGCTCCGTACTGCAACGATGCTTACTTGACCTCGGTCCGGGTGGCGTCCTTGTGCCACTCGTAGACGGTGAAGTCGAAGTTCTTCAGGTCGCCCTTCTCGTCGAACCCGAGGTTCCCGGTGGGAGTCTCGAAGGTGTTGGCGCGCAGGGCCTCGGCGACCTTCTCCGGATCGGCCTCGCCGGCTTTCTCGATGCCCTTGGCGATCACTGTGACCGCGGAGTAGGCGGGCAGGACGAAGATGCCGCTCGGATCCTGGTTCTTCGCCTTGAAGGCGTCGATCAGGGCCTTGTTCTTCGGATCCTGCTCGAAGGCGCGCGGCAGGGTCGCCAGCATGCCTTCCGAAGCGTCGCCGGCGATCGCGGTGATTTCGCTGTTGCCGACCCCTTCCGGGCCCATGAAGCGCGCGTCCAGCCCGGCCTGCTTGGCCTGGCGCAGCAGCAGGCCCATTTCTGGGTGGTAGCCGCCGAAGTAGACGAACTGCACGCCGGCTTTCTTCAGCTTGCTGATCAGCGCGTTGAAGTCCTTGTCGCCGGCGTTCAGGCCTTCGAAGACGGCAACCTTGATGCCGGCGTCTTCCACGGTCTTCTTCACCTCGGTGGCGATGCCTTCGCCGTACTGCTGCTTGTCGTGCAGTACCGCGATGGTCTTGTCCTTGTAGCGTTCGGCGATGAACTTGCCGGCCACCGGGCCCTGCATGTTGTCCAGGCCGATCGTGCGGAAGATCAGCTTGTAGCCGCGCGAGGTGATTTCCGGGGCGGTGGCCGACGGGGTGATCATCAGCACGCCTTCGTCTTCGTAGATGTCGGTGGCGGGTTGGGTGGAGCTGGAGCAGACATGGCCGACCACGAACTTGACGCCGTCGTTGACCACCTTGTTGGCGACCGCCACGGCCTGCTTGGGATCGCAGGCGTCGTCGTAGATCACGCCTTCGAGTTGCGCGCCGTTCACGCCGCCTGCCTTGTTGATCTGTTCGATTGCCATCAGCGCACCGGCGCGCTGCATGTCGCCGTACTGGGCTACCGGACCGGTGACCGGGCCAGCCAGGGCGATCTTGATGGTGTCGGCGGCCATGGAGTAGCTGGCGAACCCGGCAATGGCCATCGCGGCGAACAGGCGGGATAGACGCTGAGTACCCTTCTTCATAGTGCTCCACTCTTCTTGTGTGTTGTCATTGTTGTAGTCTCGCGGCCGCGGGGGCCGGAGGAGACCGGGTGATCGTCATGGACGGACCCCGGGAACTGTACCGGTACAGTGTAGAGCGGCGCTTCGTCGCTTGAAAAGCACGGCACGGCGAGCTCCCGTGAGTCGTGTCGCCTGGTTGACATAAACGTATAGAAAAACGGCGCGGACCTGCCTCACCTCCCTGGGCCCGGTTTCCCTTCGGCTGTCGTGGGCTACCGGCGGGCGTTATCATGGCGCCCATGCAATCCAGGTAGATCCCATGACAGAACAAACTAGCACCCTCTATGCCAAGCTGCTCGGCGAGACCGCGGTCATTTCCTGGGCCGAGCTGCAACCGTTTTTCGCCCGTGGCGCCTTGCTCCAGGTCGATGCCGCGCTGGACCTGGTGGAAGTCGCCGAGGCCCTGGCCGGGGACGACCGCGAGAAGGTCGCCGCCTGGCTTTCCGGCGGCGGCCTGAGCAAGGTCGGGGAGGATGCGGCCAAGGACTTCCTCGAACGCGACCCGACCCTCTGGGCGGTGGTGGTGGCGCCCTGGGTGGTCATTCAGGAACGCGCGGGAAAAGCGACGTTGCACTGATCCAGGGCGGTTTTCTTTCGCTCGACCCTGGCTAGACTGATTCCGATTCCCACCAGGAGATTCGTCATGTTCGAACCAGGCCACCTCCATCTGGTCAGCCTGCCCGGCCTCGACCAGCAGGACATCAATATCCATATCCGCTACGAGGTGCGGCAGAACGCCGAATCCGGCGCCTATGTGCACTTCGACATGGACGGCGAGATCGACGGCAAGCCGTTCAGCGACTCCTTCGAGCTGCCGCGCGATACCGCCTTCAACTTCGCCAGCGATGCCACGCGGGTCGCCCAGAAGCACGGCCTGCACCCGAAGTTCGGCGCGATCACCCGGGTGCACAAGGAATACGATGCGATGTTCGAGGACATTCGCGCCAAGCTGCATGCCCATCCCGGCGAACCGGTGGATCTCGAGCGGATCATTCGCCACGAGTGAGCCGTGTCCCCGGCGGCCGGAAGCATGGGAAAGGCCCGATATCGACGATATCGGGCCTTTTTTCGTTTGCCGGAGAAGCCGTTCCAGGGGCTTGCCACCCTTGCCGGCAAGCGGAAGCGGCTTGCCGCTTGCCGCTTCCGGGTTACCCTTAAATAAACTCAAGTTATTGAATATAAAGGTTTTTAATAATTTGGCACGGGCCTTGCTGAAGTGTTGGCGACGAAAGCCACACCGGCAAACAGGTTCGCAGCCATGAGCATCAGTTTCGACAGAGCACTCGGTATCCACCAGCAGGCCCTCAGCTTCCGCGCCCAGCGCGCCGAAGTGCTGGCCAACAACCTGGCCAACGCCGATACCCCGAACTACAAGGCTCGCGACCTGGACTTCGCCGCGGTTCTCGCCGAGCAGAAGGACAAGGCCGCCAAGGGTACCTTCGCCACCCGCACCACCAACGAGCGGCATATCGCCGCCGAAGGTTTCGGCATGGGCGAGGGCAGCCTGCAGTACCGCATCCCGGTCCAGCCGTCGATCGACCAGAACACTGTCGACGCCCAGATCGAGCAGGCCAACTACGCCGAGAACGCCATGCACTTCCAGGCGTCCTTCACCTTCCTCAACAGCAAATTCAAAGGGCTGGTCAGCGCCCTGCGTGGAGAGTAACCGCCATGTCCCTCGCCAGTGTCTTCAACATTGCCGGTAGCGGCATGAGCGCCCAGAGCACCCGCCTGAACACCGTGGCCAGCAACATCGCCAACGCCGAGACGGTTTCCTCCAGCGTCGACAAGACCTACCGCGCCCGCCATCCGGTGTTCTCCACCATGTTCCAGCAGGCCCAGGGCGACAGCGGCTCGCTGTTCGCCGACCAGGACAGCTCCGGCGCCGGCGTGCAGGTGCTGGGCATCGTCGAGGACCAGAGTTCGCTGATGCCGCGCTACGAGCCGAACCATCCGGCCGCGGATGCCAACGGCTACGTGTATTACCCCAATGTGAACGTGGTCGAGGAAATGGCCGACATGATTTCCGCCAGCCGTGCCTTCCAGACCAACGCGGAAATGATGAATACCGCCAAACAGATGATGCAGAAGGTCCTGACCCTGGGTCAGTGAGCGGAGTAGAGCATGAGCATCGATAACGTCAGCGGCACCAGCAGCAACACCGGCAACGTCAACGGCAGCAAGCGCGCCGCCGGCAGCGGCGCCACCGAGACCGGGCAGAGCGTCAAGGGCAGCAGCAACCTTGGCAAGGACGAATTCCTCAAGCTGCTGGTGGCCCAGTTGAAGAACCAGGACCCGATGTCGCCGCAGCAGAACGGCGAGTTCATCGCCCAACTGGCCCAGTTCAGCACCGTGGAAGGCGTGCAGTCGCTGAACAAGAGCATGGAGAGCATTCTCTCCAACTACCAGTCGTCGCAGGCCCTGCAAGCCTCGTCGCTGGTGGGGCGCAAGGTCATCGTGGCGACCGACAAGTCGGTGGTGGACACCAAGGACACCTTCAAGGCGTCCCTCAACCTGCCGGTCTCCAGCAGCAACGTATGGGTCAACGTCTACGACGACAAGGGCACCGTGGTCAATCGCATCAACCTCGGCCAGCAGGCTGCCGGCAGCGTCAGCTTCATGTGGGACGGCAAGGACAGCAGCGGCAACATCATGCCGCCGGGCACCTACAAGTTCGAGGCGCAGACCTCGATCGACGGCAAGACCTACGGGCTCCAGACCTACCTGCCGGCCAACGTCGACAGCGTCACCCTGGGGCAGAACGGCGGCGAGCTGATGCTCAACCTCGCAGGCCTGGGCAGCATCGCGCTGTCCAAAGTACAGATCATCGGCCAGTAAGCCGGCGTTTCCGGCAAGGAGCTATCCATGAGTTTCAACATCGGCCTGAGCGGCATCCAGGCGGCCTCCAGCGGCCTGAACGTCACCGGCAACAACATCGCCAACGCCGGCACCGTAGGCTTCAAGCAATCCCGCGCGGAGTTCGCCGACGTCTACGCCGCCTCGGTGCTGGGTTCGGGCAGCAACCCGCAGGGCAGCGGCGTGCTGCTCTCGGACGTCTCGCAGATGTTCAAGCAGGGCAACATCGACTCGACCAACAGCGTGCTGGACCTGGCCATCAACGGCAACGGCTTCTTCGTCACCAGCAACAACGGGGCGATCAGCTACACCCGCGCCGGCTACTTCAATACCGACAAGCAGGATTTCATCGTCGACAACAACGGCTACCGCCTGCAGGGCTATGCCGTCGGGCCGAACGGCCAGTTGCAGAACGGCGTGGTCACCGACCTCAAGGTCGAGCGCGCCAATCAGGCGCCGCAGGCCACCTCGAGCATCCAGCAGTCGTACAACCTCAACTCGACGCTGAAGCCGCCGACCGTGACGCCGTTCGATCCGTCCGACGCCGCTACCTACAACTCGTCCTCTTCGCTGGGCATCTATGACAGCCAGGGCAACTCCCACACCATGAGCCAGTTCTTCATCAAGAACGAGCCGGACCCGAATGCGACCCCGCCGATTCCGGAGAACAGCTGGACCATGAAAGTGCTGATCGACGGCGTCAATCCGCTCGATCCGTCGAACAAGACGCCGATGAGCTTCAACGTCACCTTCGACGCCAGCGGCCAGATGACCTCGGTTCGGGCGCCGGACGGCAGCACCAGCGGGCCGGGCTTCAGCATCGACGCGACCACCAACGTGATCCAGTTCAGTCCGGCCACTGGCAATCCGCCGACTCCCGGCACCGGCTGGATTCCGGCGGCCTCGGACGGCAAGACCCCGCCGACCTACGCCTGGAACGGCGCGACCGGTGCCGCCAGCGGCATCTCCTTCGACATGCGCAAGACCACCCAGTACTCCACCGCGTTCGCCCAGAGCAACCCGATCCAGGACGGCTACACCACCGGTCAGTTGGCAGGCCTGGAAATCGACGACACCGGGGTGATCTTCGCCCGCTACACCAACGGCCAGTCCAAGGTGCAGGGCCAGGTGGTGCTGGCCAACTTCGCCAACATCCAGGGCCTGACGCCGATCGGCAAGACCTCCTGGGTGCAGTCCTCGGAGTCCGGCGAGCCGGCGGTCGGCGCGCCGCGCTCGGGCACCCTGGGGGCGTTGCAATCCGGCGCGCTGGAAGCGTCCAACGTGGACATCTCCAACGAACTGGTGAACCTCATCGTCCACCAGCGCAACTACCAGGCCAATGCCAAGACCATCCAGACCGAGGATGCGGTGACCCAGACCATCATCAACCTGCGCTGATGACGGCGTGCCGGTGCCGTCCGGGCACCGGCAAGGCCCTTGCCGCCAGCGGCAACCCCTGGCCAGGGGTTGCCCCCGAAGCCTCCGAAAGGAGGCTTTCTGTTTTATAAAATCCTTTTAAATCAATGTATTAATTGTTTTTTCGAATTCTGGCACGGCGCTTGCTGGATAACCTGCAAGAAAGCCCGGCGGATTGTGCCGGTGCCTGGAGGATTCGATGGACAAGATGCTGTACGTCTCCATGAGCGGGGCCAGCCAGAACACCCTGGCGATGCGTGCTCATGCCAACAACCTGGCGAACATCTCGACCAGCGGCTTTCGTCGCGACTTCGAGCAGGCGCGTTCGATGCAGGTGTTCGGCGACAGCTTCCCGGCGCGGGTATTCGCCATGAGCGAGCGGCCCGGTACCGATTTCAGCCATGGCAGCCTCCAGGAAACCGGCAACGAGCTGGACATCGCCATCGACGGCGACGGCTTCGTCGCGGTCCAGGCGCCGGATGGCAGCGAGGCCTACGTGCGTACCGCCGGCATGCATATCGACGCCCTCGGCATGCTGCGCACCGGCGACGGCTTGCCGGTGCTCGGCAACGGTGGGCCGATCGCCGTGCCGCCGGAGGAAAAGGTGGAGATCGGCCAGGACGGCACCATCAGCATCCGCGCCCTTGGCGAGAACCCCAACGTGGTCGCCGTGGTGGACCGGATCAAACTGGTCAACCCGAACCTGAAGCAGATGGAGAAGGGTACCGACGGCCTGCTGCACTACAAGCCGCAGCCGGGCGAGCAGGCGCCGCTGGCCGACGCCAACGTGAAGGTGGTCTCCGGTTTCCTGGAAAGCAGCAACGTGAACGCGGTGGAAGAGATGACCGCGATCCTCTCGCTGTCCCGTCAATTCGAGCTGCACGTGAAGATGATGCGCACCGCCGAGGACGATTCGGCGGCCATGGCGCGGGTTTTGCAAATCAGCTAATCACTTGAGCGTGGTGCCATAAAACCGGCACCCGAGGAGCACGACGATGTTATCGGCACTGTGGGTCAGCAAGACCGGTCTGTCCGCCCAGGACATGAACCTGACCACCATTTCCAACAACCTGGCCAACGTATCCACCACCGGCTTCAAGCGCGACCGCGCGGAGTTCCAGGACCTGCTGTACCAGATCCGGCGCCAGCCGGGCGGCCAGTCGACCCAGGACAGCGAGCTGCCTTCGGGCCTGCAACTGGGTACCGGTGTGCGCGTCGTCGGCACCCAGAAGATATTCACCCCGGGCAGCCTGCAGACCACCGAGCAGCCGCTGGACATGGCGGTCAACGGGCGCGGCTTCTTCCAGGTCCTGCTGCCGGACGGCACCGTGTCCTACACCCGCGACGGCAGCTTCCACCTGAACTCCGACGGGCAGATCGTCACCTCCAACGGCTTCGCCCTGGAGCCAGCGATCGTGGTGCCCAACGAGACCCAGACCTTCACCGTCGGCCAGGACGGCACCGTCTCGGTGACCACCACCGGCAACGCCCAGCCGCAGGTGATCGGCAACATCCAGACCGCCGACTTCATCAACCCGGCCGGCCTGCAGGCCATCGGCAACAACCTGTTCCTGGAAACCGGCTCCAGCGGCGCGCCCCAGGTCGGTACGCCGGGTCTCAACGGCCTCGGCACGGTTGCCCAGAACACCCTGGAAAACTCCAACGTCAACGTGGTCGAGGAACTGGTGAACATGATCACCACCCAGCGCGCCTACGAGATGAACTCCAAGGTCATCTCCACCGCCGACCAGATGTTGTCCTTCGTCACCCAGAATCTTTGACGGGCCCTGACCGGGCCCTGGCTGTACGCCGCGAGGTAGCTTGATATGAACCGGCTGATGATCGTCTCCCTGCTTGGCATCGCCACCGCCCTGGGCGGTTGCGTCAATCCACCGCCGAAGCCGAACGATCCGTACTACGCGCCGGTGCTGCCGCGCACCCCGCTGCCCGCCGCGCAGAACAACGGCGCGATCTACCAGGCCGGTTTCGAGCAGAACCTCTACGACGACCGCAAGGCCTTCCGCGTGGGCGACATCATCACCATCACCCTCAACGAGAAGACCCAGGCGAGCAAGAAAGCCAACTCCGATATCCAGAAGGACAGCAAGACCAAGATGGGGCTGACCTCGCTGTTCGGCAGCGGCATGACCACCAACAACCCGATCGGCGGCGGCGACCTCAGCCTCAGCGCCGAATACGGCGGCTCGCGCGACGCCAAGGGCGATAGCCAGGCGGGGCAGAGCAACAGCCTGACCGGCTCGATCACCGTGACCGTGGCCGAGGTGCTGCCCAACGGCATCCTCTCCGTGCGCGGCGAGAAGTGGATGACCCTGAACACCGGCAACGAGCTGGTGCGCATCGCCGGCCTGGTCCGCGCCGACGATATCGCCACCGACAACACCGTGTCCTCGACCCGCGTGGCCGACGCCCGGATCACCTATTCCGGCACTGGCGCCTTCGCCGATGCCAGTCAGCCGGGCTGGCTGGACCGCTTCTTCCTCAGCCCGCTGTGGCCGTTCTGAGGACGCCCGCGATGACCAAGTTCAAGCACCTGCTGGCCCTCGCCGCGCTGCTCCTGGCCGCCGGCGCGGCCCAGGCCGAGCGGTTGAAGGATATCGCCAG
The DNA here is from genome assembly GCF_020708595.1 of Pseudomonas sp. 203-8. NCBI lineage: Bacteria > Pseudomonadati > Pseudomonadota > Gammaproteobacteria > Pseudomonadales > Pseudomonadaceae > Pseudomonas > Pseudomonas sp. 203-8. Next base: position 464,796 of record NZ_JAJFDF010000003.1, on the reverse strand, counting down.
CATCCAGGGCGTGCGGACCAACCAGTTGATCGGCTATGGCCTGGTGGTCGGCCTGAGCGGCAGCGGCGACCAGACCACGCAGACGCCGTTCACCCTGCAGACCTTCAACAACATGCTGGCGCAGTTCGGCATCAAGGTGCCGGCCAACGTCGGCAACGTGCAGTTGAAGAACGTCGCCGCGGTATCGGTGCATGCCGACCTGCCGCCGTTCGCCAAGCCGGGCCAGCCGATCGACGTCACCGTGTCGTCCATCGGCAACGCCAAGAGCCTGCGCGGCGGCAGCCTGCTGATGACTCCGCTGAAAGGTATCGACGGCCAGGTCTACGCGGTCGCCCAGGGCAACCTGGTGGTCGGCGGCTTCGACGCCGAAGGCCGCGACGGCTCGAAGATCACCGTCAACGTACCGTCCGCCGGACGTATCCCGGCCGGCGCCACCGTCGAACGCGCGGTGCCGAGCGGCTTCGACCAGGGCAACAGCCTGACGCTGAACCTCAACCGCCCGGACTTCACCACTGCCAAGCGCATCGTCGACCGCATCAACGAACTGCTCGGTCCGGGCGTCGCCCATGCGGTGGACGGCGGCTCGGTGCGGGTCAGCGCGCCGCTCGACCCGAACCAGCGGGTCGACTACCTGTCGATCCTGGAGAACCTCGACGTGCAGCCGGGCGAGGCGGTGGCCAAGGTCATCATCAATTCGCGCACCGGCACCATCGTCATCGGCCAGAACGTCAAGGTATCGCCGGCCGCCGTCACCCACGGCAGCCTGACCGTGAGCATCACCGAAGACCCGATCGTCAGCCAGCCCGGTGCCTTCTCCAACGGCCAGACCGCGGTGGTGCCGCGCTCGCGGGTGAACGCCGAGGAGGAGACCAAGCCGATGTTCAAGTTCGGTCCCGGCACCACCCTGGACGACATCGTCCGCGCGGTGAACCAGGTCGGCGCCGCGCCGAGCGACCTGATGGCGATCCTCGAAGCCCTGAAGCAGGCCGGCGCGTTGCAGGCCGACTTGATCGTGATCTGAGGACGACGCCATGGATTCCCGTTTGCTCAGCGGTATCGGCGCAGGCCCCGACAGCGGCTCCTATACCGATCTCAACCGCCTCAACCAGCTCAAGGTCGGCAAGGACCGCGACGGCGAGGCGAACATCCGCAAGGTCGCCCAGGAATTCGAATCGCTGTTCCTCAACGAGATGCTCAAATCCATGCGTTCGGCCAACGAAGCGCTGGGCGACGGCAATTTCATGAACAGCCAGACCACCAAGCAGTACCAGGACATGTACGACCAGCAACTGTCGGTGAGCCTGTCGAAGAATGCCGGCGGCATCGGCCTGGCCGACGTGCTGGTGCGCCAGTTGTCGAAGATGAAGCAAGGCTCCAGGGGCAACGGCGAAAACCCGTTCGCCCGGGTCGCCGAGAACGGCGCCGGTCGCTGGCCGAGCAACCCCAGCGCGCAGGCCGGCAAGGCCCTGCCGATGCCGGAAGCCGGCCGCGACGACTCGAAGCTGCTCAACCAGAGGCGCCTGGCGCTGCCGGGCAAGCTGACCGAGCGCATGCTCGCCGGCATCGTTCCCTCCGCCTCGCCGGCCGCCAGCCAGATGCAGAGCCTGGGCCAGGACAGCTACCTGCCGGCGCAGAGCTACCCGGCGGCGAGCCGCCGCGGTTTCTCCACCGATGGCGTCGACAGCCAGGGCAGCCGGCGCATCGCCCAGCCGCCGCTGGCCAGGGGCAAGTCGATGTTCGCCTCGGCCGACGAGTTCATCGCCACCATGCTGCCGATGGCCCAGAAGGCCGCCGAGCGGATCGGCGTCGATGCCCGCTACCTGGTGGCCCAGGCCGCGCTGGAGACCGGCTGGGGCAAATCGATCATCCGCCAGCAGGATGGCGGCAGCAGCCACAACCTGTTCGGCATCAAGACCGGCAGCCGCTGGGATGGTGCCTCGGCGCGCGCTCTCACCACCGAATACGAAGGCGGCAAGGCGGTCAAGGAAGTCGCGGCGTTCCGCTCCTACTCGTCGTTCGAGCAGAGCTTCCACGACTACGTCAGCTTCCTCCAGGGCAACGACCGCTACCAGAACGCCCTGGACAGCGCCGCCAACCCCGAGCGCTTCATGCAGGAACTGCAGCGCGCCGGCTACGCCACCGATCCGCAGTACGCCCGCAAGGTGGCGCAGATCGCCAGACAGATGCAGACCTACCAGGCCGTCGCCGCCGCCGGCACGCCGCCTCTGGGTTGAGCAAGGAGGAACTGACCCATGTCCGACCTACTCTCGATAGGCCTGTCCGGCCTCGGCACCAGCCAGACCTGGCTGACTGTCACCGGGCACAACATCACCAACGTCAAGACGCCGGGCTACAGCCGCCAGGATGCCATCCAGCAGACCCGGATCCCGCAGTTCAGCGGTGCCGGCTACATGGGCTCGGGCAGCCAGATCGTCGACGTGCGCCGCCTGGCCAGCGACTTCCTCACCGGCCAGTTGCGCAACGCCACCAGCCAGAACAGCGAGCTGAACGCTTTCCTGGGCCAGATCGACCAGCTCAACTCGCTGCTGGCGGATAACACCACCGGGGTCAGCCCGGCGATGCAGCGTTTCTTTTCCGCCTTGCAGACCGCTGCGCAGAACCCGTCCTCGACCGAGGCGCGCGAGGCGGTGCTGGCCCAGGCGCAGGGCCTGAGCAAGACCTTCAATACCCTCTACGACCAACTGGACAAGCAGAACAGCCTGATCAACCAGCAGTTGGGTGCCCTGACCTCGCAGGTGAACAATCTCAGCCAGAGCGTGGCCGAGTACAACGATGCCATCGCCAAGGCGAAATCCGCCGGGGCCGTGCCCAACGATCTGCTGGACGCGCGCGACGAAGCGGTGCGCAAGCTCTCCGAGATGGTCGGCGTGACCGCGGTCACCCAGGACGACAACAGCGTCAGCCTGTTCATCGGCAGCGGCCAGCCGTTGGTGGTGGGCAATACCGTTTCGACGCTGAGCGTGGTGCCGGGGCTGGACGACCCGACCCGCTACCAGGTGCAGCTCACGCTTGGCGACTCCACGCAAAACGTGACCCGGTTGGTCTCCGGCGGGCAGATGGGCGGCCTGCTGGCGTATCGCGATACCGTCCTGGATAGCTCCTACAACAAGCTCGGCCAACTTGCGCTGACCTTCGCCGATACCGTCAACAAGCAACTGGGGCAGGGCCTGGACCTGGCGGGCAAGGCCGGCGCCAACCTGTTCGGCGACATCAACGATCCGGACATCACGGCGCTGCGGGTCCTGGCGAAGAACGGCAACACCGGCAATGTCCACGCCAACCTGAACATCACCGATACCAGCAAGCTGAATTCCAGCGATTTCCGCCTGGACTTCGACGGCACCAATTTCACCGCGCGGCGCCTGGGCGACGACGCAAGCATGCAGGTCACGGTCAGCGGTACCGGTCCCTACACCCTCTCGTTCAAGGATGCCAACGGCGTCGACCAGGGCTTCAGCGTGACCCTCGACCAACTGCCGGCCGCGGGCGACCGCTTCACCCTGCAGCCGACCCGGCGCGGCGCCAGCGATATCGAGACAACCCTGAAGAACGCTTCGCAACTGGCTTTCGCCGGGTCCGCTCGCGCCGAGGCGACCACCAACAACCGCGGCAGCGGCGCCATCGGCCAGCCGAACCTGGTCGGCGGACCGTCGCCGATCGATCCGGCGGTTCTGCAGAACGCCTTCGGCGCCAATGGTCTGCCGCTGAGCGCGACGGTCAGCGCGGATGGCAAGACCTACACCATGACCTCGCCGCTGCCGGCCGGTTGGAGTTATGTCGACAAGGACGGCAACGCGCTGCCCGGCAGTCCGACGCTGAACAGCGGTACCAGCAACAGCGTGCGCATGGCCTATACCGATCCGGGCAGCGGCCAGACCTATACCTACGAGTTCAACCTGTCCAACGTGCCGCAGACTGGCGACAGTTTCACCCTGAGCTTCAACAAGGACGGCATTGCGGACAACCGCAACGCCCTCAACCTGAATGCCTTGCAGACCAAGCCGACGGTGGGCGGTACCGGCAGCACGGGGTCTACCTACAACGACGCCTACGGTGGGCTGGTGGAGCGGGTCGGCACCCTGACCGCCCAGGCGCGCGCCAGCGCCGACGCCTCGCAGACCGTGCTCAAGCAGGCGCAGGACAGCCGCGACTCGCTGTCCGGGGTGAGCCTCGACGAAGAGGCGGCCAACCTGATCCAGTTCCAGCAGTACTACAGCGCGTCGGCCCAGGTCATTCAAGTTGCCCGCTCGCTGTTCGATACCCTGATAGGCGCGTTCCGCTGAGCGCCTTAACCGAGAGACCCTCGTCATGCGCATTTCAACGATCCAGGCTTTCAACAACTCGGTCAGTGGCATCTCCCGCAACTATGCCGACCTGACGCGCACCCAGGCCGAAATCAGTGCCGGCAAGCGCCTGCTGACCCCGGCCGACGACCCGGTCGGCGCCGTCCGGCTGCTTCAGCTGAACCAGGAGCAGGCGCTCAACAGTCAGTACAAATCGGGCATCACGGCAGCGAAGAACAGCCTGCAGCAGGAGGAGACCATCCTCAATTCGGTCGGCACGGTCATCCATCGTATCCGCGAGATCGCCGTGCAGGCCGGCAACGGCGGCCTCGACGCCTCGGACAAGAACGCGCTGGCCACCGAACTGGCGCAGCGCGAGGACGAACTGCTGAACCTGCTCAACAGCCGCGATGCCAGCGGCAAGTACTTGTTCTCCGGCAGCCAGGGCGATACCCAGCCGTTCGTTCGCAACCCGGACGGTACCTACTCCTACAACGGCGACGAAGGCCAGCGTGAGGTACAGATCGCCAGCAGCACCTTCATTGCCATCAGCGACAACGGCAAGATCCTTTTCGAAAGCGGCAGCAACGCCAACCGGGTCTCCACCGGCAAGGGCGCCGCAGGCCTGGACGCCAGCGGCAACCCCAGCGACAGCAGCATCTCCCTGGGCCTGGTGACGGACAAGGAAGCCTACGACACGGTGTTCCCGTCGAGCACGCCACCGCTGGCCAGCGATGGCGTCGGTATCCACTTCACCGACGCGAAGAACTACGTGGTCTACGACCTCAAGACGATCCCGCCGGGCTACGACTGGAGCACCAGCGACCCCAACCCGCCGAGCTTCGCCACGCTCGCCAGCGGCAAGATCGACGACAACGCCCAGACCAGCGACTTCATCACCTTCGGCGGCGTCAAGGTACAGATCGACGGCGAGCCGCAGGGCGGCGACACCTTCAGTATCAAGCGCCAGCCGGACCAGGAAAAGCGCAGCTTGCTCAATACCGTGTCGGACTTGCGCAAGGCCCTGCTCAGCGCCGAGGACACGCCGGCTGGAAACCTGGCTATCCGCGACGCGGTGGGGGTGGCGATCTCCAACCTGGACTCTTCGAACTCGCAGATCCTCACGGGCCAGGGACGCATCGGCGCGCGGATGAACGTCGCCGAATCGACGGAAACCTTCATCGACGACGTGACCCTGGTGAATACCGCCGTGATCTCGCAGATCCAGGATCTGGACTACCCTGAAGCGCTGTCACGGCTGACCCTGCAATCCACCATCATGGATGCGGCGCAGCAGAGTTTCGTCAAGATTCGCGGCTTGAGCCTGTTCAACTACCTGAGTTAAGCGGATGACAAGCGATAGCCCTGTAGGGGCGCGGAGTCGACAGCAGGCTACGGAATGACCGACAAACAACGGATAAAGGGCAGGCCTGTCGCTATCGACTACGAAAGCACGCTGGCTTTCTTCGAAGGTCGGGCCGCCCGCGAATATCGCAATGCCCTGAGTTCGACGATGTATCAGGACCAGCAGCCGGAACTGGTCGAGGAGCGCGATCGGCGCGAGAAACTGCGCGTCGCTCCGGGACTCGCCCTCGGTATGGCCCGGCGGGTCCTCGACATCGGCTGCGGTATCGGGCGCTGGGGCTGGCTGCTGGCCGAGGAAGCGCCGCAGGCCGATTACCTGGGCATCGACTTCTCCGCCGCGCTGGTGGAGAAAGCCTGCGACGAGGCACGGCAGCGCGGCTACGAGCGGCTGCTTTTCCAGCGGATGTCGGCGACCGACATCCGTCCCGCCGAGCTGGCGCTCAGTCCTCCCTACGACCTGCTGCTGGTCTCGGGACTACTCATCTATCTCAACGACAGCGACTGCCAGGAACTGTTGCGCCAGGCGCTGCAGCTGTGCGCACCGGGCGGGCGGATCTACCTGCGCGAACCGGTAGCCGTGGAACAGCGCCTGACCCTGGATCGCTTCTTTTCGAAGGAACTTGAACACGAGTATTCGGCGGTCTATCGCACCGTCGCCGAACTCAAGGACATGCTCGTACAGGCCGGCGGAGGGGAAGGGCCTGCGATTCTCGAAGAGGACTGCCTGTTCGCCGAAGCGCTGGAAAAGCGTGTGGAGACCCGCCAGTACTTCATGATCCTGCAGCGACGGGGATGACTCTGTGCGCACTGCCTACTGCTTCGACCTGGATGGAACCCTGACCCGTCAGGAACTGTTGCCGCTGATCGCGTCGTCCGTCGGTCTCGAAGACGAGATCGAGGTGCTGACCCAGGCCACCATCGACGGTTTCCTGCCGTTCGACAAATCCTTCAAGCTGCGTGTCCGCTTGCTGCGCGACGCGAACCTGGAGTGGATCCACAGCGCCCTGCGTCAGCAGGTGGAGCTGGACCCGCATATCCAGGCGTTCATTTCCGCGCGCCCTCGGCAATGCTTCGTCGTGACCGGCAACCTGGACCTCTGGGTCGAGCCGGTGCTCGAACGCCTCGGAGTGCGCAGCTTCACCTCGCGGGCGCGGATGCGCGACGGACGTCTGGAGGGAGTCGAGGAGATCCTCCACAAGGGCGACGCGGTGACCTCCCTGCGCGGCGAGTTCGAGCGCATCGTCGCTGTCGGCGAAGGGATGAACGACGTGCCGATGTTCGAGGCCGCCGATCTGCGCGTGGCCTACGGCGGAGTGCATGTGCCGAACCGGGTGCTGACCGGCCTGAGCGATTTCGTGGTCCATGAAGGAGAAGCCCTGTGTCGCCTATTGAACATGCTGTGATCAGCGCGGCGGGCATCGGCTCTCGTCTGGGACTGAACAAACCCAAGTGCCTGGTCGAGGTTGGTGGCAAGACGCTGCTGGCCCAGCACCTCGAGCGCCTGGCGGAGATCCCGAACGTCTGGGTCGTGGTGGGGTTCCAGGAGGAACTGGTCATCGAGCAGGTGCGCAACCTGCGCAGGGACGCGATCATCGTGCGCAACCCCGATTTCGACCGAACCAATACCTTGCAGAGCATCCACCGGGTTTCGCGCTATCTCGACCGGCGCTTCCTCGCCGTGGATGGCGACACCTTCATCGAGAATCGCTCGTTCGAACGCTTTCTCCGCGCTGCCGCCGGGCAGGCGGGCCTGATCGGCGTCTCGCGCTACACCACCAGCGATGGCGTGCGCGTTCTGCTGGACGCGGGTGGCGAGGCGGTCACCGCTTTCACCCGCGAGCCGCAGCACGCCTACGAATGGACGGGTATCGCGATTCTCCGGCCGGACATGGTGGTGGACCGGCCGATATACGTGTACCAGGCGCTCGAACCGTACCTGCCGCTGCCCGCGCAGGAACTCGACGCCTTCGACATCGATACCGCCAGCGACCTGGATATGGCGCGGCGCGTGCACCTGAATAACTGGAACCTGAATGATTGAGGACAGCGTGAGCGAACCCGGCCGGCGCGACGGCGGGGATGCCGGGAAGCGATTGGCCTGGCTGCAGCGGCAGGTCTTGCCGGTGCTGGAGGAGGGGGACGCGGTCTGGGTTTCCGGGCTGGACGGCGCGCCGTTCGCCGGGGGCGCACACAAGGTCGTCGAGGCTTCCGTCGCTGGCGAGCTGCCTGGCAACGAGCGTTTCCGCCTGGCTTGCCTGGGCGGGGCGGTGGGAGGCGTGGCGGACGACTGGCAGGCCATGCGCCTGCTCCTGCGCGCGGTGGAGAGCCTGGAGGATCGCGGCTGGCTGCTGCTGGAGGAGGCTCTCTCGGTATGCGCCGCAGGCGCTTGCCGGAGTCCCCAGGCGCAGGCCCGCCTGGCGCTTTCCCTGGGCTTGCGGCAGGTCGCGGAACTGCGCCTGGGCGCGCCGGACGACGGCGGACGCCAGCGGGTGCTGCAACTGTTCCGGCAGGACCTGGCGGTTGCGCGCATGCAGCGCTACTCGGGCCTGAGGGTCGCCTGTTACGGCAACATGCCTTTCCACTACCGCTCGTTGCGTCCTTTGGCCGAGTGTTTCGAGGACAGCCTCCTGAGCCTCGACATCGATGAAGTCATGGCCTGGAAACCGGACGTGATAGCGGTGGCCGACGGCTGGTCGGTGGAGTTCTGGCGCGACTACTGCGATGCGCACAACGTATTGCTGGTCGGCATGCGCCATGGCTCGGTCACCCGCTACGGATTCGCCGAGGGCACCTACCGCTACGCCGACTATCTGTGCGGCAGCGCCTGGGACATCGACGACACCCTGGCTTCCTCGGTGATGCCGCGCAACGGTTTCCTGCTGACCGGCAACGCCTGGTGCGACGAGGTGTTCCGGCTGCCCGCGAGAACCCCGGCGGAGAACGCGCCGACCATCCTCTTCGCCCCCACCTACAACCCCGAGATCAGCGCCGCCGTCCACCTCGGCGAGCGTGTGGTGGCATTGATCCGCAAGGTCTATCCCGCGTCGCGGATCATCATCAAGCCGCATCCCGCCATCGTCCAGCACGAACATGCGTTCGTCAGCGACAAGGATCTGTTCCGCGACCTCATGAAGCTCTGGCGCGAACAGTCACGCACGGACCCGCTGGTCACTCTGGTGGACGACCCCGAGGCGAGCATCGCGGCCAGCTTCGCCGAAGCCGACATTCTGCTGGCGGACCGTTCTTCGCTGATCTTCGAGTTCATGACGCTCGACCGACCGATCCTGCTGTTCTCCCGCGAACAGCGGATCGCCCGCTGGGCCTACAACCCGGAGGCTCCAGGGAACGCCTGGCGCGATATCGGACTGGAGTTCGCCGACGACGAGCAACTGCTCGACCTGCTGGCCAATGCCTTTACCCGGCACGCGGAGAGTCGCGATACCCAGGAGAACCGCACGCAGCAGCTGTACGGCCGGTTTCGCGACGGACGCAGCGTCCAGAGGGTCGCCGCAGCGATCGCCGAGGCGCCGCGCTTGCAGATCGTGCTCGACGCGCGGGCCGCTGCGGATGGCGGGCAGCGCCTGGCCGAACATTATGCGGCCTGCTTCGCCCATCGCCGTATCGACCTGATCGCTCCGTCCGGCGCGGCATTGCCGGCCGACGTGCGGCGCTTCGATTCGTGGCGGGCCTGGTGCGACGCGGAGGCTGCCACGCTCGAACGCAGGGCTTCGGCGGTGCTTCTGGTGGAAGACGACGGCCAGTTGCTGCCGGGCAGCGCGCATCAGGTAAGCGCGCTCCTGCCGGCCATCGCCATGGGCCAGTTGCGGCATGCCCGGCTGGCGTTGGAAGAGCGCGAGGCCGGGCCCGCTGGCGAAACCGACTGGAGCGCTCGCCGCCTGCACAGGTTGCTCGCCCGCCTGCAGCCGAAGCCGGCCTGGCGTCTGCTGGCGCCCGCGCTGTTGCGCGAGGAACTGGCCGACCTGCCGGACGAAGCGGAGCAGCCGTTGTGGCTGCGCGCCGTGGCGGCAGCCGAGGCGCCGGTCGAATGGCCCGTCGGGCAGTTGAACCTGTTCGCCGAAGAGGGACTGTTGCGCCAGGGCGACGTGCATATGCTCTGCGCGCGCGCTCGGCTGCGCGCGGTTCCTTGCGTGTCGGGCCTGCCGCTGCGCCAGCGCCAGGTCGTCCTGCAGGTCACGCCCTTCGCCAGCCAGCTTTACGACCGCTTCCCGTTCCAGTTGCGCGTGTGCCTCAACGGCCAGCTCTTCAGCCGCGTGAGCGTCGAGGACGCGCGAGCGAAGTCGCTGGTCCTGCCGTTCCGGGGTGACGAACGCGGTGGCATGACGATCGAACTGGAGTGCGACGGCAGCTATCCGGCTTTCGAAGGCGTTTCCACGCCGGTCTCCCTGCTGCTCCAGACCGCGTTCCAGCCGGCGCCGGGAGACTATTGCGCGGCCCTCGCGGCCGGCGCAGCGAGCCCGGAGGCGGGGGAGGACTTCCGCAGCGAATACGAGACCTGGCTGCACGGGCGCGAAGTGGAGCCGGCCCGCTACCGTCCCTTCATCGACGCTTTGCGACGCGACTCGCGGATCGAAGTCCTGGTGCTTGCCGAGGAGGCCGAGGACGCAGACCTCCAGCGCAGCCTGGCGAGCATCGACGGCCAGGCCTTGCCGGCCTGGCGCACGCGGATACTGGGCAGAGCCCCGGCGTTTGCGCGCAAGGGCCTGGCGTGGCTGGCCGAGGGTGGTTCCGCCGCCGAGCGGATCAACCTGGCGGCGGCCGCCAGCGACGCCGACTGGCTGATCGTCATCCATGCCGGAGACGAACTGGCGCGTTCCGCGTTGCTCCTGCTGGCGGAAAAGATCCGTACGGAAACCGCGCTGCTGTGCTGCTACAGCGATGAAGACCATGTGTGCGACGGACGCTACGAGGCACCGTTGCTGAAGCCCGACTTCAACCTCGACCTTCTGCGCAGCTACCCCTACTGCGGTCGTTCCCTGGCCTTCCAGCGTGCCGCCTTGCTGGCGCAGGGCGGCTTGCAGGAAGGCTTCGGCGATCTGGCGTTGCAGGACTTCATGTTCCGCCTGGCGGAGCGGGAGGGCCTGGATCGTATCGGCCATCTCGCCGAGGTCCTCTACCACAGCGCTCGCGCCTTCGGAGAATGGCTGGCGAGCGCCGCCGTGCGCCCGTTCATCGCGAGCGTGGTTGACGAGCACCTGAACCGCCTCGGGGTTCCGCATCGAATCGAGCCGGGCCGGCTGGCGGTGATCAACCGCATCGCCTACGACTATCCGGGGACGCCGGCAGTGTCCCTGCTGCTTCCCGTGGGAGACAGCCTGAGCGCTCTCCAGCGCAGCGTGGAAAGCTTCCTGGAGAACACCGACTACCCGTCCTACGAATTACTGCTGGTCGCCTCCGGCCCGCTGGCGCCCGACATGGCCGCCTGGCTGGAGGCGGTCCAGGGACTGGGGAGCGAGCAGATCCGGGTGCTCAGCCCGCAGGCTTCGAGCCTTGCCGGGTGCCTCAACCTCTGCGTGGCCGAGGCCCGAGGCGAATTCCTCCTGTCGTTGGGGGCGGGGGTCGTGGCCCTTCGTCCGGACTGGTTGCGCGAGTTGCTCAACCACGGCCACCGCCCGGAGGTCGGGGCGGTCGGCGGCAAGCTCCTGGGCCTGGACGGAACGATTCGCGAGGCGGGCCTGGTGCTTGGCCTGGGCGGCACGGCGGGCCGCGCGTTCGCCGGCGAGGCGGGAGACAGCGCCGGCTACATGCATCGCCTGCTGGTCGTCCAGAATCACACGGCTCTGTCGGCTTCCTGCCTGTTGTTCAAGCGCTCGCTGCACGACGAACTCGGCGGCTTCGACGAGAACGACTTCGCTCATGGCCACGCCGACGTCGATTTCAGCCTGCGTGCCCGCCAGCTCGGCTACCTGTCGGTGTGGACGCCCTATGCAATCCTGGCCCAGAACGGAAACGTCGAGCTGCCTTCCATGGAGGCCGATGAGTCGCTCTACCGGCGCTGGCTACCGGCATTGGCGCGGGATCCCGCGTACAACCGCAATCTCAGCCTGGAGGGGGCCGGGTTCGCCCTGGAGCGCCCCGAGGTACCGGCCTGGCAACCGCTGTTCGGACGGTCGCCGCTGCCGCGGGTCCTGGCGCATCCTGCCGATCCCTACGGTTGTGGCCACTATCGCGTGCGTCAGCCGTTCCGCGCGCTGCACGACGCCGGCCTGCTGGACGGCATGCTCAGCGAGTCGCTCCTGCAGCCGGTGGCGTTGGAGCGCCTGGAGGTCGACAGCGTGATTCTCCAGCGGCAGATCAGCGAAGAGCAGTTGCGGGCCATTTCCCGGATGCAGTCGTTCAACCGCGCCTTCCGGGTCTACGAACTGGACGACTATCTGCCCGAGCTGCCGCTGAAGAGCCTGCATCGGGCCGAGATGCCCGGCGACATTCGCCAGATCCTCGGTCGTGCCCTGGGCCTGGCGGACCGTTTCGTGGTCTCGACCGAACCGTTGGCGGAGGCATTCCGGCGCATGCACGGGGACATCCGGGTCGTGCCGAACCGCCTTCCGTTGCCCTGGTGGCGCGACCTTTCCAGTCGGCGCCGGGACGCAGAGCGGCCACGGGTCGGATGGGCCGGCGGGATCGGCCATGGCGGCGATCTCGAGGTGATCGCCGAGGTCGTGCGCGAGCTGGCGGACGAGGTGGACTGGGTGTTCTTCGGATTCTGCCCGGATGCCTTGCGTCCCTATGTGCGCGAATACCATCCGGGGGTGGAGATCGAACGCTATCCCGCCTACCTGGCCAGCCTCGACCTCGATCTCGCCCTGGCGCCGCTGGAGCAGAACCGCTTCAACGAGTGCAAGAGCAACCTGCGCCTCCTGGAGTACGGCGTGCTCGGCTTCCCGGTGATCTGCAGCGACGTGCTCTGCTATCGCGACAGTCTCCCGGTCACGCGGGTGAAGAACCGTTCCAGGGACTGGCTGGAGGCGATCCGCTCGCACCTGGCCGATGCGGACGCCAACGCCGCAGCCGGCGCGCAGTTGCGCGAGGCGGTGCGCCGCGACTGGATGCTCGAAGGCGCGCATCTCGAGGCATGGGCGGCAGCCTGGCTGCCGGACTGAATCCGGGGTTTTCTCGAACGAGGCCGGTGGCGCAAGCCATCGGCCTTTTTTCATGCCCGTGTCCCGTTGCACGGGAGGGCTAAAGAAAATCGCCGGGGGGTCGATGCAATGGGTGTCGGAACTTCCACCCTCTGTCGGACCAACCGGAGGCGGTTCAGGACCGATATTGGCGAGTCCTCTTCGAAGCATGTAACCCACTGAAGAGGAAGAGAAAAAGAAAATGTTGATTTTTTCTCTAAAGCTCCGCCGGGAAACGCCGATAAACACCATGAACGCGAATTCTTGGGGCACCTGAGCAAGCAGGCCGAGAGATCGCAAGCTCAGGTAACCGAAATAGGTCCTTTGGAGGAAATCACCATGGCCCTTACAGTCAACACGAACATTGCTTCCCTGAACACTCAGCGCAACCTGAATGCTTCTTCCAACGACCTCAACACCTCGTTGCAGCGTCTGACCACCGGCTACCGCATCAACAGCGCCAAGGACGATGCTGCCGGCCTGCAGATCTCCAACCGCCTGTCCAACCAGATCAGCGGTCTGAACGTTGCCACCCGCAACGCCAACGACGGCATCTCCCTGGCGCAGACCGCTGAAGGTGCCCTGCAGCAGTCCACCAATATCCTGCAGCGTATCCGCGACCTGGCCCTGCAATCCGCCAACGGCTCCAACAGCGACGCCGACCGTGCCGCCCTGCAGAAAGAAGTCGCTGCGCAACAGGCCGAACTGACCCGTATCTCCGATACCACCACCTTCGGTGGCCGCAAGCTGCTCGACGGCTCCTTCGGCACCACCAGCTTCCAGGTCGGTTCCAACGCCTACGAGACCATTGACATCAGCCTGCAGAATGCCTCTGCCAGCGCCATCGGTTCTTACCAGGTCGGCAGCAACGGCGCGGGTACCGTCGCCAGCGTAGCGGGCACCGCGACCGCTTCGGGCATCGCCTCGGGCACCGTCAACCTGGTCGGTGGCGGTCAGGTGAAGAACATCGCCATCGCCGCCGGCGATAGCGCCAAGGCCATCGCCGAGAAGATGGACGGTGCCATCCCGAACCTGTCGGCTCGTGCCCGTACCGTGTTCACCGCTGATGTCAGCGGCGTGACCGGTGGTTCGCTGAACTTCGACGTAACCGTTGGCAGCAACACCGTGAGCCTGGCAGGCGTGACCTCCACTCAGGATCTGGCCGACCAACTGAACTCCAACTCGTCGAAGCTGGGCATCACCGCCAGCATCAACGACAAGGGTGTACTGACCATCACCTCCGCTACCGGCGAGAACGTCAAGTTCGGTGCGCAGACCGGTACCGCTACTGCCGGTCAGGTCGCAGTGAAGGTCCAGGGTTCCGATGGCAAGTTCGAAGCGGCCGCCAAGAACGTGGTAGCTGCCGGTACTGCCGCTACCACCACCGTCGTGACCGGCTACGTGCAACTGAACTCGCCGACCGCCTACTCGGTCAGCGGTACCGGCACCCAGGCTTCGCAGGTCTTCGGCAACGCCAGCGCCGCGCAGAAGAGCAGCGTTGCCAGCGTCGACATCTCCACTGCCGACGGCGCCCAGAACGCCATCGCGGTAGTCGATAACGCCCTGGCTGCGATCGACGCCCAGCGTGCCGACCTCGGTGCTGTTCAGAACCGCTTCAAGAACACCATCGACAACCTGACCAACATCTCGGAAAACGCTACCAACGCTCGTAGCCGCATCAAGGACACCGACTTCGCTGCCGAAACCGCGGCGCTGTCGAAGAACCAGGTGCTGCAACAGGCCGGTACCGCGATCCTGGCCCAGGCCAACCAGCTGCCGCAGGCGGTCCTGAGCCTGCTGCGCTAAGCCCGGGAACGGTCACTCACGCGGTACTGGGAGGAAGGGGTGACCCTTCCTCCCTTTTCCCTTTGCGAGGCATGAGAAATGGACGTCGGAAATATCACTTCCCTTTCTACGTTCAAGACCGGCAGGGCCCCGGAGGCCAGCGGCGATATCTTTGCGCCGCGCAGCGCAGCGGATGGCAGCGGCAAACCGTTGCCGGAAGTGACGGCTTCCCGGGAGGCCAGCGAATCTCGCGATGACCTGGGGCTCGCCGTCAGCGACATCCAGTCTTTCGTGCAGAGCGTCAAGCGCAACTTGAACTTCAGCATCGACGACTCCTCTGGCCAGGTCGTGGTCAAGGTGATCGACGGTGACTCGGGCGAAGTCGTGCGGCAAATCCCTTCCGAAGAAGTACTAAAACTTGCCGCCCGGCTCGACGACGTACGCAGTGTCCTGTTCGAAACCCGCGCCTGACGCGCGGGTTGAACGACTTGGCATGGTGCTTGCCCTATCGAAGGGATAGGGCAGTACATGCACGGTTTTTTGACGGAGATGGATTATGGCCGGTATCTCGATAGGAGTAGGCTCGACCGATTACACCGATCTGGTGAACAAGATGGTGAACCTGGAGGGCGCGGCTAAGACCAACCAGCTCGCCACCCTGGAGAAGACCACCACTACTCGTCTCACTGCCCTGGGCCAGTTCAAGAGTGCGATCAGCGCGTTCCAGACGGCGCTCACGGCGCTGAACAGCAATGCTGTGTTCATGGCGCGCACCGCCAAGTCTTCCAACGAAGACATTCTCAAGGCGAGCGCCACCCAGAGCGCGGTGGCTGGCACCTACCAGATCCAGGTCAACAGCCTTGCCACCAGCAGCAAGATTGCCCTCCAGGCCATCGCCGACCCGGCCAATGCCAAGTTCAACAGCGGTACGCTGAACATCTCCGTCGGCGACACCAAGCTGCCGGCGATCACCGTCGACTCCAGCAACAACACGCTGGCCGGCATGCGTGACGCCATCAATCAGGCCGGCAAGGAAGCGGGCGTCAGCGCCACCATCATTACCGACAACTCCGGCTCGCGTCTGGTGCTGAGCAGCACCAAGACCGGCGACGGCAAGGACATCAAGGTCGAGGTCAGCGATGACGGCAGCGGCGGCAATACGTCGCTCAGTCAACTGGCCTTCGATCCCGCGACGGCTCCCAAGCTCAGCGACGGCGCCGCTGCCGGCTACGTGACCAAGGCGGCAAACGGTGAAATCACCGTCGACGGCCTCAAGCGCAGCATCGCCTCCAACAGCGTGAGCGACGTCATTGACGGCGTCAGCTTCGACGTGAAAGCCGTCACCGAAGCCGGCAAGCCGATCACCCTGACTGTTTCCCGGGACGATGCCGGGGTGAAGGACAACGTCAAGAAGTTCGTCGAGGCCTACAACACCCTCACCAAGTTCATCAACGAACAGACCGTGGTGACCAAGGTCGGCGAAGACAAGAATCCGGTCACTGGTGCTCTGCTCGGCGATGCCTCCGTCCGTGCGCTGGTCAACACCATGCGCAGCGAACTGATCGCCTCCAACGAGAACGGCAGCGTACGCAACCTTGCCGCCCTCGGAATCACCACGACCAAGGACGGTACGCTGGAGATCGACGAGAAGAAGCTCGACAAGGCGATCAGCGCCGACTTCGAAGGCGTTGCCAGCTACTTCACCGGCGATACCGGCCTGGCCAAGCGCCTGGGCGATAAGATGAAGCCCTACACCGACGCCCAGGGGATTCTCGACCAGCGCACCACGACCTTGCAGAAGACCCTCAGCAACGTCGACACGCAGAAGGCTGATCTGGCCAAGCGGCTGGCGGCGCTGCAGGAGAAACTGACCACTCAGTTCAACCTGCTTTCCGCGATGCAGGATGAAATGACCAAGCGTCAGAAGAGCATCACGGACAACCTCGCCAGCCTGCCTTACGGCAGCGGCAAGAAGACCTGATCCGCTGGCTGGCGGTGCGGCCCAAGGCCGTATCGCCGGCAAAAAAACCTCCCGCCCACCGTAAAGCTCCCGCGCTCCTTGCCGATAACTTGGTCATAGCGAAGCCCACTGGGAGCGGTCCATGTACGCGATGAAAGCGATGAAGCAATACCAGCAGGTCAGCATCGAGGCTCAGGTTTCCGATGCCAACCCGCACCGTCTGATCCAACTGCTCATGCAGGGTGGTCTGGAGCGTCTGGCCCAGGCGCGTGGTGCGATGGAGCGGGAGCAGATCCCGGAAAAGGGGATCCTGATCGGCAAGGCCATCGGCATCATCGGCGGCCTTCGCGAAGCGCTGGACAGCGAGCGTGGTGGCGAGCTGGCCGGCAATCTGGATCGTCTCTACGAGTACATGATCGCTCGTCTGGTCGAGGCCAATACCAGCAACGATACCAGCCTGCTAGACGAAGTCAGCGCCCTGTTGTTGGAAGTGAAGTCCGGTTGGGACGGTATTTCGCACTGAAAGAGATGTAAAGGGATCGGTTATGAGCCAAGCCACGCAACAACTGGATGAAACCCGACTCGCCCTGGCCGATGCGTTGCAGGCCGGCAACTGGGATGCCATCGGTGAGCTGGATCAGGTCTGTCAGGTCAAGATCGACCAGGCCATGCATGATGACGAGCGCGACGAGCAGGCCTTGCGCGTGAGCCTGGAGCAGTTGCTCAGCTTGTACAACGATATGCTCAGCGCTTGCCGGCAGCAGCGCGAAGCGATCGGTGCGGAGCTGACCGGTCTGCAGCGTGCGAGTAAAGGCGCCAAGGTCTACCAGATGTTCGGATAAGTTTTTCATGGCTTTGTGCCGTTACTTTGGCGCAAGGCTTTTCGGAAAAATTTACATATCCCCCAAAACCCCTGCCAGTACTGCTTTCCATGCGGTCTGTAGGGGTTTTTTATTGCCTCTCCCTGTCGGAAACAGCAAAAAAAACACGCCATAAAATTGACTAATCGTTCACATTTGACTTAACTAGTGGCCAAATGCTGGCTGCTTATTAGAAATAGGCATTAGTCCCAGCCCTCTTTCGGGTCGAGCGAGACCCATTCGATGCAAGGCAGCTGATCAAAATGTGGCGCGAAACCAAACTCTTGCTGATTGACGACAATCTCGATCGCAGTCGCGACCTGGCAGTCATTCTCAACTTCCTCGGCGAAGATCAGCTGACCTGCAACAGCGAGGATTGGCGAGAGGTAGCGGCGGGCCTGAGCAACAGTCGCGAAGCCCTGTGCGTGCTGCTCGGCAGCGTCGAGTCGAAGGGCGGGGCGGTAGAGCTGCTGAAGCAGCTGGCCAGTTGGGACGAGTACCTGCCGATCCTGCTGATCGGCGAGCCGGCCCCGGCCGACTGGCCGGAAGAGCTGCGCCGCCGGGTGCTCGCCAGCCTGGAGATGCCGCCCAGCTACAACAAGCTGCTCGACTCCCTGCATCGCGCCCAGGTCTACCGCGAGATGTACGACCAGGCCCGCGAGCGCGGCCGCTCCCGCGAGCCGAACCTGTTCCGCAGCCTGGTCGGCACCAGCCGGGCGATCCAGCAGGTGCGGCAGATGATGCAGCAGGTCGCCGATACCGATGCCAGCGTGCTGATCCTCGGCGAGTCCGGCACCGGCAAGGAAGTGGTGGCGCGCAACCTGCATTACCATTCCAAGCGCCGCGAGGGGCCCTTCGTCCCGGTGAACTGCGGGGCGATCCCGGCGGAACTGCTGGAAAGCGAATTGTTCGGCCACGAGAAGGGCGCCTTCACCGGTGCCATCACCAGTCGTGCCGGACGTTTCGAGCTGGCCAACGGCGGCACCCTGTTCCTCGACGAGATCGGCGACATGCCGCTGCCGATGCAGGTCAAGCTGCTGCGCGTGCTGCAGGAGCGCACCTTCGAAAGGGTCGGCAGCAACAAGACGCAGAACGTCGACGTGCGGATCATCGCCGCGACCCACAAGAACCTCGAGAAGATGATCGAGGACGGCACTTTCCGCGAAGACCTCTACTACCGCCTCAACGTATTCCCCATCGAGATGGCGCCGCTGCGCGAGCGGGTGGAAGACATCGCCCTGCTGCTCAACGAACTGATCTCGCGGATGGAGCATGAGAAGCGCGGGTCGATCCGCTTCAACTCGGCAGCGATCATGTCGCTCTGCCGCCACGACTGGCCGGGCAACGTCCGCGAACTGGCGAACCTGGTGGAGCGCCTGGCGATCATGCATCCCTACGGGGTGATCGGGGTCGGCGAACTGCCGAAGAAATTCCGCCATGTCGACGACGAGGACGAGCAACTCGCCAGCAGCCTGCGCGAAGAGCTGGAAGAGCGCGCGGCGATCAACGCCGGGCTGCCGGGAATGGACGCGCCGGCGATGCTGCCGGCCGAAGGCCTGGACCTCAAGGACTACCTGGCCAACCTCGAGCAGGGCCTGATCCAGCAGGCCCTCGACGACGCCGGCGGAGTGGTCGCGCGGGCCGCCGAACGCCTGCGCATCCGTCGCACCACGCTGGTGGAGAAGATGCGCAAGTACGGCATGAGCCGGCGCGACGACGACCTGTCGGATGATTGACAGGTCGTTTCGCAACGCTTTGATTTTCAAATGAAAAAAATTTAGGCACGGGTATTGCTATATCTCCGTCGACCGACAGAACCATGACGTCGCGCCGACCGAGAGAAACGCAATGCAACCAGCCCTCCACGCCTTCCCCGAGCAGCCAGCCGATACGGCCGAGGCCACCAGCCGCGCCGGCCTCGAGCAGGCCTTCGCGCTGTTCAACCAGATGTCCAGCCAGCTCAGCGAGTCCTATAGCCTGCTGGAGGAGCGCGTTACCGAGCTGAAAGGGCAACTGGCCCTGGTCAGCGCGCAGCGCATGGAGGAGCTGGCGGAAAAGGAGCGCCTGGCGAACCGCTTGCAGAGCCTGCTCGACCTGCTTCCCGGCGGCGTCATCGTCATCGATGCCCATGGTGTGGTCCGCGAGGCCAACCCGGCGGCCCTGGGCCTGCTTGGCGAACCGTTGGTGGGCATGCTCTGGCGCGAGGTGATCGCCCGCTGCTTCGCTCCGCGCGAGGATGACGGCCACGAGATTTCCCTGCGCGACGGACGTCGCCTGTCCATCGCCACCCGCTCGCTGAACGGCGAACCGGGTCAACTGATCCTGCTCAACGACCTTACCGATACCCGCCGTCTCCAGGAGCAACTGGCGCGCCACGAGCGCCTGTCGGCGCTGGGGCGGATGGTCGCCTCGCTGGCCCACCAGATCCGCACGCCGTTGTCAGCGGCGTTGCTCTATGCCGGGCACCTCAGCGAGCAGGCGCTGCCGACCGACCAGCAGCAACGCTTCGCCGGGCGCCTGAAGGAGCGCCTGCACGAACTGGAGCATCAGGTACGCGACATGCTGGTGTTCGCCCGCGGCGAGCTGCCGCTGACCGACCGGGTGGCGCCGAAGGCGCTGTTCGACAGCCTGCGCGCGGCGGCCGAAGTCCATGTCCAGGGGCTCCAGGTGCGTTGGCAGTGCGAGGCGCGCGGCGGCGAGCTGCTGTGCAATCGCGACACCCTGGTGGGCACCGTGCTCAACCTGGTGGAGAACGCGATCCAGGCCTGCGGGCTCGAACTGCGCCTGAAGGTGCATCTCTATGCCCGCGCTGACAGCCTGCGCCTCAGCGTCAGCGACAACGGACCGGGCATGGACCCGGCGACCCTGGCGCGCCTGGGCGAACCCTTCTTCACCACCAAGACCACCGGTACCGGGCTCGGCCTGGCGGTGGTCAAGGCCGTGGCGCGCGCCCACCAGGGGCAATTGCAGTTGCGCTCTCGGCCGGGGCGCGGCACCTGCGCCACCTTGATCCTGCCGCTGATTCCGGCGGCGCCTCTTTCTGCGATTCAGGAGTAACCCCATGGCAGCCAAAGTCTTGCTGGTCGAAGACGACCGCGCACTACGCGAAGCCCTCAGCGACACCCTGCTGCTGGGCGGTCACGAGTTCGTCGCCGTGGACTCGGCGGAGGCGGCGCTGCCGGTCCTGGCCCGCGAAGCCTTCAGCCTGGTGATCAGCGACGTGAACATGCCGGGCATGGACGGACACCAGTTGCTCGGCCTGATCCGTACGCGCTACCCGCACCTGCCGGTGTTGCTGATGACCGCCTACGGCGCGGTCGATCGCGCCGTCGAGGCGATGCGCCAGGGCGCCGCCGACTACCTGGTCAAGCCGTTCGAGGCGCGGGCGCTGCTCGACCTGGTGGCACGCCATGCGCTGGGCCAGTTGCCGGGCAGCGAGGAGGATGGTCCGGTGGCCCTGGAGCCGGCCAGCCGGCAGTTGCTGGAACTGGCCGCGCGGGTCGCGCGCAGCGATTCCACCGTGCTGATCTCCGGCGAGTCCGGGACCGGCAAGGAAGTCCTGGCCAACTATATCCACCAGCAATCGCCGCGTGCCGGCAAGCCGTTCATCGCGATCAACTGCGCGGCGATCCCGGACAACATGCTCGAGGCCACCCTGTTCGGCCACGAGAAAGGTTCCTTCACCGGCGCCATTGCCGCCCAGCCCGGCAAGTTCGAGCTGGCCGACGGCGGCACCATTCTTCTCGACGAGATATCTGAAATGCCCCTCGGCCTGCAGGCCAAGCTGTTGCGCGTATTGCAGGAGCGCGAGGTGGAGCGGGTCGGTGCGCGCAAGCCGATCAACCTGGATATCCGCGTGCTTGCCACGACCAACCGCGACCTCGCGGCGGAAGTCGCGGCGGGGCGTTTCCGCGAGGACCTCTACTATCGCCTGTCGGTCTTCCCGCTGGCCTGGCGGCCGCTGCGCGAACGCCCTGCGGACATCCTGCCGCTGGCCGAGCGTCTGCTGCGCAAGCACAGCCGCAAGATGAACCTCGGCGCGGTGGCGCTCGGCCCCGAGGCCGCCCAGTGCCTGGTCCGGCATGCCTGGCCGGGCAACGTACGGGAACTCGACAACGCCATCCAGCGTGCGTTGATCCTGCAACAGGGCGGCCTGATCCAGCCCGCCGACCTGTGCCTCACCGCGCCGATCGGTATGCCGCTCGCGGCCCCGGTGCCGGTGCCCATGCCGGCAATGCCACCGGCCACCCCGCCGAGCGTCGAGATTCCGTCGCCGGCCGCAGGCCAGGACGCTAGCGGCGCGCTGGGCGACGACCTGCGCCGCCGCGAATTCCAGGTGATCATCGATACCCTGCGCACCGAGCGCGGCCGCCGCAAGGAGGCTGCCGAACGCCTTGGCATCAGCCCACGGACCCTGCGCTACAAGCTCGCCCAGATGCGCGACGCGGGGATGGACGTGGAGGCCTATCTCTACGCCATCTGAGTGCTCGCCATGTTCCCCAGGCCCGCCTCGTGCGGGCCTTTTGCGTCCGCCGCCGGTCGTCGCCCGGGGCTGTTCGAGCGTGCGCGCCTGCCGATAACCGGAGCAGGGACGGACCCTGCAGCGGTCGCGGGCATTGGCGGCGAACGCCGATGCCGGGCCTTGGGGTCGACTTGGCACCCTTGTTGCTAACTCCTCTGCAAAGTGCCGGGCGGCGTCAAAAAAGCCGCGGCTGTTGGAGGAAGAGTCATGAGTCAGGGTGTCGAGTTCAATCGTCTGATGCTGGAAATGCGTTCCATGCAAATGGAAGCCATGGCCAAGGCCAAACCGGTTCAGGCGCCGGCCGAAGCGGGGGCGCCGAGCTTTTCGGAAATGCTCTCCCAGGCCGTGGACAAGGTGAACGAGACCCAGCAGGCCTCCACCGCGATGGCCAACGCCTTCGAGGTCGGCCAGAGCGGCGTCGACCTGACCGACGTGATGATCGCCAGCCAGAAGGCCAGCGTGTCGTTCCAGGCCATGACCCAGGTGCGCAACAAACTGGTCCAGGCCTACCAAGACATCATGCAGATGCCGGTCTGAGCGGCGCGAGGATAACTAGTTCATGGCCGATGCACTGATCGACAGCCAGGTTCCCGCCAAGAGCGGCGGTGCCGGGATGCTGAAGAAATCCTTCCCGGGACTGTCGTTCCTCGACAACCTTTCCGAGATGACCATGCTGCGCCAGATCGGCCTGCTGGTCGGTCTCGCCGCCAGCGTGGCGATCGGCTTCGCCGTCGTGCTCTGGTCCCAGCAGCCGGACTACAAGCCGCTCTATGGCAGCCTCAACGGGGTCGACGCGAACCGTGTGGTGGAAGCGCTGACCGCGGCGGACATTCCCTACAAGGTCGAACCCAACTCCGGCGCGCTGCTGGTCAAGGCCGACGACCTCGGCCGGGCACGCATGAAGGTGGCCTCCGCCGGCGTGGCGCCGACCGACAACAACGTCGGTTTCGAGATCCTCGACAAGGAACAGGCGCTGGGCACCAGCCAGTTCATGGAAGCCACCAACTACCGCCGCGGCCTGGAAGGCGAGCTGGCGCGCACCGTGTCGAGCCTGAACAACGTCAAGGCCGCCCGCGTGCACCTGGCGATCCCGAAGAGTTCGGTGTTCGTCCGCGACGACCGCAAGCCCAGCGCCTCGGTGCTGGTCGAGCTGTATCCGGGTCGCAGCCTGGAGCCGAGCCAGGTGATGGCGATCGTCAACCTGGTCGCCACCAGTGTGCCGGAGCTGGACAAGTCGCAGGTCACCGTGGTCGACCAGAAGGGCAACCTGCTCTCCGACCAGCAGGAACTCTCCGAGCTGACCATGGCCGGCAAGCAGTTCGACTTCACCCGGCGCATGGAAGGCCTGCTCACCCAGCGCGTGCACAATATCCTGCAACCGGTGCTGGGCAACGGTCGCTACAAGGCCGAGGTGTCCGCCGACGTTGACTTCAGCGCGGTCGAGTCGACCTCGGAGATGTACAACCCGGACCAGCCGGCCCTGCGCAGCGAGCAACGCAACAACGAGGAACGGCAGAATTCGTCCGGCCCGCAGGGCGTGCCGGGGGCGCTGTCGAACCAGCCGCCGGGCCCGGCCAGCGCGCCGCAGCAGGCCACCGCCAGCGCGCCGGCCGACTACGTCGCGCCGGGCCAGCCGCTGAAGGACGCCAACGGCCAGACCATCATCGATCCGAAGACCGGCAAGCCGGAGCTGGCGCCGTACCCGACCGACAAGCGCGACCAGACCACCCGCAACTACGAACTGGACCGCTCGATCAGCTACACCAAGCAGCAGCAGGGGCGCTTGCGCCGACTGTCGGTGGCGGTGGTGCTGGACGACCAGATGAAGGTCGACGCGAAGACCGGCGAGGTCAGCCACCAGCCCTGGAGCGCCGACGAACTGGCGCGCTTCACCCGCCTGGTACAGGATTCGGTGGGCTACGACGCCAGCCGCGGCGACAGCGTCAGCGTGATCAACGCGCCGTTCGCCCCGGCCCAGGCCGAAGAGATCGACAGCATTCCGTTCTACTCGCAGCCGTGGTTCTGGGACATCGTCAAGCAGGTGCTCGGCGTGCTGTTCATCCTGGTCCTGGTGTTCGGTGTGCTGCGTCCGGTGCTGAGCAACATCACCGGCGGCGGCAAGGGCAAGTCGCTGGCCGGCGGCGGCGGTCGCGACGGCGACCTGGCGCTGGGCGAGAGTGGCCTGGAAGGCTCGCTGGCCGACGACCGGGTGAGCATCGGCGGGCCGTCGAGCATCCTCCTGCCGAGCCCCACGGAGGGGTATGATGCGCAATTGAACGCGATCAAGAACCTGGTCGCACAGGACCCGGGCCGCGTCGCCCAGGTCGTGAAAGAGTGGATCAACGCCGATGAGTAAGCGCCATGAGTGAGAATCGTCTCGCCGCCAAACTGACCAAGGTCGACAAGGCCGCCATCCTGCTCCTGTCGCTCGGCGAGACCGACGCGGCGCAGGTGCTGCGGCACATGGGACCGAAAGAGGTGCAGCGGGTCGGCGTGGCCATGGCGTCGATGCGCAACGTGCATCGCGAACAGGTCGAGCAGGTGATGGGCGAGTTCGTCGAAGTGGTCGGCGACCAGACCAGCCTCGGCGTCGGTGCCGACGGCTACATCCGCAAGATGCTCACCCAGGCCCTCGGCGAGGACAAGGCCAACAACCTGATCGACCGCATCCTCCTCGGCGGCAGCACCAGCGGCCTGGACAGCCTGAAGTGGATGGAGCCGCGTGCCGTGGCCGACGTGATCCGTTACGAACACCCGCAGATCCAGGCCATCGTGGTCGCCTACCTCGATCCCGACCAGGCCGCCGAGGTGCTCAGCCATTTCGACCACAAGGTGCGCCTGGATATCGTGCTGCGCGTCTCCTCGCTGAACACCGTGCAGCCCTCGGCGCTGAAGGAACTCAACCTGATCCTGGAGAAGCAGTTCGCCGGCAATTCCAACGCCACCCGCACCACCATGGGCGGGGTCAAGCGCGCGGCGGACATCATGAACTACCTCGACAGCTCCATCGAAGGCCAGCTGATGGATTCGATCCGCGAGGTCGACGAAGACCTGTCCGGACAGATCGAGGACCTGATGTTCGTCTTCGACAACCTCGCCGACGTCGACGACCGTGGCATCCAGGCGCTGCTCCGGGAAGTCTCCTCGGACGTACTGGTGCTGGCGCTCAAGGGCTCCGACGAGGCGATCCGCGAGAAGGTCTTCAAGAACATGTCCAAGCGTGCCGCCGAGCTGCTGCGCGACGACCTGGAGGCCAAGGGGCCGGTACGGGTCAGCGAAGTGGAAGGTGCGCAGAAGGAAATCCTCACCATTGCCCGGCGCATGGCCGAGTCCGGCGATATCGTGCTGGGCGGCAAGGGTGGCGAGGAGATGATCTGAGGTGGTCCCCCACGACAAGGACAAAGACAATCCCAGCGAACTGATCCGCGGCAAGGACGTGGCGGCCTTCGGCCTCTGGTCGTTGCCGAGCTTCGACGAGCCGCGCGACGAGCCGGCCGTTGCCGCGCCGCAGGTGCCCGCGGTCGCCGAACCCGCGCCGGCGCCGCCGGCGGTGGAAGAGGTCGAGCTGGAGACCGTCAAGCCGCCGACGCTGGAGGAGATCGAGGCGATCCGCCAGGACGCCTACAACGAAGGCTTCGCCACCGGCGAGCGCGACGGTTTCCACGCCGGCCAGTTGAAGGCGCGGCAGGAAGCCGAGGAGGCGCTGAAGGAGCGTCTGCAAAGTCTCGAGCGTCTGATGACGCAGCTTCTGGAACCCATCGCCGAGCAGGACGCCCTGATCGAGCAGGGCATGGTCAACCTGGTCAACCACGTTGCCCGCCAAGTGATCCAGCGCGAACTGCACATGGACTCCAGCCATGTCCGCCAGGTCCTGCGCGAGGCTCTGAAGCTGCTGCCGATGGGCGCGGCGAACATCCGTATCCATGTCAACCCGCAGGACTTCGAGCGGGTCAAGGCGCTGCGCGAGCGCCACGAAGAGAGCTGGCGGATTCTCGAGGACGATTCGTTGCTGCCCGGCGGCTGCCGCATCGAGACCGAGCACAGTCGCATCGACGCGACCATCGAGACGCGCCTGGCGCAGGCAGTGAAGCAACTGTTCGAGCAACAGCGCGAACAGGCGACCCATCCGCTGGCCAGCGACATCCGGATCGACCTCGACGCCCCCGGAGACGTCGATGCGCCTTGAGCGAACCAGTTTCGCCAGGCGCCTGGAGGGCTACACCGAGGCTGTCTCGCTGCCGGCGCAGCCGGTGGTCGAGGGCCGCCTGCTGCGCATGGTCGGCCTGACCCTCGAAGCCGAAGGCTTGCAGGCCGCGGTCGGCAGCCGCTGCAACGTGATCAACGAAAGCGGCTACCACCCGGTGCAGGTGGAGGCCGAAGTGATGGGCTTTTCCGGTAGCAAGGTGTACCTGATGCCGGTCGGCAGCCTCGCCGGCATCGCGCCCGGCGCGCGGGTCGTGCCGCTGCCGGACACCGGGCGCCTGCCGATGGGCATGTCGATGCTCGGCCGCGTGCTCGACGGCGCCGGCCGCGCCCTCGACGGCAAGGGCGGGATGCGCGCCGAAGACTGGGTGCCGATGGACGGCCCGACGATCAACCCGCTCAAGCGCCACCCGATCAGCGAACCTCTCGACGTCGGCATCCGCTCGATCAATGGCCTGCTCACGGTCGGCCGCGGCCAGCGCCTCGGCCTGTTCGCCGGTACCGGGGTGGGCAAGTCGGTGCTGCTGGGGATGATGACCCGCTTCACCAGGGCCGACATCATCGTCGTCGGTCTGATCGGCGAGCGGGGCCGCGAGGTGAAGGAGTTCATCGACGAGATCCTCGGCGAGGAAGGCCTCAAGCGCTCCGTGGTGGTCGCCTCGCCGGCCGACGACGCGCCGCTGATGCGCCTGCGTGCCGCGCAATACTGCACGCGGATCGCCGAGTACTTCCGCGACAAGGGCAAGAACGTATTGCTGCTGATGGACTCGCTGACCCGCTACGCCCAGGCCCAGCGCGAGATCGCCCTGGCCATCGGCGAGCCACCGGCGACCAAGGGGTATCCGCCATCGGTGTTCGCCAAGCTGCCGAAGCTGGTGGAACGCGCCGGCAATGCCGAAGCCGGTGGCGGCTCGATCACCGCGTTCTACACCGTGCTCTCCGAGGGCGACGACCAGCAGGACCCGATCGCCGACGCCGCTCGCGGCGTGCTCGACGGGCACTTCGTATTGTCCCGGCGGTTGGCCGAGGAAGGCCACTATCCGGCCATCGATATCGAAGCTTCGATCAGCCGGGTGATGCCGCAGGTGGTCGAGGCCGAGCACCTGCGCGACGCCCAGCGCTTCAAGCAGCTCTGGTCGCGCTACCAGCAGAGTCGCGATCTGATCAGCGTCGGTGCCTACGTGGCCGGCGGCGATCCCGAGACCGACCTGGCCATCGCTCGCTTCCCGGTCATGCGCCAGTTCCTGCGCCAGGGCCTCGACGAAAGCGAAAGCCTGGCGGAAAGCCGTGCGCGGCTGGCGAGCCTGCTCGCCGGCGGGCAGGCCTGAGGCGCGCTGAGGCATGGAGAAGCGCGCGGCGCGGCTGGCGCCGGTGGTGGACATGGCCAGCAAGGCCGAGCGGGATGCCGCGACCCAGCTGGGCAGGTGCCAGCAGCAATTGCTCGCGGCACAGCAGAAGCTGGCGGAGCTGGAACGCTACCGCAACGACTACCAGCAGCAATGGATCAGCCAGGGCCAGAAGGGCGTCAGCGGCCAGTGGCTGATGAACTACCAGCGCTTCCTCTCGCAACTGGAGACCGCCGTCGCCCAGCAGGCCAACAGCGTGACCTGGCACCGCGAGGCGGTGGACAAGGCGCGGCTCAACTGGCAGGAGAGATACGCCCGCCTGGAAGGGCTGCGCAAGCTGGTCGAGCGCTACCTGGAAGAGGCGCGCCAGGCCGAGGACAAGCGCGAGCAGAAACAGCTCGACGAACTCGCCCAGCGTACCCGCCGCCAGGACGACTGACGACTCAGAAGAACGGACGCGACGCCTTCAGCATGAATGTGGTGTCGCAGTAGCTGTTGTGTCCCGAGTAGGCGCTGCAATCGCTGCCGGTCAGGCTGGTGCCGCTGTAGGACAGGTTCAGGTCGATGCCCAGCCAGGGCCGCGAGAGGTTCACCGACCAGTCGTTGAAGACGCTCACGTAGCCCCCGCCGCTGAGGCTCGCCGGGTTGTCCAGGCGATGGTTGCCGTACTTCAGGGTGACGTCGAAACCGAACGGCGGGTTGACCCCGAGGTCGGCGAACAGGGTGGTGTCGTTGCGCCCCGGGTCGCTGCTCAGGGCCGCGCCGAGCCGGCTGCCGAAGATCGACAGGCCGCCGTAGAGTTCGGCTGCGTCGTTGGCTGGCTGCTCCGGGCGGCTGTAGCGGATCAGGCCCATTTCGTAGCCCAGGCGGTTGTTCAGCGGGCGCTTGAAGCCGGCGTAGGAGTCGATCTCGGTGGGCTTGCCGGGGTCGAGGTTGGAGGTCCAGTTGCCGATGTACCAGCCACTTTCGTGGCTTAGGTCGAGGCCGCCGTGGAAACTGCCGGAGCTGCCCGGGGTGACCAGGCCCTGGGCCATGCTGCGGGTCGGACTGGTGGCCAGCTTGAGTTCGAAATCGCCCAGGTCGCGGGCCATCACCTGGGCCAGGGCCGAGGAACTGGCGAGCAGGGCACAGGTGAGCACGAGCAGGTGCTTGAGCATGGTTCTCCCCTGGTAATGCGGACAACGGCGCTGCGCCGGTCTTCCCGCACGACGCCAACGGCAAGGCCGCGGCATGGGGCCGGGCGAGGTCGGGCAGGTCGGAAGGGCAGGAAGAGCGGCGAGCTAGAGCGCCACGGACCATCTTAACCAAGGTTCGGGCGGCTGACCGACCGCTCGTCAGGGCCGGCCGATCAATTGTTACCGCAGGCTTTCCGCGAGGCTGGCCAGGCGAATCACTTCCACCCGGTTGCGACCGCTGCTCTTGGCCCGGTAGAGAGCCTGGTCGGCGGCGCTGTAGAGCTGCTCGTAGCTGGCCTGGCCGCCTCCGTCGAGGCTGGCCACGCCGAAGCTGGCGGTCAGGCAGAGCACGCCGTCCTGCGTCGCCAGCGGGGTACCTTCGAGGCGTTCGCGGAGTTTTTCCGCAAGGCTGCGAGCCTGCTGCTCGGCGGTGTCGGGCAGGAGCAGGAGGAATTCTTCCCCGCCCAGGCGCGCCACGCTGTCGCTGCTACGGGTATTGCCGCGCAGCAGGTTGGCGGCATGGCGGATGACCTCGTCGCCGAAGGGGTGCCCATAGCGGTCGTTGATGTACTTGAAGTGATCCAGGTCGACCATCAGCAGGCTCAGCGGCTGCGGTTGGCGAGCGATGCGCGCGAGCTCCATGAGCACCAACTGGTCGAACTCGCGACGATTGAACAGGCCGGTCAGGGGGTCGTGACCGGCCAGGTACTCCAACTGGCGATTCTTCTCCTCCAGCTCCTGCCGCTGCAACTCCAGCTTGCGTTGCTGGCGCAGGTTGCGCACGTGGCCGTGCCAGAGGATCAGCGACAGCAGCAGGCCGAGGCCGAACGCGGTGAGGCCGTTGGCCTGGTTCGACAGGCGCAGTTGCGGGTCGGCCTGGGCGTGGTCCATCGCCACCTCGAAGGCCAGCATCGCCAGACCGTAGAAGGGCACCGCGTAGGCCGGGCGGATCAGGATGAACATGGCGCAGGCGAAACAGGCCAGCAGCAGCGGCGTGATGTTGCTGGTGATGCGCTGGTCGATGCAGGCGATGGCGACGCCGAAGCCTATGATCCCTGCGCCGCCCAGCAGGATCAGCAGGCGCATGCGCCACAGCTTGGGCGGCTGGCGGCGCAGCCATAGCGCGAGCAGGCCGATGCCGCCGAAGAGCAGGGCCATGGCGCCATGGGCGTACATGATTTCCTGGCGCCAGAGCTGATGGCCGAGGTCCGGGCGGAAGTCCTTGAGGGAAAACACCAGGATGTGGATCAGGTTGAAGGGGACGGTCAGCAGCGCGAGGTGGGTCAGACGCGAGAGATTCTCCAGGGCGATGGGAAGGGCCAGGGACGAATTCACCTCGATGGCGTGCTGGATCGATTCGAGCGTCGTTCTGGCCACGTTCTGCGGGTCCGCGTGGGCGCTGTGCCATCACAGCATAGCAGCGTCGCGACGGCCGCCCTATCCGGCTTTCCGGGCCGGTCGTCCGGTTTGCACGGGCGTACCTGGCGCCGCTTTCATTCCGGCAGCCGCCTGGCCAGCAGCAGTGCGACCAGGCCCAGCAGGCTCCAGTACGCCGCCAGCGGCCAGGGATGGTCGAACGGTAGCAGGGTGGACGCGCCCAGTCCGAGGCCGATCAGCAGGTAGTAAGCGAGCCCGAACAGGGCTCCGGCGCGTCCCCGGCAATCGTCGTAGGCGTGCAGCGCCGGACCCAGCAGGTTGGGAATCGCCACGCCGAAGCCGACGAAGATCGGCAGGGCTGGCAGCGCCCAGTACAGGCCTTCGGCGTATCCGACGGCGGCCAACAGCGTCTGCGCTGTCGCGCCGACGGCCGCCAGCGCCAGGCCCAGGCGTACCCGGCGAGCGCTGTTCCAGGTGCGCGGCAGGCGTCGGTTGAGCAAGGCGCCGAGGCTCCCGGCAAGGGCGATGGCCAGGCCGATCCAGCCGAAGCCCAGGCCGGGCAGGTCGCCGACCATGAACGGCCCGGCGGCGTAGAAGGAGAACACCAGCACATTGAGCACCGCCACCAGCAGTGCGCGCGTTTGTAGCGGGCGGTCGGCCAGGACCCGTCGGAAGATCGCCAGGGTCGCGGGCTCGGGCGTGCCCGCCAGCAGCGGACGGGTTTCCGGCCAGGCCGGGACGACCAGCGCCGCCAGCGAGGCGAGCAGCACCGCCAGGGTGGCGAACACCGCCGGGTGCCCGCCGAGGTCGGCCAGCCACTGGCCGCCGAGGGGGCCGACTGCCGGCGACCAGGCCAGCACCGCGCCGAGCGTGACGAAATAGCTCATCAACGCCGGGCCTTGCAGCACATCGCGCAGGCTGGCCTGCACCGTCACCGAGCAGGTCGCCAGGCCGAGGCCCTGGACCAGGCGACAGGCAAGCAGGTAGGAATAGTCGGTACTGGCCCAGGCACCGAAGGTCGCCAGGGCCGCCAGGCCGAGCCCGCCGAGCAGAGCCGGGCGCCGGCCGAGGCGGTCGGCCAGCCAGCCCCAGAGCCAGATGCCGGGGGCGAAACCGACGAAGAACAGCGCCATGGTCCACTGGCTGGTAGCGTCGTCCAGTCGCCAGTGGCTGGCCAGGGCCGGCAGCGCGGGGGAAAGGATGGTTTCGGCGACTTGCGGCAGGGCTAGCAGGGCGAGCACCAGCAGCAGGGGAGGGCGAGGACGGTCAGGCATGATGGCTCCGGAAAAAAGAGCCAAGCCTAGGCCGCCTGCGCCTGGCAGAATGCTGCGGTCAGGACGGAAAACATCGCGAAGAGGACAAGGTGCCGCGCTATCCCTACGAACGGGTCGAGGATCCCGATCTCGCCCGCTGCCCGGTGGTCGGCCTCGAGGTCGACAGCACCGGCCACCGCAGCGACTGGCATTGCCACCGGCGCGCGCAGTTGCTGTACATGGCGGCCGGTAGCGTCACGCTGTATTTCGCCGAGCGCATTTGCCAATTGACGCCGCTCCAGGCCGCCTGGCTGCCGGCCGGCGTGCCGCATCGCACGGTCCTGCACGGGCGCTTCGCCTACCGTAGCCTGTACTTCGAACCCTCGGCGTTCGCCGAGCTGCCGGACAGCGTCCAGGTCCTCGAAGTCGGGCCGCTAATGCGCGAACTGATCCTGCGCATGACCGGCTGGGCAGCCGACTTGCAATTGGAAGGGCCGCACCTGACGCTGTTGCGCGCACTGTTCGATGAACTGGCGAGCGCGCCGGCACACGCCGCGAGCCTGCCGATGCCGCGCGATGCGCGGGCGCTGAAGGTGGCCGAGGCGCTGCTGGCGCAACCCGCGCTGGACTGGAGCATCGAGGCATGGGGACGTGAGGTCGGCGCCAGCGGGCGGACCCTGGCGCGTCTGTTCACCGAGCAGACCGGCCTGGGTTTCTCCCGCTGGCGAACCCAGGCGCGCTTGTTCGAAGCGCGGAGGCGCCTGGCCGAAGGCCGCTCGGTGACCGAGGTCGCCCACGCCCTGGGCTACGCCAGCGACAGCGCGTTCATCGCCATGTACCGGCGGGTCTGCGGGCAGTCGCCGGGGCGCGCCCTGCGTGGCCTCGAATGAGCGCTCAGAAGCGTTCGTGGAGGCCGAGGTAGCGCCATTCGCCGAGCGGTAGCCTGGCCAGCGACAGCGCGCCGATGCGCAGGCGGCGGATGCTCCGCACTTCCAGCCCCTCGCTTTCGCACATGA
The DNA here is from genome assembly GCF_020708595.1 of Pseudomonas sp. 203-8. Lineage (NCBI taxonomy): Bacteria > Pseudomonadati > Pseudomonadota > Gammaproteobacteria > Pseudomonadales > Pseudomonadaceae > Pseudomonas > Pseudomonas sp. 203-8. The sequence goes on along the minus strand of NZ_JAJFDF010000003.1, from coordinate 432,494 downwards.
AGCGCAACTGGCCGGGCTGCACGTCTTTGAGGGCGAAGCGCAGGTGGCTTTCGTTCTGCCAACTGACCTTGCACGGCGATAGCCTGCGGCCCTGGTAGGCGAGGCCGTGGCGCAGGCGCTCGAGGCCGCCGGCGGCCAGGTCGCCGGCGACCTCGACCAGGTATTCCTGCTCCAGCCGTGCACCGTCGTCCACCAGCTTGCGCAGTACGCCGTGCTGCTGGCTGAACACCACCAGCCCCGAAGCCTCGCTGTCCAGCGCAAGGGTGGGACGCTGGCGGGCGAAGTGTTTTTTCAGCGCTCGCAAGGGACTGGGGTCATCGCTCCAGCGCCGCCCCGCAGCGAGCAGGCCTTCGAAATCGTCGTGGCGCCAGCCGGCCGGCTTGTGCAACAGCAGGGTGGCCGGTTCGATCGTTTCCGCGCGGGCGCCCGGCAGCAGCTCCACGCGCTGGTCGAGCACCTTGAACTGTGGCTCCTCGATCACTTCGCCGTCGACGCTGACCCAGCCGCCCTCGATGTACAGCTCGGCTTCGCGGCGCGAGCAGGCGGTGAGTTCGGCGAGGCGTTTGGACAGGCGGATCGGGTCGGTCATGGCGAGGCTACTGGAATGAAAGACCGCCAGTTTACTCGTTGTGGCGATGGGCGCCGAGGAATGATTCGGCGCCCGCTCGGTCCCAACTTAAGGAACCGGAGAGGAGACCCTCATGCAGTCACGCCTGATCGATGGCCTGGAATGGGACCTGGACGAGGATGGCAGCGGCGGCCTGTGCAACGTCCATGGCGACAAGGTCCATCTGCGCCAGGGCGACATGGACGGCGCCTGCGGGCCCTACTGCCTGGTCATGGCGATGCTGGTCCGCGGCCAACTGCGCCGGCGCCAGGCCAAGGGCCTGGAGCGGGTCGACAGTCGCAGTCGCTACGGGCGCCTGATGAAGGCGCTGGACCAGCACGGCCCGCTGCTGCGCGTCGGCACCACCGGCGTCGACCTGCTGGAGCTGCTGGCCGAGATCAACGATACCGAGCATTTCGCCCTCAAGGGCGAGGGGCGCAGGTTGGTCCGGCACACCCGCGAATACCTGCAGGCCGGCTTTCCGGTAGTGCTCGGTTTCCACGGCCGCAAGGGCAGCGATATCCGCCACTGGGGCCTGGCCATCGGCATGAGCGAGCGCGCCTTCCTGCTCCTCGACCCGGCCCACGACCTGCCGCGCGGGCAGGCCTGGAACGCGGTGATCACCAGCGAGGCGCACGGTTCCCGGTTCGGCTATCGCTATATCAATGCCAAGGGCACCTGGGCGGTGACCCTCAAGGAAATGGTCGCCTTGCTTTGAGGGGCGGGTTTGTTACAGCCCGTGTGCGGACTGCCAGGCGCGGCGGATCTGCGACTAGAGTGGTGTTTTTCGCTTGGGGAAGGAGAGAACGCATGCCGGGCCTGTCTTTGAATGCCATCCTGCTGAGCGCCGTCGCGCTGCTCGCTCCGTCGGTCGAGGCGGTGGACGCCGGTCGCCACGACAGCGAGCTGGGCGCCGTCGAGGTCACCCCGGTGGTTGGTGGTCTGGCCTATCCCTGGGCCGTCGCCTTCCTGCCGGACAACCAGGGCATATTGGTCACCGAGCGGCCCGGCAGCTTGCGTTTCGTCAGTCCCGAGGGACAGTTGTCGGCGCCGCTGGAAGGCGTACCCAGGGTCTTCGCCAGCGGCCAGGGGGGACTGCTCGACGTCGCCTTGTCGCCGGGGTTCGCCGAGGACCGGCTGGTCTACCTGACCTATGCCGAGGCCGGCGAGGACGGCCGCGCCGGAACGGCGGCGGGACGTGGCCGGTTATCGGCGGACAAGCGACGGCTGGAGGGCTTCCACGTGATCTTCCGGCAGTTGCCGAAGCTTTCCAGCGGCCATCACTTCGGCTCGCGCCTGGTCTTCGACGGCAAGGGCCACCTGTTCATCGCCCTCGGCGAGAACAACCAGCGCAGCACCTCGCAGGACCTGGACAAGTTGCAGGGCAAGGTCGTCCGCCTGTATCCGGACGGCGGCGTTCCCAAGGACAATCCCTTCGTCGGCCGTACCGACGCGCGGCCGGAGATCTGGAGCTATGGCCACCGCAACCAGCAGGGCGCCGCGCTGAATCCCTGGACCGGCCGGCTCTGGACCCACGAGCACGGCCCGCGCGGCGGCGACGAGATCAACATACCCCAGGCCGGCGGGAACTACGGCTGGCCGCTGGCGACCCATGGAATCAACTACACCCTGCTGCCGATCCCCGAAGCCAGGGGCAAGGCCGTCGAAGGTACCGAGGCGCCGCACCATGTCTGGGAGAAGTCGCCGGCGATCAGCGGCATGGCGTTCTACGATGCGCAGCGCTTCCCGGCCTGGCAGCATAATTTGTTCATCGGCGCGCTGGCGACGCAGGAACTGATCCGCCTGCAACTGGATGGCGACCGGATCGTCCACGAAGAGCGCCTGCTGGGCGATCTCGGGGTGCGCATCCGCGACGTGCGGCAGGGCCCGGACGGCTATCTCTACCTGCTCACCGACCAGAAGGACGGGCAATTGCTGCGCCTGGGGTTGGCGCGCTAGCCTTCAGCCTTGGTTGCGCTTGAGCTGGACGTAGAGCGCCTCGACCTTTTCCCGGGCCCAGGGCGTCTTGCGCAGGAAGGCGAGGCTGGACTTGATGCTCGGGTCGTTCCTGAAACAACGAATGTCGACCCGTTTGCCAAGCTCCGCCCAGCCGTGGTGGGCGACCAGTTCGGTGAGCAGTTTTTCCAGGGTGACGCCGTGCAGTGGATCGGGATGGCCAGGCATGAAGGGCTCGGGATTCAGGCAATGAAAAAGGGGATGGAGCGTGGCACATCTGCGTGCCGGCCTGCCATCCCCTTCGTAGTCCCCGGCGAGGGGCGGGCGTTCAGCGCTTCTTGCTGATGGTGATCTGCCGCGACGGGCCGTAGACCTGGCCGCTGACGCCCTTGGCGATCTTCTGGATCTCGCCGCCGGCCTGGAGGAAGGCGGCGACCTGCGCTTCGATGGACTCGCGGGTTTCGACCGCGGGAGCCGGCTTGGCGGCTTTCGGCGCGACGGTTTTCTTCATGATGGCCATATCCGGGGACCTGTCTCTGCATTAAATATGGCCGTTCATTATAACCGAAGCGGCGTTTTATTTCATCTTGAATATTGTCGATCAGATTTCGGACGTAACCTGCTGTTTTCTATAAAGTCCGTTAGGCAATACCCGAGCGAGGCGCTGCGGCATTGGCGATCCGGCGGCGAACTGCTCGAGGTCTCCGCGGCTGGATGTTCCGCCGACCCCGGGCGACGCAGGATACCGCCAGGTGGATAACTCCCTTCGCGCATCCCGGCATGAATTCCAATGTTTGCATTAGTTGATGCGAGAAAGTTCTCCGGGCCTCTATCTCACCTATATCGAGAATAATGAAAAGTTCACGATTAGTTATCGGCTAAGTTGCCCGGATATATACGTCGATATCATCGCGCTGCCGGCCGGGGCATGCATCGCCTCGCTGCGTTCCCGGTGCTAACCTGCGGAACCCCAGCCGCCGAGCGAGCGCCGCATGCCAGCCATTCTCTCCTCCCGCCAACGTATCGCCCTGCGCCTGGCCTGGCGCTTCATGGCGCCTTACCGCTGGCGCATGCTCGGGGCCCTGGTGGCGTTGCTGTTCACCGCGGCGATCACCCTGTCCCTGGGCCAGGGCATCCGCCTGCTGGTGGACCAGGGGTTCCTCACCGCCTCGCCCGAATTGCTCAATCGCTACATCCTGCTGTTCTTCGTGCTGGTGCTCGGCCTGGCCGTGGGCACCTTCGTGCGCTTCTACCTGGTGTCCTGGATCGGCGAGCGCTTCGTCGCCGATATCCGCAAGCGCGTGTTCGACCACCTGATCGAGTTGCATCCCGGTTTCTACGAAACCAACCGTAGCTCCGAGATCCAGTCGCGCCTGACCGCCGACACTACGCTGCTGCAGACGGTGATCGGTTCCTCGCTGTCGATGGCCCTGCGCAATGCCCTGATGCTGGTCGGCGGGGTGCTGCTGATGTTCGTCACCAACGCCAAGCTGACCAGCATCGTGGTGCTGGCGTTGCCGCTGGTGATCGCCCCGATCCTGCTGTTCGGCCGCCGCGTGCGCAGCCTGTCGCGGGAAAGCCAGGACCGGGTGGCCGACGTCGGCAGCTACGTCGGTGAAACCCTCGGTCAGATCAAGACCGTGCAGGCCTACAACCACCAGGCGCAGGATCGCCAGCGCTTCGCCGGCACCGTCGAACGCGCCTTCGACACCGCGCGCAAGCGCATCGCCCAGCGCGCCTGGCTGATCACCGTGGTGATCGTGCTGGTGCTCGGCGCGGTCGGCGTCATGCTCTGGGTCGGCGGCCGCGACGTGATCGCCGGCAGCATCTCGGCCGGCGAACTGGCCGCGTTCGTCTTCTACAGCCTGATCGTCGGCATGGCCTTCGGCACCCTCAGCGAGGTGATCGGCGAATTGCAGCGCGCCGCCGGCGCCGCAGAGCGCATCGCCGAGCTGCTCAGGGCGCGCAGCGAGATCCGCCCGCCAGCGCAACCACGCAAGCTGGCGGCACGGGTGAGCGGGAGGATCGAATTGCAGGCGGTGCGCTTCGCCTATCCGACCCGTCCCGAACACTGGGCCATCGACGACATCAGCCTGGCCGTCGAACCGGGGGAAACCCTGGCCCTGGTCGGACCTTCCGGCGCCGGCAAGTCGACCCTGTTCGATCTGCTCCTGCGTTTCTTCGATCCGCAGCAGGGACGGCTGCTGCTGGACGGGCAGCCGATCGTCGAACTGGACCCGGCCGACTTGCGCCGCAGCTTTGCCCTAGTGTCGCAGAACCCCGCGCTGTTCTTTGGCAGCGTCGAGGAAAACATCCGCTACGGCCGTCCGCATGCCAGCGCCGCCGAGGTCGAGGCCGCAGCGCGTGCCGCGCATGCCCACGAGTTCATCCTGGGTCTGCCGCAGGGCTACGCCACCCACCTGGGCGAGGGCGGCATCGGCCTGTCCGGCGGCCAGCGCCAGCGCCTGGCGATCGCCCGGGCGTTGCTGGTAGACGCGCCGGTGCTGCTGCTCGACGAGGCGACCAGCGCCCTGGATGCGGAAAGCGAGCACCTGATCCAGCAGGCCCTGCCAGGCCTGATGAGCGGACGTACCACCCTGGTGATCGCCCATCGCCTGGCCACGGTACAGAGCGCCGACCGCATCGCGGTGATCGACCAGGGGCGGCTGGTGGCCATTGGTAGCCATGCCCGGCTGATCGCCGAGAACCCGCTCTATGCGCGCCTGGCGGAACTGCAGTTCGCTGCCGGCGGACGCTAGCTTCAGAGCGGCTTGTCGATGCCCGCGTACTGCTTGTCCAGCTCGTCGATACGCTGCGCGTAGGCGCGGGAGAGGCAGTCGGTGTCGCCACCGCAGCGCCGGCGCTGGCGCAGCCAGTCCTGCTGCCGGTCCTGCATGGCGCCGCGGCCGCCCATGGCGAACAGGCCGCGGAGGAAGTGGTACTTGACGCTCATCTCGACGTCCTTGTCGTTCAGCGCCCGGTTCGCGCAGATGGCCTTTTCGTCCGCTCGCTCAGCCTTTTCGCAATCGAAGCTGGCCGCTTCGGCCAGGGGCGCCAGCAGGAGTCCGCCGAGGGCGAGGAATGCCAGGTGCTTCATGCCGTTCTCCGTTTCGCCTGGTTGCTTGCGAATCTTCGACGCCCGCGACGGCGCTGGGTTCAGCGGGGAGCGCGCGGCGGCCGGGCGGGTCGCTCCGGCGCGGTCAGTGCGAAAGGATCAGGGCCTTCTGCTCGGGGATGACGGTGCGCTCCCGAGGGGCGTCCGCGCGTTCCGCTTCCTCGGTTTCGGGGCGGTTGGCGAACAGGCTTTTCAGGGTGCTCAGCAGCGGCTGTTCCTTCGCCGCTTCGGCGACCTGGCTGCGGCTTTCCACGGGTTCCGGGTTGGCCGCCGTGACCACGTGGAAGTCGCTGATCTCGATGATCCCGCGGCCCTCGGCGAGCAAGTGGAAGGAGAAGGCCTTGCGCGCTTCCGGGTTGTCGAAGGTGAAGCTCATGTCCAGCGGCTTGCCTTTGAGCAGGCGCGGGATGTCCGGTACCGGTATGGGAACGTCGCGTTCGAACTCCTTGGTCTTCAGCGTCACCCGGGCGCCGTTGCGGTCCATCTGCAAGGCGCGGATCTTCAGGGTGACCGTGGTCCTGCTGTTCTTCGGCATCTCCAGGTATTGCGCGCCGATCAGGTTGTCGGTCCAGTCGTTGTGGGTTTCCGGCTTCAGGCGGATGCGTTCGTGGGTGGCGAACTGGAACTCCTGGCCCAACTGGCCGGCCTGTTGCACGGAGTGGTCGAGGACGGCGGCGCGCTGGCTGACCAGGCGTGCCTGGCGACCGCTGAAGCGACCGAGGAACTCGGCTTCGTCGGCGATGAAGCCCTCGCTGCGGTAGCGCCGGCAGACCTGCTGGAAATCGCATTCGACGAAGGTGTCCTTGCCGTCGTGGTGGCGCAGCATGCCGTTGGTGTAGGACATCATTTCGCGGCCGCTGGCGTAGTCGCGGAACAGCGAGCGCCCGGAAATCCCCGCCGGCACGCGGTAGCCGAAATAGTCGAGGACGGACGCGGCGAGGTCGACGTGGCCGTAGACGCCGCTCTTGATCGGCGGCAGCGCCGCCTGTTCCGGTGCCAGTACCAGGTTGAAGCCCCAGGCCGAGGCGAGGCGCACCTGGTCGACACCGTGGGATTCGTCGGAAGTGAGCACCACCAGGGTGTCGCGCAACACGCCCTGTTTCTCCAGGTCGGCGAGGAAGGCGTCGATCGCGTCGTCGAGATAGGCCACCGCGGCCTGCTTGGCGCTCGGGTAGCGGGCCAGGTAGTCGGCAGGCGCCGAGTAGGGCTGGTGGGTGCCGACGGTGAGCAGGGTCAGCATCCAGGGTTTCTTCTGCTGGCGCAGCTGCTTCACGTAGGTCGCGGCGCCCTCGAAGAAGGCCTTGTCGTCCATGCCCCAGGGAAACTCCAGGTAGGACGTGTTGCGGAACCAGTCGCGCCCGAGGGTCTTGTCGAAGCCCATCTGCGGCATGACCTTGTCCTTGGCCATGAAGCGCAGGCCGGCACCCTGCAGGAAGTGCGTGCTGAAACCGTGCTGGCGCAGCTGGGCGGGCAAGCACTCCCTGGCCCGGGCCGGGTTGTTGAGCAGCTCGACGCCCTTCGGCGTGCCCGAGTCGAGCTTGCTGTAGTCGCCGCAGAGCATGGCGTAGAGGCCGCGGATGGTCTGGTGGCTGTGCAGCACGTAGTCCGGGGTGGTCATCGCCCGTTCGGCCCAGCCACTCAGTCTGGGCATCGGCGCTTCGTGGTAGCTGCTGTTGATGGCGGCGCGGTTGGCGGCGATATACGCGCCGGGGATTCCCTCCATGGCCACGATCAGGACGTTGCGCGCGCGCCCTCCGCCGGCCAGCAGCGGCGTTCCGGAAAGGTCGAGCTGGTTGAGCCCGGCGACGTCCGGCGGGGTGTCCGGACGGTCGTCGGCGAGCCAGTCTTCGACCGCCAGTTGGCCACTGCTGAGCGCGCTGGCCAGCAGCTTGTGCGGCAGGTTGTACTGCTGCCATTGGTCGGCGTCGCTCGGACGCAGGTATTGCAGGCCGACATGCGCCGCCAGGAACGCCGCCGGCAGCGCGTAGGCATAGCGCGGCAGGCGCGGACCGCGGCGACGCCAGAGCAGCACGCAAAGCAATGTCGCGCCACCGAGGCCGAGCGCCAGTGGCAGGTGGGCGAGGCCGCCGCCCTGGGTGGAGCTGCTGACGAACTGCGGATCCAGCAGGTACTTGAGGTCGGAAGGTTCCGGCATGCGCCCGACCGCGCCGACCAGTTCGGCATTGCCGATCAGGAACAGGCACCAGAGCAGCATGACCGGGAGCGCGAACCACAGGGAGCGTCGATGCAGGAGCAGCACCAGCAGGCTGCCGAGGGCCAGGTCCGAGAGATAGCCGAACGGCGTCGACCAGCCGAGCCAGTAGCGGCCGGCGAGGGGAACGACCAGGAACAGCGCGGCCAGCGCCAGAAGCGAGCCGCAAGATGAGAGCCAACGGCTGAGTGGACGCACAGGAACTCCTGATGAGCGGCAGCGAGAATCCTTGATAAGGATGTTCCAAAAAAGTCTTTAGGGTTCACGATTTTGAAACATCGTTGTGCTTACTGCCAGTAGACAGTCGGCATTTGGGAAATGTCCGCGTGGTTCAGGATGTTTCGGCGCGAATGGCCGGCAAGGCGATGAGCGGCGTCGGCGTACCGGCAAAAACTTCCGCCCGCATGCGTGGCGCCCGGTAGAATGCCGCCCCTTCGACAGGGGGAGACAACATGGCGGTCATCGGGCGTTTCAATTCACTGCAGGTGGTCAAGCACACGGAGTTCGGGCTCTATCTCGACGGTACCCAGCACGGCGAGATCCTCCTGCCCAAGCGCTATGTGCCGAAGGACCAGCCCAGCGAAGTGGGCGACTGGCTCAACGTGTTCATCTACCTGGACAGCGACGACCGCCTGATCGCCACCACTCAGACGCCCAAGGTCCAGGTCGGCGGTTTCGCCAGCCTGAAGGTCGTGGAGATCAACCGGATCGGCCTGTTCCTCGACTGGGGCCTGCCCAAGGACCTGCTGCTGCCGCATTCGGAAGAAAAGCGTCCGTTGCAGGTCGGCGACTACTGCGTGGTCTACGTCTACCTGGACAAGCGCACCAACCGCATCACCGCCACCGCACGCCTGGACCGCCAGTTGGACAACCTGCCGCCACGCTACAGCGTCGGCCAGGCGGTCGACCTGCTGGTGGTGGAGCGTACCGAGATGGGCTTCAAGGCGATCATCGAGGGCAAGCACTGGGGCCTGATCCACAAGAACGAGGCGTTCAAGTTCCTCCGCAGCGGCATGCGCGAACAGGGCTACATCAAGGAATTGCGCGCGGACGGCAAGATCGCCCTTAGCCTGCAGCCGGTCGGCGCCGAGGCCGCCGTCGAGCTGAGCCAGCAGATTCTCGCCCGGCTGCTGGAGGCCGGCGGCAGCCTGCCGCTCAGCGACAAGAGTTCGCCGGAAGATATCCACCGGCTCTTCGGGGTCAGCAAGGGGACCTTCAAGAAGGCCATCGGCGGCCTCTACAAGAAAGGCCTGATCCTGATCCACCCGGAACGCATCGAACTGCCGCGCTGAGGTTTCCGCTCAGGGCTGGAGGAACGGGGCGAAGTCCAGGCCAGCGCCGCCGGGGCGGACGTCGCGCAGGCGCTTGCCGGGGTCCGCGCTCAGCTCCAGGCTGAGGGTCGGCCGGCGGGCGTTCTTGTCGCGCAGTTCCAGGCTGTCCTGCTGATGGCGAAGGAAACCGGTGGGCACCTTCAGGTGCTCCACTGCATCGCCGGCCGGGTTCGCCAGCAGCAGGTTGAGGAACTTGCCGGCCTTCAGTTGGCTGAGCGGAATATCGAACCACCAGACGTTCTTGCTCTTGTTGAAGCGGGCGAGCAGGGTGTTGCCGGCATCCAGCACGGACATGCCCAAGGCCTGGTTGAGCTGTGCGATGGCTGCCGCTTTATCGAGTTTCATGGAGTTTCCTGACGGGCCGCGCCGGCCGGGATGGCGGGCGGGTAGCCGGATATTCTAGCAGCCGGAGGGACGCCGCAGGACCTGCGCGGTGCGCAGGCCCCGCCGCTCAGACCATCCGCCGGAACTGCCGCCAGCGTTGCTGCCAGCCCAGCAGCAGCGGAGAGACCGCGGGGCCGGTGCCGGCGTCCTGCAGGCGCGGGTGGTGGCTGACCACGTTGACCAGGATCGGCTCCTGGGCGTTCTTCACATCGACGAAGAACAGGTGCTGCCCCTGGTGCAGGCGTTCTTCGAAGGGACGGAAGGCGCGGTTGGTGCGCTGCAGGCCGAAGAAGCTGCCTTCCCACAGGCAGAACGCGCAGAGCATGGCGCCGAGGAAGATCACCGGAATCCAGCCGGCGGCGGTTTCCGTCCAGCCGCTGGCATAGGCGAAGGCCACGGCGACGATGGCCAGGACGAGGCCGACCAGCAGGCCGACACGGCCGGAGCGGACCACATCCTTCTTCATGAACGGAGAGACTTCGTGCAGATGGCGCTGGCCGGTCTCCGCGTCCTTTTCGCTGAGGACGTGGATCTGCTCGGTGGCGATGCCGCTGGCTTCCAGTTCGGCTTCGAGCCGTTCCAGCTCGTCGAGGTTGTCGCTGATGTAGTAATGCCGGTTCATGGCATGCCTCCCATCGTCTGACGGCCTGTTCCTTGGGCGAACAGGCAAAGGTCGATACCCCCTGTCGGTGAATCCCGGAGCACCCGCAAGCGGCAGGTCGGCCGGGATTGTCGGTTTCTTGCGCAGCATTCAGTCTAGCATCCGCGGCAGCGGCGGCCGGTACGCCGGTCTGCTGGCTTCTTCCTTCAACATAGGCCGGAAGCGGGGTAGTGGCGGGGCCGGGCGATGGACGGGCCAGGTACGGGTGGGCCGTACGCAGCCCGCGAGCGCAGGATTACTCGGCGGGAACGATGATGGCGACGCGGCGGTTCTCGCTGCGGCCGGCGCGGGTCTTGTTATCGGCCACCGGCTTGCTCATGCCAAGGCCGCGGACCTCGATGTTGGCCGCCGGCATGCCGGCTTCGCGGAATACCGCGGCCACCGATTCGGCGCGCCGTTCGGAGAGCTTTTGATTGTAGCCTTCGTCGCCGTAGTTGTCGGTGTGGCCTTCCAGGCGGACCTTGTCGATGTCTACCGCGAGCAGGGCGCGGGCGATCTTGGTCAGGGTGTTGCGGCTGTCGGGATTGAGACGGTCTAGATTGTTGCCGAACAGCACCTTGCTCGACATGCCGAACTCCCAGCCTTCGTCGCGGAGTTCGAAGCCCTGCTCCTGGAGCACGGCGATCTGCTCGGCGCTCAGGCCGGTCTGCGGCGGCTTGGTCTGGCAACCGGCCAGGCCCAGCACAAGGCTGAACAGGGCGAGGGCAAGCAATCTACTTGGGTGGAGCCTCTGGGGTAGCACTGTCTATCTCCTTTTCTTCCTGAAGGATGCGGGGGTCGTTGAGTTCCGCCAGGCGCCGGCTGCCGCGGGCCTGGCGCTTGGCGATGTACATCGCCATGTCGGCGTCGTGGAGCAGCGCCGCCGGGGTATCCGCATGCTCGGGATAGAGGGCGATGCCGATGGTCAGCGAGGTACTCACCGTGCTGCCGTCGCTGAGCCGGATCGGCGCCTGCATGCTGGCGATGATGTTGTCGGCGATGCGCAGGGCGTCGGCGCCGGACGCCAGCGGTGCGAGCAGGACGGCGAATTCGTCGCCGCCCAGGCGCGCCACCAGGTCGCTTTCGCGCAACTGCCCACGGATGCGCATGGCGATGTTGACCAGCACGGTGTCGCCGGCGGCATGGCCGAGGCGGTCGTTGATCTCCTTGAAGCGGTCGCTGTCGATGAACAGCACCGCCAATTGCTCGCGATGCTCGTTGGCATCGCGCAGCGCCCGGCTCAGGCGGCCTTCGAAGAAGGCGCGGTTGGGCAGGCTGGTCAGGCTGTCGTGGTGGGCCTGGTGCGCCAGCGAGGCGTTCTCGTCCTGCAGGCGCGCCTGCCAGGATTCGAGTTCGTCGAGCAGGGCGTTGAAGTCCTCGCCCAGTTGGCTCAGCTCGGCGATGCCGGCTTCCGGTACGCGCTTCTCGAAATCCCGTTCGCGGCGCACGGTATGCGCGACCTTCGCCAGTTGGTCGAGCGGGCCGACGATACCGCGTACCAGCCGCCGCGACAGGTAGAAGGCGCCCAGGGCGGTAAGCAGCAGGCACAGGACCATGCCGGCGAAACCGGTGAGCAGGAAGCGCAGCAGGCTGCCGCCGGAGCCCTTCACCTCCACCGAACCGATCTTCTGGCCGTCGTGCAGGATCGGTTGTTCGGTCGGCGCGCTGAGCAGCCAGTGCGCCAGTTGCTGTTCCAGCAGGTGCAGCGGCCCGGTGCTTTCCCGATGCCAACTGGCCAGGGTCTGTCCCTGGCGGTCGTAGACGATGGCGCTGGAGACCTCTTCGCTGGAGGCGATCAGCGCCAGGGACTCCTCAGCGGCCTGGGCATCGCCGAAGACCACCGCGGCTTCGACGGTATAGCTGATGGAACGGGCGATCAGTTGCTGGTTGGGGTCGGCATAGGCGCGCAGGGTCAGCAGGCCGACCAGGGTCACCGCCAGCCCGGCGGTGAATACCGCGACCAGCGCCACGCCCAGGTGCGCGCGATAGAGCACCCGGCGCAGCGATGGATTGGAACCCGTATAGCGACGACGACGGTTCATCACGGAGTGGCCTGCCGCCTTGCCAGTTTCAATACGCTCGGGTGCACGCGTACGCCGCTGCGGGCGATGGAGTCGAGATTGGCCTCGAAGGTGATGCGCGGGCCGCCGACGTTGAGGCAGAACATGCTGCCGACGCTGCATTCGGTGCCACGCTCGCTGATGGACAGGACCGGATGCCCGGCCAGGCTGCGGAACACCTGCTGGCGCTCGCGCTCGTCGACCACTCCGAGGTAGATCACGTTGCAGAGCGTGCCGAGGTCCGGGTTGTCCACCGCGCGGCGTTCCGCATGCACGCGCCTGCCATTGGCCTGCACCATGCCGCGGAGCAGGCCGTCGGCGTACTCGGTCGGTCCGACCACGCAGAGTTGCAGGACCGCCGGCTCCTTCGGCCAGCGCACGTAGCTGAATATGCCCAGCAGAACCTGGCTGACCGCATTGCTGCGTTGCTCGACCGACGTCCGTGCGTCGTCCGCCCACAGGCCTCCGCCGCCCAGGCAGGAAACCGCCAGGACCAGGCAGGCCAGGGTGCGCCTGTAGAGGTCGAGGGGCTGCAAGGTGGGCAACGAAGGCAAAAAGGTTTCCTCCAGGAAAACGTAGCGGGGTGGCACGACTGGCCAGTGTAGTCGGTGTGCGGCGAATATTACCGGATGTGCCGGGAAAGAAAGCCGTTCGGTGTCAAATCAATGGCGCAATTGCCGGAGATGGAAGCGCTTTGCGTCTTGTCCTGTCTGGTTTTCTGGCTGAGCATGTAGGGCGTTACTGACCTTTATCAGGGGGCGGCATGATCCGGGAAATCCTCAAGATGGGTGACGAGCGCCTGTTGCGCATCGCGCAGCCGGTGCCGTCCGAACTGTTCGGCAGCGAGGAGCTGCAACGGCTGATCGACGACATGTTCGAAACCATGCATCACGTCGGCGGGGTAGGGCTGGCCGCGCCGCAGATCGGCGTCGACCTGCAGCTGGTGATCTTCGGTTTCGAGCGCAGCGAGCGCTATCCGGACGCCCCGGCCGTGCCGCCGACCATCCTGCTGAACCCGCGGATCACCCTGCTGGACGACGAGATGGAAGAGGGCTGGGAGGGCTGCCTGTCGGTGCCGGGGTTGCGCGGCGCGGTATCGCGCCATCGGCGCATCCGCTACCAGGGCCTGGACCCGCAGGGACAGCCGATCGACCGCAGCGTCGAAGGGTTCCATGCGCGGGTGGTGCAGCACGAGTGCGACCACCTGATCGGCCGCCTGTATCCCTCGCGAATCACCGACTTCAGCAAGTTCGGCTTCACCGAGGTGCTGTTCCCCGACCTGGACCCCGCCGCGGACGATTGAGCGGTTGCGCCTGCGGCTCTGCTCCGGCCTGGCTCAGCTCCGCGGTGGGGTGCCGAGCGGCGCCGCCGGAGCGTGTTTTTTCGCTCGTTTCGCCAGGCGTTTCTCCTGGGCGGTTTTCAGCGGTTTCCTACGAGTTTCCTTCTTCGCGTTCAGTCCCTTGCTCATGGCGTTCACCTCCCCACGCAGCACCTGCGTGGCGCGCCGGATGGCCGATGGCGTCCGCGGCGCCGGACGGCGGCGGACGCTTCCAGCATAATGCGTGGCGCAGCGCCCGGCGCGGGCGGCGATCGACGGCGCTCAGCGCAACTGGCGTTGTGCGGTGATTTCCGGCAGGTCCTGGCGGCGCAGATAGACCAGTAGCGGCTCGCCGATGTTCAGTCGTTCGTTGATGTTCTGTTCCAGCAGGATCTGCAACTGCTCGCGGCCCAGGCGCATGACGTCGTCGCGTACCGAACTCCAGACGAACTCGCTGGTGGGCGTGATGCTGTCGTCGGCTACGTCCATGCCGAAGGAGTCTTCGCTGAAACGCACGATGTAGCGGCCGGTCTTGCGGTTGAAACCGACGAACCCCTTGAGGGCATCGGCGGCCTGGCAGATGTCGGTGGATGTGATGCTCATGCGGAACCTCCCTGAACGTTCCTGTTTCTCTGGGCGCACGCATGATCGGCGGCGCCCCCGTTCTGCGGCGGGGGTCGCTGGTGCCGAGCGGGGTATTCTGCCAGTTGCCGCCGCCCGGGGAAGAGGGCGGATCGCGAACGGTAGTGGGACGGATTGTCGCGACCTTGGTTAAACCGCCGCCACGCGCTAGGCTCGGGGTTCGCAGCCGACCGAGTGGAGAACAGCGCCAGATGCCAGGGGCCGTGGATTTCAAGGAGCGGATATCCCGCCAGCGTCCGCATGACAGGGAAACCTACGGACATGCCGGGAACACCGATCTGCAAGACATCGTCTACCAGTTGGAAAGCGACCGCGGGCGCATCGTCAATTCCGCCGCCGTGCGTCGCTTGCAGCAGAAGACCCAGGTCTTCCCGCTGGAGCGCAACGCGGCGGTGCGCAGCCGCCTGACCCATTCCCTGGAAGTGCAGCAGACCGGGCGTTTCATCGTCCGCACGCTGTTCCGCCAACTGGGCCCGCGTGCCGCGGAGGTCGGCCTGGACGGGCTGGAAGGCGCGCTGGAAAGCCTGGTGGAAATGGCCTGCCTGATGCACGACGTCGGCAATCCGCCGTTCGGTCATTTCGGCGAGTACGCCATCAACGACTGGTTCGAACGCAACCTCGACGCCCTGTTCGAGCGCCGCATACCGCCGGGCCAGGGCGACGGCCTGTTGCAGCAGCGCATGCTCACCGACCTCAAGCATTTCGAAGGCAACGCCCAGGCCATCCGCCTGGTGGTGAAGCTGCTGCGCCTGAACCTCACCTACACCCAGACCGCCGGCCTGCTCAAGTACGTGCGTCCGGCCTACGAGCCGAAGCCGGACAAGGCGGCGGCGAACCACTACCTGAACAAGAAGCCGGGCTTCTATCTTTCCGAGGAAGCCTTCGTCGACGAACTGCGCCGAGTCCTCGGCATGCGCCCGGGCACTCGCCACCCTGTGGCCTACATCATGGAAGCGGCCGACGATATCTCCTATTGCCTGGCCGATATCGAAGACTCGGTGGAAAAAGGCATCCTCGACATCCGTCAATTGGCGGATCTGCTGGTGAAGAAGTTTGCCGTCCACCATTCGCCGGACGCGCCGATTCCCGGCGACGCGGACAACATGAGCTTCCAGCGGATGGTCGACTACTCGCTGGAAAAGGCCGAGCGGGAGCCGATCAACAAGGTCAGCGAATTCTTCATCCGCCTGCGGGTGAAAATGATCCACCCGCTGGTCCAGCACGCCGCCCAGCAGTTCATCGACAACCTCGAAGCGGTTCATGCCGGCACCCTCGGCCGCGCGCTGATGGAGGACGGCAGCCTGCCGCACGCCATCGTCCAGACGTTCAAGGACGTGGCAATGGAATGGGTGTTCTGCCATCCGGAGGTGGAAACCCTGGAATTGCAGGGCTACCGCATCATCCAGGGCCTGCTGGATTTCTACGCGCCGCTGCTGCGCCTGCCGGCCGAGGAGTTCCAGGCCCTCGCCGAAGGTCGCCAGGCCGCCGCGCCGCATCCGCAACTGCTGGTTCGGCGCCTGCCGAGCCAGCAGATCAAGGCTTACCTGGAGGCCATGAAAGGTGTGGCGGAGGACCCGTTGCAGCGGCAGTGGGAGTTCTACCACCGCTGCCGCATGCTCCAGGATTTCGTCAGCGGCATGACCGACCAGCATGCCCAGGACGAATACCGCGCGTTGTCCGCGCTGTAAGCGGAGGAGCGAGATGCGCGCTGTCGTCGAACTGCTCGCCGGCGCCCGCCGCCTGGTGATCTTCACGGGCGCCGGGGTGTCGGCGGAAAGCGGGATTCCCACTTTCCGCGATGCCCTTGGCGGTCTCTGGGCGCGCTACGATCCGGCGGCCCTGGCCACGCCCGCGGCCTTCGCCGACGATCCCGCGCTGGTCTGGGGCTGGTACGAGTGGCGCCGCCTGAAGGTGCTGGGTGTCCAGCCGAATCCCGCGCACCGGGCGATCGCCGCGTTGAGCGGACGGATCGCCGGCACCCGGTTGGTCACCCAGAACGTCGACGACCTGCATGAACGCGCCGGCAGCCGCGACGTCCTTCACCTGCATGGCAGCCTGCACGCGCCGCGTTGCGCGATCTGCGCGGCAGCCTACCGGGACGCCTTGCCCGATTCGGTCGAGCCGGAAGAGGGACGACGGATCGAGCCGCCGCGTTGTCCGGCCTGCGGCGGACAGGTCCGGCCGGGCGTGGTCTGGTTCGGCGAGGCGCTGCCCGAGGCGGCGCTGCGCGAGGCTTTCGCCGCGGCCTGCGAGTGCGACCTGTTGCTCAGCGTCGGCACTTCCGGCGTGGTGCAGCCGGCGGCGCGGATACCCGGACTGGCGCTGGAGCACGGTGCCAGCGTCGTGCATGTGAACCCGCAACCGGTGCGCACCCGCCATCCGCGCGAACACTGTCTCGTCGGTCCGGCTGGCGAGGTGCTGCCCGAACTGTTGCGCCGGGCGTTTCCCGGCTGAGGCGGCTCAGCCCTGGGACGAGCCGAAGAGGATTACCGCGGAACCGATCAGGATCAGCAGCCAGTAGAGCGCGCCGAGCACGATGAACAGCAGGTTGTAGCCCGAATAGCCGGCGTTGCCCGTGCCCTGCGGGTCGCCGCTGGCGAGGTTGGCCTGGCGCTGGATGTTGCGCATCGGGATCAGCGGCGTGAGCAGCAGCAGGAGCGAGGGCAGCGAGTAGGGCTCCAGCGCGGGGACCACGTCGGTGAGGTGGCTGATCAGGTTCGCCGCGACCGTCAGCAGCACCGCCCAGGTCGCATCCTTGCTCGGGCTCCATAGTGCCTGGCGCTCTTCCGGCAGGGCCTGGTGGATCCGCCGGGCGAGGGCGTGGAAAAAGAAGATGCCGAAGATCGCCCGCCATACCGGGCTGATCCGCCGCTCCATCTGCGGTTGCTGGGCCTTCCAGTGCTTGTACATCCAGTACACGCCGTACAGCCCCAGGGTGACGAGGGAGAGCACGCTCATCTTGCCCAGGGAAGTGACGAAGAAATGCGCCCGCTTCGCGCCGCGGGTTTCCACCAGGGGCGCTTCCGGGGTCTTGTAGACGTTTTCCATAACTGATCAGGCAGTCCTTGAGAAAAACCGCCATTTTGCCTTCCGCCGCTCCGTCAGGCCAGCGGCCAGGGGCGTGCCGCCCCGGCCGTCCGATCAGGCGTTGCGGCTGGGCGGCGCCATGAACTCGGGACCGACCGGATCCTGGATGGTCTCGGCGAGGATCCGCTCGATGCGGGCCATGGCCTCGTCGTCCAGGCGCCAGCCGAAGGCGTCGGCGATGCCGTTCAACTGCTCCGGCTTGCGCGCCCCCCACAGCGCCACCGTAGGGCCGCGATCGAGAATCCAGCGGATGGCCAGGGCCAGCACCGACTTGCCATAGCGCTCGCGAGCCAGTTCCTCCAGTTGCGCGACCGCTGCCAGGTACTGGGCGAAGCGGGGCTGCTGGAACTTCGGGTCGGACTTGCGCAGGTCGTCGCCATCGAAGCGGGTCTCGGCGTTCATCCGTCCGGAAAGCAGGCCGCGGCACAGCGCTCCGTAGGCCAGCACGACGATGCCGTTACGCTCGGCGTAGGGCAGCACGTCGGCGTCGATGGCGCGCTCGAACAGGTTGTAGGGTGGCTGCACGCTGGCCAGCGGAGCGAACTGGCGGAACCCGTCCATCTGTTCCGGCGAATAGTTGCTCACGCCGATGGCGAGGATCTTGCCGTCGCGGCGCAGGCGCTCCAGTTCGCCGGCGGTTTCCTCGTGCGCCACCAGCGGGTCCGGCCAGTGAATCTGGTACAGGTCGATACGATCGGTTTTCAGCCGCCGCAGCGAGTCCTCGACCTCCCGGCGGATGCGTGCGGCGGAGGCGTTGCGGTGGATGCCCGCGTCGCTCCACTCCAGCGCCGCCTTGGTGGCGATCACCGCCTTGTCGCGCAGGCCCTGCAAGGCCTTGCCGACGACCTCTTCGGAATGGCCGAAGCCATAGACCGGCGCGGTGTCGATCAGGTTGATCCCGGATTCCACCGCACGCCGGATGGTTTCCACCGACGTCGCGTCGTCAGCGCCGCCCCACATCCAGCCGCCGATGGCCCAGGTGCCGAGGCCGATGCGCGAGACCGGCGTGTCGATACCCTCGATGCGAATGCTTTCAACGCTCATGGAAATACTCCTGCAGATCGGGAAAACGCTTGCCGGCAATGCGCTCGGCGGCACGGAGCGATTACTCTAGATCACCCGAGATTGAATGTGGCTCAATGCTGCATTGACCTCCGAGAACTGCCAGGAGCCCTGGAATGCCGGCTTTCACCCGTTCCGAACTCGCCGACCTGAACGTCTTCATGACCATCGTCCGGCGCCGCAGCTTCCGTCACTCGGCCCAGGAGCTGGGTGTCAGTACCTCGGCGCTGAGCCACAGCATGCGCAATCTCGAGGCGCGGCTCGGGGTGAAGCTGCTTAACCGTACCAGCCGTTCGGTGGTGCCGACCGATGCCGGTAGCGCGCTGGCGGCCAAGCTGGAGGATGGTTTCCAGGTGATCGGCGAGGCGCTCGGTGAGCTCGATGCCTATCGCACCTCGCCGGTGGGCCGGCTGCGCCTGAACGTGCCGCGCGATGCCTCGCGGCTGCTGCTGGGGCCGGTCCTCAGGCGCTTCACCGAGGCGTATCCGGACCTGCAACTGGAACTTTCGGTGGAGGACCGCATGGTCGACATCGTCGCCGACGGCTACGACGCCGGCATCCGTTACGGCGGCACGGTGCCCCAGGACATGGTCGCGGTGCCATTGACCGGGGAGCTGCGCTGGGTGGTGGCCGCGTCGCCCGATTACCTGGCGCGCCACGGCGTGCCCCAGCGGCCGGACGACCTGTTGCGGCACGCCTGCATCCGCATGCGCCTGGGCGACAACTCGTTCTACAAATGGGAACTGGGCGACGGCGAGCGGATGGTCGAGGTCGACGTGCCCGGCCCTTTCAGCGTCAACGAAAGCAATACGGCGGTCGCCGCGGCCTTGGACGGCGTTGGCCTGGCCTACTGCCTGGAAGTGGGAATCGCCGAGGAGCTGCGTAGCGGCCGGCTGCAACTGGTATTGCCCGACTGGACCTCGATGGGCGCGCCGTTCTGCCTCTATTATCCGAGCCGACGCCAGCCGCAACCCGGCTTGCGCCAACTGATGGAAATGATCCGCGGCGACTGGCTGGGGCGTGCCTGAATCGTCCTCCCGCCAAACCTTGCAAGGAGCCCCCCATGCTCACCGGTCTCAATCACCTGACCCTGGCGGTCGCCGACCTGCCGGCCAGCATCGCCTTCTACCGCGATCTTCTCGGCTTTCGCCTGGAAGCGCGCTGGGACCAGGGCGCCTATCTCGAACTGGGTTCTCTGTGGCTGTGCCTGTCCCGGGAGCCGCAGTACGGCGGGCCGGCCGCGGACTACACGCACTACGCCTTCGGCATCGCCGCCGCGGATTTCGCCCGCTTCGCCGCGCAGCTGCGCGCGCATGGCGTGCGCGAATGGAAGCAGAACCGCAGCGAGGGCGATTCGTTCTACTTCCTCGACCCGGACGGCCATCGCCTGGAGGCCCACGTCGGCGACCTGCGCAGCCGGCTCGCGGCGTGCCGGCAAGCGCCCTATGCGGGAATGCGTTTCGCCGACTAGGCCTTGGCCTTGCCGGAAGCTACGGACGCCACGGCCGGGCCGGCGAGGCGCTTCAGCAGGCGCGGGCGGTTGCGCTCCAGTGCGCCGCCGCGCCCCCGCAGGCCGTCCCACAGGCCCCAGCCCAGGCAGCGCAGCTTGAGCAGCTTGTCGCGTTCGAGCAGGAGCACCGCGAGGCCCTGGGTCAGGGTCGGCAGGTTCGCCAGCAGGGCCAGCGGCGAGGACCGGGCGTAGCGGCGCAGGACCAGCAGGCCGTTGCGCGCCAGGTAGTAGCGGCGCAGCGGGGCGTGGTTCATCGCGCTGAGGCTGAGACCGCCGAGGCGGCGGGTCTTGCGCGTGCCGATGCGGTGCTCGAGGACCAGCCGTGGGTCGACGTACAGGGGCACGTTCAGCGCCTGGGCGCGCAGGCTGTATTCGGTGTCCACGTGGTCGATGAACAGTTCCTCGTCGAAGTGGCCGAGGCGCTGGTAGGCCTCGCGGGTCAGCAGGCAGCCGGAGGAGATCAGGAACGAGGTGCGCTGCGGGGTCGTCAGGCCGTCCAGAGACAATTGCCTGAGCGTCAGTCCGTCGAGATGGATGGCCGGCAGGAAGCGCCGGTCACCCCGGTCGAAGATCCGTGGGCCGAGCAGGCAGGCCTGACCGTTGCGCGCCTGCAGGTTGCGCCACTGGGCGGCGAGGAAGGCGCCGCCGGGACGGGAGTCCTGGTCGAGCAGCAGCACACCCTGCACGCCACGCCGGAACAGCGCGTCGAGCCCCTGGTTGAAGGCGCCGGCGATGCCCTGCCGGTTGCCGTGGTGCAGCACGGCGATGCCTTGCCCGCGCAGCCGGGCATTGCGCTGCGGATCGCTGTGCGGTGAGTTGTCGACGGCGAGGAAGCGCAGTTGCGGAAACGCCGCCGCCAGTTCGCCAAGGTGTTCCAGGTCGTCGTCGCCAGGATTGAACAGTACCACCAGCACGCCCATGTCTATCCGGTCCATGATCGTTCTTCTCCCGTAGGTCGAAGTTGCCAGGCCAGGACCAGCCCGGCCAGAACGAGAAGGGCGCCGGCGAGGAATGGCGCGCCGGCCAGGGGCACTGGCGCGAGCGGACCGCTGCCCCAGTGGAACAGGCCGCTCATCAGCGGCGGACCGACGATCGCGGCGAGGCTCATCAGGCTGCTCAGCACGCCCTGCAACTCGCCCTGGCGGTCGACCGGCACGCGGGCCGAGAGCAGCCCCTGCATGGCCGGGGTGGCGAGGCTGCCGAGCGCGAAGGGCAGCAGCGCGCAGACCAGCCAGAATGACGAGTCGACCAGGGCGAACAGCAGCAGGCCGCAGCCTTGCAGGGCGAGGCCCAGGCGCAGCAGGCGGGCGTCGTCCAGGCGCCGCTTGCAGAGGTTCACGCCGAGGGTCTGGGCGAGCACCGCGAGCACGCCGTAGAGGGCCAGCGAGTAGCCGATCCAGGCGCTGCTCCAGTGAAACTTCTCGATCACGAAGAACGGCCAGACCACCATCACCGCCTGCAAGCCGAGGAATACCAGGGCAAGCACCGCCAGCAGGCGTCCGACCCCCGGTTGCCGAGCCAGGCCGCTGATCGAGCGCAAGGCATTCATCCGCCTCGGATCCAGGCGGCGGCGTCGCGTCGGGGGCAGGGTTTCCTCGAGGAACAGGCCGGCGAGCAGGGCGTTGAGCAGGCACAGGCCGGCGGCCAGCAACAGCGGCAGCGTCGTGCCGTGCACCGCCAGCAGCCCACCGAGGGCGGGGCCGAGGATCATGCCCAGGGCGAGGCCGGCGTACAGCCAGCCGAAGTGCCGGGTGCGCTGCCCGTGCGTGCCGAGGTCAGCCGCGCAGGCCATCGCGGTGGCCACGCTGGCGCCGGTGAGCCCGGCCAGCGCGCGACCGAGGAACAGCATCCAGAGGCTGTCGGCCAGCGCCAGCAGCAGATAGCTGAGGGCGAAGCCGAGCATCGCCAGGACCAGGACGGGGCGGCGTCCGAAGCGGTCGCTGAGGCTGCCGAGGACCGGCGAAAAGAACAATTGCAGCAGCGCGAAGGTCATCACCAGGGCGGCGCCCCAGGTGGCCGCGTCGCGGACCGCCAGCGGCGCCACGCTGCCGATCAGCGTCGGCAGCAGGGGCACGATCAGGCCGACGCCAGCGGCATCCAGCAGGCAGGTGAGGAACAGCAGAGGCAGGACGCGTTTCGCGCCGGGACCGTGTTCCCGCGTGGCGGAGGGGCAGAGGCTGGTCGTGGACACGCCAGGACCCTCCCGGCGAACACAGGAAATCCCGATCCTGGGACGCCAGCGACGGCAAGGGAAACTACCGGAATTCACAGGTTCGACGAACGGTCGCGGCAACGCCGGCGGGCTGTGTGATGTCATAATGATGCGACCCGTGCGCCAGTCGGGTATCCTTGCCGGCCTCTCAACGTTGTTTCCTAACGATATTTTCCTCCTGTCGCGAGCAAAGGGATTTCAATGACGCCCAGAAAAGGAAAGCTACCTGCCGTGCTCGCCTGCATGGCAGCGCTGGCGGGCTGCAACATCAACCCGGCGAACCAGGGCTCGGTGTCGTCCTGGTTCTCCATGCGCGCCGGCGATCCGCCCAGCTTCGTCACCGGCGTGGTCGGCTTCGAGAACACCGGCAGCAACGACCCGTCCACCCGCCTGACCCTGCGTTTCCGCGATCCCGCCTCCAAGACCCATGCGGCCCACGTCACCACCTCGTCGTACTCCGAGCTGTTCAGCCTCGCACTGACGCCGCGCTACTACGAGCTTTACGAGTTCGAGGTGAGGTACCTGTCCTATACCGTCACCCGCGAGACCGGTGCGTACGAGGAGCGCTGCGAGGCCAACGGCGAGGCGCTGGAGAAGACGGTCCGGAAAAGGAAGCGCAGCGTCACCCACACGGCGGTAAACGTGGAGTCCAACTGTCGTTCTACGCCGCTGACCAAGACCGACTACTACTACGAGACCTATACCTCCAAGCCGTTCTCCGCGCCGTTCCGTGCCGAGAGCTTCGCCACCAACTACATCGGCGACTTCCGCGTGCAGTGCAGCTACAAGGAGAAGAAGGGCAAGACCCTCGTCGACAGCTGCCGTCTCAACTACGGCGCCGTCAGCCGCGATCGGGTGGACGCCTGGGTGGCGCAGATGAACGAGGCAGACAAGGACAAGCGCGAGCCGCTGCCGCCGGTACGCCAGCAGGCGGTCGACACGAAGAAGGCCGGCAAGCTCATCCATTCGGTATTTCGCTGAGGCGCTCGCTCAAAGAGCGCCGGCGATCGCGCGCCAGGTGTCGGCGTATCGCCATCGCAGCCAGGCGACCAGGCAGCGCTCGTGCCAGCGTCGCAGGGCGCTGCTCCTTTGCCGCGCCAGGCGTCGCTCGATGGCCTCTTCCAGCCAGGCCTCGTCGAAGGCGGTCCATACCGCCGGAGCGGGGCTGAGCAGGTTGCCGTGGCAGACCGGCGCCACTTCCTCGAAGAACAACCGCTCCAGCAACGCCGGGTCGACGCCCTTTATCCGCCGGGCGATATCCTCGGGCTCCAGGAGAGTGTCGACGAAGGCGTCGGATAGCGCGTGGCGCAGTCGTCGGCGTTGGCTCGGGTCAAGGGCCATGGCAAGTATGGGTCCGCAGGCTGGTGCGCAGGCAGCATAACCCGCCACGGCCAGCGTGGAGAGGCGTCAGGCTCGACGGGGACGCCAGGAGCGACGACGAAGGGGTGGGCGCTGGCGGCCGAACCAGCGCCAGCGGTTGCGCCGTAGCGCCTCGTGGCACTCGTCGCGCAGCCAGGCTGGCAGCAGGCGCAGCCAGCGCAGGTGACGCCAGGGGCCCGGCAACAGGCGCAGCACCTCGAGCAGGGCATCGTTGTCGTCGCAGGCGTAGGCGCCGTCGACGAACAGCCAGGTGTCGAAATGATCGGGTGCCAGCCCGAACCAATCGAGAATCGCCAGGCCTTCGGCGGACTGCGCGGCAAGCAGCTTCAGCCGGTGGTCGGCGCGGCGTGCCAGGAAACCGCTCCAGAGCGTGCAGAAGCGGCAGTGCTGGTCGTACAACACGACCTTGTCGCCGGGCTTGAGGTACGGCGGCAGTGACATGAGGGGCCCCCTTGGGTTCGGCTTTGTGCGCAAGCCCGGAACCGTAACGGCGGGAAGGGAGGACGACTAGTCGGGGTGCTGTCAGAGTTTTCTTTCTGTGCGGTCATCGATTCGTCTTTCGCCGGACGGCGCCGGGCAACGCGCCATTCCTCTTCCTGAAGGACGATGCTGCGCCAGGCCGGTTTAAGTTCGATGACGCCGGGACGAACGGGAGATGTCCCCGTCCGTGGGGCACGGACGGGGCGCGGCGGGGAATCAGCGGGCGAACGCTTCGAGAAGGGTCTTGGCGGCCAGCTTGCCAAGGTTGTTGGAGGCCAGCGGGCTGTCGCCGGTGAGCAGCTTGCGGTCGCGGTGGACCTGGCCGGTGATGCCCTTGTTGAGGATCTTCACCCCGAGCTTCTGCAGGTTCTCGCCCACCAGCCAGGGCAGGGGACCGGGCATGTAGCCGATCTCCAGGTTGGCGCCGGTGTCCAGGGCGTCGGGGAACACGCAGATCTCGTAGCCCTTGAACGGGTAGTCCTCCGGCTTCTCGTCGACCGCCGGTGCCAGCAGGCAGGCCGGACCGTGGCAAAGGGTGATGATGTAGCGGTCCTTGGCGAGGAAGGCATTGAGCAGCCGTTTCACCTCCCGGCTGTGCGGAATGCCCGCCAGCACGCCGTGGCCGCCGGGAACGAACACCGCGGCGTACGGCGAGTCGTCGGCGACGGCCTGCTCCAGGAGGTCGGCGAGCTTCCGCGGCGCTTTCAGCTTGGGCAGGTACTTCGCGTAGATGCTCTTCACCGCCTCGTCCTCACCGGGCATCGCCCACATCTCCAGCTTCACCGGGTTGCCGGAGAGCGTGGCGACATCGAACTCGAAGCCGGCCTTGTCCAGGTGGTACATCGGCAGGAGCATTTCCACCGGGTGGTTGCCGGTGGAGAACATGCTGCCGTTCTGCATCAGGATGTAGCGTTCGTCGGTACCGATCATCAGCACCTTCTTGCCGCCCTTGTACGGGGTCGGGTAGTCGGCGCCGTCGAAGTCGGTCTTTGCCGAGGTGTACTGGCTCAGGGAATAGGGCGAGGGAAAGAACGCGTTGTGCTCTGCGTGGTCGGGCGTCGGGGTTCTGCTGGTATCGCGCTCGTTGCTCATGGCTCGTTCCTTTCTGCGTGATGGAGGTCGTACCAAGACGATAGGCGGGGTCGCCGGCCGGCGAAATAGGGGAAATCCCCTAACCCACGATCGGTCGCCTGAGGGTTTTCCCCTATGGGCTTTTGCCGGCAAGCCGGGGATCATGCGGGAAAAGTCAGGAACGTCCGCTCCATGACCGACTACGCCAGCCTTCTCTTCGACAGCGTCGCCCGGCTGCGTAAGGCCGCTACCACCGAGGCGGTCTGCCGCGAGATGGTGGAGTTCGCCGCACGCCTGGGCTTCGACCGGGTGATCGTCTGCAGCCTGTTCCCCCGCCCCGGCGAGGACGAACTGATCGACGAGCTGTTCTTCGTCCATGGCGACTGGGCCGAGGGGCGCAGCGCCCAGCAGCGCGACGCCTATCTTCTGCACTGTCCGGTCACCCGGCACATCCTCGAACTGGACGAGCCGTTCTTCTGGTCGAAGAGCCCCTCGGAGGATCCCGAGCGCATGACCTACCGCATCGTCCGTGGGGTCCGCGACCTCGGCCAGGTCAATGGCATGCAGGTGCCGGTGTTCGGCCGCAACGGTCTGGAGGGCGCGGTGTCTTTCGCCGGCGAGCGGCTGGACCTGAATGCCGGTTGCAAGCTCGCCGCCCAGGCCTTCTGCCCGATCCTGTTCTTCGCCCTGAAGCGCCTGCGCGGCCCTGTGTCGGCGGGCGATGCGCAAGCGCTCAGCGAGCGCGAGCGGGAAGTCCTGCAATGGATCGCCCTGGGCAAGCAGCAAGCGGAGGTGGCGGCGATCCTGATGATTTCCGAGCGCACCGTGGAGAATCACCTGCGTGCCGCCCGCCGCCGTCTCGGCGCGGCGTCCACCGCCCAGGCGGTGGCGCGGGCGCTGCGCCTGGGCGATATCGAGGTCTGAGCGGCTTCAGGGAGCGGACGTGAGGACGATCTTGCCGATGTGCTGGCCGGAGTCCATCAGTTCGTGGGCCTGGCGCGCCTGTTCCAGAGGGAAGGTGCGGAACACTTGCGGCCGGACAGTGCCGGCGCGCACATGCGGCCAGACCTGGCGCTCCAGTTCGGCGATGATCGCGCCTTTCTCGTCGTGGCTTCGCGAGCGCAGGGTCGAGCCAAGATGGACCAGGCGCTTGCTCAGCATCGGGAACAGGTCGACTTCGGCGGCCTTGCCCTTGATCACGCCGATCTGCACGATCCGTCCGTTCATCGCCGCCGCCTGGTAGTTCCGCGTCACATAGTCGCCGGCAACGATATCGACGATCACATCGACCCCGCGACCTTCGGTGCCGCGCAGCACTTCCTCGACGAAGTCCTGCTCGGTGTAGTCGATCGCCACGTCGGCGCCGAGGCGCAGGCTGGCCTCGCGCTGGGCCTCGCTGGAGATCGTGGTGAAGATCTTCGCCGCGCCGAAGGCCTTGCCCAGCATGGTCGCGGTGGTGCCGATGCCGGAGGCGCCACCGTGGACCAGCAGCGTCTCGCCGGCCTTGAAGCCACCGCGCTGGAACAGGTTGACCCAGACGGTCATGAAGGTTTCCGGCAGCGCCGCCGCTTCCTCCATGCCCAGGCCGTCGGGCAGGTGCAGGGTGGTGCGCTCGTCGGCCACCGCGAACTGCGCGTAGCCGCCGCCGGGAATCAACGCCATCACCGCCTCGCCGACGGCGAAGCGGCTGACCTCGCTGCCGACCGCCCGCACCGTGCCGGCGATTTCCAGGCCGGGAATGTCCGAGGCGCCGGGCGGCGGGTCGTACACGCCCTTGCGCTGAAGCACGTCGGGGCCATTGACGCCGGCGGCGCGGACTTCGACCAGAACCTCGTGCGGGCCGGGCGTCGGCAGCGGCCGGCTGGTCGCCACCAGTACCTCGGGGCCGCCGGGCCGGGCGATCTCGATGGCGGTCATTCGTTCGGGAAATCGGTTCGTGCTGCTCATCGCATGCTCCTGGGAAAATGGTTCGGACCTGGTTCGCATGGTAATCAGCGCGGATGCCGTGGTCGCGCAGCGCTTTTTCATTAGACTGATGCGAAAATGCATCAGGAAAACCGCCATGAATTGGGACGACACCCGCGTCTTCCTCGCGCTCTGCCGCGAGCACACCCTGCGCGGCGCCGCCCGCGCGCTTCACGTCGACCAGGCCACGGTGGGCCGGCGGCTGGCGTCGCTGGAGGCGGCGCTGGGCTCGACCCTGTTCCTGCGCACCTCGTCCGGCTACCTGCTGACCCCGGCCGGCGAGGCGGCCTTCGAACTGGCCGAGAAGATGGAACGCTCGGCCCTGGAGTTGCTGCGGCGGACCCGCGGGATGGACCACCGACTGTCCGGCGAGGTGCGGTTGTCCACCACCGACTCCCTGGCCGTCGACTTCGTGCTACCCGCCCTGGCCCGCCTGCACCTTGAACACCCGGATATCCGCGTGCTGCTCGACAGCGCTTCGGCCGTGGTCGACCTGCCCAAGCGCGAGACCGACATCGCGATTCGCACCCTGCGGCCGGAAAATCCCGATTTGATCCTGAGAAAACTCGCCAGTTGGCCCATGGGCCTGTTCGCTTCCGCGGACTACCTGCGGCGCAACGGCGTACCGGTGCCCGGCGAGCGTTTCCGCGGCCACGACCTGGTGATGTACGAACCCTATTGGCACAGCCAGCGCGAACTGACCCTGGGCGGCGAGCCGATCCGCGACGGCCGGGTGGTCATCGCGGTGAATTCCAACATGATGGTGCGCCAGGCCCTGGCGCGTGGCCTGGGGCTCTGCGAGCTGCCGCTGTACATGGGCGAGCGCGACGGACTGGTGCGGGTCTGGCCGCAGCGTGAGCGACGCCGGCCATACGAGGTGTGGATGGTTACCCACAAGGACCTGCGCCACACCGCGCGGGTCCGCGCGGTGATCGAGCGGCTGGTGGAGGCGTTCGCCGAAGCGCCGGCCTGAGCCTGCAACGCCGGCGCCGGGTTCCGGTCGAATGCGGCGGCGCGCCGCGGAATCGCGCATCATAGGCGCCATCAGATCGAGGAGATTTCCATGGCAATCCCAAGCATCCCGCGTTTGGCCGTACTGACGCTCGGACTGGCGCTCGCAGCGGCCGCCAGTGCCGCCGACGAGGCGCAACTGGTCGAGGCGATCAACGCCTACCGTGGCCAGGTGCAGTCCTGCGGCGGGCAGGCCAGCGGCGAACTGCCGCCGCTGGCCGCCGATCCGCGCCTGGCCTTGCCGGTGAGTGCCGCCGGCGACCTGCAGCAGGCGATGGCGCAGGCCGCCTACCCGATGGTCAACGTGCAGTCGATCAGCCTTTCCGGGCCGCGCGATGCCGGCGCGGCGATGAAGGCGCTGCAGGAAAGCTTCTGCCGCGTGGTGCTCGACCCGCAATTCGTCGACGTCGGCGTCAGCCGCCAGGACCGCGACTGGCGCATCGTCCTCGCCCGGCCATTGCTGCGCGGCGGCATGGGCGATTGGCAGGCGGAAGGGCAGAAGCTCCTGGAACGGATCAACGCCGCCCGCGGGCAAGCCCGCCAGTGCGGTGGCAAGCCCTACGCAGCGGCCCAGCCGCTGGCCTGGAACGCCACCCTTGGCGGCGCCGCCGAAGCGCATTCGCGGGCGATGGCCAACGGCAACTTCTTCGACCACCTCGACCGCGACGGCCGCACCCCCGGCGACCGCGCCGAGCTGGCCGGCTACAGCGGCGGGCTGATCGGCGAAAACATCGCCGCCGGCCAGGACGGGGTGGACAAGGTGGTCGACGGCTGGCTGGCCAGCCCGGGCCACTGCGCCAACCTGATGAACCCCGGCTACCGCGAGCTGGGCGCGGCCTACGCCACCGATCCGAAGAGCGACGCGGGAATCTACTGGACGGCCATGTTCGGTTCGCCCTGAAGTCCTCCGCGCCCGGAACTGACGACGGGCTGGGCGCCTTCCGCAAACGAAAAACCCGGCGCCATGGCGCCGGGTTCCCTTTCAGCCTGTCTCGCCCTCAATGCGGTGCATTGAGAGTCAGGCGCATGTGCCGGTTGACATCCTTGTACAGCAGGTAGCGGAAGCGCCCCGGGCCGCCCGAATAGCAGGCCTGCGGGCAGAAGGCGCGCAGCCACATGAAGTCGCCGGCCTCCACCTCGACCCAGTCCTGGTTCAGGCGGTACACCGCCTTGCCTTCCAGCACGTACAGGCCGTGCTCCATCACGTGGGTCTCGGCGAAGGGGATCACGCCGCCCGGCTCGAAGTTGACGATGTTGACGTGCATGTCGTGGCGCATGTCGCTCATGTCGACGAAGCGGGTGGTGCTCCAGCGGCCTTCGGTGTCCGGCATCACCAGCGGCTGGATGTCCTGCTCGTTGGTGACGAAGGCTTCCGGCAGCGGTACGCCGTCGACCTTCTGGTAGTGCTTGCGGATCCAGTGGAAGCGGGTGTGCTGGCCGGTGGTATTGCGCACCTTGTAGTCGGCGCCCGGCGGAATGAAGGCGTAGCCGCCCGGCTGCATGGCGTGGACCTGGCCCTGCAGGGTCAGGCTCAGCTCGCCCTCGACGACGAACAGCACGGCCTCGGCGTTGGGATCCTGCTCCGGTTTGTCGCTGCCACCGTTGGGCGCCAGTTCGACGATGTACTGCGAGAAGGTCTCGGCGAAGCCGGACAGCGGGCGGGCGATCACCCACATGCGCATGTTGTCCCAGAACGGCAGGTGGCTGGTGACGATATCGCGCATCACCCCCTTGGGAATCACGGCATAGGCTTCGGTGAACATCGCCCGGTCGGTGAGCAGCTCGGTCTGTGCCGGGTGCCCGCCGTGCGGCGCGTAGTAGCTGGACTTGGACATGGAGCGTTTCCTCGTTGTTGTCTTGCTGCCGGCTCACGCGCCGCCGGAGCGAAATGGGCGGGCGCGAGCCGTTGCTGACGGCAACGATATCCAGCGCCTGTCGCATGCACAAATTAAATGTTGGAATCCAGCATATTCATTTTTCGAATGAGGGCCGGCTCCGGGTATCTTCCGCCAGCACCCGCGACAGCACGCGTGCCAGTGCCTTCACCATCGGATCCGCCGCCGGCCGGTGCAGCAGCGCCACTTCGAACACGTCCACCGCCGGCAGCCCGGCGTTCTTCGGCAGCACCGCGTGGCCTGCGCTCACCGCGCGCAGCGGCAGCAGGCCGATGCCCATGCCGTCGGCGATGGCCGATTGCAGGCCGCTGAGGCTGGAACTGGTGAAGCTGATGTGCCAGCGCCGGCCGACCGCTTCCAGGGCGGCGATCATCTCGTCGCGGTAGACCCCGCGCGGCGGGAAGGTGACGATGGGCAGCGGGTCGAGGTCGATGCAGGGGTTCCTGGCGCTGTCCACCCAGCATGTCTTTTCCGGCCAGCAGGCCAGTGCCTCGCGGCTGGCGCGTCGCTGCTTGAGCAGCACCAGGTCCAGTTCGCCGCGGTCGTAGCTGGCGCTGAGGTCGCGGCTCATGCCGCTGGTGACTTCCAGCTTGACCTGTGGATAACGCCGGTTGAAGGCCGCCAGTCGCTCGGTGGTACGGCCGGCGGCGAAGTCGTCCGGCACGCCGATACGTACCGTCAGCGCCACCGTGGCGCCGGATAGCGCCTCGGCCAGTTCGTCGTTCAGTGCCAGCAGGCGGCGGGCATAGCCGAGCAGTGTATCGCCGGCGTCGGTCGGCAACACGTCGCGGTTGCCGCGCTCCAGCAGGCGGTGTCCGGCCGTTTCCTCCAGGCGGCGAACCTTCTGGCTGACGGTCGACTGGGTCGAGTGCAGGCGCGCGGCGGCAGTGGTGAAGCTGCCGCAATCGGCCACCGTGACGATGGCGCGGAGCAGGTCGAGGTCGAACAGGCGGCTATTCGATTTTTCACTGTCGCTCATAGCAATATCGGGTTTTCAAATGAATACCCCGCTTTTAACAGGTCGTCGCTGTTCGCCGCAATCCACCGATAGAGCAGTTCCAGGAAGTACGTTGAGAACAGATGTTGGTGGCTATCAGGCCGGTCTGGTGGGCAGGTTCTCGCATCCTGCTGGTCAGGTGCCCAGCTAAGGGTAGGAAGACTGCCCCTCGACCTGGCTTACCCCGCCACTTCCTTGCGCACCAGCGGCTTCGCCGGATTGCCAACCACCACGGCACCTGCCGGTACGCTTTTCGTAACCACAGCTCCCATTCCCACCACGGCACCTTCGCCGATCACTATTGGATGCTCCGGCGTTCCCTGCTTGATGACCGCCCCCGTCCCGATGTAGGCGTGACTTTCTATCCTGACGTTGCCGTTGCATTTCACGGAAGGGGCGAAGGTCACGAAGTCGCCTATCTCACAATCGTGTGCCACATAAGAATAGATATTCGCATGGAAGAACTTTCCGATCCTGGTGTTCGAGGTCACCATGGAGAATGGGCAGAGTATGCTGCCTTCGGCAAGTTCGTTGCCGTCCAGGACGACTGCGTTCGATGCCGAGATCGAGAAGGGTCTGGCGCCACCATCCAGCAGGATGTTGCATACCTTCTCGCGGATCCTGCTATTGCCGATGGCGATATTGAAGAATCGTTCGCCCGCCTTCTGCGCCAGGAATTTCTCGGTGGTGAGTACGTCGTAGCCGTTTACGTTCTTTGCCACATCGCCATCATCGATGAATACCAAGCGGAAATTGCCCTGGCTGACCATGCGAAGGTTCTTGTTTGCCAATGGAATGACTTCACGCCCGAACCCACCTGCGCCAACAATTCCATATAGGTCCATATCGTCTCCATGCGTGGGGGGAATCTGCCATGGATAATACCGGCAATATAGTGGCACGTCATGCAGGGGCTGAAGCTGTCGGCACGGACGAACGGGCTGGGCGCTGGTATGACGAAGCTATTCATGTACAGGACCGACTATTCCGGAGAGCTGGTCGCCGTTCTTTAGCGCAGGAGGCTGTCGTCGGCTCCGAGCCCGTAGTCGCGGGCGACGCTGTAGCCCCGGAATGCTCCAGAGTGCCGGCAGCGTGCCGACCAGCAGGTCGTCGGGGGCCCGGGCGCTGCTGCGTATTAGGTGCGGGTGGTAAACAGCCGCGCCTTCGGCTTGCCGATCAGGGTAACCAGGTTGAGGAAGCGATGTGGCGCTGGCAGTGCTCGGTAGCATGATGTCTGTAGTGCACGGTGACGTAGTGGCCGGGGTTTTGGGACGAACGGCTGACCGGTCAGGCTGTGGGAGCGCTTGATGAGATCGAATAGGGGGCAGGCGTACGGGGAATCCCTTGTGTGGCTGGGATGCCGTCTTCTGCTTGTCTGCACCGCAGTCTGCCATCGCGCGCCTGGCTGATTCGTCCAATCCTTGGTCGTTGGCCAACCTTGAGGCTGTCGAGGAGCGCTACTCGGGCACCTCGACGTTGACCTGTAGCGCGTCGTGGCGCCAGTACTCCAGGTCGCAGTCGATCAGGCGGCCCGCCTGGTCGCGGTTGACCCGCACGATCTGTAGCGCCGGGCTGCCCACCGAGACCCGCAGCGGCCCGGCGGCCTCCGCCGGGAGGATGGTCGGGACCATCTCGAAGCGCACCCGGCCGTAGCGGATGCCGTAGTGGTTGGCGTAGAGATCGGTCAGCGAGCGAGTCAGGTCGAAGCGCTCGATGCCGGGAAAGTAGGCGGGATTCAGGTAGTGCTCGACGTACAGCACCAGCCGCCCGTCGACCCGCCGCGCCCGGCGGATCTGGAACACCCGCGACAGCGCCGGCAGCTCCAGGCGCTGGCAGATGTCGACGCTGGCCGGGATCATCGCCGCGCCGAGCACCTCGGTCTCCGGCACCCGACCCTGGTCGGCGACCATCGCGTGGAAGTGGCTGCGCACCAGCGGGTTGTACAGCAGCCGCTGCGGCGAGACGAACCAGCCGCGGCGTTCCTCGCGGTAGATCAGGCCCTGGTCCTCCAACTGGCCGAGCGCCTCGCGCAGGGTGATGCGGGTGGTCGAGAACAGCTCGCTCAACTGCCGTTCGCTGGGCAGCTTGCTGCCGCGCGCGAGCAGGCCGCGCTCGATCTGCTCGCGCAGGGACTGGTAGATCACCGTCAGGGGTCGGGACGGCTCGTCGCGCATATCGACGCTTCTCCGCTGGGGCTCCGGGGGGCTACAGGGTAATGCTTCCGGGCCGCCGGCGGTATAGCGCGGCGCGCCTTCTCAGCGCCATTGCAGCACCGGCCAGCCGGCCTCGCGGGCGTGCCCGAGCAGCGCTGGGTCGGGGTTCACCGTGTGCGGCCGGTCGACCCGCGAGAGCAGCGGCAGGTCGTTGCGCGAGTCGGAATAGAAGGTCGCGCCGGCCAGCGTCTCGCCCTCCTGGGCCAGCCAGGCGTCGAGGCGACGGACCTTGCCCTCGCGGTAGGTGAGGGTGCCGCGGGTGCGCCCGGTGTAGAGGCCGTCGCGCTCCTCGATGTCGATCGCCAGCACCTCGTCCACCCCCAGCCGGCGGCCGATGGCGCTGACCAGGAAGTGCGCCGAGGCGGAGATGATCAGCAGGCGGTCGCCGGCCTTGCGGTGGCGTTCCAGGCAGCGCAGGGCGTCGGCGTGGATGCGCGGCGCTATGATCCGCGCGACGAAATCCTCGACGGCGCCGGCGATCTCCGCCGGGGTGCGGCCGGCGATGGGCGCCAGGCTGAAGTCCATGTAGTCCTCCATGGCCAGCCGGCCCTCGGCATAGAGTTCCATGAGGCGGCGTTCCTGGTGCAGGAAGGCGGTCTTCTCGACCCAGCCCAGTTCGGTCATGTAGCGCCCCCAGAGGGTCGCGCAGTCGCCGTCGATCAGGGTGTCGTCGAGGTCGAAGAGAGCAAGTGGCATAGGCGGTTCCTTGTTCGCTAGGGATTGGCCCGGCACGCCTGGCGCCGGGCGGTGGTTCGGCGAGGTTTCAACGCGGCTTGCCGGCCGCCAGCAGCGGCCCGCCGGCATGCGCCTTCGGTTCGACGCGGCACGCGCCTGGCCGGCTGTTCCAGAACGGCACCAGCAGCAGGCTGGCGAGCAGCGCGGTGGCGGTGAACACGAAGAACACCGTGAGGGTGTCGAAGTAGCCCGGCAGCAGGCCGCCGAGGATCGCCCCGACCGAGCCGCAGCCGTTGACGAAGCCGGTGGCGGTACCGGCTGCTTCGCTGGTACCGAAGTCGATGGCGGCGGCGCCGCTGATCATCGAGTCCGGCCCGTAGAGGGTGACGCCCATCATGAACAGCAGGCCGACCACCAGGTACAGGCTGCCGCTCTGCATCGCCGGGACGAACAGCGCCAGGCTCACGGTCAGCGCCGCCAGGCTGAGCACGCAGGCCGGCATGCGGCGGGCGCCGAACAGCTTGTCCGAGGCCAGGCCGATGAGGATCGGCCCGGCCAGCCCGGCGACCTCGAAGGCCGAAGGCACGATGGCCGAGGCGACCTTGCCGATCTCCGGCATGCGTTCGTAGATGATCACCGGGCCCCAGAGCAGGATCGCGTAGCGCGCCGGCTTGAGCAGGAAGTAGGCGATGCCGAGGACCAGCACGTGGGGATTCCTGAGCGCCTTCAGCAGGGCGCCGGAATGGCTCGGCCGGGGCGCGTTGGCGGGGGGCGCGGCCTCGGCCTCCACGGGCGGCAGGCCGACGTCCTGCGGACGGTTGCGCTGGAGGAAGAAGAACAGCACGGCCACCGCCAGCACCACTCCCGCCGAGGACAGGAAGGCCATGCGCCAGTCATGCGTCAACCGGTAGGCGCACCAGCCGGCGAACGGCGTCGCCACCAGCCCGCCGAAGGCGTAGCAGGTACTCCACAGGCCGAGCACGCGGCCTCGCTCGTAGGTGGCGAAGAAGGCGCCGATGTTCTTGCACAGCCCCGACCAGCCGGTGGACTGCGCCAGGCCCTGGACCACCATGCAGGCGGCGAAGATCGGCAGGGTGGCGAAGGTACCCATCGCCAGCGCCGCCAGCGCCGAGGTGAGCAAACCGCCGAGCACCACCACGCGGGTGCCGAAACGGTCGGCGAACACCCCCCACATGAACTGGCCCACGGCGTAGGCGGCCAGGTAGAGGGCATCGAGATCGGCCATGGCGCTCTTGTCGAGCTCGAAGGAGGGGTCTTCGGCGATGCCGAGCTTGGCCACCGAGAAGGCCTTGCGGGTGAAGTAGAAGGCGGCGTAGGCCAGCCAGGTGATGACGAAGATCTGGATGCGCCAGCGCTGGAGCGATTGCCAGCCACGGTGCAGGGTACCGTTGTGGTTGTTCATGTGGGTCCCTATGGGTCTAGACAGTGCGGGGAGGTTGTTCTTGTTGTGCTGCTGCAAAGCTGTCCGGATGAATGGTCTAGGCCAGATGCCTTTCCCATGACTTTTTTCGTGCGCAAGGTTGGCTGTCGACGCGCTCCTGCTCGGTCCTGCCGAGGCTGAGATGGATTGTGAAGGCTTGGTGGCGGTGCGTGGCGCCGATCCGGTCAGGCTGGGCCGGCTGGCGAAGGTCAATCTAGCACCGGGTATTTTTATGGTCTAGACCAAAAGCGGAGCGAAACGATTCGATTTTTTCGAGGGATTGCCTGGGATTGGTGCATTTTCTTGTCCTGGCGGCACCTTTTGGCGGGACTTTTCTACGTATTTTCAAGAAATTGGAATAGACCAGATTTTCGATGATACGCCAGCGCCTCTGGTGCGCCGTGCGCCGCCGCTGGATGGCCGCGTGTCGCGGCGCTCGGCTAGACTGCGGGACCTCGCGCCGGATCGGACCGCCATGCTGAGAAACGTCACCGACCTAGACCTGCGTCTGTTGCGCATCTTCGCCTGCGTGGTGAAGTGCGGCGGTTTCACCGCGGCCCAGGCCGAGCTGAACATGAGCCAGTCGAACATCAGCATGCACATCGCCAGCCTGGAGAAGCGCCTCGGCTACCGGCTCTGCGAGCGCGGCAAGGGCGGCTTCCGACTGACCGCCAAGGGTCGCCGGGTGCTGGAGGCTTCGCGAACGATGTTCGACGCCATCGGCCTGTTTCGCGACCAGGCGCAGGCGTTATCCGGACGTTTGGTCGGGGAGCTGTACCTGGGCCTGGCGGACAATCTCGCGACCTTGCCCCAGGCCCGTTTCGGCGATGCGCTGGCGCGCTTCCAGCGGCGCGACCAGGATGTCCAGCTGAACCTTTTCGTCAATTCGCCCACCGAGCTGGAACTGGCGGTGATCGAAGGCGAGCTGGACCTGGCGATCTCCTATTTCAGCCGTTCGCGGCCGAGCCTCGAATACCGCCCGCTGTATCGCGAAGAGATCGGCGTGTTCTGCGGCGATCGCCATCCGCTGTTCGCCGAGGCGCAGCCGACCCTGGAGCGGATCGCCGCCTGTGACTGGGTGATGCATGGCTTCCTGCCGGAAAACCTGGTCCTGCCGCTACGCCCGTCGCGCAGCCGCGCCACCGCCTACCACATGGAAGCGGTCGCCCATGCCGTGCTGGCCGGCACCCACCTGGGCTACCTGCCGACCCATTACGCCGAAGCCTGGATCGAGCGCGGGCGGATGCGCGCGCTGTTGCCGGAGCGGCTGAGCTATCCGGTGGAGCACAGCATGATCGTCTATGCCGGGCGCCCCCTCAGCGAAGCCGCCCGCGCCTTCATCGACGACCTGCTGCAGGTCCACGGCCTGGCGTCCTGAGCGCTCAGGCGAGAGTCCCGGCCACCGCCTGGCGGTAGATGCGCGCATAATCCCGGGCATCGAGCGGCAGGGCGTTGGTCGCCGAGGACGACAGGTCGGCCAGCGCCTGCTCGCCCACCCATTGCGCGTCCTCGCCATCCAGGCCGAGGGCGGCGAGGTTCGCCGGGATGCCGATGCGCGCGCGCAGTTCGAGGATCCACGCCAGCAGGCCGTCGAAGCTCGCTTCGTCGAGTTCCAGGTAGCGCGCCAGGCGCGCGGCGTCGGCTTCTATCGCCGGGCGGTTGGCCAGCAGAACGTAGGGCAGCAGCACGGCGTTCAGCAGGCCGTGGTGCAGGTGATGGCGAGCGCCCAGCGGGTGGGCCAGGGCGTGGACCCCGCCAAGCCCCTTCTGG
The DNA here is from genome assembly GCF_020708595.1 of Pseudomonas sp. 203-8. Taxonomy (NCBI): domain Bacteria; kingdom Pseudomonadati; phylum Pseudomonadota; class Gammaproteobacteria; order Pseudomonadales; family Pseudomonadaceae; genus Pseudomonas; species Pseudomonas sp. 203-8. Next base: position 395,460 of record NZ_JAJFDF010000003.1, on the reverse strand, counting down.
AATGCCACTGCGGCGCTGGCCGAGGCTACCAGCATGCCTTCCCGGGCGGCGAGGTCGTTGCCGTCGCGCACGGCGTTTTCCAGGTGCTGCCTGACCAGGCGCACGCCTTCCAGGGCGATGCCCGCCGACATCGGATGGTAGAGCGGCGAGAACAGCGCCTCCAGGTGATGGGTGAGGGCGTCCATGCCGGTGGCGGCGCTCAGCGCCGGCGGCAACCCGCGGGTCAGGCGCGGGTCGAGGAATACGCAGGCGGCCAGCAGCTCGCGATGGCCGACGACCCGCTTGATGCCCAGTTGCGTGTCGGTCAGCACCGCCTCGCGTCCCAGTTCCGAGCCGGTGCCGGCGGTCGTGGGAAGCGCCAGCAGCGGCGGCAGGCCGAGCAGCGGGTAGTCGGCGAGGGTCGGATAGCTGCGCAGCGTCTGTGTCCATTCGAAGCGTTCGAGGCCGTGCGGATCGCGGCTGAGCAGGGCGATTCCCTTGGCCGCGTCGAGGGCGCTGCCGCCGCCGAGAGCGATCAGCGCGTCATGCCCGCCAGCCTCGAAGCGCCTGGCGCCGCCGTGGACTTCAGCGAGGCTGGGGTTGCTCGACAGTTCGTGGAACAGGTCATGGTCGATGCCGGCGCGTTCCAGGCACTCGCGCACCAGGCGCAGGGGCTCCAGGGCGAGCATGCCGGGATCGGTGACCAGCAGGGGCCGGCGTGCGCCCGCCAGCGCGCAACGCCTCGGCAGTTGTTCCAGGGCGCCGACGCCGCAGAGGATATCGGTGGGGTAGTTCCAGTAATGCAGGTCGCTCATGGCGATGCTCCGTGAAAGCAGGATGAGCCGGGCCCCGCCGGGCGCGAAGCCAGCGTGCGGGAACAACCGGAGGAGGCGCCGGAACGGCCGGCGCGTGCGGGTCAGTCCGCCGGCGGAGCGGCGAAGCTGAGGCTGGTGGCGATGCGCCGATGCGGCTTGGCGATGACCATGTAGAGCAGGCCGAACGCGGCCAGCGCGGAGAACACCACGACCACCGCCCAGACCTGGAACCAGGGCGCGTCGGGCGGGGCGAGGCTGGCCCGCGGCCAGGCGACGTTGAGCGCCTCGAACGACAGCCAGGCGACTGCCAGGACGTTCACCGCCAGCCCCGCGCGTCCCAGGCGCAAGGCGCCCTTGTCCGGGTCCCAGCGGCCGACGAGGCGGGCCCAGAGGGCGCAGGCGGCGACGATCAGAAAGACCACGAAGAAACCGCCGCTGCCGAACGCGATCAGCGTGCCGACCGCCGTGGCGTTCAGCCCCAGGGCCAGGCCGAGGCTGGCCAGCAGCGTGCTGCAGACCATCGCCGCCATCGGCACCTTGCGCCGGTCGACCCGGCGCAGCAGGGCGGAGCCGGGCAGGATGGCGTCGCGCGCCATGCCGAAGATCGCCCGGCCGATATAGGTCTGCACCGACACCACGCAGGCGACGAAGGCGATCAGCACCACTGCGACGAAGGGCCGCTCGGCCCAGGCGCCGAAGGCGTCCACCACCGCCGGGGTGACCGGGTCGACCACCTGGCCGCTGACCACCGCGCCGATGTCCTGGTAGGACAGGGTCACGGCGAAGGCGGTGAGCATCACGGTGAGTCCCACCACCAGCATCGAGCGCAGGATCGCCCGGGGAGTGGAGACGCGGGCATCGGTGGTTTCCTCGGAAATCTGCGAGCAGGCGTCGAAGCCGAGGAAGGCCCAGCCGCCCACCGCCAGCGCGGTCAGCACGCCGTCCAGGTAGGCGCCGTCCGCACCGCCTGTGCCGCCCGGGCCGCTGAACAGCAGGTCGAGCGGATGGTTGCGGAAGAACAGCAGCAACAGCACGCCGATACCGATGGAGGCGATGGCCTCGGCGACGATCCCGGCATTGACGAAGTACTTCAGCGGGTTGATCCCCAGCAGGTTCACCGCCAGGCCCAGCGCCAGCAGCAGCGCGCCGCAGAGCACCTGGCCGTTGGCCGACGGCGGCGCGCCGGTCGCCAGCAGGCCGAGCCAGAAGCCGCCGAGGTAGGCCACGGTGGTCAGCGAGGCCAGCGCCGAAGCCAGGTAGAGGAAGCCGGTGAACCAGGCCAGGCGGTCGCCCACCAGGCGTCGCACCCACTGGTAGCAGCCGCCGGCCAGCGGAAACTGCGAGGACAGCTCGGCGTAGACCAGCGCCACGCCGAACTGCAGCAGCAGGCACAGCGGCACCACCCAGACCCAGGAGGGGCCCATGCTCATGGCGCCGAGGGACATCACCGAGTAGATGCCCACCACCGGCGAGATGGTGGCGAAGCCGACGGAAAAGGACGACCACAGGCTCAGCCCGCGCTCCAGTTCCTGGCGATAGCCGTGGGCCGCCAGCAGGCGTTCGTCGCGGGAGGCATCGCGGAGATCAGTCATGGCGGTCTCCGGGCGAGCGCTGCGGGGAAGGGGAAAGGCGGATGCCACCGATGCGATGGGTGAGCATGGAGAGTCCTCGTCGGCTATTGGAATTGTTATGGCCGCTTCCGGGACGAGCGAAAGCGTGGCAGACGCAGGTTAGGCGGATTACCTATCAGGATGAATTCATATTCGATTGGGCTGGCATCAGGAAAACCTGATGTATGGCCAGGCCCCGAGAAGGCCGGCTCCTGCGAAGGGAGCCGGCCGGTCGCGGCAGTTACTTCAGGTCCTCGCGCGGCGGTTTGCCGGGCTGGCTGGCGTAGTCCGGCAGGGCGCTGATCGCCTGTTCCTTGTCGGGGATGCTGGACGGGTCGAGGTCGCCGCCGACGTTGCGCGGGTCGGTGGGGATCGCCGAGGGAATCACCACGGTGCGCTCGGCCAGCGGCCAGCCGAGAATGGTCTCCAGGCGCCCGCCTTCCTCCTCGGGGCCGGTGATGGCGTCCAGGCGCAGCGGCAGCGGATGGCCGATCAGCCGTTCGACCTCGCCCGCCGCCTCCGGCGCGGCCAGGGTCAGGCCGGTGCGGTAGAAGCCCGGCAGACTCGAGCGCGGCACATAGACCCGCAGCAGGGCACCGTTGCGGATCCGGCCGCGCGCGTCGGGTTCCTGGTCCTGGGCGTAGCCGTAGGCCAGCGCCGGATCGCCGGCGATATAGAAACCGCGCCAGATCGCGTCGAGGTCCTGGCTGCGCGCGCGCACCCCGCCGAAGACGATGCTTTGCGCCGCTTCGAGGAAGGTGCCGTGGTAGCCGACGAACACATAGCCGCGCTCCTCCAGTTGGCGGTGCGCCTGGAGCAGCCGCTCCACCGTCCAGTTCTGCGTGCCGCGGGTGCTGAAGCTGATGTCGCCGCCGTCGCCGAGGAACTCCGCGCCAGTGGGATAGTTGCGCTCCAGCAGGGCGTCGCCGCTGTCCGCCGGGCCCGCGCATTCACCGGCGGCGACCGGGCAGGTCAGGCTCACCACGTCGGCGCTGGCCGCGCCGGCCTCGTCGTTGCCTGTGCCCTGCCGGACGAAGCGCTCGCTCTCGGCGGCGGCCAGGGTCAGGGCCAGACGGGCCTGCTCCGGCTGCTCGCGGATCGCTTCGCCCAGGTCGCCGCCGCTGCCGGGGCTGGCCAGGGCGTTGCGGATCACTTGGTCGACCTGGTTCCACGACAGTCGCGCCGCCAGGTAGAGGGCGACCAGCCGCTGCACCGGATAGCCGCACTGCTCCAGTTGTTCCCAGCCGCGCGGCTGGCGATGACGGGTGAAAGTCTCCAGCGGCAGGTGGCAAGCCTGGTGCGCGGTCAGCGCGGCCAGGCTGCCGCCCTCGGGGAAGTGCAGGCGATGACTGATGACCGTGGGCTTGATGTCCAGGTCATGCTTCGCCGGGTTGCCGGCGAGCACCCGGTAGATCTTGCCTTCCCAGGTATCGTCGAGGTTGCAGCGTTGCTGGGCGAGGTAGTTGTAGACCCCGTCCAGCGGGTCGAGCAGGCACAACACCTTGCCGCTGGCCCATTCGCTCCAGCGCTTTTCCCGGCGCGGCTGGGTCTTGGCCATGACCACGCTGACCCCGGCATGGCTGATGGCGAGCGTCGGCTGCATCTCGTTGCTCTCGTGCGCCCTGACGAAGAAGGTGGCATCGCGCGCCAGCTTCGCCAGCAACTCGTCGCCCATCTCGATGGTGTAGATCGGCGACATGTGGCTGAGCTGGTTACCGGCGTTCAGTTCGTGGATGAACACCTTGATGTTCGAGGGCTTCTCGTGGCCGATCGGTACCAGCCAGTTCAGCGACCAACTGCCGCGCGCCTGGCGCGTGTAGCTGTAGCGCACCGGCTTGTTCGGCTCGACGCCGCCTTCGAGGCGGATGGTCAGGCCGTCGCTGGTGATGCTGAGGGCGTTGTCGATGGCCAGCTTGAGCGCGTCGTTGCCGCCCTCCAGGACCATGGAGTAGTGCAGCACGCCCTGGCCGTTGGTGTCGGCGATGGCCGGGTCGACGCTCATGCGGCTGGAACGCACGCCGTCCTTGAGGTCGAGCACGCAGGCTTTGGCGCATTCGTTCCAGAGATCGAAGGCTTCCTCGGCGGCGGACGCGGACGAGCCGCCGGCGAGCAGGCCGAGGCTGGCGACCAGGGGGATCCAATGGGGTATCAGGTGCATCGCGATGGCTCCTGTGATGGGTGAAGGATGAGGCTGATCGAGCGGTTGGTTTTTCTTGTCGGGCGAGCCGGCGGAGAGCGGCGGGGCGTCTAGGGTGCGGGTTGCGGGGAGGCTGGCGGGGAGCGGAAGAGGGCTTTTATGGGATTTATGAACTGGATTGCAGAGTGGTGAATGTGCGAACGGGAGGCTTGCCGATCGGCGTGTGCATGCAGGGCGTCCATCTCGGCCTGGTGGTGACAGCCCGGCCTGTCAGTCAGGCGCCTGACAACCCAGGGTGACGACCAGTTCGCGGCCGCTCGCCAAGCCGGCGTCCGCCGCCAGGGTCAGCGTGCGCGGCGTGTCCTGGCGACTATCGAGCAGCCCCTCTTGAAGCACGAAGCTGTCGGCGCTGGCGCCCCTGGCCAGCAGCCGATATCGCACCAGCGCCGAGGTACAGCCGCATTCGCCTGTGGAGCGCCGGGCCTCAAGGGTGAATGGCAGGTGCAACTGGCCCTCCGCCGTGTGCGGTGCACCGAGCCGGGCGGCAAGGCAGGCGGAGAGGGCATTGTCGAGCGTCGCCGCGTCGGCGAATGGGGCGGCCAGGCAGAGGCTGCCGAGGAGCAGAGCTTTGGCGTCCATGTCGGGGTTCCGCTGAGGATGGAAAGGGCATCATGGCTGAGGCGGCTTTATTCGTCGAACGATGGCTGGCCCTGCCGGTATATCGGCCAGGACTTCATGCGCTGCGGAAACGGCCTGACCAGGTACAGCGGCTTGCAATCAAAAACGCTGGGCTCGCAATCAGGGTGGTTTTGTCCGGAAGCTCGCGAAGGGGCGGCATGGATGAATTTTGAAAGTGGGACTTCGTTAATGAACTGAAGGTATGCGGCTTCCGTGACTGGCAGGGGTAGATGAGGTTTGCGTGCAGAAAATGACCGCTGGATGGGCGCATGCGCAAACGAGGTCGTTTCGTAGAAGGGAATGGCCAAGGATGGGCCTTCTGGGTCATTGGATACGGGATATTGCAGTTTGATTGAAGTGTATTTCCAGTGTATTGGCGCTCATCTGGCAAGGGGTGTTTAAAAAGGCTAATTCGACGTAAATAATCAGCCATGCACTCATGGAAGTAGGAAATACATATGGCACGACCCATTGCTGACCTTATCCACTTCAACTCTACAACTGTTACGGCAAGCGGAGACGTTTATTACGGCCCTGGGGGAGGTACCGGCATTGGCCCCATTGCCAGACCTATAGAGCACGGCTTGGATTCGTCCACTGAAAATGGCTGGCAAGAGTTTGAAAGTTATGCTGATCTGGGCGTTGACCCCAGACGCTATGTTCCTCTTCAGGTTAAAGAAAAACGCAGGGAGATCGAGCTTCAGTTCCGAGATGCCGAGAAAAAACTTGAGGCGTCGGTACAAGCCGAGCTGGATAAGGCTGATGCCGCTCTTGGTCCGGCAAAGAATCTTGCACCATTGGACGTCATCAACCGCAGTCTGACCATCGTTGGAAACGCCCTCCAGCAAAAGAATCAAAAACTACTGCTGAATCAGAAGAAGATTACCAGCCTGGGTGCAAAGAATTTCCTTACCCGTACGGCGGAAGAGATCGGTGAACAAGCGGTGCGAGAAGGCAATATTAACGGACCTGAAGCCTATATGCGCTTCCTCGACAGGGAAATGGAAGGTCTCACGGCAGCGTATAACGTAAAACTCTTCACCGAAGCGATCAGTAGTCTCCAGATCCGCATGAATACGTTGACCGCCGCCAAAGCAAGTATTGAGGCGGCCGCAGCAAACAAGGCGCGTGAACAAGCAGCGGCTGAGGCCAAACGCAAAGCCGAAGAGCAGGCCCGCCAGCAAGCGGCTATAAGAGCTGCCAATACCTATGCCATGCCGGCCAATGGCAGCGTTGTCGCCACCGCCGCAGGCCGGGGTCTGATCCAGGTCGCACAAGGCGCCGCATCCCTTGCTCAAGCGATCTCCGATGCGATTGCCGTCCTGGGCCGGGTCCTGGTTTCAGCACCCTCGGTGATGGCCGTGGGCTTTGCCAGTCTGACCTACTCCTCCCGGACTGCCGAGCAATGGCAGGACCAAACGCCCGATAGCGTTCGTTACGCCCTGGGCATGGATGCCAACAAGCTGGGGCTTCCCTCAAGCGTAAATCTGAACGCGGTTGCAAAAGCAGGTGGTACCGTCGATCTGCCGATGCGACTGACCAACGAGGCACGGGGCAGCACGACGACCCTTTCGGTGGTCAGCACCGATGGTGTGAGCGTTCCGAAAGCCGTTCCAGTCCGGATGGCGGCCTATAACACCGCAACAGGACTGTACGAGGTTACGGTTCCCTCTACGGTCGCAGAAGCACCGCCGCTTATCCTGACCTGGACGCCGGCGAGTCCTCCCGGAAACCAGAACCCTTCGAGTACCACTCCGGTCGTATCGAAGCCGGTGCCGGTATATGAGGGAGCGGCCCTCACACCGTTGAAGACCGACCCGGAGTCCTATCCGGGAATGCTACTGGACCTAAACGATCTGATCGTGATTTTCCCGGCGGATTCTGGAGTCAAACCTGTTTATGTAATGCTCAGTAGTCCTCTTGATAGTGGTATATTCACGAGAAAGCAGCTGCTTAAGAAATATCAAAGTCATGCCGATGACTTTGGCTTCGCCGGCAGAAATGCAAATAACACCACCTTGGCGGAGTTCAGAGATAAAATTCTGGAACACCTTGGCTCACCTTCAACTATTGAAAAAGGTGTTTATCATAGATATCAAGGATCCAAGGTGTTTTACAATCCTGACACTAATATTGTGGTTGTTCTCAAAGAGGATGGAATGTTTTTGTCAGGGTGGTATCTTGAACCAGGAAGCAAGCAGGAAAAAACTATTTTGAGAATGAGGTGCTTTAAATGAGCATGGCACTTATTGATCTTGCAAGAAATTTTTTGGATGGATCGTTAAGCGGAAAGAGTTTCACAAAAAAATTCTTTGAAATGTGGCGTAGCGAAGGTGCGTCAGGATTGCTAAAAAAGGATGATGATAATCTTGGCGCTTGCCTCAGACTTATGTTTGGAATGGCAGATTGCTTCACGGATGGCCCGAAGGATGATGATGGTGAGATAAATGAAGAGGAGCTAAAACAGGAAGTTAGAGAGCTTCTGAAGAAATATGGCTATATATAGCTGATAGTCTTTTATATCCAAAAATATAGATCAGGCGAAGTCAGTTTATGGGCTTCGTCTGCTTCTTAGGGAAACTTCCGAATAAGCCATCAGATTCGGTCCCGGTCGCGTAAAAACGGGTAAACGCCCCGTTTTTGATACGAGTAGTGGCATTTTCAGCGTTTCGACCGGGCCTCCCGTGTGCCCCGCCCATTTCATTCGCAGATAATCCTGATTGGCCGCGATGGATTACAGGCCGGTGCTGATTGCAGGCCACTACAAGTAGTCATGTAAAAGCAGGTCACTCCGCTGTTTCAAGCCCTGACTCCTTTCAGGGCATGTGGCGGGGTCAGGCCCGGATCAGCGGGCGTGGGCTGTCGAGGAGTTGGGGGCAGTCGCAGAGGGGGATCCAGGTCTTGCCTTGCCAGTGCAGGGTGTCGATCTCGGCGGTTTTCCAGTGCAGCACGGCGCGCTGGGGCGTGGTTTTGGGGTGGGACTGGCTGCGCAGGCGTGGCAGCACCGAGCCGCTGACCCAACGGCGCAAGCCTCGCGCCGCGCCAGGCACTGCGAGCCAGAGCAGAGCGTAGAGCCCGGACTCGCTGACCAGGCAGTCTTGGCGTGGCCCGTGGCGTTCGTCATGGAGCCAGGCGAGCCGCCACTGATCGGTGTCCAGATGCCGCTCCAGCGCATGACAGAGGGCGAACAAGCGCTCGCGCTGTTCCGCCGTCGCCAGCGGCCACGGCGCCTCGTCACACAACGCCGCCGGCGCCCGACCGCCCAGGTAACGGCCCAGCAGCCGTACCAGGTCGGAGAGCACGAACCAGCCTTCCTCATCCAGCAGCACGGCGCGCAGGACCCGATGGTGGTGGGTGAAACGGCTGGGGTGGAGGAGGGCGTCAGACATGACGCACCTCCGGGGAGGTGGTGTTGGTGTCGGGCCGCGAGGGGATGAATAGGGTGGGTTGAAAAACGAATGGCATACGCATTTCCTCAATGGAATACACCGCTACTTTCGGGAGCGGTTTGCCGCTGGGTGGTATGCGTTCTTAGCGCCGAAGAATGATTATGGAGCGCACCGATAGCGGTCAACGGTAGGGCGAATAACTGCAAAGCAGTTATCCGCCGATTCTCTGAAGCCATTGCTTGTACATCGACTTGACGAAGTTCTTTCAATCCCCCGATGCTCGGGCGTTACAGGAAAATCCTGTGTAGCTGCGGATAACGCTTCGCGTTATTCGCCCTACCTCTTCCAGAGAAACATCCGATGCTCCGGTCCGCCCCATCAGGAGGCCGAGCGGAATCGTCGTGTAGGAGGCCGAATGCAGGGGCAAGCGCTTTGGTTACTTTCTCGGGGCCGGCCATCCTGCGAGGCCGAGAAAAAGACTTGGTAGCCGGGGTAGGGCGAATAACGGCACAGCCGTTATCCGCCAGCAGACTCAAACCCGCTCGGCCGCCCGGACCTCCAAGGAAGGATCACCGGCCCAATCCTCGGGATAAAGCCCATCAGCCACGGCCCGGTGGAAGGTGGAGAAGGGCCAATCCTTGACCGCCGTAACCAGCCCGTGTTTCACAGGGTTGAGATGGATGTAGTCGAAATGGCGCCGGTAGTCCGTGTCATTGCGAATCAGGTGTTCCCAGTAGCGCTGCTGCCAGATGGCGCGTTGTCCTCGCCGCCGTTGCGCGAAGGTACGTGATTCGTGGCAGGGGATGCGCCGTGCGAAGCCGGACTTGATGACCTTCCAGCGGGTGGCGAAATCGGCGTCGTCGGGCGGCAGGGTCCAGAGGCAATGCATGTGCTCCGGCAGCACGACCCAGGCATCGATGCGGAAGGGATGCCGGCGCCTGGTCTGGGCGACCACGCGGCGCAGCAGGTCGATTTCGCGGGTCAGCAGGTTGGAGCGGCGGTCATGCAGAGTGACGGTGAAGAAATAGGTGCCGCCGGGGACCCAGGTTCGTCGGTAGCTTGGCATTGGGGATCGTCCGTGTATCCAGAAGGATTTCGGAGCGTACCTTGGCCAGCTGGCGGATAACGCTGCGCGTTATTCGCCCTACGGAGATTTCAGATTGAGCGAATGGTTGGGCATGTTTTTATTTCTTGTTTTCTAGGGCTGTTTGACAGTCCTCAAATAGTCTGTCGATGGTGTCTTGGGGATAGTGAGCTTGGCACATATCTTCTATTTGATTTGGTGAATTAACTTGCTGAACACCTTGGGTTTTTATTTCTCTTTAATGAAGAACCCCGCACAAGGCGGGGCTCTTCATCTCTACCACTGTCCCGAAATCCCTTTCCGGCGACAGCGTCTAACGGTCTTGACCTAAATCGAGAATCTCAATCCCAGCTCAGTGCTCCGCCCGTCTGGTACTCGATAACCCGCGTCTCGAAGAAGTTCTTCTCCTTCTTCAGGTCCATGATCTCCGACATCCACGGGAACGGGTTGGTGGTCCCCGGATACTCTTCCTTCAGGCCGATCTGGGTCAGGCGCCGGTTGGCGATGAACTTCAGGTAGTCCTCCATCATCGCCGCGTTCATGCCCAGCACCCCGCGCGGCATGGTGTCGCGCGCGTATTCGATCTCCAGCTGGGTGCCCTGGAGGATCATCTGGGTCGCCTCGTCCTTCATCTGGGCGTCCCACAGGTGCGGGTTCTCGATCTTGATCTGGTTGATCACGTCGATGCCGAAGTTCAGGTGCATCGACTCGTCGCGGAGGATGTACTGGAACTGCTCGGCGGTGCCGGTCATCTTGTTGCGGCGGCCCATGGAGAGGATCTGGGTGAAGCCGCAGTAGAAGAAGATGCCTTCCAGCACGCAGTAGTAGGCGATCAGGTTGCGCAGGAACTGGCGGTCGGTTTCCGGGGTGCCGGTCTGGAACATCGGGTCGGAGATCGAGCGGGTGTACTTCAGGCCCCACGAGGCCTTCTTCGCCACGCTGGGGATCTCGTGGTACATGTTGAAGATCTCGCCCTCGTCCATGCCCAGCGACTCGATGCAGTACTGGTAGGCGTGGGTGTGGATCGCCTCTTCGAAGGCCTGGCGCAGGATGTACTGGCGGCACTCGGGGTTGGTGATCAGGCGGTACACGGCCAGCACCAGGTTGTTGGCGACCAGGGAGTCGGCGGTGGAGAAGAAGCCGAGGTTGCGCATGACGATGCGCCGCTCGTCTTCGCTGAGGCCGTCCTTGCTCTTCCACAGGGCGATGTCGGCGTTCATGTTGACTTCCTGCGGCATCCAGTGGTTGGCGCAACCATCCAGATACTTCTGCCAGGCCCAGTCGTACTTGAAGGGGACGAGCTGGTTGAGGTCGGCGCGGGCGTTGATCATCTGCTTGTCGCCGACCTGCACGCGCGCGGCGGAGCCTTCGAGGTCGTCCAGGCCTTCCTGGATGTCGAGGTCGTTCAGGGCCTTCTTGGCGCGGGCGACGGCGTCGGAGTCGTCGGCGGAAACGGCGCGCGCTTCTTCCACCGAGCCGGCGGCTTCGTCGTCCAGCTTGTCATGGCCCTGGGCAACGGCCTGGGCGGCGGCGGGCGCGGCCTTGGCTTCGGTCGGGTCTTCTTTGTCGAATTCGTCCCAGCTCAGCATCTTGCTCTCTCCTGGTCTGGCGGCCGTCTCGGCGGCCTGGATATGGGGCGTGAGGTGCACGCGAAAGCGGTGGTCCGGCACGGTCTGGCCGGGCCGTTCTTCTCCCCCGGAGGGAAGAAGGGGATTGTTCCTGGCCCTGGCGAGGGGCCTTGCGCTGCCAGCGTGGCGCTGGACGAGCGACCGTCAGGCGCCGGGCAGGCCGAACCCACGCGAGGAGTCCGGCTTGCCCGGCCGCGACACGGACGCCGTTCAGCGACGCGCGATCACTGGCAGGCTTCGCAGTCGGGGTTATCGATGCTGCACGCCTGCGGCACCGGCGCCGGCTTCGGCTCGGCGGCCGGGGCGGCTTGCAGGCCGTCGTTGCCACCGGCCGACACGGCGTTGAGCTTGCCGGTGTTGATGGTGGACTTCTCGGTGCTGGTGGCGGCCAGGGCACGGAGGTAGTAGGTGGTCTTCAGGCCGCGGAACCAGGCCATGCGGTAGGTCACGTCGAGCTTCTTGCCCGAGGCGCCGGCGATGTACAGGTTCAGCGACTGGGCCTGGTCGATCCACTTCTGGCGACGGCTGGCGGCTTCGACGATCCAGCGGGTCTCGACTTCGAACGCGGTGGCGTAGAGGTCCTTGAGGTCCTGCGGGATGCGCTCGATCTGCTGCACGGAACCGTCGTAGTACTTCAGGTCGTTGACCATGACCGGGTCCCACAGGCCGCGGGCCTTGAGGTCGCGCACCAGGTAGGGGTTGATCACGGTGAACTCGCCGGAGAGGTTCGACTTCACGTACAGGTTCTGGTAGGTCGGCTCGATCGACTGCGAGACGCCGGTGATGTTGGCGATGGTCGCGGTCGGCGCGATGGCCATGATGTTCGAGTTGCGGATGCCTTTCTGTACGCGCTCGCGCAGCGGCGCCCAGTCGAGGGTTTCCGACAGGTCGACTTCGATGTACTTGGCGCCGCGCTCTTCGATCAGCTTCTTCTCCGAGTCGATCGGCAGGATGCCTTGCGACCACAGCGAGCCCTGGAAGGTCTGGTAGGCGCCGCGCTCGTCGGCCAGGTCGCAGGAAGCCTGGATCGCGTAGTAGCTGATGGCTTCCATGGACTGGTCGGCGAAGGCGATGGCCGCGTCCGAACCGTAGGGGATGTGCTGCAGGTACAGGGCGTCCTGGAAGCCCATGATGCCCAGGCCGACCGGACGGTGCTTGAAGTTGGAGTTCTGCGCCTGCGGGACCGAGTAGTAGTTGATGTCGATGACGTTATCGAGCATGCGTACCGCGGTCTTGACGGTCTTCTCCAGCTTGGCGGTGTCCAGCTTGCCGTCGACGATGTGGTTGACCAGGTTGATCGAGCCCAGGTTGCAGACGGCGATCTCGTCCTTGTTGGTGTTCAGGGTGATCTCGGTGCAGAGGTTCGAGCTGTGCACCACGCCCACGTGCTGCTGCGGGCTGCGCAGGTTGCACGGGTCCTTGAAGGTCAGCCACGGGTGGCCGGTCTCGAACAGCATGGAGAGCATCTTGCGCCACAGGTCCTTGGCCTGGACGACCTTGTGCAGCTTCAGCTTGCCGTAGCTGGCCAGGGCCTCGTAGTACTCGTAGCGCTCCTCGAAGGCCTTGCCGTAGAGGTCGTGCAGGTCGGGGACGTCGGACGGCGAGAAGAGGGTCCAGGAGCCGTCGTCGAAGACGCGCTTCATGAACAGGTCGGGGATCCAGTTGGCGGTGTTCATGTCGTGGGTACGACGACGGTCGTCACCGGTGTTCTTGCGCAGCTCGAGGAATTCCTCGATGTCCAGGTGCCAGGTTTCCAGGTAGGCGCAGACCGCGCCCTTGCGCTTGCCGCCCTGGTTGACCGCGACCGCGGTGTCATTGACCACTTTCAGGAAGGGCACGACGCCCTGGGACTTGCCGTTGGTGCCCTTGATGTAGGAGCCCAGCGCGCGCACCGGGGTCCAGTCGTTGCCCAGGCCGCCGGCGAATTTCGACAGCATGGCGTTGTCGTGGATGGCGCCGTAGATGCCCGACAGGTCGTCCGGCACGGTGGTCAGGTAGCAGCTGGAGAGCTGCGGACGCAGGGTGCCGGCGTTGAACAGGGTGGGGGTGGAACTCATGTAGTCGAAGGACGACAGCAGGTTGTAGAACTCGATGGCGCGTGCCTCGCGGTCCTTCTCCTCGATGGCCAGGCCCATGGCCACGCGCATGAAGAAGATCTGCGGCAGTTCGAAGCGGATGCCGTCCTTGTGGATGAAGTAGCGGTCGTACAGGGTCTGCAGGCCGAGGTAGGTGAACTGCTGATCGCGCTCGTGATCGATGGCCTTGCCCAGTTTCTCCAGGTCGAATTCCTTCAGCTTGGCATCGACCAGCTCGAACTCGGCGCCTTTCTCGATGTAGGCCGGCAGGGCCTTGGCGTACAGCTCGGCCATTTCGTGATGGGTGGCGCTCTCGGCCACGCCGAGGAAGCCCAGGGCTTCGGCGCGCAGGGTGTCCATCAGCAGGCGGGCGGTGACGTAGGAGTAGTTCGGCTCGCGCTCGACCAGGGTGCGCGCGGTCATCACCAGGGCGGTGTTGACGTCCTTTTCGGCGACGCCATCGTAGAGGTTCTTCAGGGTCTCGCGCTCGATCAGCGCGCCGTCCACCTCGGCCAGGCCTTCGCAGGCTTCGCTGATGATGGTGTTCAGGCGGCCCATGTCCAGCGGCGACAGGCTGCCGTCGGCGCGGGTGATGCGGATGCTCGGGTGCGGCTGGGCGACATCGCTGGCGGCGCCGGCGTTCTTGCGCTCGGCGGCGCGGGCTTCGCGGTAGATCACGTAGTCGCGGGCGACCTTCTGCTCGCCGGCGCGCATCAGGGCCAGTTCGACCTGGTCCTGGATCTCTTCGATGTGGATGGTGCCGCCGGACGGCATGCGGCGCTTGAAGGTGGCGGTGACCTGCTCGGTCAGGCGGCGCACGGTGTCATGGATACGCGACGAGGCGGCGGCGGTGCCGCCTTCCACGGCGAGGAACGCCTTGGTGATGGCCACGGTGATCTTGTCATCGGTGTAGGGGACTACGGTGCCGTTGCGCTTGATCACGCGCAGCTGGCCCGGCGCGGTGGCGGCCAGATCCTGCGACGAATCGGCGGCCTGCGGCGCGCTGGCCTGCGGGTTCTCGCGTGTGGTGTCGGTATGCATGGGTGGGTATCTCCACGTTCTCGTAATGGTTTTGCTAGCGGGCGCCGGGGCGCCCATTCCCTTGAATCGATAAAGAGCCGGGCAGCCGGCCTCGCGGCGGCTGCTTCATTCGAATGCTGAGGGTGGGGACTGTGAGTGCCTCCCTGGCCCTGGCGGGTTCGTGGCGTTTTGCCGTCGAACACAATACCTAGTGGTGTTGACTGTCTGTTTACAGCGTCCGTTGCAACACCCGTACCGCTTTTCCAACGTCATGAAGGGCTCCTTGCGGTGAGCGCCGTCGATGCTTTCAGTACGTCTGGAAAATGCTTTTTTGCGGAGCCGCCGGAGCCATCAGAGTGGTCCGTGCGCGGTTGGTTCCGTTGTAGCCGTTCGTGCGCTCGAAACCCAAGATATAGGGGGTGGCGACGATGGGGATACAAGATAATGCGCTAATGGGGTGTTTGCAAGGTGACAGTCTGGGGGAAACCTGTGGATAAAGTGTGGGTCTTCTGTGCGTGAGTCCTAGGAAGCGTCCGTAGGCCGCGGCAGCGCTGGAGAATGCCATTCGTCGCCCTCGGAAAGCACCGGCGCAGACCTACTCCCCAACCTTTCGGGGCGCGCACCCTACCCACAATATGTAGTGTTTGCAAGATGTTCCTCGCGTGCTGCCGCGTGGCCCCCGTATTGGCTACAATGCGGGCCGCTCTGAGGGGGCCGCGCGGCGGCTCCGGGACCGCGATACGAGGAGGCTGTGTGGAGCAAGAAGCCTGGCGCATCCTGATCGTCGAGGACGATCGACGCCTGGCCGAGCTGACCCGGGAATACCTGGAAGGCAACGGCCTGAAGGTCGACATCGAAGCCAACGGCGCACTGGCGGCGGCGCGTATCCTCGCCGAACGCCCGGACCTGGTGGTGCTCGACCTGATGCTGCCGGGCGAGGACGGTCTGTCCATCTGCCGCCAGGTGCGTCCGCAGTTCGACGGTCCGATCCTGATGCTCACCGCGCGCACCGACGACATGGACGAGGTGCTCGGCCTGGAGATGGGCGCCGACGACTACGTGTGCAAGCCGGTGCGCCCGCGTGTGCTGCTGGCGCGCATCCGTGCCCTGTTGCGGCGCAGCGAGGCGCCGGAAGCGGGCGCCCAGGCGGCGGACAGCAAACGCCTGGCGTTCGGTCGCCTGGTGATCGACAACGCGATGCGCGAGGCCTGGCTGGACGGGACCACCATCGAGCTGACCAGCGCCGAGTTCGACCTGCTCTGGCTGCTGGCGGCGAACGCCGGGCGCATTCTCTCCCGCGAGGAGATCTTCAACGCCCTGCGCGGTATCGAGTACGACGGCCAGGACCGCTCCATCGACGTGCGCATCTCGCGGATTCGCCCGAAGATCGGCGACGACCCGATGCACCCGCGGCTGATCAAGACCGTGCGCAGCAAGGGCTACCTGTTCGTCGGCGAGGGCTGAGGCGCTTTTTTCCTGCGGGCCGGGGCGCGGGCGTCCCGGTCGGCCAGAATCAACAGCAGCGGACAGCGGCCGGGGGCTCGCCGATGAAATCCATCTTCCTGCGCATCTATGGCGGCATGCTCCTGGCCCTGCTGCTGGTCAGCGGCCTGGGCCTGCTCGGCCTGCACTGGATCAACGAGGTGCGCGGCGAGCACTACCGCGAGGAACTGGCGCGCGGCACCTTCCGCCTGATGGCCGACAACCTGCAACCGATGACCGCCACCGAGCGCAAGCGCGCCCTGGCGCAGTGGAGCCGCTTGCTGGGGATTCCCCTGCAACTGCACGGGCTGGATGAGCTGCGGATGGACGGACGCAGCCGCGCGCGCCTGATGAACGGCCAGGTGCTGGTGAAGCAGACCGCCGAGCACGCCGTCACCGTCTATACCCAGGCCAGCGCCGCCGAGAACCTGGTGCTCAGCGGCGAGGTGCAGCAGGTCAGCGAGCAACTGGCGCGGGCCACGGTGTACCTGCTGATGGACGAACTGGTGCGCTACCCGGCCAGCGAACAGCCTTACCACCTTGCGCGGATCGTCCGCGACAAGCGCTTCGGCTTCCCGGTGCACCTGCTCCAGGTCAAGGAGCTGGACCTCGACGACGACCAGCGCCGGCGAGTGGTGGAGGGCGACACGGTGATGGCGCTGGGCAAGGACGGCGACTCGATCCGCATCTTCGCCGGCATCCTCGACACGCCCTGGGTGCTGGAGCTGGGCCCGCTGTTCCAGATGAACCCCTATCCGCCGCAGCTGCTGTTGCTGCTCGGCGCGCTGTGCCTGAGCTTCATCGGCCTGATCACCTACCTGCTGGTGCGTCGCCTGGAGCAGCGCCTGCGCAGCCTGGAGGCGGCCGCCACGCGGATCGCCCGCGGCAGCCTGGATACTCGCGTCGAGGTGCGCGGTGGCGACTCGGTGGGACGCCTGGGCGCGGCCTTCAACCATATGGCCGAGCACATCCACCGGCTGCTGACGGTGCAGCGCGAGATGGTTCGCGCGGTGTCCCACGAGCTGCGCACGCCGGTGGCGCGGTTGCGCTTCGGCCTGGAGATGATCGAGACCGCCGAGACCGACGGCGCCCGCCTGAAGTACCTGGAGGGCATGGACAACGATATCCAGGACCTCGACAAGCTGGTCGACGAGATGCTCACCTACGCGCGCCTGGAACAGGGCTCGCCGCCGCTGACCTACCAGCGCCTGGAGCTGGGCGTGCTGGTGCGCCAGGTGGTGGAGGAGATCGCCCCGCTGCGCCGCGAGGTGCTGGTCAGTTGCGAGGAGGGCGCGCTGGTGCCTGAGGAGCTGGGCAGTTGGATCGAGGCCGAGCCGCGCTACCTGCATCGGGCCTTGCAGAACCTGCTGACCAATGCGCTGCGGCATGCCGATCGTCGGGTCAGGATCAGCTACCGGGTCAGCCTGGAGCGTTGCCGGGTGGATGTCGAGGACGACGGGCCGGGGGTGCCGGAGGCGCAATGGGAGCGGCTCTTTACGCCATTCCTACGCCTGGACGATAGCCGGACCCGTGCTTCCGGCGGGCATGGCCTGGGACTGTCCATCGTCCGGCGGATCGTCTACTGGCATGGCGGCCGGGCCTCCATCGGCCGCAGCGAGACTCTGGGCGGTGCCTGCTTCACCCTGGCCTGGCCGCGCAAGGCGGGTCTGCGCGACCGCTGAAAAGCCGACGGAAATATGGCGGCTAGCTATCTGCAAGTGCATGCGCAGACGTATTCCAGGCGTAGCGAAAACATATCGAAAGGCCAGTCCCGCCGGGCGTGGCGAGTATTCCGCCAGGGGCTAAAAAAGTCCTTTTCAGTTGGACTCGTTTGTTTATACTCCGGGACGCGGTGGCTAGTGGAACGCCATTCGAAATGCCCGCTCCAACGGCATTTTGCCGGGGTCGGATAACAAGAACAGCGTTGCGCAGCCGAACCGTCGAAGTCTTCCCGGATTGGGAAGGCCACTTATAAAAAATTGCAAGTTGGAGAGTGTGGTAATGGCTGATCGTGAGGTCGGAACCGTCAAGTGGTTCAATGACGCCAAAGGTTATGGATTCATTCAACGCGATAGCGGTCCGGACGTGTTCGTTCACTACCGCGCCATCCGCGGCGAGGGTCACCGCTCCCTGGTGGAAGGCCAGAAAGTGGAATTCTCGGTGATCCAGGGCCAGAAAGGCCTGCAAGCGGAAGACGTCTCCAAGGTCTGATTCCCGCAAGCAAAAGCCCGTCGCGAGACGGGCTTTTGTCATCCAGCGCCTCCACCCCGCCAGGCCCCCGTTGGGCGGCCCCTCGCAGCGCGGGGTTTTCGTCGTTCAGGCGGTGCGCCAGGTAATTTCCTCGACGCCCCCGGCGTCGACCCGCAGCCAGCGGTCGGCGTCCTCTTCGCCCTGGTTTTCCTCCCAGCCGCCCGGCGCGCAGCGGATCTCCACGCCGAGCGCGGCATGCGCGGCCCTGGCGCAGGCGAGGTCGTCGTCCCAGGGCGTGCTGTCGCTCTCCAAGAACAGGCTGTGCCACTTGCCCACCGCCTTCGGCAGCCAGGTGACGCGCACCGCGCCGTGCTCGCCGCGGGCGGTGCACTTGAGGGTCTGGCCGCGCTCCTGCCATGGGCCGCAGGGCCCCAGCGCCTGTTCCAGCCAGGCGGCGACGGCCGCGTGCTCGGCGTCTTTCAGGTAGATCTCGATATCCGGTTGGCGCATGGGGTCCTCGGGGACGGTCAGTCGCGTTGCAGCCAATCGTAGCGCACCGCCACGCTGACTTCGAAGGGTTCGGCCAGGATTCGCGCGCGGCGCTCGGGGTTGACCCGCCAGCCGTGCGGGGTCATGGCCAGGAGGTTTTCCCGCGCGTCGTAGCTGTCCAGCGCCAGGCGAAACTCGAGGGTCTCGGTGTGGCGCAGGCGCAGTTGCGCGGGCAGGCTGGCGAGGTGCTTGTCGTCGGCGTAGTCGCGCACGTCGTCATAGAGCCGCTGGCGCAGTTCCAGCAGGTGCGCGCTGGCCGGGCCCAGGCGCAGTACGCCGCCGCCGGGGGCGAGGACGCGCACGGCTTCGTTCCAGTCGATGGGGCTGAACACGCTGGCGATCAGCTCGCAACTGGCGTCGGCCAGCGGCAGCCGGGCCATGCTCGCCACCAGCCAGGACAACTGCGGCGCGCGGCGGCAGGCGCGTTTCACCGCCTCGCGGGAGATATCCAGGGCATAGCCTTCGGCGCCGGCCAGGGCTTCGCCGAGCCGGGCGCTGTAGTAGCCCTCGCCGCAACCGATATCCAGCCAGCGTCGCGGCGCGCGTTCGGCGGCCAGTTCGGCCAGGCGCCGGGCCAGCGGCGCGTAGTGGCCGGCGCCGAGGAACTGGCGACGGGCCTCGACCATGGCGGCGTTGTCGCCCGGATCGAGGCTTTTCTTGTGCTGCACCGGCAGCAGGTTCAGGTAACCCTGGCGGGCGCGGTCGAAGCGGTGCCCGGCGGGGCAGGCGACGCCGTTGTCGACCTCGCCCAGGGCGGCGGAGCAGAGCGGGCAGATCAGCATCAGGCGAGCAGCCTCACCAGGGTCTGGTAGTAGATTTCGGTGAGCAGTTCCAGGTCGCTGGCCAGGACCCGCTCGTTGACCTGGTGGATGGTGGCGTTGACCGGGCCGAGTTCGACCACCTGGGTGCCCATGGTGGCGATGAAGCGTCCGTCGGAGGTGCCGCCGCTGGTCGAGGGCTGGGTCTCGCGACCGGTGACCGCCCTGATGCTGGCGGCCACCGCATCGAGCAGTTCGCCCGGCTCGGTGAGGAACGGCAGGCCGGACAGCGCCCATTCGACGTGCCAGTCCAGGCCGTGCTTGTCGAGGATCGCCTCGACGCGTTTCTGCAGGCCTTCGACGGTGGATTCGGTGGAGAAGCGGAAGTTGAACAGCGCGGTCAGTTCGCCGGGGATGACGTTGGTGGCGCCGGTGCCGGAGTTCAGGTTGGAAACCTGGAAGCTGGTCGGCGGGAAGAAGGCATTGCCGTCGTCCCAGTGTTCCGCCGCCAGTTCGGCCAGCGCCGGGGCGGCCAGGTGGATCGGGTTCTTCGCCAGGTGCGGGTAGGCCACATGGCCCTGTACGCCGCGGATGGTCAGCTTGGCGCCGAGGGAGCCGCGGCGGCCGTTCTTCACCACGTCGCCGACCAGGCTGGTGCTCGACGGTTCGCCGACGATGCACCAGTCCAGGCGCTCGCCGCGTGCGGCGAGGCGTTCGACCACCGCCTTGGTGCCGTGGTGGGCCGGGCCTTCCTCGTCGCTGGTGATGAGGAAGGCGATGGCACCCTTGTGCTCCGGGTGGTCGGCGACGAAGCGCTCGACGGCGACGATCATCGACGCCAGGCTGCCTTTCATGTCCGCCGCGCCGCGCCCGCAGAGCATGCCCTGGTCGTCGATCAGGGCGTCGAAGGGTTGGTGCTGCCAGGCCTGCAGCGGGCCGGTGGGGACCACGTCGGTGTGCCCGGCGAAGCACAGCACCGGGCCGTCGCCGCCGCGCCGTGCCCAGAAGTTGTCCACCTCCTCGATGCGCATCGGCTCCAGGGCGAAGCCGGCGGCTTCCAGGCGGCGCATCATCAGGGCCTGGCAGTCGGCGTCGAGCGGCGTGACGGAGGGGCGGCGGATCAACTCGCAGGCGAGTTCGAGGGTCGGCGAGAGACTCGGCGAAGAGGCGGTCATGGGGAGGGCATCCTGAGCGGGTCGAGCGGAAAGGGGGAATCTTAAAGCATAAACGCGGGCGAAGGGACGCCGTTTAGGCGAGCGGAGCCGGCTGTCCCGACGCCTCGCTCGACCTCAACCGCCGATCCGCTCGGCGCCGCCGGCCAGTTCCTCGCGCGGTTTCGGCAGCGACGAGAGCAGGGCCATGACCAGCGCCGCCAGGTAGGGCAGCGATTGCACCAGGAGCATGGCGACCCAGATCAGCAGGTCGCGGCTCGGCACGCCCTGAACCGCCACGATGCCGGCCGCCGCGCCCCACAGCAGGAGCATCACGAAGACTTCCTCGCGGGCCTCCGCCAGGGCCACCAGCAGGCCGTGGCTGGAGCGCATCTTCGGCGTGCGGAAGAACGGGATGCCGCGGGTGACGAAGCCGTACAGCACCGCCTTGGCAATGGTGTGCGAGAGCGACAGGCCGGCGAGGGCGGCGAAGAACGAGTCGCGCAGGTCGACGCCGACGGTGCGCCGGTAGAGGAAGAGGATCTTGCCGACCTTGAAGACGAACAGGGCCAGCGGCAGGATCGCGAAGATCAGCAGCGGCGGGTCGACGCGCTTGGGCACGATGATCATCGCCGCCGACCAGAGCAGCGCGCCGAGGGTGAAGAAGATGTTCAGGCCGTCGGCGATCCACGGCAGCCAGCCGGCCACGAAGTGGTAGCGCTGGCCGCGGGTCAGGCGGCTGCCGTCGGGACCGCGGCCGCGCAGCAGGGCGTCGGTATGCCGCTTCATGATCTGGATCGCGCCGTAGGCCCAGCGGAAGCGCTGCTTCTTGAAGTCGATGAAGGTATCGGGCATCACCCCCTTGCCGTAGCTGCGCTCGAAGTAGGCGGCCGACAGGCCCTTCTCGAACACCCGCAGGCCCAGCTCGGCGTCCTCGGTGATGCACCATTCCGGCCATCTCAGCTCGTCCAGCACGCTGCGCCGGATCATGGTCATGGTGCCGTGCTCGATGATCGCGTCGCGGTCGTTGCGGGTGACCATGCCGATGTGGAAGAAGCCCTTGTACTCGGCGTAGCAGAGCCGCTTGAAGGCGCTCTCGTGCTGGTCGCGGTAGTCCTGCGGCGACTGCACCACGGCGATCCGCGGGTCGCCGAAGTGCGGCACCATGTGCCTGAGCCAGTCGGGGTCGACGCAGTAGTCGGCGTCGATCACCGCGACCACCTCGACGTCCGCCGCCACGTGGCCCAGGGCGAAGTTCAGCGCGCCGGCCTTGAAGCCTTCCAGCGGGGCGACGTGGAAGAAGCGGAAGCGCTCGCCCAGGCGCGCGCAGTGCGCCTCGACCGGCTGCCAGACGGCCGGGTCGCGGGTGTTGTTGTCGATCACCAGGACTTCGTAGTCCGGGTAGTCGAGGCGGGCAAGGGCGTCGAGGGTCTGCTTCAGCAGTTCCGGCGGCTCGTTGTAGCAGGGCACGTGGATCGACACCTTGGGCCGATAGGCCTGCGCGGCGGTGATCGGCAGGAATGGCCGGCGCCGCTTGCGCGTCCAGACCGCCTCGGCCAGCTCGTGGGCCTCGGTGAACAGCACGATGACCACCCCCAGCGCGCCGACGCCCAGCAACGCGCCGACGGTCAGGCTGAACCAGGTGCTGTACTGCTGGCTGTAGTCGTAGGCGATCCACACCAGCACCGAGGCGCAGGCGAACGAGACCACGGCGAGGAAGGTCCTCCCGCGCTGGCGCAGCGAGGAACTGTCGATCAGCAGCAGGGTGAAGGCGAGTACCGCGAGTACCGCCGAGGCGATGGCCAGGGCGCGCCACTTGGGAATCGGCACCACCGGCCCGGTGAAGTTGAACTTGGCCTTGCGGTCGGCGTTGTAGACGCCCCAGTAGGCGCCCACCGAGCCTTCGGCGCTGACCTTCCAGGGCTGGTCGAAGGCTTCGATGACGAAGTAGCTGTAGCCTTCGCCGTTGAGCGCGTTGGTCAGGCGCCGCAGGTAGATGGCCTGGTCCGCGGGTGTCGCCTCGGCGCTGCCGCGCATGCGCCCGTTGCTCGGCCAGCCGACCTCGGCGAGCAGCAGCGGCTTCCTCGGGAAGGCGGCCTTGAGTTCGCGCGCGCGTTCGAGCACGAAGTCCACCGCGTCGGCCACCGGCGTGGCCTCCCAGTAGGGCAGGACGTGGGCGGCGATCAGGTCGACGTGTTGCGCCAGTTCCGGGTGTTCGCGGTAGACGTGCCACTGTTCGGCGGTGGTCACCGGAACCTTGACCGCCGCGCGGACCCGGTCGAGGTAGGCGATCAACTGTTCCGCCGTCACCTCGCGGCGGAACAGCGCCTCGTTGCCGACTATCACTCGCACCACGCTCGGCGACTCGTTGGCGATGCGGATGGCGCGGGCGATCTCGGCCTCGTTGCTGGCCAGGTCCGGGCCGAGCCAGATGCCCAGGCTGACGCGCAGGCCGAACGCCTCGGCCAGCGCCGGGATGTCGCCGAGCGCGCCCTGGACCGAATAGGTGCGGATGCTGTGGGTGTGCCGGGCGACCAGTTCCAGGTCGGTGCGCATCTGTTCGGCGCTGGGGTAGCGGCCGCTCTGCGGGTTCTGGTTGAGGCGGAACGGCGAGAAGGAGAAGCCGGAGATGCGTTCCGGCCAGTCCGGTACGCTGACCGGACGGTTGTACAGGGCCCAGATGCCGGTGAAGAGGGCGGCCAGGGCGACGATGACCACCAGGTTGAGCCCGATCTTGCGTGAAGACATAGAGATGAAACCAGGTTCCGGATGTTTCGCTGAACACGGGGCGGCGCATGCTACCCCGCACCCCCCGGGGTGTACAGGCACCGGGCCGGCGGGTCTGTTGCAAGTCTAGTCCGGCCTGCGCGACGAGCCGTAAGAACGCAGGCGACGCGGCGGCCGCGGCTTTTTATAATGCGCGCGGCAATCCGCGATTCGGTTTCAGAGGTGGTTGGTGATGCAGGTGGATGAACAGCGCTTCGGCGGTATCGGCCGGTTGTACGGTCGCGAGGGGCTGCAACGCCTGGCCGATAGCCACGTCGCGGTGGTCGGCATCGGCGGGGTCGGTTCCTGGGCGGCGGAAGCGCTGGCCCGCAGCGGCGTCGGCGAGATTTCCCTGTTCGACCTCGACGATGTCTGCGTGACCAACACCAACCGCCAGGTGCATGCCATCGAAGGCTCGGTGGGCAAGGCCAAGGTCGAGGTGATGGCGGCGCGCATCCGGGCCATCAACCCGGCCTGCCGGGTCCACGCGGTGGCCGATTTCGTCACCCGCGAGACCATGGCCGAGTACATCGTCGACTTCGACTACCTGATCGACTGCATCGATAGCGTGGCCGCCAAGGCCGCGCTGATCGCCTGGTGCAAGCGGCGCAAGATCCCGGTGATCACCACCGGCGGCGCCGGTGGCCAGGTCGACCCGACGCAGATCCAGGTCGCCGACCTGAACAAGACCTTCAACGACCCGCTGGCGGCCAAGGTGCGTTCCACCCTGCGCCGCGACTACAACTTCTCGCGCACGCCGGGGCGCACCTACAGCGTGCCCTGCGTGTTCTCCAGCGAACAACTGCGCTACCCGAAGCCGGACGGCACGGTGTGCCAGTCGAAGAGTTTCGTCGGCGAAGGGGTGAAGCTGGACTGCGCCGGCGGCTTCGGCGCGGTGATGATGGTCACCGCCACCTTCGGCATGGTCGCCGCCGCCCGCGCCGTCGAGCGCCTGGCGGAAGGCCGCGCGCTGCGGCCGTCGCGGCGCACGCCGGGGAACGCCTGATCAGGCGCCGACCGCCACCAGGCTGAGCAGGCGTTCGTCGAGCACGGCGAACTGGGCGTCCAGCTCGCTGCCGTGGCGCCACTCCGGCGACAGGTCGGTGAGCAGGCGCAGCCGGGCCTGGCCGTCGGCGCGCCATTCCAGCAGTTCCGCATGTTCGAAATAGAAGCGCTTGCCCACCAGCGGATAGAGCGCCTTGAACAGGCTTTCCTTCAGCGAGAACGCCAGGGTCACCAGCAGGCCGGTGCGTCGCTCCAGGTCGTCGGCGAAGCGCAGGCGCTCGCCTTCGGTGAGTATCTCGCCATGCAGGTAGCGCGCCCGTTCGGCTTCGAGCAGGGTTTCCACGTCCAGGCCGAGCCCGCGCCAGTCGCCGCGCGCCGCCACCAGGGCGGCGGCCCAGCGGTCGCCATGGGTGATCGAGCCGCTGATCGCGGCCGGCCAGACCGGTGCGCGGTCCTCGCCGACGGCCGGCGTCTGGGCGCGGCCATCGAGGGCGAACAGGGCGGCGCGTGCGCAGAGGCGCCCGGCGAGAAACTCGGCCTGGCGCTTGGCCACCGCGCGGAGGATGTTCGCCGGCGGCTGGATGCCGGCCAGGGCGAAGTCGCCGGGTTGCAGCAGCGCCGGGTCGAAGCGGGTGCTGCGCAGTTGCACGCCGGGCAGCGCGACGGGCAGCGGCCAGCGGTCGTCCAGTGGGGTGCAGAAGGAGGGGAGACGGTCGTTCATGGCGCGCATTGTGCCGGTTCCCGACGTGGCCCACCAGTCACGCGGCGCTTACACAAGATTGCAAAAGCGCAACAAAGGAAAACGGACCGCGAGGCCCGGTTTTGACAGACTGCGCCGCGCATTCCTGTGGAATGCAGGTGAGGTTGTTTGTTGATGACGGGATACTGTCCTGTCTCGACCTTTCAAGACGGGAGTCCCTCCGGGGACTCCCGTTTTTTTATGCGTCGGCGCAGGGTTCAACCCTGCCCGAAGATGTCCTTGAGGAACGCCTGCAGGTCTGCCCAGGAGCGCTGGTCGGCCTGGCGGTCGTAGCCGATGTCCAGGCCGTGGCCCTTGTGCGCGTCGGCGTCGGGGTTGGTGAAGCCGTGTTTGGCGTCGTCCTGGATCACCACCCGGTAGTCGGCGCCGGCGGCGTTCAGTTCCTGTTTCAGGGCGTCGAGGTCCTTGGCCGGGACCAGGCTGTCGGCGCTGCCGTGCTCCACCAGGATCTTGGCCTTGACGCTGCCCTTGCTGGCCGGGGTGGCGGTGCCGAGGGCGCCGTGGAAGCTCGCCACGCCGGCCAGCGGCAGGCCCTGGCGGGCCATGTCGAGGACGATCTTGCCGCCGAAGCAGTAGCCGACCGCGGCGATCTGGCTGGGATCGGTCTGCGGTTGCCGCTTCAGCAGTTCCAGGCCGGCGAGGAAGCGCGCCTTGGCGGCGTCGGCATCCCGGGTCGCGGCCTGCATGAAGGCCATCGCGTCCTGCGGGTGCTCGGTGTGCTTGCCTTCGCCGTACATGTCGATGGCCAGGGCGCTGTAGCCGAGTTCGGCGAGGTCGCGGGCGCGGCGTTTGGCATAGTCGTTGAGCCCCCACCATTCGTGGACCACGATGACCCCAGGGCGGATCCCCGGCTTGCTGTCGTCGTAGGCGAAATAGCCGACCATGCGCGTGCCGTCTGTGCTCCGGTAAGGCATCTCGCGGGTCTGGATAGCGGCCTGGGCGCTGGCGGCGCAGGCGATGAGCAGCAGGGCGCAGAACAGGCGCATGGCATCTCTCCGTGAAAGGGTCCCCGATCAAGATAGACGCTTGTGCGCGGGACGCGGGGAAAACCCTCGGTGCCGGCCTTGCGCCGCTCAAACGCGGGCCATTCGGCCAGGCAAAGCGTGCGCCGCTCATCTACCCTATGGGCGAGTCCCTTCCCCTCGCTAGGACACCGTCTGGATGCCTGACCTGAGTACCTGGAACCTGACCATTCCCCAGGGCCGCCCGGCCATCACCATCTCCACCAGCCAATTGCAGCGCGACTACCGCAGCGACTATTTCCAGCGCACCGCCGACGGCATTCGCTTCTGGGTGCCGGTGAACGGCAGCCACACGCGCAACAGCGAGTTTCCGCGCAGCGAGTTGCGCGAGACCCTGTCCAGCGGCAGGCCCTACAACTGGCGTTACGCCAGGGCCGACAACTGGCTGGAGGCGACCCTGCGCATCGAGGCGGTGCCCTCGACCCGGCGCATGATCATCGGCCAGATCCACAGCGATGGCAGCAATAGCGGCCAGGCCGCGCCGCTGGTGAAGCTGCTCTACCAGTTGCGGCTCGACCAGGGGCGGGTCCAGGCGCTGGTCCGCGAGCGGCCGGACGACGGCGGGACCAGAGCCTACACACTGATGGACGGGATTCCTCTCGGCCAGTCATTCAGCTACCGCATCGGCGTGTCTCGCAGCGGATTGCTCAGCGTGTCGGTGAATGGTAGCGCCCTGGAGCAGCAACTGGACCCGCAGTGGGCCTACCAGGGCCTTTATTTCAAGGCCGGACTCTACCTGCAGGACAACCGCGGACCGTCCAGCGAGGGCGGGCGGGCGACATTCAGCGAGCTGCGCGTTAGCCATCAATGAGCGGTCGAGGCGTCTGCGCCGCGGACTTCGCGTTGTCGTGGCGCTTCGCAACTGCCAGATCTGGCAGGCGCGGAAGAAGGAAAACCTGGCCCGGAAAAAAATATCCGTATTTTTCCAAGGGGAAATAGGCCGCGCGATCTGGCGATTCTGGTACTTCAGTACAGGGAGCCGCCTTGGCGTATCGCCCCGAATAAATGTGACGTTTTGCGCAGCGCCCTTCCGGGTTTGCACGATTGGTATAGCCCTGGCTGGATGAAATTCACTCTTGCTGCTGGCCAGCGTAGTTCTTTGCAAGTCAAAAGTTCGCCGTCAATAATTATTGTGGATAACTATTGTTTCAGGCTTTTCCTGTCAACTGTGCGAAGCGTCAGCTTATTGCCGATTTTTCCTCTCGCTATTGCTTTCTCCACGTTCCGAAGAAGTTCGGACGTACAGGTTTCTTTGCTGTTTTCAGCGAGAACCATTCGTTTCGATCATTTGAATACGTGGAGATTCAGACATGAAAAATCAGGTGAATGCCCTGGCGGTTCTAAGTGTGGGTGAAATCGAACAAGTTTCTGGCGCCGGGACTTTCCTGGGCGATGCCATCATCAATGGCGTCTACGCGGCCAACTCCTTCCTGAACTCGCCGCTGTTCTCCAGCATCGGCAACGCGGCCAGCGCCATCGGCCTCAACCGTACCCACGAGCTGGTCGACCTGCTGGCCTTCCAGGTGCCTTCGGTGGCGGCGATCACCGTCGGCAAGATTCTCGGCGGGACCGACAACCACAATGTTCCGTTGCATTACAACAAGGAAAGCGGCGAAGGGCTTTACAGCTGATCGCAACCTGTTGAAAGAGCGATTCGATGCTCAGGCATCGAGTCGTTCCTGGTTAATGCATTGATGGAGTCGATGATATGAAACGCAGGAGTGTGCTCTTGTCGGGTGTCGCCCTGAGTGGAACCGCACTGGCCAATGACTCGATATTCTTTTCGCCCTTGAAATACCTCGGGGCGGAACAACAGCGATCTATCGATGCCTCGCGAAGTTTGCTGGACAACCTGATTCCGCCGAGTTTGCCGCAATATGACAACCTGGCCGGAAAGTTGGCGCGGCGTGCGGTATTGACCAGCAAGAAACTGGTATATGTCTGGACCGAGAACTTCGCCAATGTCAAAGGCGTGCCGATGGCCCGCTCGGTGCCGCTGGGCGAGTTGCCGAATGTCGACTGGCTGTTGAAGACCGCCGGGGTGATCGTCGAGTTGATCGTCAATTTCGTCGCCTCGTTGCCGGCGTCGGCCGCCGCGCAGTTCGAGCGGATCGCCGCCGGGCTCAGCGGTGACCTGGAAGCGGCGCGCCAGGTCCACGAGGCGTTGCTGGAGGAGGCGAAGAACGATCCGGCCGCGGCCGGCAGCCTGCTGCTGCGCTTCACGGAATTGCAGACGCGGGTGATCGCCTTGCTGACGCGGGTCGGCCTGCTGGTCGACGACATCCTCAAGAGCGCCAGCAACCTGGTTACCCAGGGTGGACAGGGCGACGGCCTGAATCGCTTCCGCGCGGTGTTCGGCACCCTACGCCTGCCGGAGGTCGCCGACAGCTTCCGTGACGACGAAGCGTTCGCCTACTGGCGGGTGGCCGGGCCTAATCCGCTGCTGATCCGCCGCGTCGATGCGCTGCCGGCCAACTTTCCGCTGGGCGAAGAGCAGTTCCGCCGGGTGATGGGCGCCGACGACAGCTTGCTGGAGGCCGCCGCCAGCCGCCGCCTGTACCTGCTGGACTACGCCGAGCTGGGCAAGCTGGCGCCGTCGGGAGCGGTGGACAAACTGCTCACCGGGACGGGCTTCGCCTATGCGCCGATCGCCCTGTTCGCCCTTGGCAAGGATCGGGCGAGGCTGTTGCCGGTGGCCATCCAGTGCGGCCAGGACCCCGCTACCCATCCGATGTTCGTGCGTCCCGCGGAGTCGGAGAGTGATCTGTACTGGGGTTGGCAGATGGCCAAGACGGTGGTCCAGGTCGCCGAGGAGAACTACCACGAGATGTTCGTCCACCTGGCCCAGACCCACCTGGTGAGCGAGGCGTTCTGCCTGGCCACCCAGCGCACCCTGGCGCCCAGCCATCCGCTGCACGTCCTGCTCGCCCCGCACTTCGAGGGCACCCTGTTCATCAACGAGGGGGCGGCGCGGATCCTGTTGCCCAGCGCGGGCTTCATCGACGTGATGTTCGCCGCGCCGATCCAGGACACCCAGGCCACCGCCGGCGGCAACCGGCTGGGGTTCGACTTCTACCGCGGCATGTTGCCGGAGAGCCTGAAGGCGCGGAACGTCGACGACCCGGCCGCGTTACCGGACTACCCCTACCGCGACGACGGCCTGCTGGTGTGGAATGCGATCCGCCAGTGGGCGGCCGACTACGTGGCGGTGTACTACGCCAGCGACGGCGACGTCACCGGTGACGTCGAACTGGCGGCCTGGGTCGGCGAAGTGATCGGCAGCGGCAAGGTGGCCGGGTTCCGCCCGATCACCGGTCGCAGCCAACTGGTCGAGGTGCTGACCATGGTGATCTTCACCGCCTCCGCGCAGCATGCGGCGGTCAATTTTCCCCAGCCTTCGATGATGACCTACGCGCCAGCGATCTGCGCCATGAGCGCGGCGCCGGCACCGGACTCGCCGAGCGGCAAGAGCGAGGCCGACTGGTTGAAGATGATGCCGCCGACCCTGGTGGCGCTGGAGAAGGTGAACATCTATCACCTGCTCGGTTCGGTCTACCACGGTCGCCTCGGCGACTACCGGCAGACCGGGTTCCCCTACGCGCCGGTGTTTTCGGACAGGCGGGTGACCGCCAGCGGCGGCCCGCTGGAGCGCTTCCAGGCACGCCTGAAGGAGGTCGAGGCGACCATTCGCACGCGCAACCAGGCGCGCCGCAGGCCCTACGAGTACCTGTTGCCGAGCCGGATCCCGGCGAGCACCAATATCTGAGCCGGAGAAAGAGGACGGGGCGCCCCCGGGCGCCCCGTTGCTCTTAGCGGCCTTCGCTTTCGGCGGCGTCCGCCGGCGCGGCATGCCGCTGCTTCAACTGGTGGCGCGCCAGGAGGCTGCCGAGGAGGATCACGAACAGCGCGCCGAAGGCCGCCGCACCGTAGTGCAGGTAGGAATCCCATTGCGCGTAGGGCGCCAGCCAGGGCTTCAGGGCGCTGTCGGTGAGCAGCATGCCGCCGGCGATCCAGCCGAGCAGGCCGCCGCCGAAGAGGATGATCAGCGGGAAGCGGTCGATCAGGCGCAGGATCAGTTGGCTGCCCCAGACGATGATCGGGATGCTGATCAGCACGCCCAGGGAGACCAGGAAGAAATCCCCGGCCGAGGCGGCGGACAGGGCGATGACGTTGTCCAGGCTCATCACCGCGTCGGCGATGATGATGGTCTTGATCGCGCCGAGCAGGTGGGTGCTGCCCTTGATGTCGTCGCCGTTCTCCTCCTCCGGCAGCAGCAGCTTGATGCCGATCCACAGCAGCAGGAGCGCGCCGATTACCTTGAGGTAGGGCAGGTCGAGCAGGTGCAGGGCGAAGAACAGCAGCAGGATGCGGATCAGGATGGCACCGGCGACGCCGCCGAAGATCGCCTGTTTGCGCCGGTGCGCCGGCAGGTGCCGGCAGGCGAGGGCGATGACTACGGCGTTGTCGCCGCCCAGGAGGATATCGATGGCGACGATCTGCAGCAGGGCTGTCCAGAACGTCGGGTCGCTCAACCAGTGGATCAAGGTTGTACTCCGAAACGTGTAGTGAGGGTGGAAAGCCCGGGGCGGTGGCGGGTGGCGGCCGCCCGGCTTTCCTGCGGTGGTCTGGGACCGTCGGGGCCGGCTCCGGCTTGTGGACGGAGGCGGGGAACACTGCTTGGACCGGCGAACGCCCGGCCAGTGCCCGGAAAACGGACGCGCGGGTGGCGCAGCGCGTTCGGGCACGGATGTGACGCGGCGGATCGGCCGCGAGACACCCGGCATGCGTATTCCGCCGCCAGTCTGCCCGAGCAAGGTTTCACCCGCCTTTCAGGGCGGAGATGGCGCCGCACCCGGCGGGACGGTAGGCTAGTGGCCCGTGTGGCTGACTCGACCAGTCGAACGCCGATCACCGAGTCAACCGTACAGGCCACCAGGCCTTCGGCGCCGGGGGAAGCCCGCCGGTGCCATGGATGACCGTTCACCGTACAAGGAAACCCCATGCGCAGTCTTCTTCTCTCCTCGCTGGCCCTGCTACCCGCCCTGGCCCTGGCGCAACCCGACGCCTCGAGCTTCCCTTCCTGCCTCGCCGGCCTGCAGAAGAAGGCCCAGGCGCAGGGCATTTCCGCCGACAGTTATGAGCGCTTCACCAGCGGCCTGCAGGCCGACCTCAGCGTGCTCGACCTGCTCGACGCGCAGCCGGAGTTCACCACCCCGCTGTGGGACTACCTGGCCGGTCTGGTGGACGAGCAGCGGGTCAGCGATGGCAAGGCGATGCTCGCCCAGCACGACAAGCTGCTCGACCAGGTGGCCGCGCGCTACGGCGTGGACAAGTACACGGTGGTGGCGGTGTGGGGCGTGGAAAGCGACTACGGGCGGATCTTCGGCAAGCGTCTGCTGCTGACCTCGCTGTCGACCCTGTCCTGCTACGGGCGCCGCCAGTCGTTCTTCCAGGGCGAGTTCCTCGCCACCCTGAAGCTGTTGCAGGCCGGCGACATCCGCGACGCCGGCATCACCGGCTCCTGGGCCGGGGCCTTCGGCCATACCCAGTTCATGCCATCGACCTACGCGCGGATCGCCGTGGACTTCGACGGCGACGGTCGCCGCGACCTGGTGGGCAGCGTGCCGGATGCCCTCGGTTCCACCGCCAACTACCTGAAGAAGGCTGGCTGGCGCACGGGACAGCCGTGGGGCTATGAAGTGAAGGTGCCGGCCGACTTCCCCGCCAGCCTGGCCGGGCGCGGCAAGCGCCAGCCGCTGTCGGCCTGGGTCGCCCGTGGGGTGAGGCGGGTCGACGGCCAGCCGCTGCCGGGCGGCGACGAGAAGGCCGCGATCCTCCTGCCGGCCGGGGCCCAGGGCCCGGCCTTCCTGGTCTATCGCAACTACGATGCGATCTATTCCTACAACGCCGCGGAAAGCTACGCGCTGGCCATCGCCCTGCTTTCCGACCGCCTGCGCGGCGGCAGCGGCCTGGTGGCGTCCTGGCCGACCGACGACCCGGGCATCAGCCGGGTCGAGCGCAAGCAATTGCAGAAGGCGTTGCTGGCGCGCGGCTACGACATCGGCGAGGCCGACGGGCTGATCGGCACCAGCACGCGCAAGGCGATCCAGGCCGAGCAGAAGCGCCTCGGCCTGACCCCGGCCGACGGTCGCGCCGGGCGCAAGATCCTCGAGGCGCTGAAGGGCGCCCAGCCCTGATTGCGCCGCGCCGCCCGGTCCGCGGGCGGCGCTACCAGCCCTTCACCCCGGTCATGTCCGGCAGGTGGTGGGCGATCCCCTTGTGGCAGTCGATGCAGGTGGCTTCGCCGCTGGCCAGGGCGGTGGAGTGCATCTGCCGCGCGCGCACGCTCTGCCGGGTGAAGTCCATGAACTCGAAGTTGTGGCAGTTGCGGCATTCCAGCGAATCGTTGGCCTTGAGTCGTGCCCATTCGTGCTCGGCCAGCTCGCGGCGGTGATCGAGGAATTTCTCGCGGGTGTTGATGGTGCCGAAGATCTTGCCCCAGACCTCCTTGGAGGCCTGCATCTTGCGCGCGATCTTGTCGGTCCACTTGTGTGGCACGTGGCAGTCGGGACAGGTGGCGCGGACTCCGGAACGGTTGCTGTAGTGGATGGTGTCCTTGAGTTCGACGAACACGTTGTCGCGCATCTCGTGGCAGGAAATGCAGAAGGTCTCGGTGTTGGTCGCCTCCAGGGCGGTGTTGAAGCCGCCCCAGAAGACGATCCCGGCGATGAAGCCGCCGAGGGTGAGGAAGCCCAGGCTGAAATGCACGCTGGGACGACGCAGGACCCGCCAGTAACCGGCCAGCCAGGCGATGAGTGCTTTCATGCGGCCTCCCTCAGGGTTTGCGCGCCGCATTGGCGGCTTCTTTCTCGAGGATCTGGTCGATGTTCTCGAAGCGGTTGTCGACCAGCGGCTTTACGTCCTGTTGCGGCACATGGCACTGCACGCAGAAGTAGCGGCGCGGCGAGACGGCGGCCAGCGGCTGGCCGTCGCGGTCCATGTAGTGGGTGATGCTGATCATCACCGCCTGGGTTCGCGCGCTGTTGGCGCGGCTGTGGCAGGACAGGCACTTGTTGCTGTCCTTGTCGATGCGATAGCCGACGATGCTGTGGGGAATGGTCGGCGGCTGCTCGGGGTAGTTGCGCTCGCGTTTCAGGTCCTTGTTTTCCTCGGCCGCCAGCGGCGGCGCGGGGCGGCTTTCGGCCAGCGTGCCGCCGGGGCGGCGGCCGTCGGGGGCGGGCGCGTCCAGCGGGTAGCCGAGGTCGGCGGCGAAGGCCGCGGGGGCACCGAGCAGGACGAGGAGCAGGGCAGTCAGCAGAGGTTTCATGGCGCGCTCCTCAGGCCAGGTTGAGCAGTTCGATGCGAACGGCGCACTTCTTGTAGTCGGTCTGCTTGGAAATCGGGTCGGTGGCGTCCAGGGTGACCTTGTTGATCAGCTTGTTGGCGTCGAAGAACGGCACGAACACCAGCCCCTGGGGCGGCTTGTTGCGCCCGCGGGTCTCGACCCGCGCGCGGATCTCGCCGCGCCGGCTCACCACCTTGACCTCGCTGCCGCGGCGCAGCTTGAGCTGGCGCGCATCCTCCGGGTGCATGTAGACCAGCGCGTCGGGCACCGCCTTGTACAGCTCCGGGACCCGCGCGGTCATGCTCCCGGTGTGCCAGTGTTCGAGCACCCGGCCGGTGGCGAGCCAGAACGGGTAGTCCTGGTCCGGCGCCTCGGCCGGCGGCTCGTAGGGCAGGGCGAAGACGATCGCCTTCTTGTCCGGATAGCCATAGAACTGCACGCCGCTGCCCTTGCTCACGTAGGGGTCGTAGCCTTCGCGGTAGCGCCAGCGGGTCTCCTTGCCGTCCACCACCGGCCAGCGCAGGCCGCGCGCCTCGTGGTAGGCGTCGAAGGGGGCGAGGTCGTGGCCGTGGCCGCGACCGAAGGCGGCGTATTCCTCGAACAGACCCTTCTGGATATAGAAGCCGAATGCGTCGACCTCGTCGTTGGCGTAGCCCTTGGCCAGGTCGCTGGCCGGGAAGCGGTCGACCTGGCCGTTGCGGAACAGCACGTCGTAGAGGGTCTTGCCCTTCAGCTCGGGGGCCTTCGCCAGCAGTTCCGCGGGCCAGACCTCGTCGGTGGTGAAGCGCTTGGAGAATTCCACCAACTGCCAGAGGTCGGACTTCGCCTCGCCCGGTGCCTTCACCAACTGGTGCCAGAACTGCGTGCGGCGCTCGGCATTGCCGAAGGCGCCTTCCTTCTCCACCCACATGGCGCTGGGCAGGATCAGGTCGGCGGCCTGGGCCGAGACGGTGGGGTAGACGTCGGAGACGATCACGAAGTTGTCCGGGTTGCGCCAGCCGGGCAGCACTTCCTGCATCACGTTGGGACCGGCCTGCATGTTGTTGCTGACCTGGGTCCAGTAGACGTTGAGCACGCCGTCCTTGAGCATCCGGCTCTGCTGCACGGCGTGGAAGCCGACCTTCTCCTGGATGGTGCCGGCCGGCACCTTCCAGATCTTCTCCGCGGTTTCCCGGTGCTTCGGGTTGGTCACCACCAGGTCGGCGGGGAGCCGGTGGGAGAAGGTGCCGACCTCGCGCGCGGTGCCGCAGGCCGAGGGCTGGCCGGTGAGCGAGAAGGGGCTGTTGCCCGGTTCGCTGATCTTCCCGGTGAGCAGGTGGATGTTGTAGATCAGGTTGTTCGCCCAGACCCCGCGGGTGTGCTGGTTGAAGCCCATGGTCCAGAACGACACCACCTTGCGCTTGGGGTCGGCGTAGAGTTCGGCGAGGGCCTTCAGCCGCTCGGCCGGCACGCCGCTTTCGCGCGCGGTGCGCTCCAGGGTATAGGGCTTGACGAACTCGGCGAAGGCCTTGAAGTCGATATCGCTCCAGGTGTTGGCCTTGTCGGCGTTCTTCGCCTTCTTCTCCAGCGGGTCGTCCGGGCGCAGGCCGTAGCCGATGTCCTCGGCGCCATGGGCGAAGCGCACGTGGCGCTCGACGAAGTCGCGGTTCACCGCGCCGCTCTCGATGATGTGGTTGGCGATATAGTTGAGGATGATCAGGTCGGTCTGCGGCTTGAACACCATGGGCAAGTCGGCCAGCTCGAAGCTGCGGTGCTCGAAGGTGGACAGCACCGCGACCTTGACCTGCGGCGCGCTGAGCCGGCGGTCGGTGACCCGCGACCAGAGCACCGGGTGCATCTCGGCCATGTTCGAGCCCCAGAGGACGAAGCTGTCGGTGGCCTCGATGTCGTCGTAGCAGCCCATCGGCTCGTCCATGCCGAAGCTGCGCATGAAGCCCATCACCGCCGAGGCCATGCAGTGGCGGGCGTTGGGGTCGATGTTGTTGCTGCGCAGGCCGGCCTTGAACAGCTTGTTCGCCGCATAGCCTTCCCAGACCGTCCACTGGCCGGAGCCGAACATGCCGACCGACTCCGGTCCCTTGGCCTTGAGCGCGGCCTTGAACTTCTCGGCCATGATGTCGAAGGCCTGTTCCCAACTGATCGGCTGGAACTCGCCCTGCTTGTCGAACTTGCCGTCCTTCATGCGCAGCAGCGGGCGGGTCAGGCGGTCGCTGCCGTACATGATCTTCGACAGGAAGTAGCCCTTCACGCAGTTGATCCCGCGGTTGACCTCGGCCTTGATGTCGCCATGGGTGGCCACCACCTGGCCGTCGCGGGTGGCGACCATCACGCTGCAACCGGTGCCGCAGAAGCGGCAGGGGGCCTTGTTCCAGACCAGGCTGGTGACGTCCGCCTCGGTCACCAGGTTGCTGGCGCGGACCAGGATCGGCAGGCCGGCCGCCGCCGCGGCGATGGCGGCGGCGTTGGCCTTGGCGAATTCACGACGGGTGAGGTTCATCGATTGTCTCCTCGGGCGAGCACGGTATCGCGCGGTCGGTCATGGCCGCCGCGTCGTTGCTATCGTCGTCGTGCAGGATCTCGTGGTAGACCAGCACGGCGTTGAGCACTCCTGGCAGGTTCTGCAACTGGCCCAGGGTGTCGAGAATCTGTTCTTCGCGTTCGGCTTCCAGCACCAGGATCAGCTTGCCCTGCGGGCTTTCCTGGTAGATCTCCAGGCCGTCGAGCAGCGCCAGGTTGGCCTTCACCGCCGGCAGTCGCTCGGGTCGGCAATGCAGGATGAGGCTGGCGATCTGCAGGGCTTCAGGCATGTCGTGGAGACTCCTTGGTGGATAGCGCGCGCAGTTGGATGGCCTGGCTCGGACAGGGCGCCAGGCAGGCGCCGCAGCCGTTGCAGCGCTGGCTGTCCAGCTCGGCCAGGGCGACGCCGCCGGGGGCCGGGCGGAAGCGGATCGCGGCGGGTTCGCAGGCGTCCTGGCAACTGCGGCAGTGGATCCCGGCCAGGGCCAGGCAGGCTTCGCCGATCGTGGCGATCCAGGGGAAGGCCGGGCGCGCGCCATCGAACAGGCCGGCCTCGCAGCGGCTGGCGCATTCCCCGCACAGCGTGCAGCCGGCGCTGGAGAGGTCGAGTTCGACGAGCCGACCGGCGCCGAGCTTCAGCACGCCTTCCGGGCAGGCCTCGACGCAGGCGGCGCAGCCTGTGCAGCCTGCGGCGAAGTCGGCGGCGGTCCACGGCGGGCGCCGCGTCGGCGGGTGCCCGCCGAGGCGGCGGAACAGCTCTCGGCGACTGCTCATACCCGACTTCAGGCCGGCGGCCCGGGCGGGCCGGCCAGTAGCTGGTACATCCAGACGCAGAAACCGAAGCCGCCGACCAGTGCGACGGACAGCAGCGGGAACAGGCAGATCACGAGAAACAGGAAGAGCCTGGCTTCCATGCCCTTGACGCGTCCCTGGTCGGGTTGTTCGTTCATTGGCCCAGCCTCTGTGCAGGCGACTGTAGAAAGCCTAGACCCTACTGGCAGTACGGGCAAAAACCTCGCCGAGCCGGCGCGCGGCAGCCTGGAAACAGAGCGTTCGCCGGCAAACGCGAGTCGTTCAGCCCGGGTTCAGCAAGCGTTCAGGGGCGGTTCAGTACCCTGTCCGTACTCTGCAAGCCGTGAACGACACGACTCTCGCAGAACGGAGAAACACCATGAAAGCACTCAAGACTCTCTTCATCGCCACCGCCCTGCTGGGTTCCGCCGCCGGCGTCCAGGCCGCCGACAACTTCGTCGGCCTGACCTGGGGCGAGACCAGCAACAACATCCAGAAATCCAAGTCGCTGAACCGCAACCTGAACAGCCCGAACCTCGACAAGGTGATCGACAACACCGGCACCTGGGGCATCCGCGCCGGCCAGCAGTTCGAGCAGGGCCGCTACTACGCGACCTACGAGAACATCTCCGACACCAGCAGCGGCAACAAGCTGCGCCAGCAGAACCTGCTCGGCAGCTACGACGCCTTCCTGCCGATCGGCGACAACAACACCAAGCTGTTCGGCGGTGCCACCCTCGGCCTGGTCAAGCTGGAACAGGACGGCAAGGGCTTCAAGCGCGACAGCGATGTCGGCTACGCTGCCGGGCTGCAGGCCGGTATCCTGCAGGAGCTGAGCAAGAATGCCTCGATCGAAGGCGGCTATCGTTACCTGCGCACCAACGCCAGCACCGAGATGACCCCGCATGGCGGCAACAAGCTGGGCTCCCTGGACCTGCACAGCAGCTCGCAATTCTACCTGGGCGCCAACTACAAGTTCTAAATGACCGCGCAGCGCCCGCGAGGGCATGCTTCGATGGCCGGGCCGGAAGGTCCGGCCGCATCTCATCCGGAGGAACCTCATGAAACTGCTGGTAGTGGAAGACGAGGCGCTGTTGCGCCACCACCTCTATACCCGCCTGGGTGAACAGGGGCACGTGGTGGACGCGGTACCGGATGCCGAGGAAGCCCTCTACCGGGTCAGCGAATACCACCACGACCTGGCGGTGATCGACCTCGGCCTGCCGGGCATGAGCGGCCTGGACCTGATCCGCGAGCTGCGTTCGCAGGGCAAGTCCTTCCCGATCCTGATCCTCACCGCCCGCGGCAACTGGCAGGACAAGGTCGAAGGCCTGGCCGCCGGGGCCGACGACTATGTGGTCAAGCCGTTCCAGTTCGAGGAACTGGAAGCGCGCCTGAACGCGTTGCTGCGACGCTCCTCGGGGTTCGTCCAGTCGACCATCGAGGCCGGCCCCCTGGTCCTCGACCTGAACCGCAAGCAGGCGCTGGTCGAGGAGCAACCGGTGGCGCTGACCGCCTACGAATACCGCATCCTCGAATACCTCATGCGGCATCACCAGCAGGTGGTGGCCAAGGAACGCCTGATGGAACAGCTCTATCCCGACGACGAGGAGCGCGACGCCAACGTCATCGAGGTGCTGGTCGGCCGCCTGCGGCGCAAGCTGGAGGCCTGCGGCGGCTTCAAGCCGATCGATACGGTGCGCGGCCAGGGCTACCTGTTCACCGAGCGCTGCCGGTGATCCGTTCCCTGCGCATCCGTCTGATGCTCGGCGCCGCCGCCCTGGCGGTGCTGTTCATGCTGGCGCTGCTGCCGGCCCTGCAGCGGGCCTTCGGCATCGCTCTGGAGAACACCATCGAGCAGCGCCTGGCCGCCGACGTGGCGACCCTGGTCTCGGCGGCGCGGGTGGAGAAGGGCCGCCTGGTGATGCCCGAGCACCTGCCGGTGGAGGAGTTCAACCTGCCGGAGGCCAAGGTCCTCGGCTATATCTACGACCAGAATGGCGATCTGCTCTGGCGCTCCACCTCGGCGGCCGACGAGTCGATCAACTACACGCCGCGCTACGACGGCCGCGGCAACGAATTCCACACCACCCGCGATGCGAAGGGCGAGGAGTTCTTCGTGTTCGACGTCGAGATCGACCTGCTGCGCGGCAAGCAGGCGGCCTACAGCATCGTCACCATGCAATCGGTCAGCGAGTTCGAGAGCCTGCTCAAGGGGTTCCGCGAGCAGCTCTACCTGTGGCTCGGCGGCGCCCTGCTGGTCTTGCTCGGGCTGCTCTGGCTGGGTCTGACCTGGGGCTTCCGGGCGATGCGCGGGTTGAGTTCCGAGCTGGACCAGATCGAATCCGGCGAGCGCGAGAGCCTGAGCGAGGAGCATCCGCGCGAGCTGCTGCGCCTGACCCACTCGCTGAACCGCCTGTTGCGCAGCGAGCACAAGCAGCGCGAGCGCTACCGCCACTCCCTCGGCGACCTGGCGCACAGTCTGAAGACGCCGCTGGCGGTCTTGCAGGGGGTCGGCGACCAGCTCGCCGAGGAGCCCGGCAACCGCGAGCAGGTGCGGGTGCTACAGGGCCAGATCGAGCGCATGAGCCAGCAGATAGGCTATCAGTTGCAGCGCGCCAGCCTGCGCAAGAGCGGCCTGGTACGCCATCGCGAGCAACTGGCGCCGCTGGTGGAGACCCTGTGCGACGCGCTGGACAAGGTCTATCGCGACAAGCGGGTAAGCCTGCAGCGGGACTTCTCGCCGTCCTTCAGCGTGCCGGTGGAGCGCGGCGCGCTGCTGGAACTGCTCGGCAACCTGCTGGAGAACGCCTATCGCCTGTGCCTGGGCCGGGTCCGCGTGGGCGCCCGGCTGGGGCCGGGTTACTCGGAGCTGTGGGTCGAGGACGACGGTCCCGGAGTGCCTGCCGAACAGCGCGCACGAATCATCCGCCGCGGCGAGCGCGCCGATACCCAGCACCCGGGGCAGGGCATCGGCCTGGCCGTGGCGCTGGACATCATCGAGAGCTACGACGGCGAACTGAGCCTGGACGATTCCGAGCTGGGCGGCGCCTGCTTCCGCATACGTTTCGCTACAGTCTGAGACTTGGCGGCCGTTACCTACGTCTGAGGTGTTTCCGCGCTACGCTGAAGTCTGTTCGGCTGGCGCAGTTCCTTTGACGCAGGTACCGGGGATTCGAGCGGATGTTCAGTGGCAAAACCGACGACAGGGGCTTGTGGGCGGGCATCCAGGCCGGTGTGCTGTTCTTTCTCGCCGCCCTGGCCTGCATCTACCTGTCGCGCCAGCCCGCCACCATCGCTGCGATCTGGCTGCCCAACGCGATCCTCACCGCCGCCCTGCTGCGCGCGCCGCTGCGCCAGTGGCCGGCGATCCTGCTCTGCTCCGCCGTGGCCAACCTGGCGGCCAACCGCCTGTATGGCGACAGCCTGTGGATGAGCGCGGCGTTCCTGCCGGCCAACCTGAGCGAAGCGATCTTCGCCGCGATGCTGTTACGCATCAACCGGGTGCGCGAGGACTTCGAATTCAACCTGCATTCGGCGGTTCGCGTGCTCTGGGCCGGCGCGCTGATTCCGCCCTTGCTCGGCGCCTCGGTGGGCGCGGTGCTGGTCAGCGTCTTCGGCATGGGGCGTTTCCCGGAAATGTGGGCGCGCTGGTACGTGGGCGATGCGATGGGCATGCTCGCGCTGCTGCCGTTATGCATGGCCAGCAACCTGGCGGCCTGGCGTCACGCTCTGTCGGGGCGGGCGGGAGTGGACAACGCGATGCTCCTGCTGGTGACCCTGGTGATCAGCTTCGTGGCCCTGACGCGCCTGCCCTACGCCTTCATCTACGTGCTCCTGCCGCTGCTGGTGGCCGCCGCCAGCACCAGCGTGTTCGGTACCGCGCTGATCGGTTGCCTGAACACCTGTTTCATCGCCGTGCTGATCGCCCTCGGCGTGTTCGTCCCCGAGTCGTCCCAGCAACGTTTCGGCGAGCCGCTGCTGTACCTGCCGATGGCCTTGACCCTCATTCCCGCCTTCCTGGTCTCGGTGATCATGGAGCGCAGCCGCCGCGAGCAGCATCAGGTGGCCATCGGCGAGGCGCAGTTCCGCGGCGCCATGGAATTCTCGGCGATCGGCATGGCCCTGGTGTCGCTGGAGGGGCGGCTGTTCAAGGTCAACGAGGCGCTGTGCCGGATGCTCGGCTATTCCGCCGAACGCCTGGGCGAGCTGTCGTTCCAGGAGATCACCTATGTGGACGACCTGGAACTGGACCTCGACCTGGTGCGCGACCTGCTCGCCGGGCGTATCAACTCCTACCAGATGGAGAAGCGCTACCTGCGCCAGGACGGCGAAACCTTCTGGGCGCGCATCAGCGTGTCGCTGGTGCGCGATGAGGAGGGAGTCGCCCAGTACTTCGTCACCCAGGTGGAGGATATCGACAGTCGCAAGCGTGCCGAGCTGGAGCGCGAGCGTCTCGCCGAACGGATCAAGCTGGCCACCGACGCCGGGCAGATCGGCATCTGGGAGTGGGACCTGGCGCGCAACCGCCTGCACTGGGATTTCCGCATGTTCGACCTGTACGGCATCCGCAGCGGTCCCGGGGAGACCACGGTGGAGCAGTGGAAGGCGAGCCTGCATGCCGAGGATCACGACCGCGTGCTGCGCGAGCTGGAGCGCGCCGTCAGCGGGTTGCAGAAATTCGACTGCGAGTTCCGTATCGTCCGCCCCAACCGCGAGGTTCGCCACCTGCGGGCGATCGCCACGCTGACGCGCGACGAGGACAATCGGCCGGTGCGGATGATCGGCATCAACAGCGACATCACCGAGATCCGCACCCTGGCGGAAACCCTGCACGAGGAAAAGGAACGCCTGCAGGTGACCCTGTATTCCATCGGCGATGCCGTGTTGACCACCGACGCCGGCGGCCGCGTGACCTTCATGAACCCGGTGGCCGAGGCGATGACCGGCTGGACCTTGCAGGACGCCATCGGCGCGCCCCACGAACTGGTCTTCAACGTGCTCGACAGCGACACCGGCGAGGCCTTGGAAAGCCCGGTGCGACGCTGCCTGCAGAACACCCGGGTGTTCTACCTGGAGGACGGCGCCACGCTGATCAGCCGCAAGGGCGAGCAGCACGATATCCAGAATTGCGCGGCGCCGGTGCGCACCCGCGATGGCGAGATCATCGGCACCGTGCTGGTGTTCCAGAACGTCACCAAGGCCCGGGCGATGCAGCGCGAGCTGAGCTATCACGCCTCCCACGATGCCCTCACCGGGCTGTTCAACCGCACCAAGTTCGAGGAGGAGCTGCAACGCGCCCTGGCCAACGCCCAGGAGCGGGCGACCCAGCATGCGCTGTGCTTCATCGACCTCGACCGCTTCAAGGTGGTCAACGATTCCGCCGGGCACGCGGCGGGCGACATGCTGCTGCGCGAGCTGAGCCGGATTCTCGCCGACCGCACCCGCGCCTCCGACACCCTGGCGCGGCTGGGCGGCGATGAGTTCGGCCTGCTGCTGTTCGATTGCGACCTGGCGGAGGCGGAGCAGGTGGCGAGCAAGCTCATCGAGCAGATCTGCTCGGTGCGCTTCCCCTGGGAAGGGCGGCTCTACGACGTGGGCGCGAGCATCGGTATCACCGCCCTTACCGCCACCTCGCGCAGCACCAGCGAACTGATGAGCCAGGCCGACGTGGCCTGCTACGCGGCCAAGCATGCCGGGCGCAACCGGGTTTCGGTGTACCAGTTCGGCCATGAGGAAGTGGAGCGCCAGCACCGTGACATACTCCTCGCCAGCGGGCTGCGCGAGGCCCTGGAGAACGACCGCTTCCAGTTGCAGGCGCAGGAGATCGTCCCGGTCGGCCCCCGCCGCGACGGGGACCGGCACTACGAGCTGCTGCTGCGACTGTACGATCCGGATGGCCAGATGACTCCGCCGGGCGCCTTCATCCCGGCCGCCGAGCGCTTCAACCTGATGGCCAGCATCGACCGCTGGGTGATCAACGAGGCGCTGATCAACTTCGGCGCGCGGATCGCCGCGGTGGAGGGCCTGAGCATCGGCATCAACCTGTCCGGCAACTCGCTCAACGACCCGCTGTTCCTGCCTTACCTGCTGGATCGCATCGAACACTCGCCGCTGAGGCCGGAGCGCCTGTACTTCGAGCTGACCGAGACGGCGTTGATGAACCAGTTGTCGGTGGCTTCGCGGATCGTCGCCAAGCTGCGCGACCTCGGCTGCAAGGTGGCGCTGGACGACTTCGGCTCCGGCCTGAGTTCCTTCAATTACCTGAAGAATTTTGTCGTCGACGTGATCAAGATCGACGGCAGCTTCGTCCGCAACCTTGACAAGAGCCCGGTGGACCAGGCCATCGTCGACTCCATCAACCAGATCGCCCACCGCCTGGGCGCGGTGACCGTGGCCGAGTTCGTCGAGAGCCGGGAAATCCTCGATCACCTGGCGCGCCTCGGGGTGGATTTCGCCCAAGGCTACGCGGTCGGGCGGCCGCAGCCGTTCGCCACGGTGCTCGACCAACTGCGCAGCGGGCTTCGTCGCCAGGAGCTGGGCTGAGCTTCAGGCTTCCGCCTGGTGCCGGTACGCGCCGGGGGTGAGGCCGGTCCACTTCTTGAACGCGCGATGGAAGGCCGAGGGCTCGGAAAAGCCGAGCTGCTCGGCGATGTCCTGGATCGATAGCTCGTCCCGACCCAGGTGGTAGATCGCCAGGTCGCGGCGCAGGTGGTCCTTGAGTTGCTGGAAGCTGCCGCCTTCCTCGCGCAGGTGGCGTCGCAGGGTCTGCGAACTCATGTGCAGTTGGCGGGCGACCTGGTCGAGGTCTGGCCAGTGCCGGCAGTCGCGGCCGAG
Source organism: Pseudomonas sp. 203-8 (assembly GCF_020708595.1). Classification (NCBI taxonomy): domain Bacteria; kingdom Pseudomonadati; phylum Pseudomonadota; class Gammaproteobacteria; order Pseudomonadales; family Pseudomonadaceae; genus Pseudomonas; species Pseudomonas sp. 203-8. Next base: position 351,871 of record NZ_JAJFDF010000003.1, on the reverse strand, counting down.
CAGGCGGCGGATCTGGCTGGTCAGGCTGTCGCCGCCGTCCGGGCGCGCCAGCAGGTCGGCGGGAGAGTGCTGGAGGAACTGCTTGAGGGTGCGTTCGTCCTGCAGCAGCGGCATGCCCAGGTAGCGGGCGGCGAACAGCAGGCTGGTGCAGCCGGCGGAAAACCGCCGGGGGCAGGGAAACAGCAGGTCGTACTCGGCCTGGTGGTCCGGCGCCGGGTAGCTGAAGGTGGCTTCCTCCAGGCGGATGCGCTGGCCGATCAGCCAACTGGCGAGGCGGTGCCAGATCACCAGCAGGCTTTCGGCGAGGAAGTGATCCGGGTCCGACAGGTGGCGTTCCTCGAGGCTCAGGCGCACCAGGTCGCCTTCGCGCCGCAGGTGGATCAGCGGCGCCTGGGGGAACAGGCCGTAGAACAGTTCGCCGCGCTGCAGGGCCTTTTCCAGGGTCCGGCAATGAATCAGGGTGTGGCACATCATGGCGAAGGTGCCGCGCTTGCTGCGGACTTCGCCGAAGCCCATGTATTCGTCGTCCAGCACTTCCCAGAGCAACTGCATCAGGCGGGTGAACTGCTCCGGCGCGATGCGTGCCCGCGGTTCGTCCAGCAGGGCCGGCTGGATGCCGGCGCGACGCAGCAGGGCGGGGCCGTCCAGGCCTTGGCGCGTGGCCCCGCGCAACGCGGCGCGGACGAAATGGCTGGCGATGGTGCGCTCACGCATGGCGGCGTCCTTGTTGTTGGAACGGCGATGGTAGGGCGCCACCCGGAAGACGACAAGGGTGGTGGCGGACTCCCGCCATGCTCGCGCGGCACAGCCGGCCCGCCGGGCGGTAATCCGCCACGCTTAGCCCGCTATGCAATTTTCATTTTTTATTTAACTTGTTGATATATAAGGATTTACTTAGAGAAAGAGCATCCTGGCACAGCCTCTGCAATGCCTGGGCAAGGTTCCGCCGCGGCGGTTCACGACAAAAAATCTCCCCAGCAAGGGGGGTAACGCTACCGGTGAGCGCGTTCCAGGGAACTGGCGAAGCGCCCCCGTGAGGACTCTGCCCATGACCAAACAACCCTTCTACAAGAGCCTGTACGTGCAGGTTCTGGTCGCCATCGCCATCGGTATCGCGCTCGGCCACTGGTACCCGGAAACGGCGGTGGCGATGAAGCCGTTCGGCGACGGCTTCGTCAAACTGATCAAGATGGCCATCGCGCCGATCATCTTCTGCACCGTGGTCACCGGCATCGCCGGCATGCAGAGCATGAAGTCGGTCGGCAAGACCGGCGGCATGGCGCTGCTGTACTTCGAGGTCGTCTCCACCGTGGCCCTGATCATCGGCCTGGTAGTGGTCAACGTGGTCCAGCCGGGCGCCGGCATGCACGTCGACCCGAACACCCTCGACACCAGCAAGATCGCTGCCTACGCCGCTGCCGGCGAGAAGCAGAGCACCGTCGACTTCCTGATGAACGTGATCCCCGGCACCGTGGTCGGCGCGTTCGCCAACGGCGACATCCTCCAGGTCCTGTTCTTCTCCGTGCTCTTCGGCTATGCCCTGCATCGCCTGGGCAGCTACGGCAAGCCGGTGTTCGAGTTCATCGAGCGCGTCTCCCACGTGATGTTCAACATCATCAACGTGATCATGAAGGTCGCCCCGATCGGCGCGTTCGGCGCCATGGCCTTCACCATCGGCGCCTACGGCGTGGGTTCGCTGGTGCAGCTCGGCCAGCTGATGCTGTGCTTCTACATCACCTGCATCCTGTTCGTGCTCATCGTCCTCGGCGGCATCGCCCGCGCCCACGGCTTCAGCATCCTGCGCTTCATCAGGTACATCCGCGAGGAACTGCTGATCGTGCTGGGCACCTCGTCTTCCGAGTCGGCCCTGCCGCGGATGATCGACAAGATGGAGAAGCTCGGCTGCAACAAGTCGGTGGTCGGCCTGGTGATTCCCACCGGTTACTCCTTCAACCTCGACGGCACCTCGATCTACCTGACCATGGCCGCGGTGTTCATCGCCCAGGCCACCGATACGCCGATGGACATCACCCACCAGATCACCCTGCTGCTGGTGCTGCTGATCGCTTCCAAGGGCGCCGCCGGCGTCACCGGCAGCGGCTTCATCGTGCTCGCCGCGACCCTTTCCGCCGTCGGCCACCTGCCGGTCGCCGGCCTGGCGCTGATCCTCGGCATCGACCGCTTCATGTCCGAAGCCCGCGCGCTGACCAACCTGGTCGGCAACGGCGTGGCCACGGTAGTGGTTTCCAAGTGGTGCAAGCAGCTCGACGAGGGCACCTTGCAGCGCGAACTGGCCGGCGAGGGCAACGCTTCGTCGCCTGCCAGCGATATTCCGGTGGGCGGCCGCGAAGCGGTCTAAGCTCAAACCTGTTCGGCAGGGGGAAGTGAAGAGCTCCCTGCCGCCCTTCGAACCCGCCCTCGTGGCGGGTTTTTTTATGCCTCGGCGGCGGCCTGCTCGCGCAGCCAGGCGAGGAACAGCGAGAGGGGCGCTCGTTGCGCCGCTCCTGGCAGGCTCACCGCGTAATAGGCGAAGCGGCTCGGCCAGGGCCGCTCGAGGGCGACCGCCAGGCGGCCGCTGGCGATCTCGGCGCGGGCATGGATCTCCCGTACCAGCGCGATACCCTGGCCGGCCTCGGCGGCGCGAACCAGCAGCAGGTCGTCGGCGAAAGCCGGACCTCTCTCGCTGCGCGGGTCGTCCTCCACCCCCATCGCCCGCAGCCACAGGCGCCAGTCATTGCGCTCCGACTCCTGCAACAGTGGGTAGGCCAGGCAATCGATCGCTTCGCGGATCTCAGGACCTTCCGCCAGCAGGCGCGGGCTGGCCACCGGGATCAGCGGCGGGGCCATCAGTGCCTGCACGTCGAGTCCGGGGTAGTCGCCGAGCCCGTGGCGGATGGCGACGTCGATTCGTTCCCGGCGCAGGTCGGCGAGCAGTGCCGTAGCCTCCACGCGGACTTCCACCTGCGGGTGCGACGCGCTGAATTGACCGAGGCGCGGCACCAGCCAGGTGGCGGCGAAGGAGGGCTCGGTGCTGACCGTGAGGGTCTGGCGGGCATTGATCGCCTCCAGCTGGGCAAGGCTCGCGGTGATCTGCTCGAAGGCCTGGCGGAGGCCGGGATAGACCTGCTCGCCCTCCGGCGTCAGGCGCATGCCATGGCTGAAGCGCTGGAACAGGACGACGCCGGTGCGCGCCTGCAGAGCCCTGAGCTGCTGGCTTACCGCGCCGGGAGTGACGCCCATGGCCGCGGCCGCGCGGGTGAGATTGCCATGGCGGGCGGTTTCGACGAAAGCGCGTAGCGCGAGAAGCGGGAGGACGGCACCCATGAATTCAGTTTTTCTATAAACAGGTTGTAGAAAGGATCGTTTTTCATCCGCCGGCCTGGGCTTCAGCATGTGTGGCGAAACGAGAGACTTTAGCCTAGCTGCTTTCTTCGGTGTGCGGGAAGCGGCCGAGGCGGTTTCCCCGGTCGGCGCCGCCCCCATCGCCCAGGCGCCGGATAGTCCAGCGCTGCAAGGATACTTGCCATGCCTTCCCTCCAGCTCTACAGCGACAGTTCACCCAACGGATTCAAGATCACCATCGCCCTCGAGGAACTGGGGCTGCCCTACGCACTGCACCACGTTCGCATCGACCATGGCGAGCAACGCCGCCCGGAATTCCTGCGCCTGAATCCACATGGCCGGATACCGGTGCTGGTAGACCGGGCCGCCGGCATCACCCTGTTCGAGTCGGCGGCGATCCTGCAGTACCTGGCGGAGACCAGCGGGCGGTTGCTTCCCGACGCCCCCCGGGAACGCTGGGAGGCCCTGACCTGGCTGACTTTCCATGCTTCCAGCATGGGGCCCATCCTCGGCCAGCGCGTGCATTTCGAGATATTCGCCGAAGAGCGGTACCCGCCGGCCATCGAACGCTATCGGCGGCTCTCCGAGGAGGTTTTCGCCACCCTCGACCAGCGCCTGGCCGGACGGCCCTGGCTGGCCGGTGAGCAATACTCCATCGCCGATATCGCCACCTTCGGCTGGACCCATACGGCGCGGATCGTCGACTTCGACTTCAGCCATTATCGCCACCTGGACGACTGGCACCGGCGCATGGCCCTGCGGCCTGCGGTGCAGCGCGGGATCCTCCTGCCGGAACCGGCGGTGGGTCCATGAGCGCCCTGCTGCAAGGCGCCTCGGCGCCGGCCTTCGTCGGGCACCCTGGCTATCGGCGCATGTTCGCCGCAGACGCGCTGACCCTGGGCCTGTTCCTGCCGTTGCGTTTCTACCAGGGCGACATGCGGGTGCTGCTGGGCCAGGCGCGGTTGGTCGAAGAAATCGATCGACTGGGATTCGCCGCCGTCTGGGTACGCGACGTACCGCTGTTCGACCCACGCTTCGGCGATGCCGGACAAGTGTTCGACCCGTTCACCTACCTTGGCTATCTGGCCGCGCGGACCCGCCGTATCGCCCTGGCCACCGGCAGCGCGGTGCTTGCCCTGCGCCAACCGGTCGACCTGGCCAAGGCCGCGGCGAGCGTCGACCGGTTGTCCGGCGGACGCCTGGTGCTGGGCCTCGCCTCCGGCGACCGGCCGGTGGAGTTCCCCGCCTACGGGTTGGAGCATGCGCAGCGCGGCGAGCGGTTCGCCCAGGGCCTGGACTATCTGCGCCAACTGCTGCACGGCTGCCGGCACGTCGCCTCGCCGCTCGGTACGCTGGACGACGCCGAACTGTTGCCGCGTCCGCCGGCCGGCGCCATCCCGCTGGTCGTCACCGGCTCCGCGCGGCAGCCGGCGGACTGGCTGGCACGCCAGGCGGATGGCTGGCTGACCTATCCGGAGTCGACTGTCGATGCGTCCGGACCACGTCGCCTGGCCCGGAAGATCCGCGCCTGGAGGATGTCCATCGCGGACGGCGGGTTCCGCCCGCACATGACCAACGAATGGCTGGACCTGGTGGACGACCCGGCGTATCCGCGTACGCCGTTGCACGGCGGCTACGTCCTGCGCACCGGGCGCAACGGCCTGATCGAGCTGCTCGGCGAATGGCGCGCGGCGGGCGTCAACCATGCCGCCCTGGGCATCCAGTTCGCCGCCAGGCCGGCAGCGGAAGTCATCCAGGAACTGGCCGAGGAGGTGCTGCCGCTGTTCCCGTCCCACCCGGGCGTGCAGCCGGCGAGCATGGACTGGTAGCTGACCGATTCGGTCAACCGAGCCTGAGCGCTCGCGTCATTGAGGGCGCCGGCCGGCGCCGCCTACCCTGCGGAACCACTGACCGCAGGGAGTCCCCGTACATGCAACGGCAGATCTTCGAGACCGAACACAACCTGTTCCGCGATGCCTTCCGCGCCTTTCTCGACAAAGAGGTGGTGCCGCACCAGGACGCCTGGGAAGAGGCCGGGGTGGTCGACCGCGCTGTCTGGAGGAAGGCGGGGGAGATGGGCTTCCTGCTGCCCTGGGCGGACGAGGAGTACGGTGGCGCCGGGCTCAAGGACTTCCGCTACGAGCAGATCATGTGCGAGGAGCTGGCGCGGATCAACGAACCGGGCTTCATGATCCCGCTGCACTCGGCGTTGTGCGGGCCGTACATCGCCGAATACGGTAGCGCCGAGCAGAAGGCCCGCCTGTTGCCGGGGATCGTCCGTGGCGAGACCATCCTCGCCGTGGCCATGACCGAGCCGTCCGCCGGCTCCGACCTGGCCGGCATGCGCAGCACCGCGGTGGACAAGGGCGACCACTGGCTGCTCAACGGCTCCAAGGTGTTCATCTCCAACGGCCTGCTGGCCGACCTGGTGATCGTCGCGGCGAAGACCGATCCGGCGAACAAGCACGCCATGGGCCTGTTCCTGGTGGAGCGCGGCATGCAAGGCTTCGAGCGCGGGCGCAACCTGAAGAAGCTCGGCATGAAGAGCCAGGACACCGCCGAGCTGTTCTTCAACAATGTGCGGGTGCCGAAGGAAAACCTGCTGGGCGACGCCAAGGGCGGCTTCTTCTACCTGATGAACATGCTCGCCCAGGAACGCCTGACCAACGCCTGCGGCGCGGTGGCTGGGGCCGAGGCGGCGTTGCAGGCGACCATCGATTACGTGAAGGAGCGCCAGGCCTTCGGCCGGCCGGTGGCGCACTTCCAGAACACCCGCTTCAAGCTCGCCGAAATGCGTACCCAGATCGACGTGGCGCAGGTCTTCACCGACCGCTGCGTGATGGACCACAACCAGAAGAAGCTGACCCCCGAGGTCGCCGCCGAAGCCAAGCTGTTCACCACCGAGCTGCTGGGCAAGGTGGTCGACGAAGGCGTGCAACTGCATGGCGGCTGGGGCTACATGTGGGAGTATCCGATCTGCAGGATGTACGCCAACGCCCGCATCCAGCGGATCTTCGCCGGTACCTCGGAGATCATGAAAGAGATCATCAGCCGTGGCATGAAGCTCTGACGCCACGGCCATGTCGCGCCGCGCGGCGGGCGGATAGGCTGCTCGGCAGGCGATCCCGACCAATGCCCGGCGACCCAGAGGAGGGAGCATGAAAGGCCCGTTGTCATCGTTGAAAGTGCTGGATTTCTCGACCCTGCTGCCGGGGCCGTTCGCCTCGCTGCTGCTGGCCGACATGGGGGCCGACGTGCTGCGCGTGGAGTCGCCCGGGCGCATGGACCTGGTGCGGGTGCTGCCGCCGCACGTCGACGGCACCTCGGCCAGTCATGCCTACCTGAACCGCAACAAGCGTTCCATCGGCCTCGACCTGAAGCGGCAGGGCGCACGCGAGGTGGTGCTGGAGCTGGTACGCGAATACGACATCGTCCTCGAACAGTTCCGTCCGGGGGTGATGGACAAGCTCGGCGTCGGCTACGAGGCGCTGAAGGCGGCGAACCCGCGGCTGATCTACGTGGCCATCACCGGCTACGGCCAGACCGGGCCGTACCGCGAGCGCGCCGGGCATGACATCAACTACCTGGCGTTGGCCGGCGTCGCCAGCTACACCGGGCGCCGCGAACGTGGCCCGTTGCCGCTGGGGGTACAACTGGCGGACCTCGCCGGTGGTTCGCTGCATGGCGTGATGGGCCTGCTGGCGGCGGTCATCCACCGACAGCAGACCGGCGAGGGGCAGTTCGTCGACATCAGCATGACCGACTGCGCCTTCAGCCTGAACGGCATGGCCGGTGCAGGCTATCTCGCGGCCGGGGTCGAGCCGGAGATGGAGGCGCTGGCGCTGAACGGCGGCAGCTTCTACGACTACTACCGCACCCGCGATGGCCGCTGGTTCTCGGTGGGCAGCCTGGAACCGCAGTTCATGCAGCAGTTCTGCGCCGCCATCGGCCGCCCGGAACTGGCCGCCCGCGGCCTGTCGCCGAAGCCGGAAGAGCAGCGGGCGCTGAAGCGCGAGATCGAGATGGAGTTCGAGAAACGCGACTTCGCCGAATGGCAGGCGGTGTTCGCCGCCCTGGATGCCTGCGTGGAGCCGCTGCTGCCGCTCTCCGAGGCGCTGGAACACCCGCAGTTGCAGGCGCGCGGGCTGGTCGCCCGGGTGCCGCTGGCGGACGGCGGCAGCCAGGCGCAGATGGCCTGTCCGATCAAGTTTTCCGCCGGCCTGCCGGCGCCTCGCCACATCGGCGCGGCGCTCGGCGCCGACACCGTGGCGGTGCTCGAAGGCCTGGGCTACTCCGCCGAACGGATCGCCGAGCTGAAGGCGGCCGGGGCCATCGCCTGAATCACTCGCGGAGCACTTCGCCGGTGAACACCAGGGTCGCCTTACAGCGCCGGCAGTAGTAGCGGCGCCCCTTGGCCACCAGGGTGTGGCGTTGCGGGGAGAACGGGAAGTCGTTGTGCTCCGGGCAATGGCAGCGGTACAGGTAGCGGGTGGTGACGCGGCGCTTGACCGCGTAGGTGTGGCAGCGGTCCGGCGGCAGGCCGTAGATGCCGCGCATGATCAACTGCCACTCCTCGCCGTGGGGGCGGATGCGTGGGCCGAACAACTGGTGCGCGATCAGGTGCGCGACTTCGTGGGCCACGGTCTGTTCCAGGAAGTGCTCGCGGTTCTCGCGGTACAGCTGGGGATTGAAGCGCAGCAGGTTCTCGTCGAGATGGGCGACCCCGGCTTTCTGGCCGCGCAGGCGGAAGCTGACGGTCGGGCGGGGGAAGCTGCGTTGGAAGAAGTGTTCGGCCTGCCGATAGCAGGCCTCGACGCGGGCGTTGAGGTGTTCGGGCATTCGGGAAGACTCCAGCAGCGGGCGATTATGCCGGAGACAGGAGGGCGGGCGCAGGCGTCGGGACGACCGCTCGTCCGGGGTGCAGGATCAGGCAAGCGCGGCGGCGGGCAAGAAAAAACCGGGCGGCGGTTGCCCGCGGCCCGGTCGTACGATGCGTTCGCTGGACGTCAGCTGGTGTATTCCGGGCCGACCCCGCTGCCCCAGAGGATCACCGACAGGGCGATCATCGCCACCAGCACCACCAGGCCCACCGCCAGCACCGAGCTGGAGAACAGGAAGCCTTCGTCCTTGTGGATGTTCATGAAGGTGGGAATCCCCACGTAGAGCAGGTAGACCGTGTAGCTGATCGCCGCCACCCCGACGATCATTCCCAGCCAGAGGTGCGGATACAGCGCCGCCAGCCCGGCGATGAACAGCGGCGTGGCGTTGTAGGCGGCGAACACGATGCACTGGGTCAGGCTCGGGTTGGCGTCGTAGGTCCGCGCCATCCAGTGGATGAACGCGCCCATCACCGCCACCCCGGCGAGCATCGCCAGGTAGGTGAGGACCGTCATCTGCAACGCGCTGGCCTGGGTCAACTTGACCGGATCGCCGCCGCCGACCACCCAGCCGACCTGGGTCGTGCCGATATAGGCGGAAATCGCCGGAATGGCAGCCAGGATCAGGATGTGGGTCAGGTACATGTGGCTGATGCTTTCTTCTTCGCCACGGATTTCCTGCCATTCCTGATCGGGATGGGTGAAGAGCCCCCATACATGATGGATCATGCCGTTTCCTCCTCGTTCTTATGTGGTCGCCCCCCAGCGAAGCGCCGGGCGCGCATGGACAGCGCCACCCGGTGCTCGGCCGACCTATGCGACCTTATGTCGCAGTATAGGAACGGCCCGAGCCCGCGTCGCTCGCGGGTTTAGAGCAAATCGAAGCTTCACGGCCGGCTGTAATAGCGTTGCAGTATTTCCATCGCCTTGTTGATCGATTGCAGGCGCGCAGTGCTGCCGCCGCGGTCGGGATGGTGCTGGCTGACCAGTTGCCGGTAGCGCAGCTTGATGGCGGGATAGTCGACCGCGCCTTCCAGCTCGAACAGGGCGAGGGCGGCGGCCTTCTCCTCGCTGCCCTGCATGCGCGTCCAGAAACTCTGCAGCAGCCGCTCGACGTCGGCCTCGTTGGTCTCCCCCAGGTGACGCAGGTCGAGGTAGTAGTCGCGCAGCGGATCGCCCTGTTCCAGCGCCTGCGTGCCATCCACGTAAGGATGCAGGCGCAGGCTCAGCGGGCTGATCTCCAGGTGCGCCTCGCGCTCGGCCCAGAGGTGGTCGCGCAGGTGGTAGAGCGCGTTGAACAGGAGGAAATGGGTGCGGAACAGCACCAGCTTGTCGGCCAGTTCGCGATGGGGGATATGCGTCGAATGGCGGGCCTTCAGCAGCTGGATCAACTGGTATTCGGAAAGCCCCTCGGGATGCTCGCGCAGCAGGCAGAGGATCTGCCCGGCGAGGTCGAGGCGGTGGTCGAGGTCGGGAGTCATGGGACAAGACTAGCATCGGGCGTCGGGAGGGGCTGGGGTCGGCGTCGCTTTGTGCGTAAAATAGCCAGCTTTTCTCCTCGAACACCCGGATTCCAGAGCACCATGGGCACCCTTTCGGTCAATCAGAACAAACTGCAGAAGCGCCTGCGCCGCCTGGCCGGCGAGGCCATCACCGACTTCAACATGATCGAGGATGGCGACAAGGTCATGGTCTGCCTGTCCGGCGGCAAGGACAGCTACACCATGCTCGACATCCTGCTCTACCTGCAGAAGGTCGCGCCGATCCGCTTCGAGATCGTCGCGGTGAACATGGACCAGAAGCAGCCCGGTTTTCCCGAGCACGTCCTGCCGGAGTACCTGAAGTCGATCGGCGTCGAGTACCACATCGTCGAGAAGGACACCTACTCGGTGGTCAAGGAGAAGATCCCGGAAGGCAAGACCACCTGCTCGCTGTGCTCGCGCCTGCGCCGTGGCACGCTGTACACCTTCGCCGACGAGATCGGCGCGACCAAGATGGCCCTCGGTCACCATCGCGACGACATCCTCGAGACCTTCTTCCTCAACATGTTCTACGGCGGAACCCTGAAGGCCATGCCGCCGAAGCTGCTGGCCGACGACGGGCGCAACGTGGTGATCCGGCCGCTGGCCTATTGCAGCGAGAAGGACATCGAGGCCTATTCCCAGCTCAAGGAGTTTCCGATCATCCCCTGCAACCTCTGCGGTTCGCAGGAGAACCTGCAGCGCCAGGTGGTCAAGGAAATGCTGCTGGAATGGGAACGCAAGTCGCCGGGGCGTACCGAGATCATGTTCCGCGCCCTGCAGAACGTGGTGCCGTCGCAACTGGCCGACCGCAACCTGTTCGACTTCGCCAACCTGCGCATCGACGAGAACGCCACGCCGCGCTTCCTTGACGTGATGAACCTATGAGCCGCGCCGCGGGTCAGTTCTTCTCTCCGGTCTGCAAGGATTCCCGATGCGCGACTACGCCTGGATGTACGAATACTGCCTGAACCGCTTCGGCTCCAGGGAGGCGCTGGAAGCGCGCCTGCCGCAGCCGAAGAGCGCCGCCGAGCTGCGCGCGGTGGGTGACGACCGCTACCTGTCGCTGATCAGCCTGCGGATCTTCCGCGCCGGCCTCAAGCACAGCCTGGTGGACGCCAAGTGGCCGGCCTTCGAGGAAGTGTTCTTCGGCTTCGATCCGCAGAAGGTCGTGCTCATGAGCGCCGAGCATCTCGAGCGGCTGATGCAGGACGCCCGCCTGATCCGCCACCTGGGCAAGCTCAAGAGCGTGCCGCGCAATGCGCAGATGGTGCTCGACCTGGCCCGCGAGCATGGCAGCTTCGGCAACTTCCTCGCGGATTGGCCGGAAACCGACATCGTCGGCCTGTGGAAGCTGCTGAGCAAGCGCGGCAACCAGCTCGGCGGCTTGTCGGCGCCGCGTTTCCTGCGGATGGCCGGCAAGGACACCTTCATTCCCAGCGACGACATGGTCGCCGCGCTGAAGGCCCAGGAGATCATCGACAAACCGCCCACCAGCCTCAAGGACCTGGCGGCCGTGCAGGCCGCCTTCAACCAGTGGCGCGAGGAGAGCGGCCGGCCGCTGTGCCAGCTGTCGGTGATGCTGGCACATACGGTCAATCATTGAGCTAGAGGCTCAGCCGACCGCTGCCGATCATCCACAGCGCCGCCAGCGCGAGGACCAGCACCAGCGCCGCGACGCTGCCTTCGGCGCGATTGCCAAACGCCGGCAGGCCGCGCTGGCGACGGGCATGCAGGAAGAAGCCCAGGCCTGGCGCGTAGAGGATCATCGACAGCAGCAGGTATTTCAGCCCGGCGGCGTAGATCAGCCAGACCCCGTAGAGCGTCCCCAACAGCGCCAGCGCCAGCATCGCGCCCGAGTGCGGGCGGCGCGCCACCAGCTTCAGGCAGAAGCCGGCGCAGAGCAGGTAGGGGATCAGCGCCATCGAGGTGGCCAACTGGATCAGCGCGTTGTAGCCCGAGGCGTTGAGGAAGGCCACCAGCAGCAGCGCAGAGATCAGCGTGCTGGTCAGCCACAGTGCCGGCGCCGGGGTTTCCACCGCATTGGTGCGGCCGAACAGTGCCGGCGCGGTGTGCGTTGGGCCACGGCTGGCCAGGTAGAGCATTTCCACCGCGAGCATGGTCCAGGCCAGCAGCGCGCCGCCGACCGAGACGATCAACCCGACGTTGATCAGCGTGGCGCCCCAGGGGCCCACCGCCGCGGCCATCACCTGGGCCATCGAGGGGTTCTTCATCTGCGCCAGTTCGTGCTGCGGCACCACGCCCAGCGACAGCACCGAGACGCAGACCAGCAACAGCAGGGTGACCACGAAGCCGAGCAGGGTTGCGCGGCTGACATCGGCCGCGTGCCGCGCGTGGCTGGCATAGACCGTGGCGCTCTCGATGCCGAGGAATACCCAGACGGTGTAGAGCATGGTGGTTTCCACCTGGCGGGTGACGTTGCCCAGGGCCGGGCTGCCCCAGAAGTCCAGGTGAAAGGTCTCGATGCGGAAGGCCAGGGCTACGCAGAGGATGAACAGGGCGATCGGCACCACCTTGGCGAGGGTCACGATGGCGTTGGTGATCGCCGCGTTGTGCACGCCGTGGAGGACGAAGGCATGCATCAGCCAGAGCACCGTCAATTCGCCGAGCAGCGCCGGCCAGGTGGTTCCGTCGCCGAAGAAGGCCAGCGCGCCGAACGAGCCGAGGGCGCTGAACAGCACCACCAGGTAGCCGGCGTTGCCGACCCAGGCGGAAATCCAGTAGCCCCAGGCGGCATTGAACCCCAGGTATTCGCCGAAGCCTTCGCGGGCGTAGCCGTAGACGCCGTCGTCCAGTTCGGGGCGGGTGGTCGACAGCCACTGGAATATCCGCGTCAGGGTCAGCATGCCGACGAAGGTGATCGCCCAGGCGATCAGGATCGCGCCGGCGCCTGCGCCTTCGGCCATGTTCTGCGGCAGGCTGAAGATGCCGCTACCGATGATGCCGCCCACCACCAGCGCAGTCAGCGCCGGCAGCCCCAGTTTTCCCTTGTCCGAATCGGCCATGTGGCACCTCCGAAACTGCATCCGGTATGTCGCGCCAGGCGCAGGCGGAGCCTGCGCCGGGGTGCGACGGCGGGAGGCGGCGGGTCGGTCCGCCGCGGCATGGTTCAGAAGCGCAGCGACATGCAACTGACGCCGCCGTCGATCTTGCGATATTCGGAGGTGTCCACCTCGATCACCCGGTAGCCGAGGCGGGCGATCTTCTCGCGGGTCCGGGGATAGCCGGCGGGCATGATCACCCTTTCGTTGACCCAGATGCAGTTGGCGGCGTAGGACTCCTCTTCGGGGATCTCGATGATGTTGAAGTCCTGGAACTCCGGCTTGCTGACGAACTCGCCGGCGGCCAGCAGGTTGTTGTGTTCCAGGTAGGCGAGCCCGGTCTTCAGGTGCAGGACCTTTTCCAGGCGCACCACCGAGCCGCTGAGGCCATGTTTCTCCAGGATCGCGATCATCTGCCGGGCGCCCTCGGCGTTGGTGCGGGCCGATTCGCCGATGTAGAAGTGGTCGCCGACCATCATGATGTCGCCGGCTTCCACCGTGCCGGGTGCCTCGATGCGCTCGACCTTGCCCGGATAGAAGCGCTGCACGGCTTCCTCGATGATCTCGGTCTCGCCGCGCCGCGATTCGGCGCCGGGGCGGGTGATGATGGCGCAGCGCGAGGTGCAGAGCACCGGGTCCTCGACGAACACCGAGTCGGGGAAGCGTTCGTCCGGCGGCAGCAGGGTGATGTCCACGTCGCAGGTCTGCAAGGCGCGGATGTAGGCGTTGTGCTGCTCCAGGGCCTTGGCGTAGTCCGGCTTGCCGAGGTGGCTGGAGGTCAGGCCGTCGACCAGGCTGCGGGCGGGCGTGCGAGCGATGATGTGCTTGAACATGACGATTTTCCTCGTGTGGGGACGACGAGGTCGTTGCAAGCCACGCGCCAGCCAACGCCCGGGAATTGCCTTGGAAATCCTTGATAAATCGGAGGATTTTCCTGGTTTTCCGAGGGCTTGGTTGATCCACGCCAAGGATGCTCGGTCGCGCTGCGTCGAAGATGGGTCAACTGACGAGATTTCGACATCCGGGAAACCGAGGGGGAGAGCATGGCGCTTGTCGAGGAGCCGACGATTTCCACGCGAAGCGGTGAACTGGCCTGGTTGGTGGACTGCCTGGCGCCGATTTTCGACGGCCTGCGGCAACCGGTCACGGTGGTCGACCCCTCCGGTCGCTTCGTCTACTACAACCGTGCCAGCGGCCTGCTCGATGGTCTCGACCCGCAGCGGGCGTTGGGTATGCACCTGTTGCAGAGCGCTCCCTGGCTGGCGGCCGAGCAAAGCACGCTGTTGCGTTGCCTGGCCGAAGGGCGGCCGTCGATCGATACGCTGCAGGCCTACGTGGGGGCCGGCGGCGAGCTGTTGCAGTATCGCCACCGGGCGATCCCGCTGCGCGGGCGCGACGGTTGCCTGCTCGGCGCGATGGAGCTCGGCGAAGTCGTCGCCGAGACCGAAGAGGCCGCAGGCCTGGCGGATTGCCCGAACATCCTGAGCGTGGCGCCGAGCCTGCTGCGGCAGTTGCAGCGTCTGGACGTTTTCGCGGCCACCGACCTGCCGCTGCTGATCCATGGCGAGACCGGCACCGGCAAGGAACTGTTCGCCCGTCGCGCCCATGCCCTGAGCCCGCGACGCAGCGGTCCGATGATCAGCCTGAACTGCGCAGCGATTCCCGAGACGCTGCTGGAAAGTACCCTGTTCGGCACCACCCGCGGCGCTTTCACCGGCGCCGAGAACCGCAAGGGCATGTTCGCCCTGGCGCAGGGCGGCAGCTTGTTCCTCGACGAGATCAATTCCATGCCGATGGCCATGCAGAGCAAGCTGCTGCGGGTCCTGCAGGACGGCAGCTACCTGCCTCTGGGCAGCCTGAGCCCGCAGCGGGCCGATGTGCGCCTGATCGCGGCGAGCAACCAGCCGCCGCGCCAGGCGATCGCCGAGGGACGCCTGCGCGAGGACCTGTACTACCGTCTGGACGTGGGCAGCCTGTGCATCCCGCCGCTGCGCGAGCGCCCCGGCGATGTGGAACTGCTGGCACGGGCGTTCGTCCGTCGCGATGCGCGCAGCCTCAACCCGCGTGTCACCGCTCTTGGCGAGCGGGCGCTGGCGCAGTTGCTGGCCTGCGACTGGCCGGGCAACGTCCGGCAACTGGAAAACGTGATCCGGCGCAGCCTGTTGCTGCACGGGGAGGGCGGCGCACTGCTGGATGAGGTGGCGTTCGCCGACGACGGCGCCGAGGCCGTGGGCGGCGAGGCCGCGCTCTCGATGAACAGCGCGGCGGTCGGAGGCCTGCGCGAGGCGCTGGCGCAACAGGAGCGCAACCTGATAGAAGACGCCTTGCGCCAGGCGCGCGGCAATCTCTCCCGGGCCGCCGCCCGGTTGCGGATTCCGCGCACGACCCTGCTCGGGCGCATGCGCCGGCTCGGCTTGCCGGCTTCCCTCGATCCGCCAGCCTGACAGGAGCCAACCATGGACAGCCACAGCCCGATCGCCACCGTCGCCCAGGCCCTGCGGCGCGCCGAACGCATCCTGGTCATCACCGGCGCCGGCCTCTCCGCGGACTCCGGTATGCCCACCTATCGCGGCCTCGGCGGTCTCTACAACGGTCGCACGGAAGAGGGCCTGCCGATCGAGGCGGCACTTTCCGGACCGATGCTGCGGCGCGATCCGGCGCTGTGCTGGAAGTACCTCGCGGAACTTGGCAAGGCTTGCCTGGCGGCCCGACCCAACGCCGGCCACGAAGCCATCGCCGAGTTGCAGAAGCACAAGCCGGAATGCTGGGTGCTGACCCAGAACATCGACGGCTTCCATCGCCAGGCCGGCTCGCCGGCCGAGCGGCTGATCGAGATCCATGGCGAACTGGCGCCGCTCTACTGCCAGTCCTGCGGTGCCGAGAGCGGCGGCCTGGAGGAGCATCTGCACGGCCAGTTGCCGCCGCGCTGCGCCGCTTGCGGTGGGGTGCTGCGGCCGCCGGTGGTGCTGTTCGAGGAAATGTTGCCGGAAGAGGCGATCGATACCCTGTACCGCGAATTGCGCAAAGGCTTCGATGCGGTGCTGGTGGTGGGAACCACCGCGAGCTTCCCCTATATCGTCGAACCGGTGCTGCGCACGCGGCAGGCGGGAGGCTTCACCGCGGAGGTGAATCCTGGCGTGACCGACCTCAGCGAGCGGGTCCATGTGAAAATGACAGGACGAGCCTTAGACATCATGCCGCAGGTGGTAAGTCACATTTATCGATAAAAAACTTGCATAGGATTGATCGAGAAGGCAAATTAGCCCGCTAGTAAAACTAATGAGACACGGTCGTGCCCATGCTTAAACGCTTAGCACCCCTCGTGCCCATGAGTTTCGTTCTGCTGCTGGCCGCTTGCGCCAGCCATTCGCCGGAGCCGCAGGTCGCCAAAGAGCCGACCGCAGCCAAGAGCAGCATCGACGTCGAACGCGACGCGATCGCTTGGCAGGATGTTGAGGACGAAGGGGCGGACAATTCATCGGCTGGTACGCCTGCGCTGGCGTCCAGCATCCTCGAGCGCGCTTTCGAACTGATCGGTACGCCGTACCGTTTCGGCGGTACGACGGCGAAAGGCTTCGATTGCAGCGGCTTCGTCGGCTACCTGTTCCGCGAGGAGGCCGGCATCAAGCTGCCGCGCTCCACCCGCGAACTCATCGATATGGACGTACCGCTGGTCTCCAAGGACGAGCTGCAGCCCGGCGACCTGCTGTTCTTCAACAACCGTGGCCGTGGCCGCGTCAGCCACGCCGGCATCTACATCGGCGATGGCCAGTTCATCCATTCCGCCAGCCGTCGCGGCGGCGGGGTGCGGGTGGACAGCCTGGACTCCAGCTACTGGAGCCTGAGCTACATGGAAGCCAAGCGGGTGCTCGAACCCGGCTACAAGGATGCCCTGACGAGCAAGCGCTAAACTTAAAGTTTTACTTTAAGTATTGCGTTTAACTCCTTGTCGTAGCAAAGTGGAAGCATTCCTCACCAGGAAGGCTTCCACTATGCATGCACTGGCCCGATTCTCGATCCTCGCCTTTGCTGCGCTGCTTACCGCCTGCGCCAGCAAAGCGCCGCCCCCCGCGCCCGCCAAACAGGTCGTATTCCGTCCGGCGACGAATTTCTCGCCCGCCGCCGACGATGTGCTGTTCCGTGCCCTCGGCCTGGTCGGCACGCCCTACCGCTGGGGCGGCAACACGCCCGATTCGGGCTTCGATTGCAGCGGCCTGATCAACTTCGTCTACCGCGACATGACCGGCATCAAGCTGCCGCGCTCGACCCGCGAGATGATTTCCATGCGCGCGCCCAGCGTGCCGGTGCAGGCCCTGCAGACCGGCGACCTGGTGTTCTTCGCCACCTCCGGTGGTCGCACCGTGAGCCATGCCGGCATCTACGTCGGCGAGGGTCGCTTCGTGCATGCGCCGCGCACCGGCGGCACGGTGCGCCTGGACAGCCTGCAGAACAGCTACTGGCAACGCGCGTACCTGGACGCCAAGCGCGTGCTGGTCGCGCCGTCGCCGTTGGCGCGGGTGCCCTGAGGCGGGGAGGTCCGGGGCCATCATGACCACCCGCACCCTCAATCTCGACGACAACCTCTATCGCTACCTGCTGGACGTTTCGCTGCGGGAAACCCCGCTGATGACCCGCCTGCGCGAGGAAACCGCGAAGCTGCCCAACGCACGCTGGCAGATCGCCCCCGAGCAGGGCCAGTTCATCGCCTTGCTGCTGACCCTGATCGGCGCGCGGCGGGCGCTGGAGGTCGGCACCTTCACCGGCTACAGCGCCCTGTGCATGGCTACCGCCCTTGGCGAGCAGGGGCGTCTTACCTGTTGCGACCTGCCCGGCGACTACCACCTGACTGCGCGCCGCTACTGGCGCGAAGCCGCTGTCGAGGAGCGCATCGAGCTACGCCTCGGGCCCGCCCTGGAAACCCTGCGTGCGTTGCTCGACGAAGGCCTGGCCGGGCAATTCGACCTGGCCTTCATCGACGCCGACAAGGCCAACTACCCCGAATACCTGGAGGCCGCGCTGGCGCTGGTGCGCCAGGGTGGGCTGGTGCTTTTCGACAACGTGCTGTGGAGCGGCCGGGTGCTCGAAGCGCAGCCGAAGAGTGCGGATACCCGCGGCATCCAGCAGCTCAACCTGGCGCTGAAGAACGACGCGCGGGTGGACTACTCGCTGCTGCCGATCGGCGACGGGCTGAGCGTCTGTCGCAAGCGCTGAGCGAGGCTCAGCGCACGCCCCACGGCGGGCTGCCCAGGGCCTGCTGGAGAAACTGGACGAACAGCTTCACCTTCGGCGAGAGGGTTGCCGCTCGCGAATACATGGCGTAGATCAGGTCGTCCAGCGGCCGCTCCTGCGGCAGGGCCTCGACCAGCCGGCCGGCGGCCAGGTCCTCGGCGGCGATGAACAGCGGCAGCATCGCCAGGCCCAGGCCACGCACCGCGGCGTCGCGCATGGTCTGGCCGTTGTTGGTGTTGAAGCGTCCGCGCGGGGTGATCATCCGCGCCGGCTCGCCGGCCACCCGCGGCTCGAAGCTCCATAGCTGCGACGGGGTGTTGTGGCTGTAGCCGATGCAGGGATGGCAGAGGATGTCTTCGATGCGTTGCAGCGGGCCGTGCCGTTCCAGGTATTCCGGGCTGCAACACACTACCCGGCGGCTGGTGCCCAGTTGGCGGGCGATCAGCGAGCTGTCCTGCAGGCGGGTGATGCGGATCGCCAGGTCGTAGCCTTCCTTCTCGAAGTCGACGATCCGGTCGTCCAGTTGCAGGACCACTTCCAGGCGCGGGTTGCGCGCCATGAATTCCATCACCAGCGGCCCCAGCCAGAGCGTGCCGAAGCTCATCGGCGCCATCACCCGCAATTCCCCGCACAGGTCGTTCTCGCGCAGGGCCACGCTTTCCGCGGCGTTGTTCAGGTCCTGCAGCGAGGCCTTGGCCGACTTGTAGAAGAAGCCGCCGGCCTCGGTCGGCTCGACGTTGCGCGTCGAGCGGTAGAGCAGGCGCACGCCGAGATGGCGCTCCAGGTCGCTGACGCGTTTGCTGATCACGGACTTGGACAGGCTCATGCGTTCGGCGGCGGCGCTGATGCTGCCCAGCTCGACCACGTTGAGGAAGGCCTGTATGTCTTCAAGGCGCAGGCTCATGGCGAATCTCGAAACAATCGGGAGGCAGACTGTCGCATGCGGGAGAACTCCTGGTAAGGGGGTGCGCGCGTCGAACGTGCGGGAAAGACAATGGCAGGGCAAGCGTAGCGCGCCCGGGGAATGGCATTGTTCTCGTATCGAGAACACCGTTTTCGCATTTTACCGGGCGGTAAATCGCTGTCGCTGTCACTACTCTTGATGGGCGGCGTGCGCTCCCGAGACCGCCCATGCTTGCCTCCCAGGAGGCGCTTCGTTTCACACCGCGCGGCGACGGACGCCGCCCGAGACCGGAGAAACACCATGTCCTTCACCTACAAGCGACTCGACAAGAACGATGCGGCGGTGCTGTTCGTCGACCACCAGGCAGGCCTGCTCTCCCTGGTCCGCGATTTCAGCCCGGACGAGTTCAAGAACAACGTCCTGGCATTGGCCGACATCGCCAGGTTCTTCAACCTGCCGACCATCCTCACCACCAGCTTCGAGGATGGCCCCAACGGCCCGCTGGTGCCGGAACTCAAGGAAATGTTTCCGCAGGCCCCGTACATCGCCCGCCCCGGCAACATCAACGCCTGGGACAACGAGGACTTCGTCAAGGCGGTCAAGGCCACCGGCAAGAAGCAACTGATCATCGCCGGCGTGGTGACCGATGTCTGCGTAGCCTTCCCGACCCTCTCGGCCCTGGAGGAGGGGTTTGACGTATTCGTCGTCACCGACGCCTCCGGCACCTTCAACCCGGTGGTGCGCGACGCCGCCTGGGCGCGCATGACCGCCGCCGGCGCGCAACTGATGAACTGGTTCAGCGTCGGCTGCGAACTGCACCGCGACTGGCGCAACGACATCGAAGGCTTCGGTGCCATCCTCGGCGGCCACCTGCCGGCGTACGCCAACCTGATCCAGAGCTTCGGCACGAAGAAGTAAGCCGGCTTCGCCGCTGTCCCGGACACAAGGCACTCCGACCATCGGGTGCCTTGTGTCGTTTTCCGTCCAGGTGTTTTCATCGGAACGCCGCTTCGCCGGAACCCGAGGTTCCGGCACGCCCCCCCATGCACAGGAGAAACCCCATGGCTACCCAGGTCGTCAACGCTTCCCTCGGCACCACCCCTTATCGCGTGACCCTCGGCGACGACAGCCACCAGTGGCTGAGCGACGTGCCGGCCGCCCTCGGCGGCGGCGACAGTGGTCCCTCGCCGCACGAGATCCTGCTCTCGGCGCTGGGCGCCTGCACGGCGATCACTGTGGCGATGTACGCGCAGCGCAAGGAGTGGCCGCTGGAGGGTATCGACGTGCAACTGAACATCGTCGAGGAACGCACCAAGCCGGAGCCCTTCACCCATATCCGCCGCGACATCCGCCTGGCCGGCGATCTCGACGCCGAGCAGCGCCAGCGTCTGCTGGAGATCGCCAATGCCTGCCCGATCCATCGTGTACTCTCCGGAGAGGTCAGCGTCAGCAGCCAGCTACGCGACTGAACCCCGCACACACATCGAGGAGCACGGCATGAGCGACGACATCAAGGTATTGGGCATTTCCGGCAGCCTGCGCAGCGGCTCCTACAACAGCGCGGCGCTGCAGGAGGCGATTGGCCTGGTCCCGCCGGGCATGAGCATCGAGCTGGCGGACATCTCCGGCATCCCGCTGTACAACGAGGACGTCTACGCCCTCGGCTTCCCGCCCGCGGTGGAACGCTTCCGCGAGCAGATCCGCGCGGCGGACGCGCTGCTGTTCGCCACCCCGGAATACAACTATTCGATGGCCGGGGTGCTGAAGAATGCCATCGACTGGGCCTCGCGGCCGCCGGAGCAGCCGTTCTCCGGCAAGCCGGCGGCGATCCTCGGTGCCAGTGCCGGGCGTTTCGGCACCGCGCGGGCGCAGTATCACTTGCGCCAGACGCTGGTGTTCCTCGACGTTCATCCGCTGAACAAGCCGGAAGTGATGATCTCCAGCGCGCAGAACGCCTTCGACGCCCAGGGCCGGCTGCTCGACGACAAGGCGCGCGAGCTGATCCAGCAGCAGTTGCAGGCCCTGCAGCTATGGGTGCGCCGCCTGCGCGGTTGAATGCCTCGTCACCGGAGAGCCTGAACATGAGCAATACCGAAGAGCGTTGCGACCTGTCCTCCTCGCGGGACTGTCCGGAGCGCCGCGAACACCTGCTGCAACGGGTCACCGCGCGTGCCGCGGAAATCGGCGGCGGGATCACCGTCAGTCGGCTGATGCCGTCGCGCCAGCGTCGGATGATCGGTGCCTGGTGCTTCCTCGACCATGCCGGTCCCGCCGAATTCGAACCTGGCGGCGGACTGGCCGTGGGCCCGCACCCGCACATCGGCCTGCAGACCTTTACCTGGATGATCCAGGGCGAGGCGTTGCACCGCGACAGCCTGGGCAACGTCCAGGTGATCCGCCCCGGCCAGGTCAACCTGATGACCGCCGGTCATGGCATCGCCCACACCGAGGAGTCGCTGCCCGACGAGCGCCACGCCCACGCCGCGCAGTTGTGGATCGCGCTGCCCTACGAGCAGCGCGACATCGCCCCGGCCTTCGACCATCATCCCGACCTGCCGCGCTGGCAGGAGCAGGGGGTCACCTTCACCCTGCTGGCCGGTGCGCTGGCCGGGCGACAGGCGCCGTGCCGGCTCTACTCGCCGCTGCTCGGTGCCGACCTGGCCTGCCACGACGCCTCGACCCTGCAACTGACGCTCGACCCGCACTTCGAGTACGGCCTGCTGCCGCTGGAAGGCGGGTTGGAAGTGGGCGGCGAGCATTTCGCGGTGAACGAACTGGCCTACCTGGGCGACGGCCGCGACGGCCTGCAACTGCAACTCGACCCTGGCGCGCGGGTGCTGTTGCTGGGTGGCGCACCGTTCGGTGCGGAGATCTTCATGTGGTGGAACTTCGTCGGCCACAGCAAGGGTGAGATCGCCCGGGCGCAGAAGGCCTGGGAGGAGGGGGATGCCCGCTTCGGCCGGCTCGACGCCCTGGAAGGGCCGCGCTTGAGCGCTCCGCCGATTCCCTGGAAGATCGACGCCGAGTGAGGTCGATGTGCCGCCGGGTGCCCCGGCGGCGTCCTCGAATGCCTGTCGGCGATCGTTGTGGACCTGCGGCCTGGCGATTCGCCGGCAGCGGGAAAACTTTCTGCACCCATCGCCGGTCAGAACTCGCCTATCGCATGCACCGAACAGGAAGTGAGCCACATGCAATTCGAACACCTGGTCCAGGTCAACGACCGGACACTTGTCGACCTGCCGGTCCTCGACCGGCTGCAACTCTGGGAAGGCCTGGTCTGCCGTGCGCGCGAGCCACAGTATTTCGTCGTCGGCCTGGAGCGTTTCGAGATCCTCGTCGATGACGGCGACCGCCTGCACCGGCGCCTGTACCTGCCGGGTCTGGTGGTCGAGGACGAAGTCGTGCTGAAGGCGCCGGACAGTGCCCACTACAGTATCAAGCCGAGCGCCGAGGTGGCCGGCGGCAGCCTCGACATGACCATCGAGGAGCCGGAACCCGGCTCGCTGTTCGTGCGTTTCGCCTACTGCACCCGCTACCTGCAGCCGCTGGGCGACGAACTACCCTACGACGCCTTCGTCAAGCAGGCCTATATCGCCATGGATGTGGAGACCATCGCCACCATCCGCGACCGGTTCGGCGCCAGCGCCGCCAGCGGGAGTTGAGCGTGGAACACGGAAGCAGTTTTCTCCAGTCCGGCGTGGTCTTCCTGATCGCGGCGGTGTTCATGGTGCCGCTGGCCAAGCGCCTGCAACTGGGCGCGGTGCTCGGCTACCTGCTGGCCGGCGTGCTGATCGGTCCCAGCGTGCTGGGCCTGGTGGACAACCCGGAAAGCGTCGCGCAGATCTCCGAGATGGGCGTGGTATTGCTGCTGTTCATCATTGGCCTGGAGCTGTCGCCGCGGCGCCTGTGGGTGATGCGCAAGTCGGTGTTCGGCGTCGGCCTGCTGCAGGTGCTGCTGACCGGCCTGGTGATCGGCACTGTGGCCCTGGTCGGCTTCGACCAGCCGGTGAACAGCGCGGTGGTGCTCGGCCTGGGCCTGGCGCTGTCGTCCACCGCCTTCGGCCTGCAGATCCTCGCCGAGCGCAAGGAACTGACCCAGCCCCATGGCCGCCTGGCCTTCGCCATCCTGCTGTTCCAGGACATCGCGGCGATCCCGCTGATCGCCATGATCCCGCTGCTCAGCGGTGCGCACAGCGACGCCGGCGGCAGCGAACTGACCCAGACCCTCAAGGTGGTCGGCAGCATCGCCGCGGTGGTGGTCGGTGGCCGCTATCTACTGCGCCCGGTGTTCCGCATCGTCGCCCAGACCAAGCTGCAGGACATGTCCACCGCCACCGCGCTGCTGGTGGTGATGGGCACCGCGCTGCTGATGGAGCTGGCCGGCGTGTCCATGGCCCTCGGTGCCTTCCTCGCCGGCCTGCTGCTGGCCGACTCGGAGTACCGCCACGAACTGGAGGCGCAGATCGAGCCGTTCAAGGGCCTGTTGCTCGGCCTGTTCTTCATCAGCGTGGGGATGAGCGCGGACATCAGCCTGCTGCTCAAGTCGCCGTGGATGGTGCTCGGTCTGACCGTGCTGCTGATCGCCCTGAAGGCGCCGGTGCTGTACTTCGTCGGACGCATTTCCGGCGGCCTCGACAAGGCCTCGGCGCTGCGCCTGGGCGTGGTCCTGGCGGCCGGCGGCGAGTTCGCCTTCGTCGTGTTCAAGATGGCCCGAGACCAGGGCCTGTTCCAGAACGACCTGCACAACCTGCTGGTGCTTTCCATCACCCTGTCGATGGCCCTGACCCCGTTGCTGGTACTCGGCCTCGCGCGCCTGCTGGCGAAGGAGCCGGAGGCGACGAAGCCGCCGCCGGAAATGGAACGCATAGACAACGACGACACCCCGCGCGTGGTGATCGCCGGGGTCGGCCGCATGGGCCAGATCGTCGCTCGCGTGCTGCGCGCCCAGCGCGTGCCGTTCATCGCCCTGGACACCTCGGTGGAGACCATCGAGCTGACCCGTACCCTCGGCGCGATCCCGATCTTCTACGGCGACCCGATGCGCCCGGAGATCCTTCGCGCGGCCCAGGTAGAGAAGGCCGAGTTCTTCGTCATCGCCACCGATGACCCGGAGACCAACATCGAGACGGCCAAGCGCGTGCGCAAGCTGTATCCGCACCTGAAGATCATCGCTCGCGCGCGTAACCGCCAGCACGTCCACCTGTTGCTCGACGCCGGGGTCGAGCCGGTGCGCGAGACCTTCTTCTCCAGCCTGGAGATGAGCCGCATGGTGCTCTGCGGCCTGGGTCTGAGCGAGGAACAGGCGGACGCGCGGATCCGTCGTTTCCGCCGGCACGACGAAGAGGTCCTGGCCTCCCAGCACCTGTTCTACAACGACCGCGACGCGCTGATCAAAAGCGCTCGCGAGGCGCGGGTCGAGCTGGAGACGCTGTTCCAGACCGACCAGTTGGAAGACCGTGGCGCGGTAGCGGCGGAGACCCCGGAGAAACCTTCCCGCGCCTCCTAGCGCCCGACCCATGCCGGTACGCCGGCATGGGTGATTCCCACGCCTGGGTCCATACTTTGCGGATATCGCAGTACGAAGGTTGGGATACCCGCGCGGCATCCCCTCTGTAGGGTGGAGGGCATCAGCCCAGCAGACGGCTGGACGCTTCCGCCGATCGAGGAACCTTATGCCTGTCGAACACCTGGACGTACTCATCGTCGGCGCCGGATTGTCCGGCGTCGGCGCCGCCTACCACCTGATGAAGCATTGCCCCGGCAAGAGCTTCGCCCTGCTCGAAGGGCGCGCGGCGATGGGCGGTACCTGGGACCTGTTCCGCTACCCCGGCATCCGTTCCGACTCGGACATGTTCACCCTCGGCTACAACTTCAAGCCATGGAGCGATCCCAAGGCCATCGCCGACGGTCCGTCGATCCGCCGCTACATCGAGGAGACCGCACGGGAGAACGGCATCGACCGGAAGATCCGCTACCGCCACCGGGTGCTCAGGGCCGACTGGGATTCCGCCAATGCGCGCTGGAACCTCGACGTGCAGCGCGGCGACGAGCCCGAGCCGCTGCGCATGACCGCGCAGTTCCTGCTGATGTGCACCGGCTACTACCGCTACGAGGCCGGCTATACCCCGGAATTCGTCGGTCGCGAGGACTTCGCCGGGCAGGTCGTCCATCCGCAGCTGTGGCCCGAGGACCTCGACTACAGCGGCAAGAAGGTGGTGGTGATCGGTAGCGGCGCGACCGCCGTGACCCTGGTGCCGTCGCTGACCGACAAGGCCGCCCACGTCACCATGTTGCAGCGCTCGCCATCCTACGTGATCACCCTGCCGCAGAAGGACGCGATCTCCAATTTCCTCCGCCGCTTCCTTCCGGAAACCTGGATCTACCGCCAGGCGCGGGCGCGCAACGTGACCATGCAGATGGTCTTCTTCATGCTCGCCAGGACCTTCCCCGGCCTGGTCCGCAAGGCCCTGCTCAAGCTGGCCAGCCTGCAACTGGGCAAACGCTTCGACATGCGTCACTTCAGCCCGCGCTACAAGCCGTGGGACGAGCGGGTCTGCGCGGTGCCGGACGGCGACCTGTTCAAGGTGCTGCGCAAGGGCAAGGCGTCGGTGGTCACCGAGCACATCGACCGCTTCGTCGAGCGGGGCATTCGCCTGAAGACCGGCGAGGTGCTGGAGGCGGACATCATCGTCACCGCCACCGGCCTCGACCTGGTGATGTTCGGCGGCGCCGAGCTGGCGGTCGACGGCAAGCCGTTCCAGGTCAACCAGAGCATGGGCTATCGCGGCATCATGCTGCGCGACCTGCCAAACCTGGCGGCGGTGGTCGGCTATACCAACGCCAGTTGGACGCTCAAGGCGGACCTCTCCAGCGAATACTTCTGCCGCCTGATCAATCACATGGATGCCACCGGCATGCGCCAGGTGACCGCCCGCGACAGCACCGGCGACGTGCGCGAGGAGCCCTTCCTCAACCTCGACTCCGGCTACATCCAGCGCGCCGCCGAGCGCATGCCCAAGCAGGGCGACCGGATGCCCTGGAAGCTTTACCAGAACTACGTCCTCGACCTGGCGCTGCTGCGCTACGGCAAGGTCGAGGACGGCTACCTGGTGTTCTCCTCGCCGGCGCCGCAGCGGCAAGCCGGCGGCGCGGCGGTGCAGGCCCTGGGCTGAACCCGGTGGGCGTCGCTCAGGCGTTCGCCACGACCTGCCCGTAGGCCTTGCGCCAGGCGTCCAGGCCGCCGGCCAGCGCCCAGGTGCGGGTGAAGCCGGAGGCGTTGAGGCGCTGGGCGAGCATCGCGGCGGAAAGTTCGTGGGGACAGGCGCAATAGATGACGATGCTGGCGTCCCTGAGGTCGCCGGGGAGGTCCTTCAGCGACACGTTCAGCTCCACCGGGATGGCTCCCGGAATGCCGCTCGGCTCGTCTTCGTGATGGGCGCGGACATCGAGGATCACCGGCAATTGCCCCTGTTCGCGAAGGTTTTCCAGTTCCTCCACGCTGATTCGCGGAATCCGCCGGCTGCGCGACAGCAGGCGCTGGCGCTGCCAGAGCTTCCAGGCGATGAAGGCGGCGAAGGCGCCGGCGATCAGCAGCGCGCCGATGGCCGCGTAGTCGCTGAGCAGGGCCAGCAGGTGGTCTACCGCATCGCTGAAGATCACCCCCAGCAGCAGCGCGGAACCGGCCCAGAGTGCCGAGCCGGCGGCGTCGTAGGCGAGGAAGCGGCGCAGGTGGGTGCGGGTCATGCCGGCCAGGGTGGTGGACAACGCACTGGCGCCGGGCAGGAACTTCGACATCAGCAGCGCCCTCGGACCGACCCGCAGGTACATGTTCTGGCTCTGACGGATGCAACTGTCCTGGGACAGCGAGACCTTGCAGATGCTGCGCAGGAGGAAGCCGCCGTAGCGGCGTCCGGCCAGGTACCAGGCGACGTCCGCCAGCAGGCAGGCGAGCACCACCACCAGCAGGACCACGCCCAGCGGCGCGCCGACGCCCTGCATGGCCAGCGCGCCGGCGACGATCAGCGCCGGGTAGGCGGGAATCGGCAGCCCGGCCTGCTCGCAGAGCACGTTGAGGAACAGCAGGAGTAGCCCGTGGTTCTCCAGCAGGGGTTGCAGTTCACGCATGGCGGAGCCTCTCGAATTCTTCTGCGGGTAGTGTGAGCGCGAAGCGTGAAGCTGGGAAGAACCCAGTCGGCAGGGCCGGAGGCGTTGCGGCGGATAACGCCGCTGCGTCGAGAGAGGCTGGGGCGCAACGAAAGCAGCCCCTCGCCCGTGGGGGCGAGGGGCTGTCGGGTCAGGCCACTTCCACCAGCAGCACTTCGCTGTCTTCCAGGGCGGTGACCTTCAGGGTCGGTTCGTCGCGTACCGCCAGGCCATCGCGGGCCTCGGCGCGCACGCCGTTGACCTCGATGCTGCCGGTGGCCGGCACCAGGTAGGCGCGGCGACCGTTTTCCAGGGCGTACTCGGCGCTCTGGCCGGCCTTCAGGGTCACCGCGGCGACCTCGGCGTCGGCGCGGATGTGCAGCGCTTCGCTGTCCTGCTCGTCGCCGCTGGCGAGAGTGACGAAACGACCGTCGCGCTCGGCCTTCGGGAACGGTTTGGAGCCCCAGCGCGGCTGGTCGCCGCGGCGGTCCGGGATGATCCAGATCTGGAAGATCCGGGTGGTCTCGGCTTCCAGGTTGTACTCCGAATGGACGATGCCGGTACCGGCGCTCATCACCTGCACGTCGCCGGCCTCGGTGCGGCCCTTGTTGCCCAGGCTGTCCTGGTGGGTGATCGCGCCTTCGCGGACATAGGTAATGATCTCCATGTCGCGGTGCGGGTGCGGCGGGAAGCCGCTGCCGGCGGCGATCTCGTCATCGTTCCAGACCCGCAGGCGGCCCCAGTCCTCGCGCTCCGGGTCATAGTAGTCGGCGAAGGAAAAATGATGACGCGCGTTCAGCCAGCCGTGGTTGGCATGGCCCAGACGGTCGAAGGGACGACGTTCGATCATGATCGGATCTCCATTGGGCCCGTCGCCGCTCGTTTGCGCGAGGGGGGCGGGCGGTTGATGGGGTCATCATCCGTCAGATCATTGCGATAAAAAAGCGCGTATTTTTGGCTTTATCTATCTAATTATTAGATTCGATAAGGGCGCGAAGGAAGCGCGGGTCCGCCAGTGCGGCGAGGTGCCCGCCCGGGTATTCCCGCACTCGCGCGTCCAGGCGGTGGGCGAAGGTACGTTGCAGCGGCGGCGGGCTGAGCCGGTCGGCGGCCGCCACAACGTAGGTGACCGGGCAGGCTGGACGAACCTGCCGCGGCGGGTCGATCAGCAATTGCGCGGGTTCGCTGGCGCTGGTCGGCACCTCGGCGCCGAGCAGTTCGAGGAAGCCGGCGCGGTCTTCCAGGCGGACCCGCCCTCCGAGCGGGTCGAGGCGGCATAGCCCGAGGAGATTGTCCTGGCCGCTGTCCTGGTAGCTTTCCAGCGCGCCGCCGCCCTCGCTGACCAGCGCGCTGAACAGGTACAGGTGCGCGGCGCGCTCGCCCAGGCGGGCCGCCAGGCATTGCGCCAGGTAGCCGCCGAAGCTGTGGCCGCAGAGTATCACCCGCTCCTCGCCGGCCAGCGTGGCGGCGGCCTGGTCCAGCCAATGCGCCAGGTCGCATCCGGGCGCGTCGCGCAGATGGTCGCAGCTTCGCCAGCCGGCGCCTTCCACGGACCAGGCGGAGCGGCGCAGGAAAAATCCCGAGACCAGCAGCGCGCCGCTCATCCGCCGGCCCGCTCGGCCTGGCGCAGGCCGACCGCGCCGACCTGCAGCAGCATGATCACCCCGCACAGCGCGGCCAGGCCGAGGTACAGCGCCTGGCTGCCGGCATGGTCGAGCATGATCCCGCCGTACAGCGGTGCCAGCGCGGTGCCGAGGCTGTAGAGATTGGCCGCGCCGAAATAGCTGCCGCGCAAGTCGTCGGGGGTCAGTTGGTCGACCTCCACGCTGAAGGTCGGGAACACGATCAGTTCGCCGAGGCTGAGCACCACCGTGGCCAGCGCCAGGCCGGCGAACAGGGTCACCGGGGTCCAGGCGAAGCCTAGCTGGGCCAGGAGCATGAGCAGCATGCCGAGCATCAGGCGGCCGCCGGTGCCGGTGTTTTCCAGCAGGCGGAGGAGGGGAAACTGGGCGACCACTATGGTCAGCGCGTTGATGGTCACCAGCAGGGCGATGCTGTTGACCACGTCGGGCAGACCGCTGCGGGTGAGGTACTGCACGAGGGTCGAATCGAAGGTGGCGTAGATCAGCGCGGCCAGCATGTTGCACAGCAACAGCAGGGTGAAGGCGCGATGCCGGGCCATGCTCAGGCAGGCTTCGAGGAACCCCGTCGAGGATCGCGGGGCAAGGCTGCGCCGCTTAAGTTCGAGGTGGTGCAGCAGGCGCCAGAGCAGCAGGCCGTAGCAGAAGTAGACCAGCGCGGTGACCAGGAAGGTGCCGGCCTGGGCGGCGACGCCGAGGGTCAGGCCGATCAGCGGGCCGAGGGCGGCGCCGAGGTTGATCAGGAAGTACCGGCAGTAGAGCGCCAGTTCCCGCGAGCGGCGATCCTCGACGCGGTCGCCGATCAGCGCCTTGCAACTGGATTCGAGCAGGGCGCAGCCGATGCTCACCCCGGAGATCGCCAGTCCGTAGGACAGCGGCTGGCCGCTGAAGCCCAGCAACACGAAGGAAAGTCCGCTGAGACTGGTGCCGAAGAAGATCAGGCGCTTGCGCCCGAAACGGTCCGACAGCCAGCCGGTGTAGATGCCGCTGAGCGCGCCGCAGACGGTCGCCAGCGCCAGCAGCAGGCCGATGGCGCTGGCGGACAGCCGGAACTCGCGCCACAGCAGCAATGCCAGGAACGGCCAGACCATGAAGTAGGCGCCGCGGGTCAGCAGCGTACCGACGAGCATCACGTGGATTTCCGTCGGCAGGGCGCGGAAGCGTTGCATGCTGAAGGTGTTGTCGCTCACGGGCGGGGCTCCTGGGCGAGGGGACGGATGCCGCCGCGCAGGCTGCCGGCGGCTACCTGGTGGAACAGCGGCAGGAAGCTTTCCGGCAGTTCGCGGGTGAACTCGCTGCTCAGCCAGCAGCGCAGCAGGCAGCGGCGCTGCCGCTCGTCGTCGCTGAACTCGGTGCGCGCGTGCAGGGTGGTGTGGTTGTTCACCAGCACCAGCATGCCCTTGCTGAAGTCCAGTTCGGCATAGCCGTCGGCGCGTTCGATCGCCTCGTCCAGGCCGTCGAGCATGCTTCGCACCTGCGGGGCGAGGCTTAGCCCGTGGCGCGTCACCGATTCGTTGAACTTGCGGATATAGCGCAAGACGAAGGTCCGCGGGGTTTCCGTGAGCAGCGGCACCAGCGCGTAGTCGGCGTCGCCTTCGTCGCGCAGGTCGTGGGGGATCGGCTGGCCGAGCAGGGGCAGCCAGGCCGGATTGGCGGCTTCCAGGGTGGCGAGGACGTCGGCCGAGGAACGGATGCGGAAGGCGCCGCCCCGGCGTGCCGGCGACCAGCAGGCGAGCACCGTGAGGTCGGCGCGATCGGAGTGGAAGGCCAGTTCCTGGCTGGTCAGGTGGCCGCGCTGCGGCGCGTCGCGGGCGTCGCGCAGGCCGAGGTCGCGCACTTCCTTGAGGTACTCGCCGTTGCGGTTGATCGCCACGGTGCGTCCCAGCCATTGGCAGAATGCGCGGAACACCCGCTGGAATTCGTCCTCGGCGAGTCCGCGCAGCAGCGCGGAATCGTGCAGCAGCACGCCGCTTCCATGCTCCAGTTCGTGATGCAGGCGCTGGCGCAGGAGAGCCTCCGCGCTATCCGCGGGACGCCGCTCCAGCAGGCGCGCGAACAGCGTTTCCAGGCCGGCGGCGAAAGCGGCCGAAGCGCAGAACACCGCGTTGCCCCGCCAGGGCGCGGGGCGACGATGGATGGTTGTCATAGCGAGGCTCCGTATTCCTGCTGCCAGAGCGACAGGGTGGTGAGGGTGAACAACTGGTCGCCGGGCAGCGCCGCGACGCTCGGTGCATCCAGGCCTTCCAGGCCGAGGTCGTGGAGCGCCGGCAGGCGTTCGGCGAGGTGCCGGCGCATTTCCCCGAGGGCCTGCGGCCAACGTTCGAACGGCAGGCGGAAATGCCGTTTCGGCTGCGCCTGCCAGCGTTTCTCGCGCTGCTCCAGGAGCGCCACCAGCGGTGCCTTGGCGGTGTCGCCGACGATCCGCTGGAGGCGCCCGGCGCGCTGCGCCAGGGCGCCATGCAGGTAGGGGGTGCGCGCTTCGATGGTGCGCGACATCAGCAGATGGTCGGCGCGGCGCAGCAGCGGCTCCAGCGAGTAGTGCAGGTCGAACTGGCCGATCGCCGCCTCGAGGCCCTGGCCGAGGGCCTCGTGGGCGAGTTCCTCGATCCGCTCGGCGACCCGTCGGCCCGCCGGTTCCGCCAGCAGCGCGGCCTTGCGCCGGTACTCGCCGAACCAGGCGGCGGCGAAGCGCCGCGGTTCCGGTGCGTCGCGCCGGCGCCAGAGTTCGAGATGGCGCGGGTAGCCCCAGAACAGTTCGTCGGCGCCTTCGCCGAGAAGCACGCAGTGATAGCCCTGCTCGCCGATACCGTCGGCCAGGCGCTGGTACATCAGCAGGCTGGACATCCGTGTCGCCCCGCCGAAGTTGCCGACCGCGCGACGCAGCAGCGGCATGAAGGCTTCCTGGCGCAGCTCGAAGCGTTGCAGCCGAGGGTGTGGCAGCAGGCTTTCCTCGTCGCCTTCCAGGCACAGGTGAAAGCGTTGCAACTGCGGGTCCAGGTAGCTGCCGAGCAGGTTGGAATCGACCCCGCCGCTGACCAGCAGGGCGCAGGGGCGGAAGGTCTGGCGGCAGCGTTCGAGGGTTTCGCCGAGCTGCTCGTCGAGGCTGTCCACCTCGCTGGCCGGGGCGGTGGCCAGCCGCTGGCGCTGGCAGAGGCGCGGACGCTCCTGGGAGAGATCGAAGCGCAACACCTCGCCGGGCAGCAGCAGACGGACCTGCTGGAACAGGGTCTGGCCTTCCAGCGGCACGCCGGCGGCGACCACCTGGGCGATCGCCTCGGCGTCGGCGCGGGCGCCGCCGAGCAGGTGCAGCACCGCCCGCGGCTCGGAGGCGAAGGCCAGCAGGCCGCGCTCGGGCTGGTAGCTGTAGTACAGCGGCTTGATGCCGAACTCGTCGCGCAGCAGGGTCAATTGCCGGGTCTGCGGGTCCCAGCTGGCGAGGGCGTACATGCCGTCCGGCAGTACCCCGCGCTGCAAGCCGTCGAGCAGCAGGCGGATCTCGCCATGGATTTCGCAGCCGGCCTGGTAGACCTCGCCGTTGTAGGCGACCCGCCGCTGGCCCTCCTGCGGCGGCAGCGGTACCGCCGCGGCGCCGGACATCGGCAGGCGGGTCATGCCGATGGCGCCGTTCGGCAGGGCCGCGATGCCCTCGCCGAACGGGCCGCGATGGGCCAGCAGGCGTAGCGCTCCGGCGAAGCGCGAGACACTGAAACCGGTGCCGACGTAACCGAGGATGCCGCACATCACGAGGCTTCCCGTTGCAGCAGGGCGGCGAGCGCACGGCGGTCGTGCTTGCCGGCGCCGTTCAGCGGCAGGGCCTGGTGCGACAGCACCACGCGCTGTGGCGCGCGGAGGGTGCCGAGCTGCTGCTGGAGCCAGGGCAGGAAGGCGAACTCGACCTGCGGCGCGGTGTGGATCACGGCGACATAGTCTTCGCCATAGAGCGGGCAGTCGACCTTCAGGCAGCAGACGTCGATCACCTCGTCCAGGCCGTTGAGCGCCCTTTCGCATTCATTCAGGTGGAACAGGTTGCCGCCCTTGTTGATGGTGCCGTCGCAACGGCCGAGGACGTGCACGCAGCGGTCCTCGTCGAAGTAGGCGAGGTCCTGGGTGTTCAGCCAGCCGTCCTCGAGCACCTGGGCGGTCAGGTCGGGGCGGTTGACGTAGCCGGAGAACAGGCTCGGCGTGCGCACCCACAGGCGCCCGCGTTCGCCGCTGCCCTCCAGCGGGCGGCCGTCGGGGTCGGTCAGCTTGAGTTCCAGGCCGACGGCAGGTCCCACCGAGTTGTCGAACGCATCGCCGCGACGCTTGCCGAAGAGGAAGGCGAAGCCGCACTCGCTGAGGCCGTAGATGTTCGCCAGCGCCGCGTAGTCGCGCTGGAAGGCCGCCTGCAGGTCGGCGTCCAGGCGCGCCGAGCCGGCGACGCAGAGCAGGCGCTGCAACGGCAAGCGGCGCGGCGGCGGGGAGCCTTCCTTGACCATGTGGTTGACCACCGGCGGCACCAGGTAGAGGAAACTGATGCCGAAGCGTTCCACGCATTCCCAGAAGCCTTCGCTGTCGGCCCAGCAGTGCAGCGGCAGGAGCACCGCGCTGCCGCCGTACAGCAGCGGGAAGAGGAAATTGATGCCGAGGATGCCCAGGCCACTGATCCGGTAGAAGCAACCGGAGCGCGTGTGCTCGCCGATGCCCAGGCAGTCGCGGCCGATGCGGTAGGCATGGAGCATGGCCTGCTGGCTGAGTTCGATGCCTTTCGGCTGGCCGGTGGTGCCCGAGGTGAACAGGATCATGTGGCTGTGCGCGGCGCGGTCGAGCCGGCGCGTCGCGCTGCGCTCGAAGTCCAGCGCCAGGCGCAGCCCGGCCAGCGCGCCCTCGAGCGGATGTTCGCTGGCCAGCGCGTCCAGGCGCATCTCGTCGACGATGGCCTGCTTCGCGGCCTCCCCCCACTCGGGATCGATCAGCACCAGATGCTTGCCCGCGCGCATGACCGCATAGATCAGGCAGAGGTTGCGGTAGCTGTTGTCGAGCAGCACGCCGACACTGCGGCAGGCATGCGCGGCGATCTGCTCGGCGAGGGCATCGACCTGGCGGTCGGCGTCGCCCCAGGTGTATTCCAGCGGTCGCTCCGGCTCGCGGGCGTCGATCAGGAACGGCCGCCGCGGGTCGGCGCTGCCGAGATGGCGGAGGGTGCTGTCGAGCGATACGGGTACGGGGAGGCTGCTCATGCCGGCTCCTCAGCGATTCAGCGCGGTGAAGGCGTGGATGTCGAAGTTCACCGCCACCTGCGGCGCGCTCTCGATCTCGCGCACCGCGGCGATGAAGCGGTCGGCGTAGTCTTCGCCGCCTTCCTGCTCGATGTAGCGGGTCACGTAGCTGGTGGAGAGGAAGAACAGCGCGACCTCCTCCGGGCTGAGGAAGATGATGTTGGCGAACACTTCGCGGCGGCAGTCGCGCAGGTGCGGGCAACTGCCCATGATCTCCAGGGTGTCGTCATAGCGGGTCAGGCGCGGATCACGGTGTTTGGCCCACTTGTTCACCAGTTCGTGCTCGATGAAGTCGCGCAGCGGCCCGTAGGCGATCGGGAAGTCGTACTTGTAGGCGCAGAACAGCCCGCCGGGGGTCAGCCAGTCGGCCATGCGCGTCAGCACCTGCTTGCGGTCCATCCAGTAGAAGGAGGTGGCGCTGGTGACCAGGTCGAAGCGGCGTTGCGGCGCGAAGGTTTCCGCCGGCGACACGCTGAAGCGGATCTCCGGGTAGTTCTCGCGGGCCTTGGCGATCAGCGCCTCGCCCAGGTCGCTGCCTTCCACGTAGCGGAACCAGGGTTGCAGGCGGACGGTCGAGACGCCGTTGCCGCAGCCGATGTCCAGCGCCGCTTCGCGTGCCGGGGCGCGTTCGGCGAGGTTGCGGTAGAGCGAATCCGGATAGGCGATCTTGCCGCGGACCACGTTGTAGGCGTCTGCGTGCTTGTCGAACTGCTTCATTGGGTAATCTCCAGTAGGCTCTCGTGGTAATCGCCCTTGTGGACGAAATTGATGTAGGTGCCGCTGCCGCCGAGGTAGCGGTAGCTGTGCTCGACGCCGGCGGGGATGAACACGCTGGCCGGGCTCTGCAAACGGCGCAGTTGGCCGCCGAGCAGGACTTCCACCTCCAGGCCGCGGTAGTCCTCGTCGCTGCCGAGGAACAGGAACACCGAGTCGCAGTTGTGCACGTGGCTGTCGACGTGGCCCGGCCCGCCGTCGCCGACGTCGTGGAACTGGCGGGCGATGAAGTAGAACGGCGAGCCGTCGAGCAGGCGCCGGTCGAGCATGACGAAGCGCTTGCCGGGGCCGTGGCGGTGGTACTTCAGTTCGCTGGCGGATTTCTCGAAAGGCGTGAGGAACAGGGATTGGCGGTGCATCGGCGTGTAGCGTTGCAGCGAGACGCGGCCGTTGATCAGTTCCGGATCGAAGGCGCTGTAGGCGTCCTGGTTTTCCTGCATGGCCAACTGGTGCAGGCGGG
Organism: Pseudomonas sp. 203-8; assembly: GCF_020708595.1. Classification (NCBI taxonomy): domain Bacteria; kingdom Pseudomonadati; phylum Pseudomonadota; class Gammaproteobacteria; order Pseudomonadales; family Pseudomonadaceae; genus Pseudomonas; species Pseudomonas sp. 203-8. The sequence continues at coordinate 316,663 of NZ_JAJFDF010000003.1, read as the reverse complement.
CGACATGGACGAAGGCGTTCTCGCCGACCACCGGGTGCATCGGTGAACGCTTGATCCGGCTGTGCGCCTCGACCAGCTCGGAGACCGCGAGGACGTTCTTCAGGTTGAAGCGGTCGGCGGCGAACTTGGTATGCAGCAGGGTCAGCAACTGGAAGGTGTCGGTGATCCCGGCGCGTTCGCCGATCCCGTTGCAGCTCGCCGAGTGCCACTGGACCCCGGCCTGGATCGCCGCCAGGGTGTTGCCCAGGGCCAGGCCGCGGTCGTTGTGCACGTGGTACTCGAAGACCACGTCGGGGAACTCGTGGCGCAGCAGCGAGAGCACGTCGAAGGTCTCGTCCGGCAGCAGGATGCCGACGCTGTCGGCGAAGCAGATGCGATCGGCGCCGGCGTCGCGCGCGGTGGCGATCATGCTGACCAGGTCGCTGACCGAGGTGCGCGCGGCGTCTTCCACCGTGGCCCGGACCCGCAGGCCGCGTTCGCGGGCGTAGCGGATCGCGTCGTGGAACAGTTCGAGCACCTCCTCGCGGTTCATGCCCTTGAACTTGGTTTCCAGCGAGATCGCGTTGATCGAGGCGAACAGCCCGACCCACTGGGCACCGGTTTCCAGCACCGCGTCGATATCCTCCCGGCGCGCCCGGGCGTGGGCCAGCACCGGCGTGGAAACCGCCGCCACCACGGCGCGTACCCGCTCGCGTTCGTCCGCGGAAATCCGCGGGTGGCCGCACTCGATCATATCCACCCCCAGCGCCGCGATTTCCCTCGCCAGCTGGACCGACTGCGCGCTGTCGAAGCTGCACTGGCGGGCCTGGCACCCCTCGCGCAGGGTGCAGTCGATGACCCGGATCATCGTCTCGCTCCCGCGTCCGAGGCCGACAGCGTCGCCAGCCGCGGCTCCCTGATGAAGTCGTGGATCTTCGGCGCATGACCGAACTGGCGGGAGAAACGGGCGAGGAAGGTGACCATCTTCAGCGAGTAGTCGCACAGCTGCGGAAGATAGTGGTCGAGGTTGTCCTCGGTGATTGCCTCGTCCGGGAACACGCTTTTCAGGTTGGAAGCGATCCAGGTTTTCATGCTGTCCTCTCGATTCAGTTGGTGGAATTCGTCGTCCTCGACGAAGACGATCGGCATGCCGATGCGCAGCTGGCCGCTGCGGTTGTTGTGGCTGCCATGTGCGGTGCGGGCGGGCCAGACCAGGACATCGCCGGCGTCCAGCTCGGCATCCACCAGTTGCTCGCGGGAAATGCCGTTGGCCTGGAGGTCGATGCACTTGAACATCGGGTAGGCGAGGTCGAACTCGTGGGGGAAGATGGTGCGGTCGTCGGGGTAATAGAACATCCCACCGTTGTCGTTCCGCGACGGGGTCAGGGCGACCCAGAAGGTCTGCGCGCTTTCGTAGCGCTTCTCCCATAGCGCGATGTCCTGGTGCAGCGGGATGTAGGACTCGTCGGCGTGGCGCTTGATGAACGCCGCGTGGCGCAGCAGGCGCGGCTTGCGCAGATGGTCGCGGACCAGCGCGTCGAGCCCGGAGCGGGCGAACCAGTCGTCCCAGAAGAGCGGGTCGTGGCGGTGCAGGTTGCGCACCTTCTTCGCCTCGCGGCGCTCGTCGTCGGCGATGTCGAATTCCGGTTCCAGCGCCGGGTCCGGCCGCTGCGCCGCGGCGAGGATCCAGTCCAGCGCCTGTTGGCGCAATTGCGGGGATACCACCTGCCGATAGTGTTTCATTGGACGGACTCCTTGCTGACGGTGTGGACGATGAAATCGATCACCGCCGGGTCCTGCAGGGCCAGGTGGTGCGGACGCTCGCAGGGGAAGGTGTCGAGCCGCTCGATCAGGTCGCACCAGCGTTCGGCGGCCGGGTCGCGGCCGGCGTCGTCCCGGCAACGCACCCAGCTGGCGCGGGCGAGGCGATGGCGGGGCTGCCAGCGGCCGAACAGCTCGACATTGCGCAGCAGGACCTCTTCGCGCAGTTCGCCAAGCTCGCTCATCAGGGCGATCCATTCGCGCATCTCGGCGCTCAGCCAGCGCTGGTATTGCTCGCTCGGCGGCATTCGCCGCAGGGCCGGCCAGGGCAGGTGGCTGTCGATCATCAGCAGGCGGCTGGCCGGCAACTGGCGGGTCATCTCGTAGCCGACCAGGCCGCCGAAGGAATAGCCGATCAGCCAGTCCGGTTCTTCCGCCAGGCCGTCGAGTACCTGGCTGGCGAGGGCTTCGATGCTGGCGTAGGCATCCAGCCGGTGGTAGTCGACCAGCCGGCAGTCCGTTGCGCCGAGGCGTGCCAGCAGCCCGCGGAAGCAGCTCGGGTGGCCGATGAAGTCAGGCAGCAGGATCAGCATGGGCGTAGCGCCTCGGCCATGGCCGCCGCCAGCGCCAGGGTCCGTTCGCGGCCGAAGCGGCTGGCCAGGCTGGCGTCCCAGCCGCCGTCGTCGCGCCGGACCAGGGTCAGGGTCAGCGGCAGGCGGCTCTTCAGTGTCGGCCGGTGGATGAACCCGGCGCTGCGGAATGGCTGGTCGATGACATTGATCATCACCTGGGCGTCGGCATAGCGCAGCCCGGCCCGTTCGGCGATGGCCTCCGCCGGCAGCAGGCTGTGCTCGAAGGCCTCGAGCCTGTGTCGTTCGAAGGTGTCCTCGGCGGTCGCGGCGTCCAGCAACAGCGGCACCAGGTTCAGCCAGCAACCGGAAACCGCCGTGCCTCGGCGACTGCGCAGGCTGACCGGGGTCAGCGCCAGGACCTTGCCGGTGGCGCCCTGGCTGGCCAGGGCGAGAGCCAGGGCGCAGGCGAGCCGGGTCAGCAGGGCGGCTTCGCCGCCTCCTGGCGTGGCGGCCAAGCGGAAATCCTCGCAATGTCTGGCGCGCTCCGCCCAGGGCAGGCTCGCCAGTTCGCGGAACGCCTCGCCGCGCTCGCTCCAGTAGTCTTCCAGCCTGGTCCTGCGCTCGCGCAGCTGGCGCTCCAGGCGCCATTGCTGCTGGAGGAAGCCGAACTCGGGGGCCGCCGCTTCGGTCGTGGGGTCGGCGTTGAGCACGGCCAGGCGGGCCAGCAGCACGCTGGCGAAGTCGGCGTCGGCGACCAGGTGATGCAGCCAGACGCCCCAGCGCGCACGTCCTCCGCAGCGCCCGTGGAACAGTCGCAGCAGGCCGCGCTCGAACAGGGAATGCGGGCGTTGCAGCAGCGCTGCGATGAGCGCGTTTTCGTCGGCGAAGGGGCCGACTTCCAGCGCCGGGCTGTCCTCGGGCCGCCCGTGGACGACCAGTTCGAAACCTTCCGCGCCGCTGTCCACCTGGCTGTCGAGCAACGGGAACTCTTCGCGCAGGCGCCGTCCCAGGCGCGTCAGGTCGGATGCCGGCACCTCGGCCGGAGCCAGGTAGCAGAGGCCGAAGCGGGTCAGGTCGGCGCCGAGCAGCTCGCTGAAGACCATCCCGCAGGACCAGGGCGACAGGTCGACGCGCAAGGACTGTGCGGCCTCATCCGGCATCGGTTGGTGCCGCAGGCGGTCGCGCTCGGAGGGGGACAGGCGGTGCCAATCGCCGACCACCACCAGGTGCTCGCGGAACCAGTGGTAGCGCACCTCCGCGGAGAGACCGACGTTCATGCCGCGCTCCTCGACAGCACCAGCGGCTGCTCCGGCGTCGCCGCCCGTTCCAGCAGACGCTCCGGCGCCAGGCCGTGGCTGCGCAGGAGACGGCTGAACTGGTCGAGGTGCGAGTTTGCCTGCAAGTCGGCGAGTCCCAGGTTTGCTCCCGCACCCGCCGATTGACAGAGGGCGACCAGTTGCAGGGCGAGCAACGAGTTGCCGCCGCAGAGGAAGAAATCCTGGTCGGCGGCGCCGACCTCGCAACCCAGCAATTCGCTCCACAGCTGCGCGCAGCCGCGTTGGTCGGGATCGAGCGCGCTGGCGCAGCGCTCCAGCGGTTCTTCCAGGCGGCGCAGCAGGGCGGCGCGGTCCAGCTTGCCGTGCGCCGTCAAGGGCAAGGCCTCGACCCGGACGCAGGCATGCGGGCGCTGCCAGGTGGGCAGTTGGCGGAGCAGGGCCTGCGGGCTGGTGTCGGCTTTTCCCGTCCAGGCGCAGAGCAGTTGCTTGACGCCGTTGCGCTCGCGGACCAGCAGGGCGCAGTCGAGGATGCCCGGCTGGCGGCGGAAGCGCTGTTCCAGGGCGGGGAGGTCGAGGCGATAGCCGTTCAGCTTGACCTGGCCATCGCCGCGGCCGATGAAGCGCAGCCGGCCCTGCTCGTCGTAGCGAGCGCGGTCGCCGGTACGGTAGGCACGCAGGAGGCGGCCGCGATAGGGCAACTCGACGAAGCTGGCGCGGGTGCGCGCCGCATCGTTCCGATAACCCTGCGCCAGGCCGGCGCCGAAGGCGACGATCTCCCCGGCCCGGTCGGGCTCGGTGATCTCCTGTCCGTGCTCGTCGAGCAGGAGCACCGCGGTGCCGGCGATGGCCTTGCCGATGGGGATGTCGTCTTCCTCGAGGTCGTCGTCGGTGACGACATGGCAGCAGGTGAAGGTGGTGTTCTCCGTCGGTCCGTAGCCATTCACCAGGTGCAGTCGCGGATGCCGCAGCAGCGCCCGGCGCACGTGCGGCACCGAGAGGATGTCGCCGCCGGTGAGCAACTGGCGAAGGCCGCCGAGACAGTCCGGGTCGAGGTCCACCAGGGTGTTGAACAGCGAGGCGGTGAGCCAGGCGCTGTCGGCTCCGCGCTCTCCGATCAACTGGCGCAGCACGCCCGGGTCGAGGGGGCCGAGGTCGTTCAGCACGCAGCAGCCGCCGTTGAGCAGCGCACCCCAGATCTCCAGGGTCGCCGCATCGAAGGACAGCGGCGAGTTCACCAGGAAGCGCATCTGCGGAGCGAACGCGAGGAACGACTGGCCCAGGCACAGGCGGGTAATGCCGGCGTGGGTGCAGGCGATGGCTTTCGGGCGGCCGGTGGTGCCCGAGGAGAAGTTGATGTAGGCGATCTGGTCCGCCGCGAAGCATGGCCGGGCGACCGAGGCTGGAGCGGCAGGCAGGTGCCTGACCGGGACGCAGGGAAGACCGTTGGCGGGCGTCGGCGTGGTCGAGCAGTCGAGGATCAGGCGGCAGTCGACCTGCCGGCACAACTCTGCATTCCAGGCCGCCGGTTGTTTCAGGTCTATATATAAGTAGTGATGGCCGGATAACAGTATGGCGAGCAGGCAGGTAATGCTTTCCCGAGAATATTCGCCGTACACTCCAAGACAAACTCCCGGCTGCGGATAATGCTCGAGAAGATAGTCTGAAAGTTGTTCGGCGCTATCCAGGAGTTGCCGATAGTCGACACTTCCGAAACGGTCCCTGATGGCTTCGCGATGGGGATGAAGCGCTGCCATTTCGCTGAAGCGGGCCACCACCGTCGGGTGCGCGTACAGGTCGAGCAGGGAGTTCTGGGACATTCTGGCAATCGCCTTTTTTCGAAAAAATGAGTCCATCTGCCGGCTTCTTCGGCTAAATGAAGGATTTTTGGTTTTTCGCGAAGACGGCGACCGAGTCTTCCCGGGCTCTGCCAGTCGTCCGCCGCCCACCGGCTCGCTCACGCGAGCGGCAAGCGTCGAGGCGCCTTGCCCGGAAAAACCGTTATGGAAATACGGAGTGCCGTCGACTCAAGGGCAGTCAACTGCTGCCATGCAGTCTTATCGTCAGGAAAGAGAGAAAAGCGATGAGAATGGATTCACGGTCACGCATTGCACTTCCACCTTGCGTTGGTTTTCCGAAGTGTTTCGCTGTGTGTGTTTTTATATGTTTCGTGGGTATTTAAAATAAGATACAAATTTCCCCTCACAACTATGAGAATTGGTAGTTGGCGAAAGGGCGCCATGAGGGGCGTCGAAGCGTGCCGGCTGATGGCTTTTTGCCGAGGCAGGCGGCCGCGGCTACGCCTGCCGGGGGTAGCACGGACAAGTGGTGTCGGGGGGCCTGGCCGCTGCGGCGAGGCGCGGAGGTCCGGCTGGCGCGGCGATCATCACAGAGGATTCTGCGGCGTCATTCATCGTTTGAATGGTTGCTGCCGCAAGCGCGCCCGGCGCCGTCGATGCTGGTCTGCGGTGTCGGGCGCTCGCTGGCGTTGCGTTGGCCAGCCGTCCCGGCCGGGTGCGTCGGCACCGGCCGGAGGTTTTCAGGAGGCGGGCAGCGGCGCGCCCTTGGGCCATAGCAGCCAGAGCCGGCCCGGCTGCTTCATGTGTCCGGCGAGTTCGCCGGCGGCGTCGCCGGTGCCCCAGAACAGATCGGCGCGGACCTCGCCGACGATGGCCCCGCCGGTATCCTGGGCCGCCACCGGACGGACCACCGCGCTGCCGTCGTCAGGGCGGGTGGTGGACAGCCACATCAGGCTGCCCAGCGGAATCACCTTGCGGTCGATGGCCACGCTGTAGCCGTCGGTCAGCGGTACGTTCAGCGAGCCGCGCGGACCTTCGTCGCTGTCCGGGCGCAGGCTGAAGAACACGAAGCTGGGATTGCTCGCCAGCAGTTCGGAGACCCGCTGCGGATTGGCCTCGGCCCAGTCGCGGATGCGCTTCATGCTGACCTCTTCCTTCGGCACCAGGCCCTGCTCGACCAGCCAGCGGCCGACCGGCTTGTACGGGTGGCCATTCTGGTCGCCGTAGCCGATCCGCAGTTGCCGGCCGTCTTCCAGCTGGATGCGCCCGGAACCCTGGATCTGCAGGAACTGCAGGTCCATCGGGTCGCCCAGCCAGGCGAGCACCGGCGCGCTGGAGCCGTTGTCGCGGATCGTCGCGGCGTCGTCGTAGGGTTTCAGCACCCGGCCTTCCAGGCGTCCGCGCAGGCGCTTGCCCTTGAGTTCCGGGTAGACGCTTTCCAGCGCGACCACCACCAGGTCGTCCGGTACGCCGTAGACCGGCACCGGGGTTTTTTCGCCCTGGCTCAGGCTGCCGTGGTAGACCGGTTCGTAGTAGCCGGTGATCAGGCCCTGGTCGCCGTTGCTGGAGGAACGCAGGCTATAGACCTGCATCCGCTCCTGGAGGAACGCGCGCACCGCCGTCGGATCGGCGGCGACCGTCGTGGCGCTCGCACAGGGCTCGCCCCATACCGGGTCCTTGGCCAGCCGCGCGCAGGCCGAGCGCCAGGCATTGAAGCCGGCGAGCAGGTCGGCGTCGCTGGTGGCCGGCAGGGCGTCCCAGGGCACGCTGTTGTAGGTGGTGACTTCGGCGGGTTTGGGCGGGGGCTCTTTCTTGCCGTCGTCGCATGCGGTCAGCAGGGCGGCGAAAGGGAGCGCGCAGAGCAGCAGGCGGCGCCAGGGATGGAACGGAAACTTCACGCCAAGGACTTCCTGGTGGTGGATCGAAGCCCGCTAGCTTGGGCAAAGCGCGACGGTGCGTCAAACCGCGGCGACGACCGAAGCGTATCGCCGCGTTACACCGAGGCGGCGATGAGTTCGCGCAGCCAGCGATGGGCCGGATCGCGGTGCGAGCGCTCGTGCCAGAGCATGGCCAGGTCGTAGCCGGGCACCTCCAGGGGCGCCTCGACCACCCGCAACCTGTCGCGCTCGCGTACCAGTCGCGACGGCAGCAGCGCCACCAGGTCGGTGCTTTCCAGCACCGCGCGGAGGAACAGGAAGTGCGGCACCGACAACGCCACCCGGCGTTCCGCGCCGAGTTCGGCGAGCGCCTGGTCGGTGGGACCTAGGAAGCCGCCGCCGTCGGGCGAGACGATCGCCTGCTCGAGGCGGCAGAACTGCTTCAGCGTCGGTCGCCGACGCAGCCCCGGATGCCCGGCGCGCCCGGCCAGCACATAGCGCTCGCTGAACAGCCGGCGACAGCGCAGTCCCGGCGGCGCTTCTTCGAGGGTGTGGAAGGCCAGGTCGATCTCGCCGCGTTCCGCCTGCCTGACGATTCGCGTCGGCGCCAGCTCCAGCACCGCCAGGCGGCTGCCCGGCGCCTGGCGGCGAAGACTGGCGAGGATCGGCAGGAGGATCGCCGACTCGGCGTAGTCGGTGGCGGCGACGCGCCAGGTATGCCGTGACTGCGTCGGATCGAACGGCGCGGCCGGCGCCACCGCCTGCTCCAGGGCTTCCAGGGCCAGGCGTAACGGCTCGCGCAGCTCCTCCGCCCGCGCCGTCGGGCGCATCCCGCGCGGGCCGGGAAGCAGCAAGGGATCGTCGAAGATCGCCCGCAGCTTGGCCAGGTGCACGCTCACCGAGGGTTGGGAAAAATTCAGGCGTTCCGCCGCGCGCGTCACATTGTGTTCGGTGAGCAGCACGTCGAGGGTCACCAGCAGGTTCAGGTCCAGTCGCCGGAGATTAATCATCCATATACCTGGAATTTCGGATATTCATTTCAACTATATCCGGCGATGGCCGATCCTGCGCCCACCTTTTGCCGGAGACCCGCCATGAACGTACTCATCGTCTATGCCCATCCCGAGCCGCGCTCCCTCAACGGTGCGCTCAAGGACTTCGCGGTCGCCCGCCTCGAGGCGGCCGGCCATGCGGTGCAGGTTTCGGACCTCTACGCGATGGGCTGGAAGGCCGTGCTCGATGCCGGCGACAGCCTCGAGCGCGAGGCCAGCGAACGCTTCGATCCTTCCGCAACTTCCCTGCGCGCCTTCGAGAACGGTTGGCAGAGCGTCGACATCGCCGGTGAGCAGGACAAGCTGCGCTGGGCCGATACGCTGATCCTGCAATTCCCGCTCTGGTGGTTCAGCATGCCGGCGATCCTCAAGGGTTGGATCGATCGCGTCTATGCCTGCGGCTTCGCCTACGGGGTCGGCGAACATTCCGACAGCCACTGGGGCGACCGCTACGGCGAGGGCCGGATGCAGGGCAAGCGGGCGATGCTGGTAGTCACCGCCGGCGGCTGGGAGTCGCACTACGCCGCGCGCGGTATCAACGGACCGATGGACGACCTGCTGTTCCCCATCCATCACGGCATCCTGCATTACCCCGGCTTCGAGGTATTGCCGCCGTTCGTCGTCTATCGCAGCGGCCGGATCGACGCGGAGCGTTTCGCCGCGCTGAGCGAGCAGTTGGGCCGGCGCCTCGATGACCTGCAGCGCACTGCGCCGATCCCGTTCCGCCGGCAGAACGGCGGCGACTACCTGATCCCGGCGCTGACCCTGCGCGACGAACTTGCCCCGCAGCGGGCCGGTTTCGCCATGCACCTGGCCGAATGACCTGGGGTCAGGCCTCCAGCGGCTGCGCCTGGGCGGCCCCCTGCGCGCCGCGTGCGGCGAAGAGCTGGCTGCCGATGTGCAGGGCCTGGTCCAGATGCCGGATCGGATCGGCGGTCTCCGACTCCAGCAACAGTTCGGAACGGACCACCCGTGCGCCGCAGTAATCGAAGATGCCATGGTCGATCTGGGTGCGCATCGCCCCGGCGTAGCCGTGCCGCTCGAAGGTGCCGACATCGGCGCCGCCGACACCGACCAGCACCACGCGCAGGCGCTGCAGCTTTTTCCGCAGGTCGCCGCCGATGCTGTAGTCGAAGGCCCAGCCATTGGAGAACACGCGATCGATCCAGCCCTTGAGCAGGGCCGGCATCGACCACCAGTAGATCGGGTAGACCAGCACCAGGGTATCGGCGCGATCGATGCGCGCCTGCTCGGCGAGGACGTCGGCGGGAGGCGACGCCTGGCCGCGATGCACGGCGTGGTCGGCCAGGCCGAAGCGCGGCTCGAAGCCTTCCGCCGCCAGGTCGGCGGTTTCCGCGGAATGACCGGCGCGGACCACGCCTTCGGCGATGCGCGCGGCGAGGGCGTGGGTGAGAGAGCGGGGATGATGATGAGCGACGACGATCAGGGCATGCATGGGCGAATTCCTCCGGGAATTGCGGGAAGGGGGGCAAGTCGATAGTCTGGGTAAAACCTACCTTCTGTAGGTTACCTTTAGTAAGTTACTTTTAGTAGGTTATCTATGTCAATGCACTCCCCAGACGACCCGTCGCCACGCCGCCGCCTGTCCCGCGACGAGCGCCAGCGCCAGTTGCTCGAGGTGGCCTGGCGGCTGGTCCGCGAAGAAGGTACCGAGGCGCTGACCCTCGGACGCCTGGCCGAGCAGGCCGGGGTGACCAAGCCGGTGGTCTATGACCACTTCGGCACCCGCGCCGGCCTGCTGGCGGCGCTCTACCAGGATTACGACCTGCGCCAGACGGCGCTGATGGAGGCTGCCCTGGAAGCGAGCGAGGCGACCCTGGAGGGGCGCGCCGACGTCATCGCCCGCGCCTATGTCGACTGCGTGATGCAACAAGGCCGGGAGATTCCCGGGGTGGTCGCGGCCCTCGCCAGCTCGCCGGAGCTGGAGCGGATCAAGCGCGACTACGAGGTTCTCTTCATGGACAAGTGCCGCGCCGTGCTGGAGCCCTTCGCCGGCGGCGGACGGCTGACCGTCGCCGCTCTGCGCGCAATGATCGGCGCCGCCGAAGCGCTGTCGCACGCGGCCGCCACCGAAGAGATCGCCCCGGAAGAGGCGCGGCGGGAACTGTACGAGGCGATCGTGGCGATGGTCGCGCGGAGTCGTCGGTGAAGGAACCGCGTGCCCTGGAGGAATATCGCCGGGCGATAGTGGCGGCCTGTCCGGAGCTGGCGGACGCCACTTTCGCCATCCTGGCCTCGGGCTGGCATTCCACGGCGGTGGAGGTCGGAGGGCGCTGGGTGTTCAAGTTTCCGCGCGGCGCGGAGGCCGAGGCGGCGCTGCTGCGCGAGGCCGCCGTGCTACGCCTGGTGCGTCCGGCGGTGAGCCTGCCGGTGCCGGCGCCGCAGGTGTTTGCGGGACCGCCGCTGTTTTCCCGCCACGAGAAACTGCCTGGCGGTTACCTCCTGGGCGAGGACTACCGGCGCCTGGACGAACCCGCACGGCAGGCGGTCGGCGATGCGTTGGGGCGCTTCTACGCCGAGCTGCATCGACTGCCACCGGCGCGCATGCGGGCGGTTGGAGCCTTGCCGGTGCGTCCCTGGGAGTCGCCCGCGGCGATGCGCAGGCGCGCCTTGCCGCTGCTGCCTGCGGCCTGGCGCGAACGCGCGGAACGCTTGGTGCGGGAATATGCCAAGCTGCCTGCCGATCCGCTGGGTTCGATCTTCGGCTTCTTCGACGGCCATGGCTGGAACATGGCATTCGATAGCGAGGCCGGGCGGCTGAACGGTGTGTACGACTTCGCCGACGCGGGCATCGGTCCGCTGCACCAGGAATTCATCTATTCCGCGTTCATCGATGCCGACCTCACCGAGCGCATCGTCGCCGCCTACGAGCGCTTCAGCGGTCGGCGCCTGGAGCGTCGGCGGATCGCCTTGCTGACGGCGGCGCATCGGTTGTCGGAGCTGGCCGAGCTGGCCGACGAGCCGCGCCATCTGCCGGAGATGCTCGCCGGCGCCCTCGACGGCCTGGCCCTGGTGGAGGCGCAGGGCCTGGCCTGATGAGGGGACGCGCGGTCGTGCTGGGCAGGACGGATATGACCGCGTGCGGACATCCGCCGCGAAGTACCGCTACCGCTCAGAGATAGGCTTGCGCGCGGCGCCGCGAGCGCGGCATGCGGTTCTTCCCGGACAATTCGTTGAGACGCGCCTGCCAGGCCTTGCGGGCGGCATCGCGGTCCTGGCGCTGCGCGGCGGCGAGCCTGGCCTCGGCTTTCGGCCGCGGCGCGGCCTTGTCGATCACTGGCGCAGCGGCGGTGGGGGTGACAGGGGCACTGGCCGGAGCGGCGTTTTCCTGGGCCTGGGCGAAGGCGTTGGTGCGCCGGCAGGTCTTGCAACTGACCTGGCCGACGTCGCTCGAGCCGTTCACGTTGCTGTCGCCGCGCCCGCAGGCTGCCTGGCCGGATTCGCTCAAGAAGTGCGTAACCATCTGATCCTCCTGGAGAAAAAAGGGCGGCATTATTCCCAGAAGTGTCTTCGAGTGCCAGCCTCGGGGGAGAACAGCTGACGAACTGCAAGACCTTTCCGTCGACCTTCGTTCAGTCGGCTGGCCGCCGCATGCTGTCGCGCACGTAGCGGGCCGGGGGGCTGCCGAGCGCCTTGCGGAACATGCCGATGAACGAGCTGACCGACTCGTAGCCGAGGATCTCGGCGGTGCGTTGCACCGAAACGCCGGCGGACAGTTGCTGCAGGGCGATGATGATCTGCAATTGCTGGCGCCACTGGCCGAAGGTCATGCCGGTCTCCCGGCGCACCATCCGCGCCAGGGACCGCTCGCTCATCGCCACTCGCCTGGCCCATTCGGCCATGCTGGCGCGGTCGCCGGGGGCGCGGGTCAGTTCGTCGGCGATGCGGCGCAGGCCGCGGTTGTCCGGCAGCGGCAGGTAGAGCTGTTCGGTCGGCGCCTGTTCCAGGAGTTCCAGCAGCACCCCGGCGAGACGTGCGAGCGGGCCGTCGTGCGGATAGTCCTGCGGTTGCGCGCTCAGGTGCAGGATCAGTTCGAGGACCAGCGGCGACAGGGCCAGGGTGCAGCAGTCGCTCGGCAGGCGTGCCGCCCCCGGCTCGACGAAGAGGAAGCAGACCTTGCCGTTGGCGGTGACCCGGTTGCTATGGGCGATGCCGCCGGGAATCCACACACCGAACCCGGCCGGCACCATCCACAGGCCATCGGGCACCGTGCAGGTGATGCCGCCGCGGCAGGCCACCACCAGCTGGCCCTTGCGATGCCGGTGCACCGGCACTTCGGTGTCGTTGTGCCGGGCCTCCAGCTGCAGGGCCAGGGCCGGCTGGCCGAGCGCGTCGGGATCGAAGCGTTGGGCGAGGTAGGTCTGCGGTTCACGGCTCACGGCAGGTCCTGTGGTTGTCCGAATTCGATTATTTTCTGGCTGAGTAGTCGATATTTGCAAATCGCTACGACCCGTAGCCTGTGCTCGTCAACCCGACAGGAGCGGCCGACCGCTCCGCGCCCTCGATACCCTGGTGCCCTGCATGCTGAGCGAAGTCTCCGTTTCCGGCCTCTACGTGCCGCCATTGTTCCTCTACCTGTGCCTGGCGATGCCGCTCTACCTGCTGCTGGAGCGCCTCGCCTGGCGCTGGCTGGAATGCGCCTGGCATCCCGGCCTGCTGCGTTTCTTCCTGTCGTTCATCGTGCTGTCCGTGCTGGTGCTGAAGTTCTGAGCCGAGGTCCCCATGTCCATCGTTCGTCTTTCCAAGGTGGCTGCGACCTTCGCCTGCGGCCTGCTCGCCCTGTGCCTGGCGTTGCAGTTGTGGCAAGCCTACGTGCTGGCGCCCTGGACCCGCGACGGGCGGGTCAGCGCGCAGGTGATCCGCATCGCGCCGGAAGTCTCCGGCAGCGTCGAGGCGGTGTTCGTCGCAGATAACCAGCGGGTGGCCCGCGGCGATCCGCTGTACCGCATCGATCCGCGCAGCTATCGCCTGGCCGTGCGCCAGCGCGAGGCGGAGCTGGAGCAGGCGCGGGAAACCCTGCGCCAACGTGACGAGCAATGGCGCCGACGCATGCAGTTGGCCGGCGCGGTTTCGCGCGAGGAGGTCGCCAACGCCGGACGCGCCCTGCGTATCGCCCGCGCCCGCGCCGAGGCCGCCGGGGCGGCGCTCGACCAGGCGCGGCTGGACCTGCGGCGCAGCGAGTTGCGCTCGCCGGTGGACGGCTATGTGACGCAGTTGCGCGTGCAGCCCGGCGATTACGCGGCGGCGGGCCGGACCAACATCTTCATCGTCGATCGGCGAAGCTTCTGGGTCACCGGCTATTTCGAGGAAACCAAGCTGCGCAATGTACAGGTCGGCGCGCCGGCGACGATCAAGCTGATGGGGTTCGATCCGCTGCTCGACGGCCATGTCGCGAGCATCGGTCGCGGTGTCGCCGACCTCAACGAAAGCCGTGCCGACAGCGGCCTGCCGCAGGTCAGCCCGAACTTCAGCTGGATACGCCTGGCGCAGCGCGTGCCGGTGCGCATCGAACTCGACCGGGTACCGGCGGGCGTGGTGCTTGCCGCTGGCATGACCGGCAGTGTCGAGGTGCTGCAGGCGGGGACCGCGCGGCACTGGCGGCTGACCCGCTGGTTGCAGGAGTACCTTTGATGGCGGCGTCGGCGTCCGGCGGGCGCGATTGGTACGCGGCGTTGCCGTTGCCCTGGCGGACCGACAGCCTGGACTACGTGCTGCGCAGCATCGGCGCTGCCGCTCTGGCGCTCGGCCTGGGGCTCTACCTGCAACTGGATTCGCCGTTTTCCGCGGCGTCCACTGTGCTGTTGCTGATCAATCCGGTGCAGGGAGCGGTGGTCGGCAAGGGCTGGTGGCGCGCCGTGGGTACCCTGGTCGGCACGCTCGCTGCCTTCGTCCTGACCGCGCTGTTCGCCCAGAAGATGCTGCTGTTCGTCGTCGCCCTGGGTTTCTGGCTGGGTCTCTGCGTCGGCGTCATGAGCCTGGTCCGGCACTTCTACGCCACCGCCGCGGTGGTCGCCGGCTACACCGTGTGCCTGGCGCTGGGATCGGCCATGGTCGAGCCCGAGGCGGCCTTCGAGCACATCGTCACCCGCGCCTCGGCGGTAATCGTCGGGGTCTGCTGCCTGAGCCTGGTGACCGTGCTCTTCAGCCGCAGGACCGTGTCCGGGCGGGTGCGCCAGCGTCTCGTCTCGCTCTGCGCGGCGACGCTGGCGCTGGTCGCTGCGCGGCATGCTGGTGCGGCTGACGGGGAACTGGAGCGCCGTCGCCGGACGCTGGCCGGCGAGGTCTACGCGGTAGACGATCTGCTGGGTGTCGGTCGCGCCGAGTCGCGGGCGCTGAGCGCTGCGCTCCCGGCGATCCGCGGTGGCCTGGCGGCGCTGTTTTCCACGCTGATGGAGTTCCGCTTCGCCGGCGAGACGCATTGGGCCCGGCGCTTGGCGGAGCGTGGACTGGCGCTGCCGATGGCCGACGACCTGCGCCTGCTGGGCGGCCAACTGGATCGCGGCGAGCTCGACTTCGCCGGCGCCGCGCGACGGCTCGCGAGCTTGCGCGGTCGCCTGGCGGCGATTCGGCGCGGACTTCCGACAGACCAAGCGGATGCCTGTCGCGAAGGGCTGTTCATGGAGCGTCTCGACGAGCAACTGGATGACCTGCAGGCCGCCCTGCGGGGGTTCGCCCGGCTCGACGGCCGGGCCCACGCCGACGTCCGCCCAGCAGCCTTCCATCGACATTACCGCGAGGCCTTGCGCAACGGCGCGCGAGCCTGGCTGGCGATGCTGGTCGGCGGCGCCCTGTGGTTCCTCAGCGGGTGGGACCAGGGGCCGACCCTGCTGGCGGTGCTCGGCCCCTACTGCACGCTGCTGGCAGCCTCGCCCTTTCCCGCCGAGGGCACGCGCAATTTCATTCGCGGCACGCTCTACGCGATACCTGCCGCATTGCTCTGCAAATTCCTTCTGCTACCGCTGATCAACGGCTTTCCATTGCTGCTGCTGTGCCTCGCCTTCTTCTGGTCGTTCGGTATCCAGGCCACCACAGTGCCCAGGCGGGCGTTGCAGGGAATCGCCTACCTGATCGCCTTCAACACCCTGGTCGCCACCGGCAATCTCGCCCGCTTCGATTTCGGCGACTTCGCCAACCAGTCCTGCGCCTGGGTGCTGGCGCTCTGCATCAGCCTGCTGGTCTACCGCCTGCTGCCGAAGGACCTGGAACGGCATTCGGCGTCGCTGCTCGACCATCTGCGCCGCGAGACCCTCGCCTTGCTGCGTCGTCGCGCCGGTTTCGACGCGCATGCCTGGCAGGCCCGCCAGCAGCATCGCATCGCCCAGCTGGGCGCGCTGCATGGCATGGAACATCCGCGCAGCGCGCTGGCCCTGCGCCTCGGCTTCGTATCCCTGCAACTCGGCCGCGAGTCGCGGCGCCTGTGGCGCGCCCTGGCCGGGCTCGACCCGGCCGCCGCGGAGGCGCGGTGGATCGAGCGCGCACTGCGAGCCATCGCCGTCCGCCATCGCGATCCGCCGCTCGCCGCGCGGCACGCACGCCGTGCCGGCGCCCGCCTGGCGGCCGCCGGCGAGTGGCGCCTGGCCGCGATCCTCACCGACCTCGCCTGGTTGCTCCGGGCCTATTCGCAAAGCGTCTCGTCCGACGGGGCGCAGCATGGAGAAAAGACCTCATGAAAACCTCGTTCTTGCTGGCCTTGCTGCTGTCCTGCTGGTCCCAGGTCCAGGCGGCGGACGACGACGGGAAAGAGTTGCCGCCGATCGAGCGCTACGACTACGGCATGCCGCTGGACATCGAGCGGGTGCTTTCCGTCACGCCGGTGCCGGCCACCTGTGGCGTGGTGCCGCTGGTGATGCTCTACCGCGACAGCGCCGGACGCCTACATCGCTTGCAGTACCGAGGCCTTGGCGCGGGCTGTTCGCGGCACTGAGAAGCGGGCGAAGGCGCTGTCTCAGCGCGCCGCGCCTTCGATGATCGCCAGGACGTCGCCGATGGCGTGCTCCAGGTAGTCGCCCGCCTTGTACGCCGCAAGCGCCTGCGGACCGCCGTCGAGCACCGCCTGCGGCCGTTCGACGAAGCGTCCGAGCAGGTTGAACTCCTCGTCCAGCACCAGTACCAGCGGAATCGGGATTCGCTCCAGCGCCAGGCGCTGGCGCAGGTCGTCCTCGGCGCGGCCCTTGGAAATGATCGCCAGCTCGATGTTCGGTTGCAGGCGCTGCGCGAAGTCCAGCGCGGCCAGGTTGATCTGGCAGTCCGGGCACCACATTTCCCCGGCGACCAGCAGGCGATAGCGCCGTTCGATGCGTTGCAGGCGTTCCGTCAGCGCGCTCGGCAGCCCGTTGCTTTCCAGCTTCTGCCGGAACCGCGCGACCGCGCCCTGTTCCGTGGCCAGGCCATGGCCGACGAAGGCGGCGAAGTCTTCTCCGATATCGAACAGTTCCGCGTAAGAGGCCATGCTGGTTTCGCTCCTGTGCTTGGGGAGGGATGGCGCGGCGGATACGCCAGGCAGTCGCGCCACGCCGGGGCGGCCAGGGTAGCGCGCTCGCCGCGTCGCGGCGAGCGCCGGCGTGCTTCGCCGGGACTGGTCGTTAGCATGGCGCGGCTGGTAAAAAGACAGCGCCCCCACTGCCCGCCAAGGCCCGCCCGATGCTGATCGACCTGCCTTCCACCCGTCCGGTCTTCGCCTATGCCCAGGATTATCTCCACGGCGAGCGCGTCGAGCTGCACCGGCATTCGCGCGCGCAATTGATCCATGCGCTCAGCGGGGTGGTCACGGTCGGCACCGCCGAGGGCACCTGGGTGGTGCCGCCGGGACGCGGTGTCTGGTTGCCGGCCGGTATCGAGCATGCCCTGCGTTTCGCCGGCCAGGTGCGCATGCGCACCTTGTTCATCGCCCCGCAGGCGCGCCACGACCTACCGCGGGACTGCCGGGTGGTGGACGTGCCGCCGTTGCTGCGGCAATTGATCGTCGCGGCGATGCGGATCGCCCCGGACTACCCGCCGGGTGGCCGCGACGAGCGGGTGATGGAGCTGATCCTCGATGAACTGCGGGTGCTGCCGATCCTCGCCCTGCACGTGCCACAGCCGGTCGATCCGCGACTGGCGGCGCTGTGCCGCAGCCTGCGCGCCGAGCCGGCCGCCGACTGGAGCCTGGGCGATGCCGCGCGTCGCCTGGGCGTCAGCCCGCGGACCCTGACCCGCGCCTTCCAGCGCGAAACCGGTCTCAGCTTCGTCCAGTGGCTGCGGCGCATGCGCCTGCTCGCCAGCCTCGATGCGCTGGCGGCAGGGCACTCGATCCTCGAGGTCGCACTGGACCTCGGCTACGACAGCCAGAGCGCCTTCAGCGCCATGTTTCGCCGGACCCTGGGCGTTTCGCCGAGCCTCTATTTCGGCCGCGGCGCCGCCTACGGGGTGGCCGAGGGCGACTGAGTTCAGTCCTTCTGGCGCAGCATCAGCGAGGCCAGGGCGCAGGCCAGGAGCGCCACGCAGGAAAGGTAGAAGGCGTCGGAGTAGGCCATCAGGTAGGCCTGCTGGCGCACCCCGTGGTCGAGCAGGGCCAGCGCCTGCTGCTGCTCCGGCAGTTGTATCCGCACCTGGCCACCGCCCAGGCGCTGCTGCAGGGCGCCGTCGAAGATCGTCAGGGTCTCGCCGATCCGCTCGGAGTGGAAGCGCTCGCGCAGCGAGACCAGTTGCGTCAGCAGCGCGGTGCCGATCGCGCCGCCGAGGTTGCGCAGCATCGAGATCAGCGCCGAGGCCGAGCCGGCCTGGGCCTTGTCCAGGCCCTTCACCGCCAGTACCGAGAGCGCGACCATGATTAGCGGCTGGCCGATGCCGCGTACGACGATGGAGGGGATGATCACGTTGCGTCCCGCGTCGGCGTTCAGGTGCGCGCCCATCCAGCAGCCCAGGGCCATGATCGCGAAGCCGCCGGCCACCAGCAGCTTGGGGTTCAGCCAGCGCATCAGGCGCGGCAGCAGCGGCGCCAGGAGCAGTTGCACGAGGCCGTAGAGGATCAGGCTGTCGCCGATCTGCCGGGCGTTGAAACCCTGCAACTGGGACAGGTAGTTGGGCACCAGGAACACCAGGCCGAAGGTCGCCGCGCCGAACACCGCCATCGCCAGGCTGGACACGCCGAAGTTGTAGCTGCCCAGCAGGCGCAGGTTGATGAACGGCCGCGCGCCCCACAGTTGGCGCTGTACGAAGAGCAGCAGGGCGAGCACGGCGAGGACGGCGAAGGTGCGGATGAAGCCGGACTCGAACCAGTCGCGGCGGCCACCTTCCTCCAGCACTATCTGCAGCGCGCCGAGGCCGGCGACCATCGCGCCGATGCCGAGCCAGTCGGCCTGGCGCAGGCGTTCGCGGTCGCCGTCGCGGGGGCGGATCGACCAGGCCACCGCGGCCAGCAGGGCGATCCCCGGCAACAGTTGCAGGAGAAAGATCCAGCGCCAGGAATAGGCATCCGCCAGCCAGCCGCCGATCGACGGGCCGGCGGCCTGGGCCACGCTGTTGGAAAGGCTGAACAGCGCCATGCCGAGGGGTATCCGGCTGGACGGCAGCTCGGTGAGGATCAGTTGCATCGACAGCGGGATCAGCACCGCCCCCGAAGCCCCCT
The DNA here is from genome assembly GCF_020708595.1 of Pseudomonas sp. 203-8. Classification (NCBI taxonomy): domain Bacteria; kingdom Pseudomonadati; phylum Pseudomonadota; class Gammaproteobacteria; order Pseudomonadales; family Pseudomonadaceae; genus Pseudomonas; species Pseudomonas sp. 203-8. The sequence continues at coordinate 297,722 of NZ_JAJFDF010000003.1, read as the reverse complement.
GGATCACCCGGATCAGGATCAGCGTCGACAGGTTCGGCGCCAGCGCGCAGCTCAGCGAACTGAGCAGGAACACCAGCGAGCCGAGGAGCATCACCCGGCGCAAGGAGAACACTTCCACCAGCCAGGCGGTAAGCGGGATCATGCTGATTTCCGCGACCAGATAGGCGGTGGAGATCCACGAGCCCTCCTCGAAGGTGGCTCCCAGCGCGCCTTCTATCTCCGGCAGCGCCGCGCTGGTGACGTGCACGTTCATGCCGGCCATGAAGCAGCCGAACAGGCCGCCGGTGACGGCGACCCAGGCACGCAGCGATACCTTGTCGTCAGCGCTCATCGGCGGAGGCTCCGTCCGGTTCGCGAGTGTCCACGGTGGCGATCACCGACATCCCCGGAAGCAGCCGGCCCCGCTCGGCGGCGTCGGCGTCCAGGCGGATACGCACCGGGAAGCGCTGGACGATCTTGGTGAAGTTGCCGGTGGCGTTGTCCGGCGGCAGCAGCGCGAATACCGCGCCGGAGGCCGGCGCCACGCTGTCGACGCGGCCGCGCCAGCGGCGGCCGAACGTGTCCACCTCCAGCTCTACCGGTTGCCCGGGACGGATGCGTTCGAGCTGGGTCTCCTTGTAGTTGGCCACCACGTAGGCCTGCTCCAGCGGCACCACCGCCAGCAGCGGCAGCCCCGGCGTGACGTACTGGCGCAGGCGCACCTTGCGCTGGCCGACGCGGCCGGCGAATGGGGCGCGGATTTCGGTATCGTCCAGGGCGTGGCGCGCCAGTTCGCGCGCCGCCGCGGCTTCCTGCAGCTCCGCCTGGCGCTGGGCGAGCGCCGCCTCCGCCTCGCGTCGCCGGCTCTTCAGTACGTCCTTGGCGGCGCGCTGGCGGCCTTCCTCGGCGCTTGCCCGCCGCGCCGCCGCCCGCGCTCGCTGGTGCGCCGCGTCGGCATTCTCCAGGCGCTGGCGACTGGTGGCATGCTCGTCGGCCAATTGCCGGTAGCGTCGCCAGTCGGTCTCGGCGCGGCGCCATTCGGCTCGCGCCGCTTCGCCATCGGCGCGGGCGCGGCTGATCGTCTGCGCCTGCTCCAGCAGTTGCCGATCGAGGGTCTCCAGCTTCGCGCGCTGGGCTTCCAGCGCCGCCTGCGCCGCCGCTTCGCGGGCCTCGGCGGCGCGCAGGCGCTGGCGGAAGTCGCGCGGGTCCAGGCGCAGCAGCAGGTCGCCGGCCTGGACGTCGGCGTCGTCGGCCACCAGCACCTCGGCGACGTAGCCGGAGACCTGCGCGCTGACCGCCACCCAGTCGGCGCGTACATAGGCATCGTCGGTGCCCTCCAGGAAGCGTCCGCTGCTCCACCACCAGGCCAGCAGGGCGGCGAGCGCGATGGCGCCGGCGAGGCCGCCCAGCAGCCAGGTTCGGCGCCGGCGCGTGGCTGCTGGCATGGTTTCGCCAGTGGTGTGTTCGATGGGTTCCCTGATTGCCTGGTTCATTGTCCGTTTTCCTGATGGGAGGGGCTGGGAGCGGCTTGCCAGCCGCCGCCGAGAGCCCGGAACAGTTCGACCTGGCGCTCGGCGACGCGCATCTCGGCGTCGACCAGGCGCGCCCGGTCGGCGACCAGGCTGCGTTGGCTGTCGAGCAGCTCGAGGGCATCGAGGGCGCCGGCGCGATAGTTGCTGCGCGCCAACCGGTAGGCGTGGCGCTGCTCGTCGAGGGCACGCTGGAGGTCGGCACGCCGCTGGCGCTCGCCGGCATACAGCGCCAGGGCACGCTCGACCTCGCGCAGGGCGCCGAGCACCGCTCCGTCGAAGCGCGCCAGGGCGGCGTCGCGCTCTGCCGCTGCGCTGTCCAGGCGGCCTCGCGCGCTTTCCCGGTTGGGGAAGCGCCAGCTCAGCAGCGGGCCGGCCGCGTAGGCCAGCGCGCCGCTGCCGCCGAGGCCGGCGAGGGTCACTGCGGAGGTCTCGGCGCCGACGGCGAAGCTGATGCGCGGGTACAGCTCGGCTTCGGCCAGCGCGCGCCGGGCGTCGGCGGCGGCGAGCCGGCGCTCGGCCGCGCGGACGTCCGGGCGGCGCGCCAGCAGGCTCCAGCCGTCGCCGGTGGGCAGGGCACGGCGCAGTTGCGGTATGCCGGCGCAGGTCGCGGCAGGAGCGTCCAACTGGCGCGGCGAGCGCCCGCTGAGCAGCGCCAGTTCGTAGAGTGCCGCGCGCCGCCGCGCCTCGAGCATCGGCAGCGCGGCGCGGGTCCGCTCGCGCAAGGCCAGCAGCCGGCGTCGCTGCAGCTCGCTGGAAAGGCCGGCGGCGAGCTGGCGTTCGCTCAGCGCCAGGCTCGCGTCGAGCAGGCCGACCGATCGGCGTTGCACCTCTGCCCGTCGCGCCAGGGCGCAGGCGCGGACGTAGGCGAGGGTGGTCTGGCTGGCCACGCTGACCCTGAGCAGGTCGCGCGCCGCTTGCGCCGCTTCGGCATCCGCCTTCGCCGCGGCGATGCGGGCGCGGACTTCGCCCCACAGGTCCAACTGGTAGGACAGGTCGAGGCGGACGGTGTGTTTCCACTGGCTGCGTACGTCCTCGTCGGTGGCTTCGGCGAGGGTCTGGTCGTCGCCGTCGCGCCCATACTGGTAGCCATAGCCGACCTCGGTCCGTGGCCAGCGTTCGCCCTGTGCGCCGCGCAGATGGCCGAGGAGCGCGCGGGCATGGGCATCGGCCGCCGCCAGGTCGCGGTTGTGGCGCAGCGCGGCGGCCACCAGGCGGTTCAGCCCAGGGTCCTGATAGAGCGTCCACCACTGGGCGGGCAGCGCGTCGCCGCGGGTTCCCGCCACCCTCGACAGGCCAGGGTCGAGGCTTTCCGCGCGTGGCGCGGGTTGGTTGCGGTTCGCGCAGCCCAGCGCGGTGGAGATCCCCAGCGCCAGCGCCACGCAACGCAGATGACTGGCAAGCGGCATTGCCCTGCTCCCGTGTCTGAAAGAGCGGGGAACGGTAAGGCAGGCGCGGGCGGCCTGCGCCGGCAAAAGCGCCAGTCATCGTCGCGAAATGGACAGTCGGCGGATTTTTCAGCGTTGTCGCATCAGGTACGGGCCGCAGCCCAGGGCCAGCAGCCCGGCCGGGATGGCCAGCAGGGAGATGCGGGCGATCTGCCGGGAGTAGCGGTTCACCCCGCCTTCGACGAGGCGCAGGCGCTGGAACAACTGGTGGGCTAGCCTGCGCCTTGGCGTGGCCGGGGGCCCGCCTTCAACCTGAACGAAGCGTTTCGCCAGGTGGTCGGAACAACAGGTCCCCGTTCCGGAAGCCGAGTCCATGCCGCTGCGCCGTGCCGTTTTCGCCATCCTTTTCGCGTCCCTGGGCAGTCCTTTGGTAGCCGCCGAAACACCCCTGCGCCTGGAGCGCCTGGAGCGCTGCGGCGATCTCCTGGCCAGCGAGCGGCAGGAGTGGTGCCTGCGCGTGCGCGGCCTGGGCTCCGGCCTGCCGCGCCTGTTGCTGGACGGCCGCGAACTGCCGGCCACCGCCCTGCGGCGCGAGGGCGACGGCCTGCGGCTCCGCCTGGACCGCCGTGGCCACGCCAGCGGTCCGCTTTGGCTGGAGCAGGGCGGGCGCAGCAGCAATCCGGTATGGCTGACCCTGAACGGCAGCCATGTGCTCGCCGCCGGTCCCGACGAGGTGGCGAAGAACATGGATGGCCTGACCACCTACGTCGACCTGGTCAGCCTGTTGATCGAGGAGAACCACGACGGTCGCCGGGAGGCCGAACGCCTGGCCGATAAATATGGCGCGCGGGTGGTCGGCGCGATCCCGCCGTTGAACCTCTACCAGTTGCGCCTGCCGGCGCGCGACCTCGTCCAGCGCGACGCGCTGGTCCTCCGCATCGGCAGCGAGACCAGCGTGGACGCCGTGGTGGTGGAGGAGTCCGCGCCGGAGAAGGGCGAGGAAACCGAGGCGGCGCGCCGGCCCGTGGACAAGCCGGACAGCGACTCCGACGAGTGGGCGGCCAATCGTTTCATGGACGCGGTGAACTATTACCAGCGTCGGGTCCGCGCCCGCCAGGCGCCGCTGGAGACCCGCCCGGTGCGCATCGGGGTGATCGAGCGCGACGTCGACTTCGACGCTCCCGACTTCGCCGACTACCTCGGCCCCTGCAAGGCGCCCGCACCGCGTACCTGCCTCTACGCGCGCGATGCCGAACGTCCCGACAACCACGGTTCGACGGTCGCCGGCATCCTCGCCGCGCGCTGGGACCAGGGCGGCAACAGTGGTTTCCTGCGTGGGTTGGACCGCGCCAGCCAGGGTTTCGAAGTGATCGTCGAGCGCAATTCGGATGCTGGCATCACGGCCAACGTCGCCGCCTCGGTGAACCTGGTGGAGGATGGCGTGCGGGTGCTCAACTGGAGCTGGGGCATCCACCGCGTCGGCGCTCGCGACGTCGATGGCGACGAGGTGGATTCGCTGGTGCGCTCGGGGATCGCCATGAGCGGCTACGAGGAGTTGCTCGAGGAGTTCTTCCTCTGGCTGCGCAAGGAGCATCCGGACGTGCTGGTGGTCAACTCCGCCGGCAACGGCTCGTCCTACTCCGGTACCGACGAATACCGCCTGCCGTCCTCCTTCGTTACCGAGCAGTTGCTGGTGGTGGGCGGCCACCAGCGCAGCGAGCGCCAAGGCCTGGCGGTGGACGACCCGGCCTACGCGGTCAAGCGCAGCACCTCGAACGTCGACATGCGGGTGGATGTCACCGCCGCCGCCTGTACCCATGCCTCGACCCTGGAGCGGGACGCGCGGGGCGAGGTGCACTGCGGCACCTCCTATGCCACGCCGATGGTCGCCGGCACGGTCGCCGCCATGCTTTCCCTCAACCCGCGGCTGCGACCCGAGGAGATCCGCATGCTGCTCCGGCGCAGCGCCATGACCATCGGCGGCGACTACGATTTCGAGCCGGCCGATGCCGAGGACCTCACCGCACCGATCCTGCCCTCGGAGCGCGGCTACCGCCTGGACCACCGCGACGTCGGCCGCTCGGCGCGGCTGGACATGCAGAAAGCCCTGGACCTGGCGGTGAAGAGCCGCGAGCGCGTGCGCTGAGGCGTTCCGCCGTCCCGGGGCCTCACGGCGAGGCTTCCAGCAGCCGGGCGAGGCGTTCGGCGAGTTCGTTGTGGCGGAACGGCTTGGTCAACACCTCGAAGCCGTTGAGTTGCTCGGGCCTGAGGTTGGCGTAGCCGGTGATGACCAGCACCGGCAATTGCGGGAAGCGCTGGCGCAGTTCCTCGGCAAGCTGCACGCCGGTCTTGTCGGCCATGAGATGGTCGGTGACCAGCAGGTCGGGCGCCAGGCCGCGCTCGACCTCGCCCAGGGCTTCCTCCGCCGACGCCGCCTCGCTGACCTGGTAGCCGAGATCGCCGAGCAGCAGCGCGGTGGTGTAGCGCACCATCCTGTCGTCGTCGACCAGCAGCACGTGGGTCGGCCGCGACGCCTCCGGTGCGTCCGGGCAGCTTTCTGCGGTGGATTGCGTCTGCTCCGCGGTGATCGGCAGCCAGATGCTCACCCGGGTCCCCTTGCCGATCTCCGAGTGGATTCCCAGGCCGCCGCCGGACTGGGCGACCAGGCCCTGGACCATCGACAGGCCGAGGCCGGTGCCCTTGCCCACGCCCTTGGTGGAAAAGAACGGTTCCATGCAGCGGGCCAGCACCTCGGCGGGCATGCCTCCGCCGTTGTCGGCGACTTCCAGGCACACGTAGCGGCCGGCGCCGAGACCGTCCACCGCGCCGTCGATCACCAGGTCGGTCCGCGCGCCTATTTCCAGGCGGCCGCCTTCGCCCATGGCGTCGCGGGCGTTCACCGCGAGGTTGAGGATGGCCAGTTCGAACTGGTGCGGATCCACCACCACCGCAGGCAGGCGTTCCGGGATCTCGATGCGGACCTCGATGGTCGGGCCGAGCGAGCGCTCGATCAGGTCGTGCATGCCTTCGACCAGCTCGCGCAGGGCCACCGCCTGCGGCTTGAGGGTTTGCCGGCGGGCGAAGGTGAGCAGGCGACCGACGAGGTTCCGCGCCCGTTCGGCGGACTGTAGCGCGCCGTCGATGAGGTCGGTGGAGCGGGCGTCGTCGAGCCGCCGGCGGATCAGTTCCAGCGAGGCCATGATCGGCGTCAGCAGGTTGTTGAAGTCATGGGCGATGCCGCCGGTCAACTGGCCGACCATCTCCATCTTGCGTGCCTCGTGAAGCTGCGCCAGGGCGCTTTCGCGCTGGGCGAGCATGGTCGCGACACGTTCTTCCAGGCTTTCGTTGAGTTCGCGCAGCTCGTTCTCGGCGCGTACCCGCGCGCTGATGTCCATGCACACGCAGAGCAGGCCGCTGGCGGCATGCTGCTCGTCCACCAGCGGCGTGACCTGGTTCTGCACCCACACCGTATCGCCGTCGGGGCGAACGTAGCGGCCGCTCATCTCGAACGCCGCGCCGGTCGCTCCGCCTGGCGCCGCAGGGAGGGCGAAGTCGGCGGGGTCGAGGATGTCCTGCATGCGCAGGCCGAGCAGGGTCTCGCGCGAACGGCCGGCGATCTCGCAGTAGCGATCGTTGACCCGGGTGAAGCGCCAGTTCCGGTCGCATACCGCGATGCCCGCGCTGGCCTGGTCGAACATCGCCGCCAGTTGCGCGGAACTGGTGCGCAGCGCCAGCTCCGCGCGGGCATGGGTGAGCGAGGTCCAGGCCAGCTTGGCGGCTTCCTCCGCCAGGCGGCGCGAATCTTCGCCGAGCGCCTGCGGATGGGCGAAGTGGATCGCCAGCAGCGCCTCCAGCCGGCCGTGGCGCAGCACCGGGACGTGCAGCGTGGCGCCCAGCCCCAGGCGCGCGCGGCTCGCCGCCTCGTCGAGACTCATGCCGCGCTCCCCGGCGAGGTCTTCCCGCGCCACGCTGCGTCCGGCATGCAGTTCGCCGGACAGGGTGGCGCCGAACGACAGGTAGCGATGCCGACCGACCGCCGAGCGGCCGTCGTGGAGATAGTCGCGATGGACCTGGAAGGTCATGCCGTCGCCATTGTCCTCGCCGAAGAATATCCGCGACGCGCCCAGCTCCTCGCCGAGCCGGCGCAGGGCGGTGGCTTCGATCTCCAGGGGATCGGCCAGGGACGGCAGGGTCTGGCCCAGTTCCAGGAGGAACGCCTGGCGGCGTTCGAAACGCACCCGCTCGGTGGTCTCGGTGACGATGCACAGCACGCCGCCGACGGAACCGTCGGTTTCCCGCACCGCCGAATAGGACACGTCGAAATAGACCGTCTCGCCGCGTCCATGGCGTTCGATGTAGAAGGGCCGATCCTTTGCCGCGAAGGTTTCACCGGTCTCGTACACCCCGCGCAGCAGCGGTTCGAGGTCATCCCACAGCTCCCGCCAGTTCTCTATCGCCGGCCGGCCGAGGGCGCGCGGATGCTTGTCGCCGATGCTCGGCGCGTAGGCATCGTTGTACAGGGCGACGAATTCCGCGCCCCAGAACAGCACGATCTGCGCCTTGGCCGGCAGCAGCGTGGCCATCGTCGTCTTCAGGCTCGCCGACCAGGCGTCCGGCGGGCCGAGGGGCGAACTGGCCGCGTCGAGGCTGAGCAACAGTTTCCCGACCGCTCCTCCGTTGGCCAGGAAGGCCGGTGGATGGTCGAGGGTGTTCGGGTCCGGTTCGATGGTGAAAGGCTGTGCCATGTCTGCGGAGTCTTGCTCGGTTCCGGTTGAGGTGGTGGGTCGTATGGAACATAGGAGGGCGGTGGGTGCGCTTGCGTTCAATCCGGCTGGGCGGGATGGCGCACGGGGGCGCTCGACCGTTACCGCGAGGCGGAGCCTGGCGACGATTTCGTACGCGGTGCCCGAGACCGCGATGGAGACCTGACGTCGGGGCGAACGACGCCACCGGCGTCATTCGCCATGGCCGGGTCAACCGGAACGTCGAGCGGCTACCAGGCGCTGCTGCAGGCGCGTCAGGAAGGCCACTTCGAAGGCGGTCTTCTGCATCGGTGTGGGCAGGCTGTCGCGGCCGAAGGCGAAGGCGGTCCAGAGCTGGCCTTCGATCTGGTCGGCAAGCCAGTTCTCGGCCTGGCGGACGCCCTTGTCGATGGCGGGCTGGGCGGGAACCGGCCAGAGCAGGGAGAGACCGGGTTGCCGGTCGGCGGGGGGAATCTCGACCATCAGGTCCTTGTAGCGTTCGATGATTGCGTCGACGTGGGTCTTTTCCTTTTCATCCTTCGTCATGCTGGGTACTCCGTTTCTGAGAGTCACATGACCTGCCGCCTTCGCTGTCAATCGATGGAGGCAGGATCGCGCAGGGTTGACAGACCGGGAAACGGAACCGGCAGACCACGAGGGTCTCCCCACGCGATCCGCCATGAAGGCCCGCAGTTGGAAAACTGCGGTCGAGCCGATGCCTGCAAAAGCATTCGCTGCTTTCGCATGCACCGCTCGGCGCATCGCGCCGTCTCTTCGGGCTGTCAAACCCGGTCACGGATTTGGCCGTGACGGGCGCAGGATAGGGGCAGGCAAGGCGGGGAGCAAGGGCGGGAACGGGTGACGGCAGAGGCTATCGGCAGGCAAGGCGTTGGCTGAAGCGATTCATTGAAATAACCCGGCCTTGGAGCGCGCCGTTAATCATCGTTTACCAGGAGAAAACAATCCGCCTGGACTGTTCGATTCAATATTTTGTGATGCGCTTCACGTAATAAGAGTATTCCTTATGAGCCACGCAAAAGTGTCATTCGCTTCTTCGAAGAGGGCGCTGCCGAAGTTGCACGCTAGTTGGGCACGCCGCGAGGGCGGCTCGGCACTTTGGTGCATAAGGATATAACCCTTTCTTCATTTCTGATTTTCGTCAGAGTTCGTACCGGGGCGACCGTCCGTCATTCGATATTAATTAAAAGCGTCAATAATCCGTTTAGGAATCAGGGGCTTGGAAATCCACCTGGCAGAACTGACAGGCCGGTATGCCCAACCAAAGTATTGAACTGATTTAAGTGGTGGTACAAATTTGCCTTACCCATGTTAGTCCTACTTAACAGGCGAAGCGGTGGAGAGCGCTCTGTTGCGGGCTGCTCGGGATTAAATGGGTTTCGCCCTCGGGGGGCTCCTGTCTTCCAATAAAAACAAGTTGTCGCCAGGCCTGATGAACTTTCAGGTACCCGCGTTCCGTTTTCTCGCGGAACTCACTGACTGCGCTTAACCGCGTGACCGGTTCGGTCGGTAAACAGCGACCTGCGCCGGAAACGCGATAACCGAGACAACTCAATCGAGGAACAGAAGATGGGATTATTCAATGCAGCCGCGAACCTGTTCGGCCAGGTCTACGAGCGCGCGACGCAGGTGGCCGCCACCGCCGTCACGGCGGTGGCGGACGTGGCCAGGACATTGGTGGGCTCCACCGTCGACGCCGTGGAGCAGCAGGTGCACGAAGCGCTGACATCGGTGCATGACGCCGTTGCCAGCGTGGAGCAGACGCTGGAGGGTACGGTCGGCGCGGTGGCCGGCACGCTCGGCGAGATCGCCGGCGACGCCCTCGACACCGTAGGCTCCGCGGTCGGCACGCTGGGCGGGCTGGCCGGCAACTCGCTGGCGATCGCCGACGACTTGTTGCACGGGCGCGTCGAGCCGGAGGATTACCTGAAGCTGGTCGGTGACCTGGGGCAGGGCGTCGGTGCCACCGTCGGCCATGCCTGGGAATTCGGCAGCGACAGCCTGAAGGCCGCCAACGATCTCTACCACGCCGCCTACCAGGGTGGCTCGCTAAGCCTCGGCAATAGCGACGGCCTGCTCGGGGTCAATGTGATCGGCTCGCTGCTCGGCGGCAATCACGACCAGGGCGTGATTCCCGATAGCCGCGGCATCCTCGGCCCGCTGCCGATCAACGTCTCCTTCACCGAGCAAGGCCTGACCTTCGGCGGCGAGACGCCGCTGACTCCGCTGGTCACCGCAGCCCTGGCGCTGAATCCGATCACCGCGCCGCTGGTGCCGGTGCTGGCGCCGCTCAACCTCGGCGGCCTGGGAGTGGTCGGCTCGGTCGACAAGGAAGGCTTCAGCGCCAAGTTCTACGGTATCGCCGGACCCAGCTACAACCTCGGCGTGGCCAATCTCGGCGGCACCCTGGAGCTGGGTAGCTACAACGAGGTCAAGCTGCTGAGCTGGAACGAGGTGACCCTCAAGGACCTGCCCATCGTCGGCGGCATCCTCGGCTACGTGCCGGTGGTCAAGGACATCGGTGTCTCGCTGCCGACGCTGGACCTGCACTTCGACAGCAAGCTGTATGCGCAAACGATTGCCGGTGTCGATGTCACCGGGGTCGGGCCGAAGGGCCAGATCGAGCTGGTGCATGACCTCGACAATGACCTGTCGATCGTCGCCGGTATCGCCGGGGATACCGCGCACAGCGCACTGGACGGGGCCGGCAAGGTGCTCGCGGCGCTGCTCGGCCACGGCGGCGAAGCGGCGCCGCCGACAATCCAGCTGATCGGCGCCGACCCGGCGCCGGAGCATCAGGCCCTGGCCGCCTGACGGCGAGGGAACGCCCGGCACAGGGAGGTGCCATCCGGGCTCATTCGGGATTCCAGCGGCAGTCGTGGCAGAAGTGAGCGCGCTCGATGGCAAGGCTCGGTTCCAGCGTTACCAACGAAATCAAACAGGCCCTGGCGGCCAGCCGCGGCGCATTGCGCAGCGTGGCGGCGTTCTCCGGGGTGATCAACCTGCTGATGCTGGTGCCCTCGCTGTACATGCTGCAGGTGTACGACCGCGTGCTGTCCTCGGCCAACGAAGTCACCCTGTTGATGCTGACCCTGATGGCGCTTGGCGTGTTCGTCTTCATGGGCGCGCTGGAGGCGCTGCGCAGCTTCGTCCTGGTGCGGGTCAGCGAACGCTTCGACGGCCAGTTGCACGGGCGGATCTACGCCGCCGCCTTCGAACGCAACCTGCGCGCCGGCGGCCAGGAGGCCAGCCAGGCGCTGCACGACCTGACCACCCTGCGCCAGTTCATCACCGGCCAGGCGCTGTTCGCCTTCTTCGACGCACCCTGGTTCCCGGTCTACCTGCTGGTGATCTTCCTCTTCGACCCCTGGCTCGGCCTGCTCTCGCTGGTCGGCGCGCTGGCCCTGATGGCCCTCGCCTGGTTCAACGAACGCGCCACCCGTGCGCCGCTGGCCAAGGCCGGCGAGTTGTCGATCAAGTCCGGCCAACTGGCCAGCAACAACCTGCGCAACGCCGAGGTGATCGAGGCGATGGGCATGCTCGGCAGCATGCGCGGGCGCTGGGAACGGCTGCACCAGGCGTTCCTCGACCAGCAGAGCCTGGCCAGCGAGCGCGCGGCGCGGATCAACGCGCTGAGCAAATACCTGCGCATCGCCCTGCAATCCCTGGTGCTCGGCCTCGGCGCCTGGCTGGCGGTGGAGGGACGCATCACCCCGGGGATGATGATCGCCGGCTCGATCCTGATGGGCCGTGCGCTGGGGCCCATCGACCAACTGATCGGCGTGTGGAAGCAGTGGGGCGCGGCGCGCGATGCCTATCGCCGGCTGAGCGGCCTGCTCGACGAATTCCCCGCCCGCGAGCGGCGCATGGAATTGCCCGAGCCGCGTGGCCACCTGCTGCTGGAATCGCTGGACGCGGCGCCGCCCGGCAGCGAGGCGCGCACCCTGCGTGGCCTGACCCTGGCGATCCCGGCCGGCTCGGTGGTCGGCGTGATCGGTCCGTCCGGCTCCGGCAAGTCGAGCCTGGCGCGGGTAGTGCTGGGCATCTGGCCGACCCTGCACGGCAGCGTGCGCCTGGACGGCGCCGAGATCCGCCAGTACGAGCGCGAGACCCTCGGCCCGCGCATCGGCTACCTGCCGCAGGACATCGAACTGTTCGCCGGCACGGTGGCGGAAAACATCGCCCGCTTCGGCGAGGTGCAGGCCGACAAGGTGGTGGAGGCGGCGCGCCTGGCCGGGGTCCATGAACTGGTCCTGCGCCTGCCGCAGGGCTACGACACCGTGCTCGGCGTCGGCGGCGCCGGGCTTTCCGGCGGCCAGCGCCAGCGCATCGCCCTGGCCCGGGCGCTGTACGGCGCGCCGACCCTGGTGGTGCTCGACGAACCCAACTCGAACCTCGACGACAGCGGCGAGCAGGCGCTGCTGGCGGCGATCCAGGCGCTCAAGGCGCGTAGCTGCACGGTGCTGCTGATCACTCACCGGGCCGGCGTGCTGGGTTGCGCCGACCGCCTGCTGGCGCTGAACGCCGGCCAGTTGCACCTGTACGGCGAGCGCGACCAGGTGCTCGCCGCCTTGAACAACCAGCGCGCCGCGTCGGCGTCGCAGCAGCGCGCGGACTACCGGGTGGCCGGCTACGGCGCGCCGCAGGTGGTGGCCGCGCCGCGCCAGGGAGGTGTGGAATGACCCGCACGGTGAAACGCGACGAGAACGCCTATGCGCGACTGGGCTGGCTGCTGGTCCTGTTCGGCTTCGGCGGCGCGCTGCTCTGGGCCGCCTTCGCGCCGCTCGACCAGGGCGTGGCGGTGCCGGCCACGGTGATCATCTCCGGCCAGCGCAAGTCGGTGCAGCATCCGCTGGGCGGGGTGGTCAAGCACATCCTGGTGCGCGACGGCCAGCATGTGGTGGCGGGCGAGCCGCTGATCCGCATGGAGCCGACCCAGGCCCGGGCCAACGTCGATTCGCTGCTCAACCGGTACGCCAACGCGCGGCTCAACCAGGCGCGCCTGCAGGCCGAATACGACGGCCGGCGGACCCTGGAGATGCCCGCGGGGCTGGCCGAGCAGGCCCCGCTGCCGACCCTCGGCGAGCGCCTGGAGTTGCAGCGGCAGTTGCTGCACAGCCGCCAGACCGCGCTGGCCAACGAACTCTCCGCATTGCGGGCGAACATCGAGGGGCTGCGCTCCCAGCTCGAAGGGTTGCGCCAGACCGAGGGCAACCAGCGCCTGCAACAACGCCTGTTGAACAGCCAGTTGAGCGGTGCGCGCGACCTCGCCGAGGAAGGCTACATGCCGCGCAACCAGTTGCTCGAACAGGAGCGCCAACTGGCCGAGGTGAACGCCCGGCTATCGGAGAGCAGCGGTCGCTTCGGGCAGATCCGCCAGAGCATCGCCGAGGCGCAGATGCGCATCGCCCAACGCGAGGAGGAGTACCGCAAGGAAGTCAACGGGCAACTGGCGGAAACCCAGGTCAATGCGCGGACGCTCTGGGAGGAGCTGTCCTCGGCGCGCTACGAACTGCGCCACGCCGAGATCCGCGCGCCGGTCAGCGGCTACGTGGCCGGCTTGAAGGTGTTCACCGATGGCGGGGTGATCGGCCCCGGCGAATTGCTGATGTACATCGTGCCCAACAGCGACAGCCTGGAAGTGGAGGGCCAGCTCGCGGTGAACCTGGTCGACCGGATCCACAGCGGGCTGCCGGTGGAGATGCTGTTCACCGCCTTCAACCAGAGCAAGACTCCGCGGGTCACCGGCGAGGTGACCATGGTCAGCGCCGACCGCCTGCTCGACGAGCAGAACAAGCAGCCCTACTACGCGCTGCGCGCCCAGGTCGACGCGGCCGCGATGGGTAAGCTGAAGGGCCTGCAGATCCGCCCGGGGATGGCGGTGCAGGTGTTCGTCCGCACCGGCGAGCGCTCGCTGCTCAATTACCTGTTCAAGCCCCTGTTCGACCGCGCCCACGTGGCGCTGGCGGAGAACTGACCGATGACCATGCGCCGCCTGATGACCTGGCTGTTCGGCGCCTTCCTGTTGCTGCTGCGCGAGGACGCCTTCGCCCTCGGCCTGCTGGACGGCTATCACCTGGCCCTGGAGAACGACCCGCAGTTCCAGGCCGCGATCCAGGAGCACGAGGCCGGCAGGCAATACCGTGCGCTCGGCCGCGCGGCGCTGCTGCCGCGCCTGGTGTACAGCTACAACCGTGGGCGCAGCTGGTCCGATGTGACCCAGACCACCACCCGCGGCGATTTCAAGGAAGACCGCGACTACGACAGCTACGTCTCCACCCTCAGCCTGCAACAGCCGTTGTTCGACTACGAGGCCTTCAGCCGCTACCGCAAGGGCGTGGCCCAGGCGCTGCTGTCCGACGAGCGCTTCCGCAGCCAGAGCCAGGAACTGCTGGTCCGGGTCCTGGAAGCCTATACCGGCGCGCTGCTGGCCCAGGACCAGATCGAACTGGCGCGGGCGCAGAAACGCTCCTACCGCGAGCAGTTCCAGCTCAACCAGCGCCAGTTCGAGCGCGGCAACGGCACCCGCACCGACACCCTGGAGACCCAGGCCCGCTTCAACCTGGCCCAGGCCCAGGAAATCGAGGCGCGGGACAGCCAGGATGCCGCCCTGCGCGAGCTGGAGCGGCTGGTCGGGGCGCCGCTGGAGATCGCCGACCTGGCGCCGCTCGGCGAACGCTTCCAGGTGCGCCCGCTGAGCCCCGCCAGCTACACCGCCTGGCGCGACCTGGCGCTGGCCGAGAATCCCGAGCTGGCCTCGCTGCGCCACGCGGTGGACGTGGCCCGCTACGAGGTCGAGCAGAACCGCGCCGACTTCCTGCCGCGCCTGGGCCTGTACGCCAGCACCGGCAAGTCCAAGTCCGGTTCGGAGAACACCTACAACCAGCGCTACGAGACCGACAGCGTCGGCATCCAGTTGAGCGTTCCGCTGTTCTCCGGCGGCGAGACCCTGGCGGCGACGCGCCAGGCCACGCATCGCATGGAGAAGAGCCATTACGACCTGGACGACAAGGTCCGCGAGACCCTCAACCAGGTGCGCAAGATGTACAACCAGAGCAGCAGCAGCGCGGCGAAGATCCGCGCCTACGAGATGACCGTGGATTCGGCGCGGACGCTGGTGATGGCCACGCGCAAGAGCATCGCCGCCGGGGTGCGGGTCAACCTCGACCTGCTGAACGCCGAGCAGGCGCTGTACAGCGCGATGAACGAGCTGTCCAAGGCCAAGTACGACTACCTCACGGCCTGGGCACGCCTGCGTTTCTACGCCGGGGTGCTGGACGAAGCCGACCTGGAACTGGTGGCGGCGAACTTCGTTTCCGGCGAGACGCCGGCGCGCCGCCGCGACTGCGCGACGACGGATTGCCCGGCGCCGCTGCACACCCTGTCGAAGACCGATACGGAGGAAAACCGGGGCGCGCTCAATTGAGACCGCGAAGGACGTGCAGGCAATTGTTCGCCTGGCGTGAAGTCGATGTCCCGGGCGGGTCGACAGAGGTCGAACAATACGCATGGAATTGTTTTTTCAATAAGGCGCTATTTATATGAAACGGTTTTTATAATATTCCAGTGTCTTCGGTAGTTTATCTTTCCTGCATGATTTCATATATGCGGAATTCGTTCGTGCATATGCTTTAAGTGCAGCTTAATTTTTTCGTGAAACCTGTGGACATTGGAAAATGAGCTGTGTCAGTTTGGACTTCGGCCTGATCTGGCCGATAACTGCAATTATCCATCCGATAATTGTATCCGAGTTATTTCCTTTACAACTTAAAGGGATATGACAATGTCCAGCAATTCTCTTGCATTGAAAGGTCGTAGCGATGCGTATACCCAGGTAGACAACTTCCTGCATGCCTATGCGCGGGGCGGGGACGAATTGGTCAATGGCCATCCGTCCTATACCGTCGACCAGGCGGCGGAGCAGATCCTCCGCGAACAGGCGTCTTGGCAGAAAGCGCCGGGCGACTCGGTGCTGACCCTGTCCTATTCGTTCCTGACCAAGCCGAACGACTTCTTCAATACGCCGTGGAAGTATGTCAGCGATATCTACTCGCTGGGCAAGTTCAGCGCCTTCTCCGCGCAGCAGCAGGCCCAGGCCAAGTTGTCGCTGCAATCCTGGGCGGACGTCACCAAGATCCACTTCGTCGACGCCGGCCAGGGCGATCAGGGCGACCTGACCTTCGGCAACTTCAGCAGTAGTGTCGGCGGTGCGGCGTTCGCCTTCCTGCCGGATGTACCGGATGCGCTCAAGGGGCAATCCTGGTACCTGATCAACAGCAGCTACAGCGCCAACGTCAATCCGGCCAACGGCAACTACGGACGCCAGACGCTGACCCACGAGATCGGCCATACCCTGGGCCTGAGCCACCCCGGCGACTACAACGCCGGCGAGGGCGATCCCACCTACGCCGACGCTACCTACGCCGAGGACACCCGCGCCTATTCGGTGATGAGCTACTGGGAAGAGCAGAACACCGGCCAGGACTTCAAGGGCGCCTATTCCTCGGCACCGCTGCTGGACGACATCGCGGCGATCCAGAAGCTCTACGGGGCCAACCTGACCACCCGCACCGGCGACACGGTGTACGGCTTCAACTCCAACACCGAGCGCGACTTCTACAGCGCCACCTCGTCCAGTTCCAAGCTGGTGTTCTCGGTGTGGGACGCCGGCGGCAACGACACCCTGGACTTCTCCGGCTTCAGCCAGAACCAGAAGATCAACCTCAACGAGAAGGCGCTGTCCGATGTCGGCGGGTTGAAGGGCAATGTGTCGATCGCTGCCGGGGTCACCGTGGAAAACGCCATCGGCGGCTCGGGTAGCGACCTGTTGATCGGCAACGACGTGGCCAACGTGCTCAAGGGCGGCGCCGGCAACGACATCCTCTACGGCGGCCTCGGCGCGGACCAGCTGTGGGGTGGCGCGGGAGCCGACACCTTCGTCTACGGCGATATCGCCGAGTCCTCCGCGGCGGCGCCGGATACCCTGCGCGACTTCGTCAGCGGCCAGGACAAGATCGACCTGTCCGGGCTGGACGCCTTCGTCAACGGCGGGCTGGTGCTGCAATACGTCGACGCCTTCGCCGGCAAGGCCGGCCAGGCGATCCTGTCCTACGACGCGGCGAGCAAGGCCGGCAGCCTGGCGATCGACTTCAGCGGGGACGCCCATGCCGATTTCGCGATCAATCTGATCGGCCAGGCGACCCAGGCCGACATCGTCGTCTGACGCGCTGACACGGGCGCGGTTCGGTGCGGCGGTACGAACCGCGGCCCTTTGGCCGGCCGGGCACTGTTCGAATTGATAGGTGTCTTCCACAGGAGCGAAGTTGTGAACTGTGGCGCGCCCGTGGGCCTGCGACCCGGCGGACGAACGGAGGTCCGCGGCGCCTGGCGCGCGCTGGCGTTCGAAGCGAGGATGGCGGGCGGCGTTCGCCGTGTTATCCGATGTTCCAGGCTTGAAGGAGATCTCTCGATGTCGGCAAGCGCGAAGCTCTCCAGGATGGTTTGCTTGCTCTGCGGTTTTTTCAGCACAGGTATCAGTATGGCCAGCAGTCTGATTCTTCTCAGCGCTTCCGATCTCGCCGGGCAATGGACCCTGCAGCAGGACGAGGCGCCCGCGATCTGCCACCTGGAGCTGCGCGACAGCGAAGTGGCGGAAGCCAGTGGCTACGACCTGGGCGGCGATACCGCCTGCCTCACGCGCTGGCTGCCCAGCGAGCCGCGCGCCTGGAGGCCTACCCCGGCCGGGATCGCGCTGCTCGAACGCGGCGGCCTGACCCTGATGCTCCTCGGTCGCCAGGGCGAGGGCGACTACCGGGTGCAGAAGGGCGACGGCGGGCAGTTGGTGCTGCGCCGCGCGACGCCCTAGCTCGCCTGCGGGTCAGACCACGAAGCGACCGATCATGCCCTTGAGGTCGTTGGCCAGGCGCGACAGCTCGTGGCTGGCGCCGCGGGTCTGCTCGGCGCCCTGGGTGGTCTGCACGGCAACGTCGCGGATGTTCACCAGGTTGCGATCGACCTCGCGGGCGACGTGGGCCTGCTCCTCGGCAGCGCTGGCGATCACCAGGGTGCGCTCGTTGATCCGCGTGGCGTGCTCGGCGATCTCGCCCAGGGCGTGGTCGGCGGCCTCGGCCTCGTCGAGCATCTGCCGGGCGCGCTGGTCGTTCTCGCGCATCGCGGACACCGCGGTGTCGGTGCCCTCGCGGACGCTGGCGATCATGCCTTCGATCTCATGGGTCGATTGCTGGGTGCGGTGGGCGAGGGCGCGCACTTCGTCGGCGACCACCGCGAATCCGCGGCCCTGCTCGCCGGCGCGGGCGGCCTCGATGGCGGCATTGAGGGCGAGGAGGTTGGTCTGCTCGGCGATGGCGCGGATCACGTCGAGCACCTTGCCGATGTCCTGCGCCTGGCTGGCCAGGCCCTCCACCAGGCGCGCAGTCTGGCCGATCTCGGTGTTCATCTGGCGGATCGAGCGGACGGTCTGTCCGACCCGTGCGCGGCCGTTGCCGGCGGCCCGTTCCGAGAGACTGGAGGCCTCGGCGGTGGAGCTGGCGTTGCGCGCGACCTCCTCGACCGCCGCGCTCATTTCGTTGACCGCGGTGGCGGCCATCTCGATCTCATCGTTCTGCCGGGCCAGCGACCGGTTGCCTTCCTCGGTCACCGCGTTCAGTTGCTCGGCAGCGGCGGCCAGCAGCGCGGCGGAATCGCCGATCTGCTCGATGGTGTCGTGCAGGCTGGCCTGCATGCTGCGCATGGCCTTCATCAGTTGCGCCGGCTCGTCGTCGCCGTCGCTGGCGATCTCGCCGGTCAGGTCGCGGGCCGCGATGCGGTCGGCGCAGGACACCGCCTGGCGGATCGGCACGACGATGCTGCGGGTCAGCAGCCAGGCGATCGTCACGCTGGCCGCCAGGGCCACCAGCAGCACCGCGAGGATCGCGGTGGAGGCCCGGGAGTAGACATCGGCGGCTTCGGCGGTGGAGGCGCGGGCGGCCTCGCGGTCGAGGGCGATGAGTTGCTTCAGGGTCCGCTGCACCTGCTCGTAGCGCTGCAACTGGGCCCCGCCCATCAGCACGCTGGCTTCGTCGGTACGGTTGTCACGGGACAGCGCGAGCAGGGCGGCGTGTCCTTCGAGGTACTCCTGCTGGCGCTGGACGAACTGGTCGAGCAACGCGCGCTCCTCGTCCAGGACCAGCAAGGGGCGGTATTCCCTTTCCACCCTGGCGAGGGTAGCGATGACCTCGTCCATCCGTTGTTCCTGCTGGCGCATGCGCGTGGCGTCGTGCAGCAGCACGTGGTTCATCTCGCCGAGGCGCAGTTCGCTCATCAGGCCGCTGAGCTGGGCCGAGGCTTCGACGCTGGGCAGCCAGACCTCGCCGATATCCTTGGCGGCGCGGTTCAGCGAACCCATGCGGTTGTGCGCGAAGAGGCCGAGCGCCACCAGCAGCGAGGCGAGGATGGCGAAGCCGATGACGGCGCGTGGGGTGATGGCGATACGACGAAGAAGCATGGGGTGGTCTCCGACCGGGCTGTGGGAAGGTGCTTGGTCCTGTAGCGGGGCGCGGAAGGGTTTCTTGAGGGGCTGCGGGGCTATTTGGAATTGCCTTACATGATTGCTAGGAATTTTCTGTAAGTTTTCGCCGGTTGTGCCGTTTTCGGCATGCTCCGGGTCGATTGAGGTCAAGAGAAGGCTGTCGCGGCAGGCCACCCTAGGGATTGGTCGAACAAGGAGAAGCCCGTGATCCGAATGACGCTGGACGAGGTCCGCGAGCTGGCCGTGCGCATCCTGCGCCGGCACGCTTTCAGCGAAGCCCATGTACAGGCGGTGGCCGATACCCTGGTGGCGGGGGAGCGTGACGAATGCGCGTCCCACGGTATCTGGCGGTTGCTCGGCTGCATCGCCACCCTGAAGGCCGGCAAGGTATCCGCCGACGCCGAGCCGGAACTGCACGACATCGCTCCCGGCCTGCTGCGGGTCGACGCCCATGGCGGGTTCTCCCAGTGCGCATTCCGGCTGGGGCTGCCGCATCTGCTGGAGAAGGCCCGCAGCCAGGGTATCGCGGCGATGGCGGTAAACCGCTGTGTGCATTTCTCCGCGCTATGGGTTGAGGTCGAGGCACTCACCGAGGCGGGCCTGGTGGCCCTGGCGACCACGCCGAGTCATGCCTGGGTGGCGCCGGCGGGCGGACGCAAGCCGATCTTCGGCACCAACCCGATCGCCTTTGGCTGGCCGCGTCCGGACGGCCCGCCGTTCGTCTTCGACTTCGCCACCAGCGCCGTGGCGCGTGGCGAGATCCAGTTGCACGAACGCGCCGGCAAGCCAATCCCGCTGGGCTGGGGGGTGGACGAGCAGGGCGAGCCGACCACCGATGCCAGCGCCGCGTTGCGAGGCGCCATGCTCACTTTCGGCGGGCACAAGGGCTCGGCCCTGGCGGCGATGGTCGAACTGCTCGCCGGTCCGCTGATCGGCGACCTGACCAGTGCCGAGTCGCTGGCCTACGACGAGGGCAGCCGTTCTTCTCCCTACGGTGGCGAACTGCTGATCGCCATCGATCCGCGGCGCATGCTCGGCGCCTCGGCGGAGGAGCACCTGGCGCGCGCCGAGACGCTGTTCGAAGGCATCGTCGAACAGGGCGCGCGCTTGCCCTCGCAGCGACGCTTCGAAGCGCGCGAACGCAGCGCCAGGGACGGTGTGACGATTCCCGAGGCGTTGCACCGGGAGCTGCTGGCGTTGCTGGAGTGAGCGCAAGGCGAGGGGCCGACCGGACAGCGTGGCGCAACGAGGACGACTGCGTAGGGCGGATAGCGCCAACGGCGCTATCCGCCATCCAGGCTCCCAGGCGTGCTCAATCCAGCGCCTCGCGCGTGCTCCGGCCATCGACCAGGCGCAGCAGGCCCAGCGGGTTGGCGTTCTTCAGGGCGTCCGGGAGCAGGCTGTCGGGGTAGTCCTGGTAGCACAGCGGGCGCAGGAAACGCTCGATGGCCAGGGTTCCCACCGAGGTGCCGCGAGCGTCGGAGGTGGCCGGGTAGGGGCCGCCGTGGACCATGGCGTCGCACACCTCGACGCCGGTCGGATAGCCGTTGAATAGCAGGCGCCCGGCCTTGCGTTCGAGCAGCGGGACCAGCCCGGCGAACGCCGCGAGGTCGTCCGCTTCGCCGATCACGGTAGCCGACAACTGGCCGTGCAGGTTGTCCAGCGCGCGGGCAAGCTGTTCCTCGTCGGCCGCCTCGACGACCACGGTGGCCGGGCCGAACACCTCTTCCTGGAGCAGTTCGTCGCCTTCCAGCAACAGGCCCACGTCGGCCTTGAACAACTGCGGATGGGCCTGCCGTCCTTCCTGTGGCGCGCCGGCCAGGCGCCGGATGCCGGGATGGCGCTCCAGGCGTTGCAGTCCTTCGACATAGCTGCGCAAGGTACCGGCGTTGAGCATGCTCTGTGCCGGCCTGGCGGCCAGTGCCTCGCCCAGGGCCGCGACGAAGGCGTCGAAGCCGGGGGAGCGCAGGCCAAGCACCAGGCCCGGCTTGGTGCAGAACTGGCCGCAGCCGAGCGTCACCGAGGCGGCCAGCTCCTCCGCCACCTGCCGGCCGCGCCGGCGCAGGGCTTCGGGGAGCACCACCAGCGGATTGATGCTGCTCATCTCGGCGAACACCGGGATCGGCTGCGGCCGCGCCGCTGCCAGGTCGCACAGTGCGCGCCCGCCCTTGAGCGAACCGGTGAAGCCGACCGCGCGGATGGCCGGATGGCGCACCAGCGCCTCGCCGACGCCGCTGCCGTAGACCATGTTGAATACCCCGTCCGGCATGCCGCTGTCGGCCGCCGCCTGGAGGATCGCGTCGGCCACGCATTCGGCTGTGGCCATGTGTCCGCCGTGGGCCTTGACCACCACCGGACAGCCGGCGGCCAGGGCGGCGGCGCTGTCGCCGCCGGCGGTGGAAAAGGCCAGCGGGAAGTTGCTGGCACCGAACACCGCCACCGGGCCGAGACCGATTCGCCACTGGCGCAGGTCGGGGCGCGGCGGGGTACGCCCGGGTTGTCCGCGATCGATGCGCGCGCCGTGGAAGTCGCCACGCCGCAGGACTTCGGCGAACAGCCGCAACTGGTTGGCGGTACGTGTCCGTTCGCCCTGGATGCGTACGGCGGGCAGCGCGGTCTCGCGACGGACCAGGGCGACGAAGTCGTCGCCCAGGGCGTCGAGGCGCGAGGCGATCGCCTCGAGGAATCCGGCGCGGCGCGCGGCGGACAGTTGCCGGTAGTGTGGATAGGCGCGTTCGGCGGCGCGGGCGGCGGCGTCGACCTCCGCCGCGGTGGCCTGGACGAAGGCGTAGGGCAGCGCTTCGCCGCTGTCGGCGTCGAGGCTGCGCAGGATGAGGTTGCCGGCGGCGCAGCGAGCGCCGCCGACGTAATTGTGACCGAGGATGCTGGGCATGGGGCCTCCCTGGGGACGGTGGACGGAATGCTCTGCCGCTGGCTCTCGCCGGCCGCTCCCTGGGGAGCGAGGCGGCGAGGGCGCGGCGCCGGCTACAAGCCGACGTCCGGCAGCGCCGGCCGGCTGGCCAGGGCCTTGGCCATGATCCGCTCGACGTGCTCGCGATCGGCGCCGCGCAGGGCCAGGCGCGGCGGACGGGTGAGGGCGCTGCCGCGACCGGCGAGTTCCTCGCAGAGCTTGATGCACTGCACCAGGTCGGGACGGGCGTCGAGATGGAGGATCGGCATCAGCCACTCGTAGATCGGCATCGCCTCGGCGAAGCGCCCGGCCCTGGCCAGGCGGAAGATGGTCTCGCCTTCCTTCGGGAACACGTTGGACATTCCCGAGATCCAGCCCTGGGCACCCACCGCCACGCTTTCCAGGACCACGTCGTCGAGGCCGGCGAAGAGGATGAAGCGCTCGCCCACCTGGTTGCGTACGTCGATGAAGCGGCGGGTGTCGCCGGAGCTGTCCTTGAAGCAGACGATGTTCTCGCAGTCGGCCAGGGAAACCAGGATGTCCGGGGTGACGTCGTTCCGGTAGATCGGCGGGTTGTTGTAGACCATCACCGGCAGGTCGGTGCCGCTGGCCACGCTGCGGAAATGCTCGGCGGTCTCGTGCGGCTTGGAGGAATAGACCAGCGCCGGCATCACCATGATGCCGTCGACGCCGACCCGCTCCACCGCCTTGGCCACCTTCGCCGCGCCGGCGCTGGTGAACTCGGCGATCCCGCAGATCACCGGCACGCGGCCGCCGGAGGCATCCTTGGCGACCTCGGTGACGGCCATCTTCTCCTCGATGGTCAGCGAGGTGTTCTCGCCGACGCTGCCGCATACCACCAGCCCGGACACGCCGTCGCGCACCAGGTTGGAGATGACCGTGTGGGTTTCCTCCAGGTTCACCGAGAAATCGGCGTTGAATTGGGTGGTGACCGCGGGGAATACGCCGCTCCAGTTGACGTGCTTGCTCATGGTTTCTCCTTTTTTCGTATTTCGTATACGAATTCAATCGGACCACTGCGGTCCGAGTCACAGGGCGACGGCAGCGTTCGCCGTCGTGGGCGATCCGGTACGCGCCGGATCGGTTTCCGCCCGGCCGCTGCCTGCGGTCGGGCGGGGTGGTCAGCAGTGGCCGCCGGGCCAGGTGTCGGACAGCCGATAGCCTTGCGGCCAGGGATCGTCCGGGTCGAGCAGGTACTGGTGGATGCCGGTGATCCAGGCCCGCCCGGACAGGCATGGGAGGATCGCCGAACGGCCGCCGAGTTCGGTCAGCGACTCGATGTGGCAGTGGAATTCCGAACCGATGATGGAGCGCCCGACGAAGCGTTCGCCGACCCGCAGCTGGCCTTTCGCCTGGAGCACCGCCATCCGCGCCGAGCAGCCGGTGCCGCAGGGCGAGCGGTCGATCTTGCCGGGGCGGATGACCACCGCGTTGTTCGCGCCGAGGACACCGTCGCGGCGCTCCGGCGGCGCGGCCAGCTGGCAGAAGGACAGATGGTCCCAGTCCGGGTTGGTCGGGTGGCGGAAGCCCAGTTGTTCGTTGGCCGCGTGGGTGATCTTCAAGCCGGTGGCGACCAGCTCGGCGGCCTCGTCGGCGCGCAGGGCGAAGCCCAGGCGCCGGGCGTCGGCGATGACGAAGCTGTCGCCGCCGTAGGCGGTGTCGACCTGTAGCGAGCCGAGGCCCTCGACTTCGATCCAGGCGTCGAGGCGGTCGGCGAACGACGGCACGTTGCGGATTTCCACCCGCTCGGCCTTGCCGTCGCGGCATTCCGCGCGGGCCTCGATCAGCCCGCCCGGCGCTTCCAGCAGCAGCCGGGTCAGCGGTTCGCGCATCGGCAGGATGCCGCTGTCGAGCAGTACGGTGGCCACGCACAGCGAATTGGAACCGGACATCGGCGGGGTGTCGGCCGGCTCCATTATGATCCAGCCCATCTGCGCGCGCGGGTCCTTGGCCGGCACCAGCAGATTGGCGTGGCGGAACACTCCGCCGCGCGGTTCGTTGAGGACGAAGTTGCGCAGGTCCTGGTCTCTGGCGATCCAGCGCGACTGTTCCCAGAGGGTGGCGCCGGGCGGCGCGGCGACGCCGCCGACGATCACGTCGCCGACCTCGCCTTCGGCATGGCAACTGACGATGTGGACGATCCGCTGCGAACGCATGGCTATCTCCTGTGCGGGGGCGGGCTCAGAGCACCGAGCGGAGGAATTCCACCGTCTCCGGCCGCTGCGGGTTGCCGATCACCTGGTCGGGGGTGCCGATCTCGTGGACCAGGCCATTGCGGAAGAACGCCACCCGGTCGGACACGTCGCGGGCGAAGCGGATCTCGTGGGTGACCAGGACCATGGTCATGCCTTCCTCGGCGAGCAGGCGCATGGTGTCCAGCACCTCGCCGACCAACTGCGGGTCGAGCGCCGAGGTGGCTTCGTCGAACAGCATGTAGTCCGGCGACATCGCCAGCGCCCGGGCGATCGCCATGCGCTGTTGCTGGCCGCCGGAAAGGCGCTGGGGGAAGACCTTGAGCTTGTCGCCGAGACCGACGTGGGTGAGTTGCTTCAGCGCCATCGCCTCGGCTTCGGCGCGGCTCTTGCCGAGCACCTTGCGCGGCGCGAGCATGACGTTTTCCAGCACGGTCAGGTGGGGGAAGGCGTTCCACTGCTGGAAGACGATGCCGATCTTCCGCCGCAGGCGGTTGAGGTCGGTACCGCGGGCATGCACGTCGATGCCGTCGACGCGGATGCTGCCGCGCTGGATCGGCTCCAGGCCGTTGATGCACATCAGCAGGGTCGACTTGCCGGAACCGGAGCCGCCGATGATCGACAGCACCTCGCCCTTGTCCACCCTCAGGTCGACACCCTTGACCACCTCGAACTGGCCGTAGGCCTTGTGCACGTCGCTGATCTCGATCATTGCTGCCATCTCCGTTCCAGCCGGGCGCCGAGTCGCGCGACCACCCAGCTCATGAGGTAATAGACGAGCCCCGCGATGCAGAGCACGAAGAGCGGTTCCTGGATGCGCGTGACGATGGTCTGCGAGGCGCGCAGCAGTTCGACGATGCCGATCCAGAGCACCAGCGAGGTGTCCTTCATCACCGACAGGGTCAGGTTGACCCAACCGGGGAAGGCCACCCGGGCGGCCATCGGCAGGACGATGTGGAACAGGTCCTGGCGATAGCTCAGGCCCAGGGAACGCGCCGCCCGGCGCACGCTCGGCGGTACCGAGAGGACGCCGCCGCGGACCACCTCGGTGCAGTAGGCGGCGGCGTACACGCCGAGCACCAGGCAGGCCACGGCGAAGGCGCTCCAGTCGAGGCCGAGGATGCTCTTGAAGGAATTGAGCAGGACGAACTGGATCAGCAGCGGCACGCTGCGGAATACGTCGAGCAGCGCCGCCAGCGGCAGGCTGGCGCGTGGCAGCAGGGCGCGGAGCAGGCCGAAGACGACACCCAGCAGGGTGCCGATCAGCATCGCCATGGCGGTGATGGCGAGGGTGGTCCAGGCGCCTTGCAGGAGGAACAGCAGGTCGTTGGCGGTGAGGCTGGTGGTGAACACGGCATTCCCCTCAGTAACGGAACAGGCGCCAGCCCAGCAGGCGGGCGGCCAGCACCAGCAGCTTGGCCATGGCGAAGTAGAGGACGGCGGCCAGGGCGAAGTATTCGAAGGTGCGGAAGGTCTTGACGTTGAGTGCCTGGGTGACGCCGGTGAGGTCGTCGGTCAGGCCCACCACCACGCCGAGGGAGGTCATCAGCATGGCCCAGACCAACTGGTTGGTCAGCGGGTAGAACACCACCCGCAGCAGCTGCGGGATCACCACCAGGCGATAGGCCTGCGGCGCGCTCATGCCCAGCGAGCGGGCCGCCCGCAACTGGGTCTCGGGCACCGCCTGGAGGCCGCCGCGGAAGGTCTCGGCGAGGTAGCCGGCGTTGTTGAAGGTGACCCCGGCGAGCAGGGCGAACCAGGAACTGACGTGCAGGCCGAAGGAGCCCAGGCCGAAGTAGAGGATGTAGATCTGGAACAGCGCCGGGGTATTCCGCGCGATGGAGATCCAGGCTCCGGCGGCGGCGCGCAGCGGGCGGTTGCCGCCGAGCCGGGCGAAGGCCAGGAGCAGGGCGATGAGGATGCCGAAGAGCATCGACAGCGCGGTGACCTGGAGCGTCACCAGGCTGCCGGCGAGCATCTCCGGCAGGGCGTTGAACGCCGAGCGCCAGTGGAAGGTGTAGTCGAACATCAGCAGTCCTCGCTCAACCAGGCGGGCAGCCCGGCGGGGGCCCGCCCGCCGACGGCGGCCTCGACGCAGCCGGCGAGGCCGGCGAAGCGCACCTGGCGGCCGACCAGTCCGGGGGCGTAGTGGGCATACTTGGCGGAGTTGGTCATCAGGGTGCGCGCGCCCGGCGGCACCAGCGGTTCGTCGAGCATGCACCAGCAGGTGTCGGTGACCAGCCGCGCGCCGAACGCCTGCAGCGTCGCCAGGTGCCCGGCCGCTTCGGCCTGGGCGACGACCTGCCGGCTGCTGGTGATCACCAGCGCTACCTCCGGGTGTCTGCGGCGGCCGTGGCAGAGCGCGGCGAGCTGGGCGAATTCGCTGGCGGAGAAGTGCGGGTTGCCCAGCGCCACCAGGTCGATCCGCGTCTCGCCGGCGCTGTCCAGCTCGCGCCAGGCGTCGCGCAGGCGCTCGCGTCCGACCCGCAGGGTCCGCCGCGGCGCGCGGCCGCCGAAGGCGCTGGCCAGGTCAGGGGCTTCCGGGGTGACGCCGATGACGTGGAACATCGGCACCGAGGAACTGGTGCCCAGCGCCGCGCCGAAGGCCTTGAGCGCGTCGCGGTCCGGCTGCCGCTGCCGCAGGCCGTCGATCGCCGGGATCTGTCCGTCGCAGAGCAGGCCGCAGAGGTAGCCGAGGGTAGGGTAGAAGGCATCGTCGACGCTGCCGAGGTCTTCCACTTCGATCAGTACCCGCGCCTGGCGCTGCTCGTCGAGGTGGCAGCCGGCCAGCGGCGCGCGACCGGTGAGGGCGCAGCAGATATCCATGAAGTCGGCGTACTTGTTGGTGCGTGCGCCGAGCACGCTGTTGGCGAAGAGCACCGCGTTGGACTCGGCCCAGACGATCTGTTCGCCGGCCCGCGCGCTGTCGTCGAGCAGGTAGGGCGCGCAGGTGAAGCTGGGCTGCGCGCCCATGTCGAGATAGGCCTGGGCCAGGGCCGCGGCTGGCTCGCCGAGGGCGGCGGGTACGCCCTGTTCGCGCCAACGGCGCTGGTCCACGGAGATGGCGTTGAGGGTGGTCGGTACCCGCACCCGGGCACCGAGGTCGCGCAGGGTCTCGGCGAAGCGCAGGCCGGCCGGGCCGGTGTAGATGCAAGCGTCGATGTGCGCGCGCTGGATCTCGACCAGCCGTTGCGCGCCCTGCAACGCCGCCATGCGCAGGACGATGCGCATCGCCAGGCGCGCGGCTTCGCCGTGTTCGCCGGCGAGCAGGGCCTGGTCGAAGGCGTCCAGTCGCGGGCCGGCATCGGTCGCCAGCGCTTCGGCGGGTCGGGCCTCCAGCGGCGGCGGGGCATCGCGGTGGAGTTCCAGGCGTCCGTCGGCCAGGCGCGCCCAGGGATAGGCGGCGAGTTCGTCGAAGCGCTCGCCGAGACAGGCGATGGGTAGCGAGCGGCCGAACAGTTCCTCGGCGACGATCGCGCCGAGGGCGAGGATTTCGTCCGGTTCGCGCAGGAGGATCGCCGCCGGCGCACGTCCGCCGAGGATCAGTTCCAGCAGTACGCTGCTGCCGGTACAGGAGCCGCGCCCACCGGGAATCGCCAGCAGCCTGCCGTGTAGATGGCGGCCGCTGAGCGGGTGGTGACGGTCGATCACTTCCGCGCTGCGCGGGTCGACGCCGCCCCAGAAGCTCAGGCCGGTCGGTGCGTACAGCAGTTCGCCGGACGCGCTGCCGGCGACCAGGGTACGGGGAACGATGAGGTGTGCGTGCTTCATCGGCGCATCCAGGACGGGGGGAAACGGCGCGGCCCGGCGGCGGACCGCGCCCTCGGCTTCAGCGGTAGACCGCGCTGGTGGTCAGCTCCGGCGCCGTGCCGCCGACCCATTTCTGCGCCAGCTCGGCGTAGCGGCCGGTGCGCACCTGCTGGTTGATGAACAGGTTCAGGTAGTTGAGCAGGCCGTATTCGTTGCGCTTGGCGCCGAGGGCCACGTAGTCGATGTCATAGGGCGCGTCGCCGGCGATCTTCAGGCCCTTGTACTTGCCCGACTTGATCCACGAGGCGGCGACGGTGGAAGAGACGACCGTGGCGTCGATATGCCCCTGGCTGATCGCCAGGGCGGTGTCGGCCTCGGACTGGTAGGCGCGGAAGCTGCCCTTGGCGTCGCCCCAGGCCCTGCTGTCCTTCTCCAGGGCCAGCGCCTCGAAGGTGCCAGCGGTGCCGCCGACCGGGCGGCCCTTGAGGTCCTCGTAGCTGGCGATGCCGGTGTCCTCGCGGGTCAGTACCACCTTGACGAAGGCGAAGTAGGGGATGCTCATGCCGATGGTCTTGGCCCGCTCCAGGGTGTCCGAGGTGGATGCGACGATCACGTCGGCGCGACCCGACACCAGCGCCGGGATGCGGTCGGGAAAGGGCGTCTCGACGATCTCCGCCTTGACGTCCAGGGCCTTCGCCAGGTCGTTGCAGTAATCGACGTCGAAGCCCACCGGGTTGTTCTGTGCATCGCGCGAGCCCATCGGCGGAAAGTCCAGGGTGACGGCGCAGCGCAGCTTGCCGGACTCGATGATGTCGTCGAGCTTGTCGGCCTGGGCGAGACCGGCGAGGGAACAGCCCAGGGCAGCGGTGAGGGCTAGGGCAAGGGTCTTCTTGGTATTCATGGGGGCCTCTGGCGATGCGGTTGAGTGGGAGGGCGGCAAATCCCGTATTTGTGATTTCGTATACGATATTTTAAGTGAGCAATGGCTGTGCCAGAACCTCGTCCGACGGCGATAAAAAACCTTTCGCTGGAGCGCGACCGCTTTGGCTGGCGCGTCGCTGTGCCAGGCCGCGCCGGACTGCGCCCCGCTCGGGCGCGGCCGGCGGTGTTACAAAAGGGAGCAGGATTGCTACCGCCGCCCCGTGGCGGGGCGAGGCGTTACGCTTTTCGGGGCTGGCGATGGGTCTCGCGGTACTGGCTCGGCGAGAGTCCGGTGAGCGCCTTGAACTGGCGGCTGAAGGCGCTGTGGTCGGTGTAGCCGCAGCGCAGGGCGATCTCGGTGATCGGCGCGTCGCCGGCGAGCAGTTGCGAGGCGGCGCCGAGCCGCGCCTTGTGGATCATCTGCCGTGGGGTGAGCTGGAAGATGCGCTTGCAGTGACGTTCCAGTTGCGCCACCGAGAGCCCGGCGATGGCAGTGAGATCGGCGAGGCTGAGCGGCTGGTCGTAGTGCTCGCGGATATGCGCATCCACCGCCGCCAGCCGGCCGTAGGCCGGGTGCGCCGACTGCGCCGCCGGCAGGTCGTGGGAGATGCCGGCCATGCCGATGATCGCCCCGTCGGCATCGCGCAGCGCCTGCTTGTGGGTCAGGCACCAGCCCGGCTGGCGACCGGGATAGAGGTGCAGCTCCAACTGGTTCTCCAGCGTCGCGCCGCCGCGCAGCACGCGCCGATCCTGCTCGGCATAGAGCGGACCGAGGCTGGAAGGGAAGACCTCGTCGGCGCTGCGGCCGAGCAGTTCGGCCTTGTCCTTCACGCCGCAGCGGCGTGCCAGGGTGCGGTTGACCAGGACGTAGCGGGCGCGCTCGTCCTTGACGAAGAACACCACGCCGGGCATGGCGTCGAGCAGCGCCTCGACCTGGCGCAGGCTGGCCAGCAGGCTGGCGAGGTCGGCGGGGGGCGGGGCGGCGAGCAGGTCGTGCATCGGGGCGAAGGCCTGGCTGGGGGACCGCGCCAGCATACGGGGCGCCGGCGGCCGGGAACAGGGCCCGGCCGCGCGCCTCAGTTGCCCGGCGAGTCGCAGCGCAATGGCACCGTGCGCACGCGGCGCAGGTAGAAGAGGCAGGTGGCGCCGAGCAGCAGCGTCATCAGGACGAACTCGACGGCCAGGGTCGTCTGCGTCGCTTCCAGGTAGTCGCCATGGCGCTCCAGCCTGTGCGCGAACACCGCGCCGAGCAGCGCCGAGCCGAGGCCGAGGGAGGCCTGCTGGACGGTGGCGAGCATGGCGCTGCCGGCGCCGGCCTGGGCGGCCGGCACCTCCGAGAGGCCGATGCGGAAGAAGCTGCTGACGATGAACGCCTGGCCGAAGCCGATCACCAGGGTCGCCGGCGCCAGGTTGAGGATGCCCGGCTGCGGCCAGACCCGTTGCAGGGTCAGCATCAGGCCGAGCAGGCCGCACATCTGGATGACGCAGCCGAGCAGCAGCAGGCGTACCGGGCCGATCCGCGCCGCCACCCGGGCGGTGAGCAGCGCCGAGACGAAGTAGGAGGCGCCGAGGGCGATGAAGGCATTGCCGGCCTGTACCGGCGAGAGACCGGCGCCGGCCTGCAGGGCCAGGGCGAGGGCGAACATGAAGCCGCTCCAGCAGGCGAAGAACAGGATCGCCAGCAACAGGCCGAAGCGGATGCTCGGCAGGCGCAGCAGCGACGGCGGCAGCAACGGCCAGGCCTGGCGGCGTTCCTGGCGCAGCTCGGTGCGCCACAGCCAGGCCAGCAGCGGCACCGCCGCCGCCAACAGCAGGGCGCAGGGCCAGGACCAGTGCAGCGATGGGCCGAGAGCCAGCGGCAGCAGCAGGCAGAGGATCAGCGCGGCGAGCAGCAGGGTGCCCGGCGCGTCGACGCGGGCGGCATGCTCGGCGCGGGTCTCCGGTACCCAGCGGCGGCTGCAAAGGAGAATGCCGAGGCAGATCGGCAGGTTGATCAGGAACACGCTGCGCCAGCCGAGGCCGCCGATGTCGGCGGAGACCAGGAAGCCGCCGAGCACCTGGCCGACGACGAAGGCCAGGCCGCCGATGGCGCCGTAGGCGGCCAGCGCGCGGGAATGCGCGTGGCCGCTGAGGCTGACATGCAGGGTGGCGAGAATCTGCGGCACGACCAGCGCCGCGCCGACGCCCTGTAGGGCGCGCGCCACCAACAGCAGCCAGACCGAACCGGCCAGCCCGCAAAGCAACGAGGCGACGGCGAACAGGGCGACGCCGAGATCGAACAGGCGGCGACGGCCGTAGTTGTCGCCAAGCCGGCCGCCCATCGCCAGGCACACGGCGAAGGCCACGCCGTAGACGGCGACGATCAGTTCCAGTTCGGTTTCGCTGGCGCCGAGGGAATGGGCGAGGGCGTCGAGGGCGACGTTGACGATGGAGAAATCGATCATCGGCAACAGTTGCCCCGCCAGCAGGATGCAGAGCCCGGCGAGGCCGAGCCGCGACGACGAGACGGTGCTGGGCATGGGCGGAGTCCTTGTGCGGAGGGGAGTGGGCTGGCAGCATGCACTTCTGGCTAACCCGGTACCAGTTCTTGCTTATCCTGGTATTGGCGCTACCCGTCTGCCCTTCGGAGGACTTCGCCATGCCACTCGACGCCCCTGCCAGCCACTCTGCGGAAAGCCCCGCGCAGCCGTCCCGCGCCGAACAGCTGGGGGCCTTCCTGCGCCGCCGGCGGGAAAGCATCGAGCCGCAGCGGGTCGGCATTTCCCGCCTCGGCCGCCGACGCACGCCGGGCCTGCGTCGCGAGGAGGTGGCGCAGCTCGCCGGGGTCGGCGTGACCTGGTACACCTGGCTGGAGCAGGGCCGCGCGGTACGCGCTTCGGAGCAGGTGATCGGAGCCATCGCCCGGGCCCTGCTGTGCAACGAGACGGAAACCCACCACCTGTTCAACCTCGCCGGGCTGGCCGCGCCGACCTCGGCGCGGCGGGCGGTCTGCGAGAAGCCCTCGGCCGCCACCCAGGCCATCCTCGATGCCCTCGACCCGTTGCCGGCCATGGTGCAGAACGCCCGTTTCGACATCCGCGGCTACAACCGCGCCTATTGCCGGCTGGTGGGCATCGACCTGGCGGAGATCCCCGAGGAAGACCGCAACTGCATCTACCTGGCGCTGACCCACGAGCGCTGGCGCTACTGCATGGCCAACCGCGAGGAGGCGTTGCCGCGGATGGTCGGCTTCTTCCGCGCGGCAATGGTCGAGCGCATGGGCGATCCGCTGTGGGAGCGGCAGTTGCAGCGCTGCCTGGAGGTTTCGGCGGAGTTCCGCGAGATCTGGCGGCGCAATGAGGTGATGGGTATCGAAAACCAGCTCAAGCGCTTCCGTCATGCGCGCTGCGGCGAATTCGAACTGCAGCAGACCAACTGGTGGTCGGCGCCGAAGAACGGCGATCGCCTGCTGGTCTTCGTCCCCCTCGACGACCACGCTCGCGACTGCCTGGAGCAACTGTGAGTCGGCGCCCTGTCCCGTAGCCAGCGCCTGCTCGACCTGCTGCAGATTTTGCGCCGGCATCGTTACCCGGTGGCCGGGCATGTGCTTGCCGGCGAACTGGGGATCAGCCTGCGCACGCTCTACCGCGATATCGCCACCCTGCGACAGCAGGGCGCGCACATCGAGGGCGGCGCCGGCGCCAGGCGTTGCTGCGCGAGTGGCGTGAACGGGAAAGCATCGCCGCGCAGTGAGCGACTGCTGCCGGAGACTGACAGACGGCCACCGCCTGCGGGTCTAGCGCCCGGCGCTGTAGCGGCTCAGAGCCGGAACTCCTCGGCGATCAGTTCGCCGAGGCGCTCCAGCGCCGGCGGCCGCTCTCCCGGGGCGAAGGCCAGGCGAATGCGGTGGGCGGGCAGTTCGGCGAAGCCCTCCGCCGGCCCCAGCACGCGCATCGTCGGGCCGACCCGCGCACGGTCGATCACGCCGATCGCCAGGCCGCCTTCGATGGCCGCTTCCAGCGCCGCCGCGCCGGGACTGCTGACCACCGTGCGCCAGCGCCGGCCCGTCGCGCCGAGGGCTTCCAGCAGCGCCTGCCGATAGGGACAACCCTGGCCGTGCAGGGCCAGCGGCAGCGGGCGTTGCGGATCGATCCGCAGGCCGTGGCCGGCGACCCACACCGGCTGGGTGCCGCCGATCTCGCGGGAGTGCCCGTCGTACGGGGTTTCGTCTTGCGCTTGCACCAGCAGGGCGAGGTCCAGCTGGCCGCGCCGCAGGCGTCCGGCCAGCCTGCCGCTGGCGTCGGTGAGCACCTCCAGCTCCAGCGCCGGCAGTTCCGCGCCGAGGCGTGGCAGGAGGCGGCCGAGCAGCTTGCCGGCGTATTCCTCGGAAATGCCGAAGCGCACCCGCAGCGGCTCTTCCCGTCTGCGCAACCCGGCGAGCACGCGGTCGTGGGTCTCCAGCAGCTCGGCGGTCTGGCGCTGGAACCGCTGCCCCAGCGGGGTCAGCCGCACCGACTGGTTGTCGCGCTCGAACAGCCGGCCGCCGGCCAGTTCCTCCAGGCGCCGGACGTGGGTGCTCACCGCCGAGGGGCTGCGGTTGAGGTGGCTGGCCGCGGCGAGAAAGCGGCCGAAGCGCAGGATGGCATGGAAGGTACGCAGCAGCTCGATATCCAGGTTGGTGCTCATGGTTCCGATTTCCTGCATGACTGGTGCAGATAGTTTCGTTTGATAGTAGCGGCGGAGGCCGCCTAGCCTCGACTCGAACCTGACCGACGGAGGCGAGCGATGCGCGCGACCACCTGCACCCCGCGAGCGATGCCCGGGGCGACCCGCCTGCTGGCCGTGCAACTGGGCATGGTACTGGCCTGGAGTTCCGGCTTCGTCGGCTACCGCTATGCCATGGAACAGGCGCCGGTGTTCCTCACCAGCTTCTGGCGCTTCGCCGTTTGCCTGGCGCTGCTGCTGCCCTTCGCCTGGGCCGGGCTGCGCCGGTTGTCGGCGCGCCAGTGGCGGCGCCAGGCGCTGATCGGGGCGTTGGCCTACGCGGGCTACATCGCGCCGATCGCCAAGGCCATCGAACTCGGCGTCTCGCCGGGCGTGGCGGCGCTGATGGCCGACCTGTTGCCGCTGCTGGTGGCCTTGCTGGCGCTGGTCCTGCCGGGGCAGCGAACGCGGCCGGGGCAGTGGCCGGGGATCGCCCTGGGCGTCGCCGGGGTGCTCTGGGCCGGGCATGCGGCGTTGGCGCTGGGGCGGGCGCCGGGCTGGGCCTACGGCCTGCCGCTGCTGGGCATGCTGGCGCTGGCCCTGGCCACCCTGTTGCAGAAGCGCTGGGACGATGCGCCGGGATCGCTGGCCGTGGTGCTGTTCGTGCAGATCGGCGCCGCGCTGCCGGCGTTCGCCGGCCTGGCGCTGGCGGAGGGTAGCCTGCGGCCGCCGCTGTCCGGCGGATTCCTGTTCGGGCTCGCCTGGCTGGTGCTGCTGCCCACCTTCGGCGGCTACGGCCTGTACTGGCTGGGCCTGCGCCATCTTTCCGCACAGGGCGGCAGCGCGGCGCTGTACCTGAGTCCGGCGCTGACCCTGCTATGGGCGCACTGGATGTTCGCCGAGCCGCTGACACCCATGCTGCTGGGTGGCCTGCTGCTGTCGCTGGCCGGCCTCGGCTGGCTGTATCGCGCCGAGCGTCGCTAGCCGGCGTCGCCCTGCCAGCAGGCCAGGGTCTCCAGGCGCGCCGGGCTGAACGGCGGACGCGGCGCCGGAGGCGTCCAGCCGAACAGGAATTGCGCGGCGCCGCCGCATATCCGCCCCTGGCAGGCGCCCATGCCGCAACGGCTGTGCAGCTTGGCCTCGGTCCAGCCGGCATGCCCGGCCAGCGCGGCCAAGGGGACGTCTTCGCAACGGCAGACCAGGGTATCCGCCTCCGCCAGTTCGCGCAGTTCGGCACGCAGGGCGAAGTGTCGCGCCAGGGTGTCGGCGAAGCCCTGCCAGCGTCGCCGTCGTGGCCACAGGCGGCGGGCCGCGTCGCGCTCGTCGACGGCGGCATGGCCGGCGATGGCGCCTTCCACCAGGGCCAGTTCGCTGCCGCCGAAGCCGGTGCATTCGCCGGCGGCGTAGTGGTCGGGCAGGCTGCCGGCCTGCCATTCGTCGACGGCGAGCGCCTGGCCGTCGAGGCGATAGCCGAGGGCCTGGCCGAGTTGCACGTTGGGCACCAGGCCGAAGCCGCAGGCCAGGCGTTCGCAGGCGATCTCGCGGACCCGACCGCCTTCGCGCAGGCGCACGGCTTCCAGGCGCTCCTCGCCGAGGGCGGCGAGCACGTAGCTGTCGGCGCGGTAGCTACGGGCGAACAGGCCGGCGGCCTGCCACAGTTTGCCGGGCCAGCGCGGGAGGCGTACGGCGAAGGCGGCCAGGGTTCTCGCCGGCGCCTGTTCGGCGACGCGCAGCAGGCGCGCCCCGCACTGGCTGGCGCTGGCGGCGCTGGCCAGCAGCAGCGGGCCGGAGCCAGCCACCACCAGGCGCTGGCCGGCCAGTGGCAGGCCGCCCTTGGCCAACGCCTGCAGGCCGCCGGCGCCGGTGACGCCGGGGAGGGTCCAGCCGGGAAAAGGCAGCAGCAGTTCGCGGGCGCCGGTGCAGAGGACCAGGCGTCGGTAGCCGACCTGCCAGCCACGTTGCGGGTCTTCCAGCAACAGGCGCCTGCCGGGACCGCAGGCGACCACCCGGGTCGCCGGGAAGTGCTCGACATTGGCCTGCCCGGCCAGGCGTTGACGCATCTGATGGGCACGCGGCGGCAGGTTGGCACGCGGGCCGTCGCGCCAGATCTGTCCGCCGGCGGCCGGGTTGTCGTCGACCAGGGCGATGCGCGCGCCGCTCGGCGCGGCGGCCAGCGCTGCGGCCAGGCCGGCGGGGCCGGCACCGACGATCAGCAGGTCGTAGTCGGCGCTCATGCCTGGGTCTCCACGCGCATGCCGGATTGGCAGACGGTCTGGCAGGCCAGGCGTCGCCGACCGTCGATCAATACCCGGCATTCCTGGCACGCGCCCATGCCGCAGAACGGCGCGCGCCGCCCGCCGCCGACCGCGCTGCGGGAGCAGCCGTCGCCGCCGAGGGCGAGGGCGGCCGCCACGCTGGTACCGACGGCGACCCGCAGCGGACGCCGGTCGATGAACAGTTCGATCATGGCCGGGCACTCCCGGAGCTGGAGAGGAAGCGTTGCGGCAGATAAGGCGTGGGATCCAGCGGCGGCGTTTCGCCGAACAACTGGGCGGCGAGCAGGCGCGCGCTGCCCGGCGCGGTGGTCACGCCCAGGCCCTCGTGGCCGACCGCCAGCCACAGGCCCGGCTGCGCCGGGTGCTCGCCAAGCAGCGGCAGGCCGTCCGGAGTGGCAGCGCGGAAGCCGGTCCAGGCACGGATCGCATTGAGGCCGGCGAGCCCCGGCAGGTAGTCCAGGGCACGCCGCAGCATGCGCGCCAGCACCGGGCCTTCCACCTGCGGGTCGAGCGTGTCGAACTGCCGCGAGGAGCCGAGGAAGACCTGCCCGGTGGGGCGCGGCTGGGCGTTGAAGGCTACCGAGGTACCGCTGCTGGCGTGGGCGCTGCTGACATAGCCGAGTTCCACCAGTTGATGGCGGAGGGTGCCGGGATAGCGGTCGGTGATCAGCAGGTGGCCTTTCTTCGGGCGGATCGGCAGCTCCGCGCACAGCTCGCCGGCATGGATGCCGTTGGCCAGCACCAGTGCCTCGGCGCTCAGCCAGCGGCCGTCGGCCAGGCGCAGGCGGCTGCCGTCCACTTCGCTGACTTCGGCGTGCAATCGACGCAGGCGCGGGCCGGCTCGTTCGAGCAGCCAGCGCGCCGCGTTGGGCGCGTAGAGGATGCCGTCGCCCGGCACCTTCAGGGCGCCGGCGAGGCCTGGCCGCAAGACCGGTTCCAGGTCACGCAGGCGCGCGGCGTCGAGCATCTCGCAGGCGACGCCGGCGGCCAGCAGGGCCTGGCGCTTGCGCTCGGCTTCGGCGAGTTCGGCGGCATCGGCGGCCAGCCAGAGGGTGCCACAGCCGCGATAGGCGCAATCCTCCGGCAACTCCGCCGCCCAGGCGCGCCAGGCCTGGATCGAGTAGTCGCTGAGGGCCAGTTCGGCCGGGTTGTCGTCCATCGCCACCAGATGGCCCATGCCCACCGCGGTGGCACCGCCGCGGCGGCTGTCCAGCACCAGTACGTCGAGGCCGCGACGCGCCAGTTCATGGGCGCAGGCGCTGCCGACGATGCCGGCGCCGACCACGATGACCTCGGCGTTCACCGGCGGATGCCCCAGGCGAACGGATCGTCGTCCGCCAGCAGCAGGGTGGCTTCCGCGCTGACGTGGGCGCGGCCGCGGATGGTCGGCACGATGCGCCCGCCGGGCTGGCCGTCGAGCCATTCGTAACGCCCCTCGAACTGGCTGCCGATCACGCTCGCCTGGCGCCAGGGCTGGCCGGGCAGCAGCTTGCCGTCGGCGGCCAGGCAGGCCAGCTTGGCGCTGGTGCCGGTGCCGCAGGGCGAGCGGTCGTAGGCCTTGCCGGGACAGAGCACGAAGTTGCGGCTGTCGGCGTGGGGATCGTCGGCGAACAGTTCGATGTGATCGATGGCGCCGCCGTCCTCGCCGCGGATGCCCTGGTCTTCCAGCGCCTGCTGGACGGCGACGGTGTAGGCGGTGAGGGCGTCGAGGTTGTCGCCGGCGATGCGCTGGCCGTGTCCGGCGACCAGGAAGAACCAGTTGCCGCCCCAGGCGATGTCGCCGCTGACCCGGCCGATGCCGGGCACTTCGACGCTGACCTGGCGACGGTAGCGGTAGGCCGGCACGTTGCGCACGCTGACCGAACCGTCCTCGTGGAGGGTCGCCTCGACCTCGCCGACCGGCGTCTCGATGCGGTGCACGCCGGGACCGATCCGCCCGAGGTGTGCCAGCGAGGCGACCAGGCCGATGGTGCCGTGGCCGCACATGCCGAGGTAGCCACTGTTGTTGAAGAAGATCACTCCGGCACAGGCTTCGGGATCGACCGGTGCGCAGAGCAGGGCGCCGACCAGTACGTCGCTGCCGCGCGGTTCGAGGATGCAGGCGGCGCGCCAGGCGTCGTGGCGCTCGCCGAGCAGGCGCCGGCGCTCGGCCATGTCGCCCTGGCCGAGATCGGGAAAGCCGCCGATGACCAGGCGGGTGGGCTCGCCGCCGGTATGCGAATCGATGATGCGGATGCGTTGCATGGTGGCCCTCGCCTGTGCCGGGGTATGCGCCACAGGGTGGCGTTTCGGCGGGGCGGGGCGCTTGAGGGTTTTCGCTCAGGCGAGTGACGAAAGCGGCATAGCCGGGATGGCCCGGCTCAGGTGCTGGCCGGGCGGTTCGGCAGGTGTTCGTAGAGGGTCCGGCAGACCCCGACGATATGTGCCTCGATCAGTGCCGCGGCCCGTTCGGCATCGCCGGCGCGACAGGCGGCGACGATCTCGCGGTGTTCCTGGTCGGCGCGCTGCTTGCCTTCGGACAGGCTCATCTGCATGCGCAGGTAACGTTCCAGCTTGTCGTGGATGGAGCGGATCAGGTTGACCAGGAACGGCCGCTGTGCCGGTTCGTAGAGGCAGGCGTGCAGTTGCCAGTTGAGTTCGGCCCAGCGTCCGACGTTGTCTTCGCCGACGAAGTCGGCGCAGATCGCCTCGGCGCGGGCGAAGGTGGTCTCGTCCATGTTCGGCACCGCCAGGCGGATCGCCTGCGCCTCGAGCAGCACCCGCACTTCGAACATCTGCGCCAGTTCCGGTTCGGAAATACGCGTCACCACCGCGCCCTTGTTGCGCTGGAACAGCACCAGGCCTTCCGCTTCCAGGCGCTTGAGGGCCTCGCGGACGGGAATCTTGCTGACATTGAAGAGTTGCGCGATGTCGTCCTGGCGGATCGGTTCGTCCTCGGCGAAATGCCCGGCGATGATCGCTTCGCGCAGGTGCTTGGCGATGATCTCGGAGGCCGAAGGGGCGATGCCCAGGTTAGGGGCGTTGAGCATGGAGAGAGGCAAGCGGGGCAACCTGCGTGGCGTTGGGAACGTGCGGGATATTGTATACGAACGTTCGGTGGCTGCCGCTGCCGGTTGGCGCCTTCTGCGCAGGCGTGTTGGTTGGCTCCAGTGGGCCTCCGTGCTGCTGCGGGACGCTCTTGGCGTGATGCCTCCCACGCAGGAGAGGTGCGGGCGGCGGCGCATGTTTCGCAGGGCGAAACGCTCTTCCGGAAAGTTCGCGGAGAGGCTGGACAATAGAAAATTAGCTTGCTAATAATTCGCTCGCTCATGTATTTCGGGGCGTCCGCGATGGCCAAGCCTTCCTTCTTTTCCTCCGACCTGGTGCAGGTGCTGCTGTGCCCGCGCCTGCACGAACTGCAGTTCGCGGTGAAGGCCCTGCTGGCCGGCGGGTTGGCCCTGTACCTGGCCTTCAGCCTGGAGCTGGAGCAGCCGCAATGGGCATTGATGACGGTGTTCGTGGTCAGCCAGCCCTATAGCGGCATGGTCCTGGCCAAGGGCATGTTCCGCCTGATCGGCACCTGCGCCGGTGCGCTGGTGTCCATCGGCATGGTCGCGCTCTATGGTCAGGCGTCGCTGCCCTTCCTCCTGCTGATGGCGCTCTGGCTGGCGTTCTGCACCGCCGGCGCGTCGCTGCTGCACAACCATGCGTCCTACGGTTTCGTCCTGGCCGGCTACACCGCGGCGATCGTCGCCCTGCCGGCCAGCGCCGATCCGGCGACGGTGTTCGACCAGGCGGTGGCCCGCTGCTCGGAGATCGGCCTGGGCATCCTCTGCGCGGCGCTGGTGAATGTACTGCTCTGGCCGCGGCGCCTGGAACGCCAGTTGGCGAACCAGGGCAAGGCGGCCTGGGAGGCCGGCTTGCAGGCGGCCGCGGCGGAGCTGCGCGGTGCCGACGAACGCGGCGAGCTGCTCGCGGCGCTGGGGCGGATCGCCGCGGCGGACGCCCAGCGCGACCACGCCTGGTTCGAGGGCGCACTCGGCCGCGCCCGTTCCCAGGCCTTGCGCGTGCTTGGCCTCGACCTGCTCGGCCTGCTGCGCGCGGCGCGCAAGGTGGCTCGCGAGCGGAGGCTGCTCGATCCGGCCAGCGCGCACGCCTTGCAGCCCTGGCTGGAAGAACTCGAGGCACTGTTGCGCGAGGGCCGCCAGGCCGAGTTCGAGGCCTGCCGGCAGCGCTTGCGCCTGGCGCTGGACGCGGCGCATGGACAGTTGCACCTGTGCCTGGTCTGCCTCGAACGCCTGCTCGGCGAGGCGAGGGCGGCCGGGCGCAGCGTCGAGGCGCTGGTCTATGGCGCGCCCACCCGCCAGGCGCCGGGCGCCATCGCCTGGCACCGGGATATCGAGCGCGGCGTGCTGTTCGGCCTGCGCAGCGCCCTGGCGTTCCTCTGCGTGGCCGCGTTCTGGCTGGCCAGCGCCTGGCCGAGCGGGTTGGGCGCGGTGTCGATCACCGGGGTGGTGCTGAGTCTCTTCGCCAGCCGCGACAACCCGGCCCAGGCCGGCCTGAACTTCCTTCGCGGGATCCTCCTGTCGATCCCGCTGGCCGGCTTCGTCGCACTGTTCTACCTGCCCGGCGTGGACGGCTTCCCGCTGCTCTGCCTGGGCCTGGGCGTACCGCTGTTCTTCGCCGCGCTGTGCGTGAACCGGGCGAGCCTGGCCGGGATCGCCTCGCCGTTCTGCATCTTCTTCGTGAAGAACGTCGCGCCGAGCAACAGCATGAGCTACGACCTCGCGCACTTCCTCAACAACGCCCTGTCGACGGTGCTCGGGGTGGCCTTCGCCGTGCTGGTGTTCAACCTGGTCAGCCTGCGGCCGGGCGAACGCCATTACCGGCGCATGCTGCAGGCCACCCTCGGCGACCTGGCGCGGCTCACCCTGCGCTCGCCGGCGCAGGCCGAGGCCTGGTTCGGCGGGCGCACCGCGGATCGCCTGATCCGCCTGGCGCAGCGCTACGACCGTTTGCCGGAGGGGCGCCGCCAGCCCTGGTCGGACGGCCTGATGGGACTCGACTTCGGCGACGAGCTGCTCTACCTGCGGCAGTGCCTGGAGGAGGTCCCGGCGTCCCTGGCGCAGGCCCGCGACCGCTACCTGCGGCGCCTGCGCCTGGCGCTGCTGGGCGATGGCCCGCGGGCTGAGCGTGAACACGCCCTCGACCCGCCGACCGCGCGCCTGCTCAAGGCCCTGGCCGCCAGCCCGCTGGCCGGCAGCGAACGCGGCGAGCTGGCCGGCGCCGCGCTGGTGCAGTTGCAGGCCACCTGGCGGCAGTGGTGCCGCAGCCATGCTCCGGCCGGGACGGCGCTGCGCGCGGACCCGCTCCCCGGAGCCGGGCGCTAGTTCTGCGGTGGCCGCCCACATTGACCGCGCAAGCCCCGAACCACTAAGCTGCGCGCCTTGCGACAGGTGCCCCGCAAGGGGTGAAACAGGGAAGCTGGTGCGTTCCGTCGGAACCAGGCCAGCGCTGCCCCCGCAACGGTAGGCGAATCAGACAGCCGCTCGATGACCACTGTGCTCCGGCATGGGAAGGCGCGGCTGGAAGCGTCCAGCGCTTCGCTCGCGAGCCCGGAGACCGGCCTGACGCACCCACGGCATCGCGGAGGGCGCTGTCGGACGTCTCCTGCCGTCGCTTCGTCCTCCGTCTGCCTCAACCCAGGTCGCGCGGGTGAGAGCGACGGAGCAGCGCAGAGCATGAACAGAGTTTTCCTGACCCCGGCAGCCGTGGCGCTGTGCGGCGCGTCTTCCCTGAGCCTGGCCGAACCGGTCAGCCTTGCCGACCAGGTGGTGACCGCCACCCGTACCGCCCAGACCGCTTCCCAGAGCCTGGCGGCGGTGAGCGTCATCGACCGCGAGGATATCGAGCGCAGCCAGGCGCGCAGCGTGCCGGAGCTGTTGCGCCAGGTACCCGGCGTGTCGCTGGCGAACAACGGCGGTTTCGGCAAGAACACCACGCTGTTCCTGCGCGGCACCGAGTCCGACCATGTGCTGGTGCTGATCGACGGCATCAAGGTCGGCTCGGCCAGCGCTGGCCTCACCGCGTTCCAGGACTTGCCGGTGGAGCTGATCGAGCGCATCGAGGTGGTCCGCGGGCCGCGTTCCAGCCTGTACGGCTCGGAGGCCATCGGCGGGGTGATCCAGATCTTCACCCGGCGCGGCGACGGCCAGGGCGCCAAGCCGTTCTTCTCCGCCGGTTACGGCACCCATCAGACCCTGGAGGGCAGCGCCGGGGTCAGCGGCGGCGCCGGCAACGGCTGGTACAGCCTCGGGGTGAGCAGCTTCGATACGGCGGGGATCAATACCAAGCGCGCCGGTACTGCGGGCTATGAGCCAGACCGAGACGGCTACCGCAACCTGTCCGGCAACCTGCGCGGCGGCTATCGCTTCGACAATGGCCTGGAACTCGACGGTACCCTGCTGAGGGCCAAGTCGCACAACGACTATGACCAGGTCTTCGGCAACTCCGGTTTCAATGCCAACGCCGACGGCGAGCAGAACCTGGTCGGCGGCCGTGCCCGCTTCACTCCGTTCGATCCCTGGCTGGTGACCCTCCAGGCCGGGCGCAGCGAGGACAAGGCCGATGCCTATCAGGATGGCCGTTTCTACTCGCGCTTCGATACCCGTCGCGACAGCCTGTCCTGGCAGAACGACCTGACTCTGGCCGAAGGCCATGTGCTGACCCTCGGCTACGACTGGCAGAAGGACGAGATCAGCAGCAGCGAAGCCTTCAGCGTCGACTCGCGGCTGAACAAAGGCTGGTTCGCCCAGTACCTCGGCCAGTACGGTCGCCAGGATTGGCAACTGAGCCTGCGCCGCGACGACAACCAGCAGTTCGGCGTGCACGACACCGGCAGCGCCGCCTGGGGCTACGCGCTGAGCGACGCGCTGCGCTTCACCGTCAGCTACGGCACGGCGTTCAAGGCGCCGACCTTCAACGAACTCTACTACCCCGACTACGGCAATCCCGACCTGGACGCCGAGACTTCGCGCAGCCTGGAAGTCGGGCTGAGCGGTACGCATGGCTGGGGGCACTGGGCGGTAAATGCCTTCCGTACCAACGTCGACGACCTGATCGGCAACGATCCGCGTCCGGCGCCGGGGCGCCCCTGGGGGCAGCCGAACAACATCGACGAAGCGCGCATCCGTGGCGTCGAACTGGTCCTCGGCAGCCAGTGGCTGGGCTGGGACTGGAACGCCAACGCGACCTTCCTCGACCCGCAAAACCGTTCCGGCGGCGTCAACGACGGCAACGAACTGCCGCGCCGGGCGCAGCGGATGTTCAACCTGGAACTGGACCGGCGCTTCGAGCGTCTTTCGCTGGGCGCCAGCGTGCACGCCGAAGGCCGACGCTATGATGACCCGGCCAACGAGGTGCGCCTGGGCGGCTACGCCACCCTCGACCTGCGCAGCGAGTACCGGCTGAACGACGAATGGCGCCTGCAGGGCCGGATCGCCAACCTGTTCGGTGCCGACTACGAAACCGCGTATGGCTACAACCAGCCTGGCCAGGCGGTCTACCTCAGCGTGCGCTACCAGGCCCTGTGAGGCCGGGTATTTCGAATGAACGAGGCGACGGCGCGGCCGCGTCGCCGCAAGGAGTGATCGACGATGAACGAATCCCCCGAGAAGGACCAGCGCCACCGCGAGCGGATGGAGCGCAAGAAGGCCGTGGTCGACGAGAAGATCGCCCAGGCCCGCGACGAACGCGGCGTGCTCCTGGTGCATAGCGGCAACGGCAAGGGCAAGAGCAGCTCGGCCTTCGGCATGGTCGCGCGGGCCCTGGGCCATGGCATGAAGGTCGGTGTCGTGCAGTTCATCAAGGGCACCGCCAGCACCGGCGAGGAAGCCTTCTTCCGGCGCTTCCCCGAGGAAGTCAGCTACCACGTGATGGGCGAGGGCTTCACCTGGGAGACCCAGGACCGCCAGCGCGACATCGCCAAGGCCGAGGCAGCCTGGAAGGTCGCCGCGCAATTGCTGGCCGACCCGGACGTGGGCCTGGTGGTGCTGGACGAATTGAACATCGCCCTCAAGCACGGCTACCTGGAACTGGACAGGGTCCTCGCCGACATCCAGGCGCGCCCGGCCATGCAGCATGTGGTGGTGACCGGCCGCGGCGCGCAGCCGGGGATGGTCGAGGCCGCCGACACGGTGACCGAGATGAGTCTGGTCAAGCACGCGTTCAAGGCCGGGATCAAGGCGCAGAAAGGAGTGGAATTCTGATGCCGGCGCCA
The DNA here is from genome assembly GCF_020708595.1 of Pseudomonas sp. 203-8. NCBI lineage: Bacteria > Pseudomonadati > Pseudomonadota > Gammaproteobacteria > Pseudomonadales > Pseudomonadaceae > Pseudomonas > Pseudomonas sp. 203-8. The sequence continues at coordinate 253,528 of NZ_JAJFDF010000003.1, read as the reverse complement.
TGCGCGGAGACGCTTCGCCCATGACCCAGGCACGCTGTCCGGCCCTGCTGATCGCCGCCCCGGCCTCCGGCCAGGGCAAGACCACCGTCACCGCCGCCCTGGCCCGCCTGCATGCGCGCCAGGGGCGGCGGGTGCGGGTGTTCAAGTGCGGGCCGGACTTCCTCGACCCGATGATCCTCGCCCGCGCCTCCGGCGCGCCGGTCTACCAGCTCGACCTGTGGATGGTCGGCGAGGCCGAAGCGCGACGCCTGCTGGCGCGGGCCGCCGGCGAGGCCGACCTGATCCTCATCGAAGGGGTGATGGGCCTGTTCGATGGCAACCCCTCCGCGGCAGACCTGGCGCGGCGTTTCGGCGTGCCGGTGCTGGGGGTGATCAACGGCGCGGCGATGGCCCAGACCTTCGGCGCGCTAGCCTACGGCCTGGCGCATTTCCAGCCGGACCTGCCGTTTTCCGGAGTGCTCGGCAACCGCGTCGGCAGCCAGCGCCACAGCGACATCCTGCGCGATTGCCTGCCGCCCGGCATGCGCTGGTTCGGCGGCCTGCCGCGCTCGGCCGAGTTCGAACTGCCGAGCCGCCACCTGGGCCTGGTCCAGGCCGAGGAACTGGCCGATCTCGATGTGCGCCTGGACGCCGCCGCCGATGCCTTGCGGGCCAGCGCCGAGACCGACCTGCCGGAGCCGGTGACCTTCGAGGTGCCCGCTCCGGCGCCGCTGCAACGCAGCCTGGAAGGCGTGCGCATCGGCGTGGCTCGCGATGCCTCGTTCGCCTTCCTCTACCAGGCCAATCTCGACCTGCTGCGCGAACTCGGCGCCGAACTGGCGTTCTTCTCGCCGCTGCAGGACCAGGCGTTGCCCGCCGTGGACAGCCTGTACCTGCCGGGCGGCTACCCCGAACTGCACCTGGGGCGCCTGCAGGGCAATCGCGCCATGGCCGAGGCGATCCGAGCCCACCATGCCGCCGGCAAGCCGCTGCTGGCCGAGTGCGGCGGCATGCTCTACCTGCTCGACTGCCTGGAAGACGCCGACGGCGAGCGCGGCGAACTGCTCGGCCTGCTGCCGGGCCGGGCGCGCCTGCAGAAGCGCCTGACCGCCCTGGCCTTGCAGGAGGTCGAGCTGCCGGAAGGGCGGCTGCGCGGGCATACCTTCCATCACTCGACCCTCGACTGCGCCGTCGAGCCTCTGGCCCGTGGCGTCTGCCCGAACGGCCGGAACACGGCGGAGGCGGTGTTCCGTCTTGGCCGGCTGACGGCTTCCTATATCCATTTCTACCTGCCTTCCAACCCGCAGGCCGCCGCTGCGTTGCTGGCGCCCGCGCGAGACGCCGACTGACATGTCCGATTCTTCCCACGCCTTCAGCGCCACGGAGCGCGCCGCCGTCTACCGGGCCATCGCCGAGCGCCGCGATATGCGCCACTTCAGCGGCGGCAGCGTGGCGCCGGAGCTGCTCGCGCGGCTGCTGGAGGCCGCACACCAGGCGCCCAGCGTTGGCCTGATGCAACCCTGGCGCTTCATCCGTATCACCGAGCCGGCGTTGCGGCGGGCCATCCACGGGCTGGTCGAGGAGGAACGCGGACGCACCGCCGAAGCCCTCGGCGAGCGCTCCGACGAGTTCATGCGGCTCAAGGTCGAGGGCGTGCTGGATTGCGCCGAACTGCTGGTCGCCGCCCTGATGGACGACCGCGAACGCCATGTGTTCGGTCGCCGGACCCTGCCGCAGATGGACCTGGCGTCGCTCGCCTGCGCGATCCAGAACCTCTGGCTGGCCAGTCGCGCCGAGGGCCTGGGGATGGGCTGGGTATCGCTGTTCGATCCGGCCGCGCTGGGCGAGTTGCTCGGCCTGCCGCCCGGCAGCGAGGCGGTGGCGGTGCTCTGCCTGGGCCCGGTGGCGGAGTTCTACCCGGCGCCGATGCTGGCGCTGGAGGGTTGGAGCGAACCGCGTCCGCTGGCCGAGCTGGTCTACCAGAACCGTTGGGGCGAGCGAGCATGAGCGCACTGCTGGGTATCCTCGGCGTGGTGCTGGATGCGCGCTTCGGCGAGCCGCAGGGCTGGCACCCGCTGGTCGCCTTCGGCCGCCTGGCCGACCGCCTGGAGCGCCGTTTCAACCGCTCGCGCCTGGCCGGCGAGGGCGATCCCGGGGTCGGCTGGCGCAGCCATGGGGTGACCGCCTGGGTCCTCGCGGTACTGCCGCTGACCCTGCTGGCCTGGGCGCTCGCTGAACTTCCCTACCTCGGCTGGCTGGTCCAGGCCCTGGCGCTGTACGCCGCGCTCGGCCTGCGCAGCCTCGGCGAGCACGCCGAACCGGTGGCGCTGGCCTTGCGCGCCGGCGACCTGGACGAGGCGCGGCGACGTGTCGGCTACCTGGTCAGCCGCGATACCCGCGAACTGGACCAGGCCGGGGTCGCCCGCGCGGCCACCGAGTCGGTACTGGAGAACGGCAGCGACGCGGTCTACGCCGCCCTGTTCTGGTTCGCCGTGGCCGGCGCGCCGGGGGTGGTGCTGTATCGCCTGAGCAATACCCTGGACGCGATGTGGGGCTACCGCAACGCGCGCTTCGAGCGCTTCGGCTGGGCCGCGGCGAAGATCGACGACATCCTCAACTACCTGCCGGCGCGGCTGGTGGCGCTGACCTACGCGCTGCTCGGCGACACCCGCCAGGCCCTGCGCTGCTGGCGCGAGCAGGCGCCGCAATGGGACAGCCCCAACGCCGGCCCGGTGATGGCCGCCGGCGCCGGTGCGCTGGGGGTTTCCCTGGGCGGCGCGGCGATCTACCACGGCGAGCTGCACCAGCGGCCGCTCCTCGGCAGCGGCCCGCAGCCGCAGGGCCGCGACATCTATCGGGCCCTGGCGCTGGTGCGCCAGGGCGTGCTGCTCTGGCTGCTGGTGCTGGCCGGACTCTGGGCCATGGGGTGGCTGCATGCTTGAACACGGAGGGCGGTTGCGCGAGGCGGCGCGCCGCTACGACATTCCGCTGGCGGACTGGCTGGACCTGTCCACCGGCATCGCGCCCTGGCCGTTTCCGCTGCCGGCGATCCCCGAGCAGGCCTGGACCCGCCTGCCGGAGAGCGACGACGGCCTGGAAGCCGCCGCCTGCCTCTACTACGGCGCCGAACGGGTATTGCCGCTGGCCGGCAGCCAGGCGGCGATCCAGGCCCTGCCAAGGTTGCGGCGGGGCGGGCGGGTCGGCGTCCTGTCGCCGTGCTATGCCGAGCACGCCCACGCCTGGCGCCAGGCCGGGCACCTGGTGCGGGAGATCGGCGAGGCCGAGGTCGAGCCCTATCTCGACAGCCTCGACGTGCTGCTGGTGGTCAACCCGAACAACCCCACCGGGCGGGTCTTCGAGCCCGCCGAGCTGCTGGCCTGGCATGCCCGCCTGCAACGTCGCGGCGGCTGGCTGCTGGTCGACGAGGCGTTCATGGACTGCACCCCGCAGTCGAGCCTGGCGGCCTGTAGCAACCGACCCGGATTGATCGTGCTGCGCTCGTTCGGCAAGTTCTTCGGCCTGGCCGGTGCGCGGCTCGGCTTCGCCCTCGGCGAACGGCCGCTGTTGCAGGCGCTGGCCGAGCAGCTCGGTCCGTGGACGGTCAATGGCCCGGTGCGCCATGTGGCCCAGAGCGCCTTGCGCGACCGCCAGCAACAGCGCCAGCAGCGCGAGCGCCTGCTGGCCGCCAGCCAGCGCCTGGAGGAACTGCTGCGCCGCCACGGCTGGCCGCCGGCGGGCGGCAGCGCGCTGTTCCAGCGCCTGGTCGATCCACGCTGCGCGGCGTTGCACGACTACCTGGCGCGGCGCGGCATCCTCACCCGCCAATTCGAGCAGCCGGCCAGCCTGCGCCTCGGCCTGCCCGCCGACGAGGCCGCCTGGGCCCGGCTCGATGCCGCGCTGCTCGGCTTCAAGGAGCCTGCTCATGAGTGATCGCGGGCGGACCCTGATGGTCCAGGGCACCACCTCGGACGCCGGCAAGAGCACCCTGGTGACCGCGCTGTGCCGCTGGCTGGCCCGGCGCGGCGTCGCGGTGGTGCCGTTCAAGCCGCAGAACATGGCGCTGAACAGCGCGGTCACCGCCGACGGCGGCGAGATCGGCCGCGCCCAGGCGGTCCAGGCCCAGGCCTGCCGGCTGGCGCCGCACACCGACATGAACCCGGTGCTGCTCAAGCCGAACACCGACATCGGCGCCCAGGTGATCATCCATGGCCGCGCGGTGACCAGCATGGACGCCGCCGCCTACCACGACTACAAGCGCGTGGCGATGGAAGCGGTGCTGGCTTCCCATGGGCGGCTCGCCGCCGCCTACCGGGTGGTGATGGTGGAGGGCGCCGGCTCGCCGGCGGAGATCAACCTGCGCGCCAACGACATCGCCAACATGGGCTTCGCCGAAGCGGTGGATTGCCCGGTGATCCTGGTCGCCGATATCGACCGCGGCGGGGTCTTCGCCCACCTGGTCGGCACCCTGGAACTGCTCTCCGACTCGGAGCGGGAGCGGGTCAAGGGCTTCGTCATCAATCGCTTCCGCGGCGACATCGCCCTGCTGCAACCCGGCCTCGACTGGCTGGAGGCGCGCACCGGCAAGCCGGTGCTCGGCGTGCTGCCCTATGTCAGCGACCTGCACCTGGAGGCGGAGGACGCCATCGACACGCGCCAGGCGGCCAAGGTCGGGCCGCGCCTGAAGGTGGTGGTGCCGGTGCTGCCGAGGATCAGCAACCACACCGATTTCGATCCGCTGCGCCTGCACCCCCAGGTCGAGTTGAGCTTCGTCGGCCCCGGCCAGGCGCTGCCGTCGGCGGACCTGATCGTCCTGCCCGGCTCGAAGAGCGTGCGCGCCGACCTCGCGGCGCTGCGCGAGCGTGGCTGGGACGAGGCGATCCTCCGTCACCTGCGCTACGGCGGTCGCCTGCTGGGGATCTGCGGCGGCCTGCAGATGCTCGGCGAGCGCCTGCACGATCCGCTCGGCCTGGAAGGCGCGGCCGGCAGCAGCGCTGGCCTCGGCCTGCTGGCGTTGGAAACGACCCTTGAGGCGGACAAGCAATTGCGCAACGTACAGGGCCGCCTGAGCCTGGAGGATGCGCCGCTGTCGGGCTACGAGATCCATGCCGGGATCACCCGTGGCGAGGCCCTGGCGCGGCCGGCGGTGGTGCTCGACGATGGCCGCGCGGATGGTGCCCGCAGCGTCGACGGGAACGTCATGGGCACCTACCTGCACGGCCTGTTCGAATCCACCGCGGCCTGTTCGGCGCTGCTGCGCTGGGCCGGCCTGCGCGAGGTCCAGGCGGTGGACTACCAGGCCTTGCGCGAACGCGACATCGAGCGGCTCGCCGACCTGGTCGAGCGCCACCTGGATACCGGGCGATTGCTCGCCCTCTGCGGAGAACCCCATGCGTGACCTGATCCTTGGCGGCGCCCGTTCCGGCAAGAGCCGCCTGGCCGAGCGCCTGGCCGCCGAGAGCGGGCTGGCGGTGAGCTACATCGCCACCGCCCAGGCCGGCGACGGCGAAATGGGCCGGCGCATCGCCGAGCACCGCGCGCGCCGCCCGGCCCACTGGCGAACCCTGGAGGAGCCTCTGGCGCTGGCGGCGACGCTGCGCAGCGAGGCCGAGGCCGGACGCTGCCTGCTGGTCGACTGCCTGACCCTGTGGCTGACCAACCTGCTGCTCTGCGACGATCCCCAGCGTCTCGACGGCGAGCGCGAGGCGCTGCTGGAATGTCTCGGCGAGCTGCCGGGACGGATCATCTTGGTCAGCAACGAAACCGGGCTCGGCGTGGTGCCGCTGGGCGAACTCAGCCGGCGCTACGTCGACGAGGCCGGCTGGCTGCACCAGGCCATCGCCGAACGCTGCGAACGGGTGACCTTCACCGTCGCCGGCCTGCCCATGCCGTTGAAAGGAGAACCGCTATGAGTCTGCAATGGTGGCGCGACACCTGCCGCGAGGCGGACCCGCAGATGCGCCGGCGCGCGGCCGAACGCCAGGACCGGTTGACCAAGCCACGCGGCTCGCTGGGCCGCCTGGAGCAAGTGGCGATCGACCTGGCGGCGTTGCAGGGGCGCGAACGACCGAGCCTGGAGAGGATCTGGGTGACGGTCTTCGCCGGCGACCACGGGGTAGTCGCCGAGGGCATCTCGGCCTATCCGCAGGCGGTCACCGGCGAGATGCTGCGCAACTTCGTCCGCGGCGGCGCGGCGATCAGCGTGCTGGCGCGCGAACTCGGCGCCGGCCTGGAGGTGGTCGACCTGGGCACCGCGTTCCCCCTGGAAGCCTTGCCCGGCGTGCGTCACCTGCGCCTGGCGGCGGGCACCGCGAACTTCGTCGAGGCCCCGGCGATGGGCGCCGAACCGTGCCTGCTGGCGCTCGAGGCCGGGCGCGAAAGCGTGCGCCGCGCCGAGCAGGCCGGCAGCCAGCTGTTCATCGGCGGCGAGATGGGCATCGGCAATACCACCGCGGCGGCGGCCATGGCCTGCGCGCTGCTGGATGCGCCGGCGAGCGCGCTGGTCGGGCCGGGAACCGGGCTGGACGCCAGCGGCGTGGCGCACAAGGCCGCGGTGATCGAGCGTGCCCTGGCCCTGCACGGCGCCCATCGCGCCGACCCCTTCGAAACCCTCCGCCGTCTCGGTGGCCTGGAGATCGCCGCGCTGGCCGGCGCCTACCTGGCCTGCGCGCAGAAAGGCATGGTCGCCCTGGTCGACGGCTACATCTGCAGCGTCGCGGCGCTCTGCGCGGTGCGCCTGAACCCGGCCTGCCGCGACTGGCTGCTGTTCGCCCACAGCGGTGCCGAGCCGGGCCATCGCCATGTGCTCGAAGCCCTGGCGGCGCAACCGCTGCTCGACCTCGGCCTGCGCCTGGGCGAGGGCAGCGGCGCGGCGCTGGCGGTGCCGCTGCTGCGCCAGGCCTGCGCGCTGCACGCGGGGATGGCGACCTTCGCCGAAGCGGCGGTCTCGGACCGCCCGGCATGAGCCTGCGCCTGGACCTCCTGCGGCATGGCGAAACCGAGTCCGGCGGCGGTTTCCGCGGCAGCCTCGACGACGCCTTGACCGCGCGTGGCTGGGCGCAGATGCGCACGGCGGTGGAAGGCGGACGCTGGGACCTGCTGGTCAGCTCGCCATTGCAACGTTGCCGCGCCTTCGCCGAGGAACTGGCGCAGCGCCAGGGGATCGAGCTGGAACTGGAAAACGATCTGCGCGAACTGCATTTCGGCGCTTGGGAGGGGCGCTCGGCGGCCGCCCTGATGGACGGCCACAGCGAGGCGCTCGGCCGCTTCTGGGCCGATCCCTACGCCTTTACCCCGCCGGGCGGCGAGCCGCTGTCCGAGTTCGAGGCGCGGGTGCTGGCCGCCCAGCGACGCCTGCGCCAGCGTCATGCCGGCCGTCGTGTGCTGCTGGTGACCCATGGCGGCGTCATCCGTCTGTTGCTCGCTCGCGCCCGTGGCCTGCCGCGCGAGCACTTGCTGCAGGTGGACGTCGGTCATGGCGCACTGTTCGGCCTGCGCGCCGGAGAGGGCGACGATCGCTGGCACGAATGCCGGGAAGGGGAATAGTCATGCGCGAAGCCTTGCGCTCACTGCTGGTCGCCTTGCAGTTCCTCACCCGCCTGCCGGTGCGCCTGTCGGCGATGCCGACGCCGGAACAGTTCGGCCGCGCGGTGCTCTGCTATCCACTGGTCGGGGTGCTGATCGGCGTCGTGCTGTACGCCGCGGCGCGGTCGCTCGACGGTACGCCGCCGCTGTTGCAGGCAGCCTTGCTGCTGAGCCTGTGGGTGGCGCTGAGCGGCGCGCTGCACCTGGACGGCCTGGCCGACATGGCGGACGCCTGGGTCGGCGGGCTGGGCGACCGCGAGCGGACCCTGGCGATCATGAAGGACCCGCGCAGCGGCCCGGTGGCGGTGGTGGTCCTGGTACTGGTCCTGTTGTTGAAGTTCTCCGCCCTGGCGGCGCTGCTCGGCCAGGGCGAGGCCGGGTTGTTGCCGCTGGCCCCGTGGCTGGCGCGCAGCAGCCTGCCGCTGCTGTTCCTGACCACGCCATACGCGCGCCCCGGCGGCCTCGGCCAGGCCATCGCCGAGCACCTGCCGGCGCGCAGTCTGCCGTGGGTGCTGGGGGTGAGTTTCGGCCTGGCCCTGGCGTTCGGCCTGGCCGGCCTGCTGGCGTTGCTGGTGACGCTGATGCTCTTCGCCTGGCTGCGCAGCCGTTTCCTCGCGCGCCTCGGCGGCACCACCGGGGACACCGCCGGCGCGCTGGTCGAACTTACCGAGTGTGCGGTGCTGGTGGCGCTGGCTCTGTAGCCGGACGCGGCTGGCGCAGGACCGCCATGGCGCTGAGGAAGAGCAGCGCGGCGGCGGCCAGTAGCACGGCGACGAAGGCCTGGTCGAAAGCCTGCCGGGCAAGCTCGACGAGCCGCGACGCGACCTCCGGCGTCAGGCCCTCGGCGACCAACAGGGCGTCGTCGAGGCTGTCGCGGACCCGCGCCGGCAGCTCGGCCGAGGGCAGCCTCAGCGACATCCCGTAGACGAAACTCATCAGGCTGCCGAGCAGGGTCACGCCGATCACCCCGCCCAATTCGTAGGACACGTCTTCGATGGCGGCCGCCATTCCGGAACTCTGTTCGTCCACGTTGAGCATCACCGCGGTGGAGGCGGCGGTCATCGCGCCGCCGAAGCCGACGCCGAGCAGCACCAGGCTGGCCAGTTGCGCTCCGGTGGCGGACTGGTAGGACAGGGCCAGGCCGAGCAATCCGGCGCTGCCGAGCAGCAGGGAGGCGCACATCACCCGGTTCTCGCCCCAGCGCGGCACCAGCCAGCCGGCCAGCGGCCCGACCACCAGCGAGGCCAGCGGGATCGGCAGGACGAACAGGCCGGCCTTCAGCGGCGTCAGGCCCTGCACCAGTTGCAGGTGCTGGCTGAACACCAGTTCCATGCCGACCAGCGCCATGGTCGCCACCAGGGCCACCGCGACGCCGCGGGCGAAGCGCCGGTTGCGGAACAGCGCGAAGTCGATCATCGGTTCGCGGGCGCGGCGCTGGCGGCGGACGAACAGGTACAGGCAGAGCATGCCGCCGAGCGCGGCGAGGACGGCCAGCCCGAAGTCCGGGGCGCGTGTGCTGAGTTCCTTGATCGCATACACCACCCCGACCAGGCCGAACATCACCTGCAGCGAGCCGAGGGCGTCCCATGGGCGCCGCGATTGGCCGCCGCAGGCCGGGATGGCCGGCAGCGCCAGCAACAAAGCGACGACCACCACCGGGACGTTGATGAGGAACACCGAGCCCCACCAGAAGAACTCCAGCAGCACGCCGCCGACCACCGGCCCCAGCGCCGCGCCGGCAGAGGCGACGGAGGCCCAGATGCCGATGGCCAGGGCGCGTTCGCGTTCGTCCTGGAAGACATGGCGGACGATCGACAGGGTCGCCGGCATCATCAGTGCCGCGCCCACCGCCAACCCGGCGCGGGCGACGATCAGCGCCGCGGCGCTGGGGGCGAAGGCGGCGCACAGCGAGGCCAGGCCGAACAGCGGCAGGCCGGCGAGGAACAGCCGCTTGTGGCCAAGGCGGTCGCTGAGCAAGCCGGCGCCGGGCAGCAGGCCGGCGACCACCAGCGGATAGGCGTTGACGATCCAGAGTTTCTCCGCGGCCGTCGCGCCGAGGTCGTGGGTCAGGCGCGGCAGGGCCGTGTAGAGCACGGTCATGTCGATGATGATGAGGAACAGGGCGCTGGAGACGATGGCCAGGACCAGCCAGCGGTTCTGCCGGAACATAGGATAACCTCTGTGGCGAACGGTTCATCGCTCGCCGTGGATAACGGGAATTGCGCGCCACGGGCGGGCGCGTGAAAATATAAATACATACGTATGGATTTAAATTCAAGAGGTAGCCATGGGACGCCGACGAACGATCGACCGTGACCAGTTGCTCGATGCCGCCGAGGCGGTGATCGGCCGCGAAGGCGCGGCCGGCCTGACCATCGATGCGGTGGCGAAGGAAATGGGCATTACCAAGGGCGGCGTGCAGTACTGCTTCGGTACCAAGGATGCGCTGATCGACGCGATCTTCGAGCGCTGGGGCAAGGCCTACGACAGCCTGTTCGAAGCGGTGGCAGGGAAGCAGCCGACGCCACTGACGCGGGTTCGCGCACATGCCGAGGCGACCCAGCGTTCGGACGAGCTGTCCAGCAGCAAAGCGGCGGCGCTGATGGCGGCGCTGATCCAGACGCCCGAGCACCTGGAGGGCAGCAACCAGTGGTATCGCAGCCGGTTGGAAGGCCTGGACCTGTCCGCACCTGAGGGACGCCGTGCGCGCCTGGCGTTCCTGGCGGTGGAGGGCGCTTTCATGTTGCGCTACTTCCGCCTGATGGACATTGGCCAGGAGGAATGGGACTCGATGCTCGACGACGTTCGTGCGTTGTTGCTGACCCCGGCTGGCGCCAGCGGAGACTGAGGCTCCGCTGGCGCGCGCTGCGGGTGGTCGCCTCAGTCGAAGGCGAAGTGCTCGCTCTTCAGGTCCATGATCGAACCCGTCGGCTTCGCCATTGCCGCCGCGTGGCCCTTGGCGCGCGGAAGCAGGCGGGCGAAGTAGAACTCGCTGGTGGCGATCTTGGCCTTGTAGAAGTCCGCCGACTCGCTGCCGCCCTGGCGCAGTCGCCGGCGCGCAGCGGCTTCCTGGAGGGCCCAGGAATAGGCCAGCGTGGCGTAGCCGGAGAACATCAGGTAGTCGTGGCTGGCGGTGCTCACCAGATCGCGTTGCTTGCGCGCGGTGAGGGCAATGCGCAGGGTCAGCAGGTTCCATTGGGCGCAGAGCTTGAGCAGCACCAGGGCGCGGCCGCGCATGCGCGGCTCGTTCTTCAGCAGGTCGACGGCGAACCGGGCCACGCCCCTGGTGAAGTCGCGCACGGCCTTGCCCTGGGTCATCAGCAGGACCTTGCGGCCGAGCAGGTCGAGGGCCTGGATGCCGGTGGTGCCTTCGTAGAGGGTGGCGATCCGCGCGTCGCGGACGATCTGCTCCATGCCGTGTTCGCGGATATAGCCGTGGCCGCCGAACACCTGCATGCCGAGGTTGGCGCTTTCCAGGCCGAGTTCGGTCAGGCAGCCCTTGAGGATCGGCGTGAGGAAGCCGAGCTTGTCGTCCCAGCGTTCGTATTCGGCGTCGTCGTTGCTGAGGATGCCCTGGATCATCCGGTCGGCGTACTGGGTGGCCAGGTAGACCAGCGCCCGGCCGCCTTCGGCGATGGCTTTCTGGGTCAGCAGCATGCGCCGCACGTCACCGTGGTGCATCAGGCTGTCGGCGACCTGGTCGGGTTCCTTGGTCCCGGAGAGCGCGCGCATGGAGCGGCGTTCGCGGGCGTAGGCGAGGGCGCCCTGGTAGGCCAGCTCGGCGGTGGCCACCCCCTGGATGGCGGTGCCGATGCGGGCGCTGTTCATGAAGGTGAACATGCATTCCAGGCCCTTGTTCGGCGGTCCGATGAGGAAGCCGGTGGCGCCGTCGAAGTTCATCACGCAGGTGGCCGAGGCCTTGATCCCCATCTTCTTCTCCAGCGCGCCGCAACTCACGCCGTTGCGCGGGCCGAGCGCGCCGCCTTCGCCGGGAAGGAACTTGGGCACGATGAACAGGGAAATGCCGCGGGTGCCCTTCGGTGCGTCCGGCAGGCGGGCGAGGACGATGTGGACGATGTTCTCGGTCAGGTCGTGTTCGCCGGAAGAGATGAATATCTTCGTCCCGCTGATGGCGTAGCTACCGTCGGGGTTGGCCTCGGCGCGGGTCTTCACCTGGCCGAGATCGGTGCCGCACTGCGGCTCGGTGAGGCACATGGTGCCGCCCCAGCGGCCCTCGGTGAGCGGAACCAGGTAGGTCTGCTTCTGTTCCTCGGTGCCGTGCTGCATCAGGGTGTTCATCGCGCCGAGGGAGAGGCCGGGATACATGGAGAACGGCCAGTTGGCGGTGCCCATCATCTCCTGCTTGAGCGCGCCGAGGCTCATCGGCAGGCCCTGGCCACCGTACTCCACCGGGTGCGAGAGGCCCTGCCAGCCGCCGGCGACATAGGCCTCGTAGGCTTCCTTGTAGCCCTTCGGCGTCCGTACTTCGCCGTTCTCCAGGTGGCAGCCTTCCTCGTCGCCGCTGTGGTAGAGCGGGGCGATCACTTCCTCGCAGAGCTTCGCGCATTCGCCGAGGATCGCATCGACCATGTCCGGCGTGGCTTCGGCTCCGTTGACCAGGTTGCGGTAATGCTCGGGGAAATCGAAGACTTCGTTGAGCAGGAAGCGCGTGTCGCGCAGCGGGGCTTTGTAAACGGGCATGGCTACCTCGGCGATGGATGGAGGGCGCCGGGTGCTCCCGGTCGCCGCTGACAGCGCGAGTTATAGGCCAGCGCCCGGCGTCCGGCCTTGGCAGGGGCAACAGACGGCGTTGGCAGTTCGGACAATCCGCTTGACCGTCGAGAAGTACGGGTATATACACGCATCCATGCTACCGACCCAATGCCTCTGTACCAAACTGCGTCGCGCCGCCCGCAGCGTTTCCCGCTTCTACGACGAGGCGCTGGCCGATACCGGCCTCAAGGTGGCGCAGTTTTCCCTGCTGCGGCACCTGCGGCGCCTGGACCGGCCGAGCATTTCCGAACTCGCCGAAGCCATGGGACTCGACCGCAGCACCCTCGGTCGCAACCTGCGGGTGCTGGAAGGCGACGGCCTGCTGCGCCTGACCGGTGGCGAGGACCAGCGCAACCGCCTGGTCGAGCTGACGCCTGCCGGGCTGGATGCCCTGGAGCGCGGAACGCCGGCCTGGGAAGATGCGCAGCGGCGTCTCGCCGGGCGCCTTGGCGAGGAGCGCAGCGGCGCCTTGGCGGCGTTGCTGGCGGAACTGGAGCGACTGGACTGACAACCGACGAAGCCTCTCGCCGAGGCGCTTCGTTCACGATAAAGCGGGTATATACCCGTAGATGGAGCGACCCATGCCGCGTGCCGCCTTCTGGATCCTGCTGTCCGGAGCCCTGATCCTCGCCCTGTCCCTCGGCGTGCGACATGGCTTCGGCCTGTTCCTCGCGCCGATGAGCGCCGACTTCGGCTGGGGCCGCGAAGTCTTCGCCTTCGCCATCGCCTTGCAGAACCTGGTCTGGGGCCTGGCCCAGCCGTTCACCGGGGCGCTCGCCGACCGCTACGGCGCGGCGCGGGCGGTGCTGGTGGGGGGCCTGCTGTACGCCCTCGGTCTGGTCCTGATGGGACTCTCGCAGTCGGCCACCGGGCTGTCGCTGAGCGCCGGCCTGCTGATCGGCCTGGGCCTTTCCGGCACCTCGTTCTCGGTGATCCTCGGCGCCGTCGGCCGCGCAGTGCCGGCGGAGCAGCGCAGCATGGCGATGGGTATCTCCAGCGCGGCCGGCTCCTTCGGCCAGTTCGCCATGCTGCCCGGTACCCTCGGCCTGATCGGCTGGCTGGGCTGGTCCTCGGCCCTGCTCGCCCTGGGCCTGCTGGTGGCGCTGATCGTGCCGCTGGCCGGGCTGATGAAGGATCGCCCGTTGCCGCTGCAGGGCCACGAACAGAGCCTCGGCGAAGCGCTGCGCGAGGCCTGCGCGCATTCCGGGTTCTGGCTGCTGGCGCTGGGCTTCTTCGTCTGCGGCTTCCAGGTGGTGTTCATCGGCGTACACCTGCCGGCCTACCTGGTCGACCAGCACCTGCCGGCGCAGGTCGGCACCACGGTGCTGGCGCTGGTCGGGCTGTTCAACGTGTTCGGCACCTACATCGCCGGCTGGCTCGGCGGGCGCTGGTCGAAGCCGCGCCTGCTGACCGCGCTGTACCTGGTGCGCGGGGTAGTGATCGTGCTGTTCCTCTGGCTGCCGCTGAGCGTCTACAGCGCCTACGCCTTCGGCGTGGCCATGGGGCTGCTGTGGCTGTCCACGGTGCCCCTGACCAACGGCACCGTGGCGACCCTGTTCGGCGTGCGCAACCTGTCGATGCTCGGCGGCATCGTGTTCCTCTTCCACCAGTTGGGCGCCTTCCTCGGCGGCTGGCTGGGCGGGGTGGTCTACGACCGCACCGGCAGCTACGACCTGGTCTGGCAGTTGTCGATCCTGCTAAGCCTGCTCGCGGCGCTGCTCAACTGGCCGGTGCGCGAGCGTCCGGTGGCGCGCCTGCAGGTGGCCGGAGGCGCGGCGTGAAACTGGCCTGGCTGCTCGCCGCCGGGGCGCTGCTGGGACTCGCCTGGTGGGGCTGGCAGCGTGGCGGACTGGCGCTGCTGGAACTGGGCATGGGCGCATGCTGATAGGTGGCGATAGGCGCGGGGAAGGGTAAGCTGGGACATTCGTCGCCAAGGAGCCATTCCATGAAACCTCGCGTGCTGTTGTCCGTCCTGGCGCTCGCCGGGCTGCCGCTGAGCGGCTGGGCCGCCGATTGCCCGGAACTGTTGCAGGGCCAGTTGACCAAGCTGCGTTCCAAGGAAAGCATCGATCTTTGCCAGCGTTACGCCGGCAAGCCGCTGGTGGTGGTCAACACTGCCAGCCACTGTGGCTTCACCCCGCAGTTCAAGGGGCTCGAGGCGCTCTACCAGCGTTACAAGGGGCAGGGCCTGGAAGTGCTCGGGGTACCTTCCGACGACTTCAAGCAGGAAGCCGCGGATACCGCCGAGACCGCGAAGATCTGCTATGGCAACTACGGCGTGACCTTCGCCATGACCCAGCCGCAGCACGTGCGCGGCGACGAGGCGATCCCGCTGTTCCGCCAGTTGGCCGAGCAGAGCGGCCAGGCGCCGCGCTGGAATTTCTACAAGTACGTGGTGGATCGCCAGGGCAGGGTGGTCGCGCAGTTCTCCAGCAAGACCACCCCGGACGATCCGCAGCTCCAGGCCGCCATCGAGAAGGCCATCGCCAGCCAGCCCTGAGGGGCGGCCAGGCATGAAAAAGCCGGGCATTGCCCGGCTTCTTCGTTGGCGCGTGCGATCAGAAACGATAGGTGACCTGGGCGGTCAGGCCATGCGCGCTGTTGTCGTACTTGGCGCTGTAGGCCGGCTGCAGGGCGCTGCCTTCCTGGTTGACGCCGGCGGTGGTTTCCCACAGGTAGGCGTAGGCCACGTCGACGGTCAGGTCCTGGTTCGGCGACCAGCCGGCACCGACGGTGAAGACCTTGCGGTCGCCCACCGGGATGCGTACGTTGCGGTCCTCGTTGGAGGTCGGCGACGGCTCGTAGGCAAAGCCGGTGCGCAGCACCCACTCCGGGGTGGCCTGGTAGGAGGTACCTACCGAGAAGGACCAGGTGTCGCGCCAGTTCAGGTCTTCGCCGATGGTGTTGAAGCCCAGGGCCTGGCCGAGCGCCGGTACGCCGCTGTTGCGCACCTCGATCTTCTCCAGGCGGCTCCAGCGGGTCCAGACGGCGCCCAGGTAGCCCGTCCACTTGTCGTCGAACTTGTGGGTGATGGAGGTATCCACCGATTCCGGCAGGGTGATGTCCAGCTTGGCATCGTACTTGCCGTTCAGGCCCAGGGCACCCGGAGCGTTCTTCACTTCGGTGTTGCCGCCCAGGTGGTACTTGACCTTGGAGTGGTAGGTCAGGCCCCAGGTGGTGTCGTCGGTCAGGTCGACCATCACGCCGACGTTGTAGCCGATGGCGGTGTCGTCGCCCTTGATGTTGATCTTGGTATCGCCGTTGCTGCCGAGCAGGCCATTGGTGGCCAGGGTGTTCTTCAACTGGCCGTCGATGCGGTTGAAGGTCGGACCGAAGCCGACGGAAACCTTGTCGTTGATCTTCCAGGCGATGGTCGGCTGCACGGTGATCACCTGCACCTTGCTATAGGAGCCGTGGGAGCTGCCCATGAAGCCGTTTTCGTAATCGTTGATGATGCCGTAGGGCACGTAGATGCCCAGGCCGAAAGTGAAATCTTCGTTGATCGGCGTGGAGAAGTAGCCGAACGGTACGGCGGCCAGCGGTACCGAGTCGCCCTTGTTGCTGCCCTGGGCGGTGCTGTGGGCCTGGCTGATGTCGTCCTTGGCCTTGACGATGGCCAGACCGCCGCTGACTTCGGTGCGTTTCAGCTTGGACAGGCCGGCCGGGTTGCCGTAGATGGTGCTGGCATCGAGCGCGGACGAGGCGCGGCCGGCGTAGGCGGTGCCGGCGCCGCTGGCGCTCTGTTCGTTGATGGCGATGCCGTTGGCGAGGGTGTAGGTGGAGACAGCGCTAATGGTCAGTGCGAGAGAGGTTTTAAACCATATTGTTTTCATTGTTGGAGCAACTCCTGTGTATAACGGCGCGCAAACTACCAAGATTCCCAGACCGGCGCCAGTGTTCCGAAGTTCCGCAGGGTGCGGAACAGAGCGGTTGGCTCCGGTGCCAGTGAAGCGAAGGTAGCGCAACCGTTCGTGTCTGTATGTAAAAAATTTTCTGACCGGTTGGTCTGTTTCGGACGCGGGATTTTTCCATTCGCCGTCAGGCGACCTGGCTGAGACTGCCGATGCAGCGTTGCCAGGCGTCGATGAACTCGTGCAGGCGACCGTGCGGCTGGAATACCTGGCGCCACACGCGAGCCTGGGCGAGGTGGTCGTGCTGGTCGGGCAGCGGCAGTCGCGCGGCTTCCACCAGCGACCAGGCGATGGCCGTGCTGTAGCGCAGGTTCACCGTCAGTTCCAGGTGCGGCGCGGCAAGGAAGGCATGCTGGCTGGCCAGGCCGCGGACCCGGCTGGCGCGCTCCGGGTCCAGCGCCAGGTACTGGTCCCAGAGCTGCTGGTGGCGTTCGCTGGCGATCCGGTACAGGCCGTGGCCACGGCGGTCGTCGAGGGCGCTCCCCAGCGCCGACTGGCAGGCCGCCGCGCCCAGCAGCAGCGCTTCGGCGGCGGGGCTGTGGCAGGACAGGTAGTCCAGGGTCGGGCGTATCACGTGCTGGCAAAGATCGTTGGCGGAAATACCCATGACGGCCTCGCGCAAGGTGGATCGGCGGGGCCGGGCAGTTTGGCAGCTTCTATTCCGATGGCCCCGCCGATAGCGGACTTAGCCGCTTGATTTGAAGTGTAGTGAAACAAATCGGCTGTAAAGGACTGTTTTTAAATTGTTTCCAGCTTTAGAGAACGACTGATATGCCTGCTGGAAATTAAACCGGCGCGTCCTTGCTTCGCTTGTGCTGGGCGGCATTCTCAGCCCCTGCGCAGGCTGTAGAGGAAGTCGCGGATGATGGCTTTCACTTCATTGGCCGCTTGCCGCTTGTTGCGTGCATCGCGAAGACTCATCGCGGCCTGGGTAAGGAAGCCGTAGAGCTGGCCGACCAGGGTTTCCCGGCGGTAGTCCTTGAGTTCGCCACTGGCCGCCAGTTCGTCCACCAGGCGCCCGACGTAGCGCAGCGTGTGGCGCGAGTCGATGCGTTTCCATCGCTCCCAGCCGACGACCGTGATCACCTCCTGCAGCGACAGTTGCCGCTTGCCGCGCGCCATCACGCTGTCGATGAAGGCCTCGGCCAGTGCGGCGGCCTCCGCCCACTTGTCGACATGCGCCGGCACCCTGTCCAGGTCCTCGGCGATCGTCCGTACCTGGCGTTCGTAGCATTCGGCGAGCAGTTCCTGCTTGCTGCCGAAGTGGTGGTAGAACGCGCCCTTGGTCACGCGCGCCTCGCGGGCGATGGCGTCGATGGAGACGCCGCCGTAGCCATGTTCGATGAAGGCGGAGAGGGCGCTTTCCAGCAGTGCCTCGCGGGTCGCCTCGGCATTTTCCTGCTGCCTGCTCTTGACATTCATACTGCTGCCTTCTTACATACCGTCGGTATGTTCATGCTAGCACGCCTGGCGATCCGTCGAGCATTGCGTCCGTCCCGGCTGCTCGAACCCGCACGGCAAAGGAGGGAGCGAATGAGTACCGCAGTGGAGATCGCCTGCCGTGACGGTGTGCGCCTGGCCGGCGACCACTTCCCGGCCGTCGGCGATGCGCAGGGGAGCATCGTGGTGGCCTGCGCGCTCGGCGTCAGGCGCGCCTTCTACCAGCGCTTCGCCGTCCTGGCCGCGGCTTCCGGCTATGAGGTGCTGTTGTTCAGCTACCGCGGCAGCGAAGGCGACGACCCTGCCGTGGCTAGCTATCGCCTGGCCGACTGGGGACGCGAGGACATCGATGCGGCGCTGGCCTGGTGCCGAGCGCGCGCGCCGGAGCTACCGCGCTATTTCGTCGGCCATAGCATCGGCGCGCAGTTGCTCGGTCTGGCTGGTCAGGCCAGCGGATTGAGCGGCGCCGCGTTCGTCGCCGGTTCGTTTCCGTACTGGAGGCGCTGGCGAGGCAGGCAACGCTGGCAGATGTTCGGCCTGTTCTGCGTGGCGGTGCCGCTACTGACCGGACTGCTCCGACGCTTTCCCAGCCGTTTCTTCGGCCTCGGCAGCCTGGATATGCCGAGTCATTTCATGCGCGACTGGGCGCGCTGGGTGCGGCAGCCGGACTACCTCCTGGCACCGCGCTTCGGATTGCAGCGGCAGGGTTACGAGGCGCTGGACATCCCCGTCGCCAGCTTCCTGTTCGAGGACGACGACTACGTGCCGTGGGCTGCGGCGGAAAAGCTTCACCAGGTCTATGCCGCGGCGCACCTGGAGTTGCGTCGCAAGGGACGGGCCGAGGGGGCGGTCGGGCATTTCGGGCTGTTCCGCAACGAGGCGTTGCAGAAGGAGTTGCTCGACTACTTCAGGAAGCTGCCCGACGCGGCGTAAGCCGCGTCCGAGCGTATGGCGTCAGTCGCCGGTGGCGACCGGGCGGCGCGGGTCGGTGATCCACTCGCTCCACGAGCCGGCGTAGAGGCGCGGAAGCGGGAAGCCGGCGAGGCTCAGGGCGAACAGGTTGTGGCAGGCGGTGACGCCGGAGCCGCAGTAGGCGACCAGCTCGTCCACCGGGCGACCGCGCAACAGGGCGGAGAACCGCTGGTGCAATTGTTCCGGCGGAAGGAAGCGGCCGTCGCTGCCAAGGTTGTCGGTGAAGGCGGCGCACTGGGCACCGGGAATGTGTCCGGCGACCGGATCTATGGGCTCGACTTCGCCACGGAAGCGCGGCTGCGCGCGAGCATCGAGCAGCGCCAGTCCGGGTTGGCCCAGTTGGGCCTGGAGGGTGGCGGCGTCGATCAACAGCGAGGCATCGGGCTGGCCCTGGAAATCGCCGGGTCGAAGGCTGCTTTCGCCATTGGTCAGTGCCAGCCCCGCAGCCTTCCAGGCCGCCAGGCCGCCATCGAGGAGGTAGACCCCATCGCGCTTGCCCAGCCAATGCAACAGCCACCAGGCGCGGGCGGCGAATGCGCCGGGGCCGTCGTCGTAGAGCACCACCTGGCTATCCTGGCGCAGGCCCCAGGCTTGTAGCTTGAGCGCTAGCTCGGCGGGATCCGGCAGCGGATGGCGACCGGTCACGCCCTTGCGCACGGGAGCGGAAAGATCCCGTTCGAGGTCGGCGAAATGCGCGCCGGGAATGTGGTTCTCCTGATAGACGCGGGCACCGTAGGACGGGTCTTCGAGGGCGAAACGGCAGTCGAGGACCAGCAGGTCGGGTTCGCTGAGGCGGGCGGCCAGTTGTTGCGCGGTCAGCAGTTGGGCGGACGACATCGCGGACTCCTTGGGTCGGGAAGCAAAGCCGGTGGCGAATGGGTGGATCATGCCCCTTGGACCGCGTCGCGTCATCCCGGCGTCGCGCGGCGAGGTGGAGAAATGGCGAAAGGAAAGGGCTGGCTCCAGGCGAGGAAGATTCCTACTCGGTCATCAGCCTCGCCCGGCAGCGGGGGATTTGTCCAGACATGCAGAATCGGCTCGTTCCGAGATACCCGCTCCTGTGTTCTATCCCTCGGGACGCTTGTCCGATTGGCTTGGCCCGACGCTTGCGCCGGGCTTTTTTTCGCCTCGGCCTTTTCAGGGGATCGCCAGGCGGCCGATCCGGTCGTTTTCCAGGCTGCCGAAGTAGAGCTGGTCGCCCACCGGCTTCGCCGAGGTGATCATGCGCAGGTGGTGGCCGCTGGTGTCGTGCAGGCTGCGGACGATCCTGCCCTGTTCGTCGATGGCGATGACCAGCCCGTAGGCGGTCGGCTTGGGCAGGAACATGCGCGGCAGCTTGGCCAGCTGCGCCTTCAGCCAGGGATGCCGGTGGAGGAAGTCGGCGTCGGCCTTGCGCGGGGTCGGCAGGGCCACCCAGAAGGTACCCTTGCGGTCGCCCTGGAGGTTGTCCGGCAAGCCCGGCAGGTTGTCGATGAACACCTCGTGCTGGCCAGCCTTCTCGCCTTTCAGCCAGTAGCGGGTGATGCGATAGCGGTAGGTCTCGTTGACCAGTACGAAGTCCTCGTTTGCCGAGAGTGCCACGCCATTGGCGAAGTACAGGTCCTTGAGCAGCACCTCGGTCTTGCCGGTGGACGGGTCGTAGCGCAGCAGGCGGCCGTGCGGTCGGGCCTCGAGCAGGTCGAGGATGTAGTCGGGCTGGTGGAACTTGCTGGAAGCGTCGCTGAAGTAGATGCGGCCGTCGCTGGCGATGTCGAGGTCGTCGGTGAAGGCGAAGGGGACACCGTCGGCCTCGGTGGCGAGGGTTTCCACCTTGCCCTGCGGATCGATGCGCAGCAGGCCTTTCCAGGCGTCGGCGAGGATCAGGTTGCCGGCGGCATCGAAGTCCATGCCCAGCGGGCGGCCGCCGGTGTCGACGAAGGTCTCGACCTTGCCGCTGGCGTCCAGGCGTACCACGCGGCCGTCGGCGAGACCGGCATAGACGCGGCCCTGGCTGTCCACGGCGGTGTCCTCGGGGCCGTGCAACTGGCCCTGGCCAAGCAGCTCGGCCTTCATCAGGGTGTCGTTGGGTTCGAGGACCCCGGTCATCTGCGGAGCGGCCGGAGCATCCCAGGCGAGCGGGTCGATCGGGCTGGTCTTCAGGGCCAGGTAAAGAGCCGCGCCAGCCAGCAGGAGGACGATTATTCCGCTGAGCTTCTTCATGCAGTTCCCTTGTTCGGATTGTCGGACAAAGGGCGGAGTATGGACATTCGCTACGCTCATCGGCAAGCGCGGTGCCGAGCGGAATGCTCGCATGGCGCCAGGCTCTATATAATGCGCCGCACTTGACCAAGGAGATGTTCGTGACCGCGCCCGAAATCCAGTGGATCCGCGATGATGCCAGCCTGGCGCAGCAATGCCGGGAATGGCGCACACAGCCGTACCTCGCGCTCGATACCGAGTTCATGCGCGTCGATACCTTCTATCCCGCGGCCGGTCTGGTGCAGGTGGGCGATGGCCGGCAGGAGTGGCTGATCGATCCGCTGCTGATCCAGGACTGGAGCCCCTTCGCCGAGCTGCTCGAAGACGAGCGGGTGGTGAAGGTGCTGCATGCCTGCAGCGAAGACCTCGAGGTGTTCCTGCGCCTCACCGGCAGCCTGCCGGTGCCGCTGTTCGATACGCAGTTGGCCGCCGCCTATCTCGGCATGGCCCATTCGATGGGCTACTCGAAGCTGGTGAAGGAGGTGCTGGACATCGACCTGCCCAAGGACGAGACC
This sequence comes from Pseudomonas sp. 203-8, assembly GCF_020708595.1. NCBI lineage: Bacteria > Pseudomonadati > Pseudomonadota > Gammaproteobacteria > Pseudomonadales > Pseudomonadaceae > Pseudomonas > Pseudomonas sp. 203-8. Next base: position 232,119 of record NZ_JAJFDF010000003.1, on the reverse strand, counting down.
CGTTCCGACTGGTTGCAACGGCCGCTCACCGAGATGCAGATGCGCTACGCCGCCGACGACGTCCAGCACCTCGCCCAGGTCTACCTGGCCCTGGATGCGCGGCTGAGCGAGGAGAAACGCGCCTGGCTGCTGGAGGACGGCGCCGAACTGGTCGCCAACCTCTGCCGCGAGAGTGATCCGCGCGAGGCCTACCGCGAGGTCAAGCTGGGTTGGCGGCTGCGTCCGCAGCAACTGGCGGTGCTCCGCGAACTCTGCGCCTGGCGCGAGGAGCAGGCACGCCTGCGCAACCGGCCGCGCAACCACGTGCTGCGCGAACGTACCCTGTGGCCGCTGGCGCGCCTGCTGCCGAAGAACAAGACCGACCTGGCGGCGATCGAAGACATGCATCCGCGCACCGTGCGCCAGGACGGCGACTTCCTCATCGAACTGATCGCCCAGGCTGCGCGCCTGCCGCAGAGCGAATGGCCCGAGGCGCTGCCCGAGCCGCTGCCGCCGGAGGTCACCCCGCTGCTCAAGAGCCTGCGCGCCATCGGCCAGCGCGAAGCGGAGACCCTGGGCATGGCGCCTGAGCTGATGCTGCGCAAGAAGATCCTCGAGGCACTGCTCAAGAGCGGCTATCCCGACGGTCCCTACGAACTGCCCGATTCCCTCCGCGGCTGGCGCCGCGAACGCATGGGCCAGGCCCTGCTGGACGCCCTGGAGAGCGCATGAAACGAATCTGTTCCGTCTACAAGAGCCCGCGCAAGAACGAGATGTACCTCTACGTCGACAAGCGCGAGGCGTTGAGCCGCGTACCCGAGGCCCTGCTGGTGCCGTTCGGCGCGCCGCAACATGTCTTCGACCTGCTGCTCACCCCCGAGCGCCAACTGGCCCGCGAGGATGTCGCCAAGGTCCTGGAGAACATCGAGAAGCAGGGCTTCCACTTGCAGATGCCGCCGGGCGAAGAAGAGTACATCGAGCATCTCCCGGAAGAGTTGCTGCGCATGAACGACCCGCTCTGACGCGAGCCGTACCCCGCTGGCGCCGGCTTCCCGGCGCCACTTTCACGACGTGAAACCCGCTCTGTGCAAGGCTGCGCCTTCGGTGCATGATGTCCGCAAGATGTCGCACGATAGCGGAACCCCTGGCAGCGACCGTGGTCTACCAGCGCCAAACCTGCTGCTCTCGAGGGCTTCCCTCCAGGAGCCGTGATGCATGAAAGAACAATATTCTCCGGCCTGATCGCCAGCCCTTGTCCGGCTTGGCAGTGTGACCCATGCGCTTGCTGATTCTCGAACGTGACCACGCTCTCTATGCCGCGCTGCTGATGGCGGCCGACCCCAGCCTGAAGGTGGTGGCGGGGGACGATCCCCTGCAACTCATCGACGCCGCCAGCGAGTGCTCGATCTGGCTCGGCCAGCCCGACCTGGTGGCGCAGATGCTGCGCCAGGGCGTGCATCCGGTCTGGGTGCAGTCGACCTGGGCGGGCATCACGCCGCTGCTGGCCGCCGACCTGCCGAAGGACTACAGCCTGACACGCGCGGTAGGCATCTTCGGCCAGGTGATGAGCGAATACCTGCTGACCTACATGCTCGCCCACGAGCGCCAGTTCCTCGGTCGCCTGGCCAGCCAGGTCGGTTCGCAATGGGATAGCCGCACGCCTGGCGGGTTGCGTGGCCGGCAGGTGGTGATCGTGGGCACCGGGGAGATCGGCCAGGCGGTGGCGCATACCCTGTCCGGCTTCGGCATGGACCTGACCGGGGTGGCGAAGAATCCGCGTTCGCTGGTGCCGTTCAACCGCATGGGGTCGCTCGACGACCTCGGTCGCCTGGTGGAGACGGCCGACTACCTGATCAACCTGCTGCCCGACACCCCCGATACCCACGACATCTACGACCGTGCGCTGTTCGCCCGGCTCAAGCCCACGGCGCTGTTCATCAATGCCGGGCGTGGCGTCGCGGTGGTGGACGCCGACCTGGTGGCGGCACTGGAGAACAACCAACTGGCCGGCGCGGTGATCGACGTCTGCCGCGAAGAGCCGCTGCCGGCCAACCACCTGTTCTGGCATACCCCGCGCCTCTTGCTGACCGGGCACACCGCCGCGCCGACCCTGCCGGGGGCGATGGTCGAACTGTTCCGCGACAACCTCGCGCGCTTCTGGGCGGGTACCGCCATGCGCGGCGAGGTGGACTTCGCTCGCGGCTACTGAGCCGCGTTCCCTCAGGCGGCGAGCGGGAGCAGCGGGTTCACCTCGACGGTGATGTGCACCAGTTCCTCATGCTCGGCCAGGCGGCGCTTGAAATAGTCGGCGCTGCCTTCCTCGGTGGTCAGCAGACTCAGCAGGCAGGCGTACTTGCCCTGGCCGACCTGCCACAGGTGCAGGTCGAGCAGTTCCGCCGGCAGCGGGCTGCTGGCGATCGCCGCGCGGATTTCCGCAGCCACCGGCGCGTCCATCTGCGCATCCAGCAATACCCGGCTGCTCTGCCGGATCAGGCCGCATGCCCAGACACTGACCAGTACCGCGCCGACGATACCCATCAGCGGGTCCAGCCAGGCCGCGTTCCACAGCAGGCCGCCGGCCAGCGCGACGATCGCCAGCAGCGAGGTGGCGGCATCCGCCAGCACGTGCAGGTAGGCGGCGCGCAGATTCAGATCGTGCCGGTGGGCATGATGGTCGTGGTGGTGGTGGTGGTGGTGGTGGTGGTGGTGCGAGTGGCCGTGCCCGTGGTGGGCATGGCCGTCGCGCAGCAGCCAGGCGCAGGCGAGATTGACCAGCAGGCCGAGCGCGGCGACCAGCATCGCCTGCTGGTAGTGGATCGGGCTGGGGTCGAGCAGGCGTTCGACCGATTGGTAGAGCATCAGCCCGGCCACCAGCAGAAGCAGCAGGGCGCTGGTGTAGCTGCCGAGCACCTCGATCTTCCACGTACCGAAGCTGAAGCGCGGGTCGTTGGCATAGCGCCGCGCGGCGCCGTAGGCGAGTACCGCAAGACCCAGGGCCAGGGCATGGGAGCTCATGTGCCAGCCGTCGGCGAGCAGGGCCATGGAGTTGAACAGCCAGCCGCCGGCGATTTCCGCGACCATCATGCAGGCGGTGAGCAATACCGCCCAGCGCGTGTTGCGCTCGGCCAGCGGGTTGCCCTGGTCGAACCGATGGGAATGGCGCAGGGGCTGGGTAGTCGGGGTGCCGGGCATTTGCTACTGTCCTGTCGAGACGTCGAAAATATACTATACCCCAGTATATTACCTTGAGGAGAGAGCGGTGGCCCATACCATCCATGGGAAGAAGAAGCTCCTGGCGCGGGTGCGCCGCATCGCCGGGCAGACCCGGGCGCTGGAGCAGGCGCTGGAAGAGGGCAGCGAATGCGCGGCGGTGCTGCAACAGATCGCGGCGATCCGCGGTGCGGTGAACGGCCTGATGAACGAAGTGCTGGAGGGGCACATCCGCGAACACCTCGGCGCCGAGCAGGCGAGCGCGGAGCAGCGTCGCGAAGACCTGGAACTGGTGGTGACCGCGCTGCGTTCCTACCTGAAGTAGCCATGTGCCGGCCGGTGCTTGGCCTGGAGGGGGCGGGGGACTAGACTATCGCGCCTTTTCACCAGCCCCCGATGCCATGGCCGCCAAAGTCGAACCCTTCTGGAAACGCAAGACCCTCGCCCAACTCGACCAGGACGAGTGGGAGTCGCTGTGCGACGGTTGCGGCCTGTGCTGCCTGCAGAAGCTCGAGGACGAGGACGACGGCAGCGTCTACTACACGCGTATCGCCTGCAAGCTGCTCGACCTGCAAAGCTGCCGCTGCACCAACTACGCCGAGCGCATCCGTTTCGTCCCCGACTGTATCCAGCTCACCCCGGCGCAGGCCGATGAGTTCCAGTGGTTGCCGCCGACCTGCGGCTATCGCCTGGTTGCCGAAGGCAAGGACCTGCCGCTCTGGCACCACCTGGTCTGCGGCGACCCGGAGCGGGTCCACAAGGAACGCATTTCCCAGTCCGGGCGCATGCTCAGCGAGACCCAGGTGGCCGAGGACGACTGGGAGGACTACCTGATCTTCCGCGCCGGCTGAGCTCGCGTCCGTCGCACTTCCTTACCTTGTGAAATGATATGTATTATCATTCGCATATTTGCAAGGGACTTCCGTATCCGACGGAAGCGGGGAGGCGAGGTGTTGCAGCGGGTCAACGGCGCGGGGGGCGCCGCCGGAGGATGCACGGATGGATGAGCGCTTCCGTGGTTCCGTCTCGCATGCCTATCAGGCGTTCCATGGCGAGTTGCTGCGCTTCCTGCGCAAGCACCTGGGCAGTTCGGCGGACGCCGCCGACCTCGCCCAGGATACTTTCGCCCAGTGGCTGAAATGGCCGGGCCGGCAATCGGTCGAGCAGCCGCGCGCATTTCTTTTCCAGATCGCCCGCAACCTGTTGCGCGACCATTGGCGCCGGCAGCAGAGCCGCGGCCAGGATCTCGACCGGCCGGCGGCGAACGACGAACCCGCCGCGCTGGAAGGCGAGGCGGCCGGGCCGGGCGAGCGTTTCGAACAGCAGCAGCGTCTCAGCCACCTGGCGGCCGCGCTGGCCGAGCTGCCGCCGCGGCGGCGCGAAGCGTTCGTCCTGCACAAGTTCGACGGCCTGTCCCAGGTCGAAGTGGCCGAGCGCATGGGAATCTCCCTGAGCATGGTGGAAAAGCACATCGCCAGCGCCTTGCTGCACTGCAAGCGGCGGCTTGGCCAGGGAGGCGAAGGATGAAGCCGCTGGAACGACTGGAACCGCTGTTCGCAGACGAAACCGAAGAGGACATCGATCACCGCGCCGCCTACTGGTTCAGCCGGCGTCGTTCCGGGCATTTCAGCGCTGCCTGCCGGGCCGAGCTGGAGGATTGGCTACGCGCCGATCCGCGCCATCGCGAAGCGCTCGAGGGCATGGAGCGGCTCTGGCGCGAATTCGACGGCCTGCCGCGCCCGGCGCTGGACGATATTCCCGAGCCGGTGCCGGCCTGGCGCCTGCCCCGGGCGCTGGCGGCGGCGTTCTTCGTGTTCTGCGCGCTGCTCGTCGCCACCCTGTTCTGGCGCGACCAGTCGCTCGGACCGAACCTCGCCTACGGCACGGCACCTGGCGAGCAGCGCGAGGTGGTCCTGGCGGACGGATCGAAGCTGTTCCTCGACGTCGATACCCAGGTGCAGGTGCGTTACGCCGAGCGCACCCGCGACGTGCTGTTGAAGAAAGGCGAGGTGTTCTTCGTGGTCAGCCACGATCCGGCCCGGCCTTTCCGGGTCGGCAGCGGCGACAGCCGGGTCACCGTACTCGGTACCCAGTTCAGCGTCCGGCGCAACGCGCAGGCCCTCGCCGTGGCGGTGAAACAGGGGCGCGTGGCGTTGCAGCCGTCCCTGGAGAAGGATGCCGAACATGTGCTGCTGGCTGGCGACAGCGCGCGCCTGGACCTCGCCGAGCAGCGCCTGGAACTCGGCCATGTGGCGCCGGAGCAGGTCGCCAGTTGGCGCGATGGGCAACTGGTGTTCCGCGACAAGCCGCTGGGCGAACTGGTGGAGGAACTGTCGCGCTATCGCGCCGCGCCGATCCGCCTGGGAGATCCCCGGCTTGCCGGCAAGCGGGTCTCCGGTACGGTGCGGATCGCCCGCCCCGACGATTTTCTCCTCGCCCTGCCGGCGTTATTGCCGGTGCGGGTGCAGCCGCAGGCTGGTGGCGAGGTGCTGATCCTGGCGCGCTGAGGCGCGTCGTCAGCATTAATGAAAATATTTTTCATTCGCATATGTGGGTTTTTCTCCCTGCTGCGTCTTCTCTGCTGTCCGTCGCCGCTGCCGGCGACATCCAGCAGTCACTTGGGGAGAGTTCCAGCATGACCTTGCCTTTCACCCGCGCCGCCTGGCGCCCGCTGTGTTCCGCCGCCGTGCTCGGCGCCGCGTTGTGGGCCGCCGGCGCCAGCGCTGCCGAACGACGCTTCGACCTGCCGGCGCAGCCGCTGGCCGCCTCGCTGTCGCGCCTGGCGCAGCAGGCGCAGGTCCAGGTGCTGTTCGACGAGTCGCTCCTGCGGGGCCTGCGCGCTCCGGCGCTGAGCGGCAGCTACGGGGTGCGCGAGGCGCTGGAGCGGTTGCTGGTCGGTTCCGAGCTGGAGCTGGTGGAGGCGGGCGGCGGCTACGTGGTGCGCCGGCGCCAGGTCGACGCCTACAGCGACAACGCTCTGCAACTGGACGCGCAGACCATCGTCGGCAACGGTCGCGAAGTGGACGCCAGCAACGTCGGCCGTTCGACCCTGACCCGGCGGGATATCGAACGCCAGCAGGCGGACAACATCCCCAGCCTGCTGCAGACCCTGCCCGGAGTGACCATGGGCGGCTCGCCCAAGCCGGGCGGACAGACCACCAACATCTGGGGCCTGGGCGACGCCGAGGACGTGCCCTATACCCTGGACGGCGCGCAGAAGAGCGGCTTCGAGCGCTACCAGCAGGGCACCGTGTTCATCGAACCGGAAATGATCAAGCGCATCGAGGTGGAGAAGGGACCGCACTCGGTGTTCACCGGCAATGGCGGCTTCGGCGGCACCGTGCACATGGAGACCAAGGACGCGCCGGACCTGCTGCGCGAAGGCCGCGACGTCGGCGCCATGCTCAAGTACGGCTATCACTCCAACGACCAGCAGAAGATCTACTCCGGCGCCGTGTTCGGTCGCAGCGAAGACCGCCGCGTCGATGCCCTGCTCTATCTCAACGGTCGCGACGGCCGCGACATGAAGCTGGCCGACAACCTGCCGCTGTCGCCCACCGACTACCCGATCAACCCCAAGCGCCTGCCCAACAGCGCCCAGGACGAGAAGACCGGCCTGTTCAAGCTCAACCTGCACCCCACCGAGGAGCACGACGTGGGTTTCACCTACCTGCGCTCGAAAAGCTCGCGCTGGACGCCGTTCTCCGCCAGCAGCTACCCGACCCCGCCGAGCCAGTGGACCATCGACCGCTACGGCTACGAGCTGGGCCTGACCCGCCTGCTGGCCCACCGCGATACCACCGACACCACCTGGACCGGCAAGTACAACTACCATCCGCTGGACAACCCCTGGATCGACCTGCAACTGAGCTATTCCGACGCCCGCACCGAGCAACTCGACCGTCGCGAGGACACCGCCTTCTACCAGCTCGCCACCGGTGGCAAGCGGATGCGTACCGAGTACCAGGACAAGGTCCTGGAGCTGCGCAACACCAGCCGTTTCGATACCGGAGCGCTACAGCACGAGCTGACCCTGGGCGCGGCGCTGCACAAGCACAAGCGCGACATCCTCATGCACATGCCGGGCAAGACCTACGAGACCCCGCGCTACAACTACGGCTGGCTGCAACCGGCATTCATGCCGGCCGGCAAGCAGGACACGCAGAGCTTCTACATCCAGGACGCGATCACCTACGGCAGCCTGACCGTCACCCCATCGATGCGCTTCGACAGCGTGCGCAACGACGGCCAGGCCAACCTGGCGCCGATCTACGACAATCCCAAGCTCGGCCATGACTATCGCGCCCAGACCTACTCCGGCTGGTCGCCGCGGCTGTCGGTGTTCTGGACCGCGACGCCGAACCTGGCGTTCTTCGCCGACTACACCGAGACCTGGCGAGCGCCGGTGATCGACGAGCAGTACGAAGTGCAGAACAGTTCGACCATCGGTGGCAGCAGCCGCGACCTGGACGCCGAGCGCATCCATGCGATCCGTGGCGGCAGCGTGATCAACCTGCCGGACCTGCTGGTCGCCGGCGACAGCCTGCAGATCCGCACCACGTTGTTCCAGAACCGCATCAAGGACGAGATATTCCGCACCCGCAGCGTCGGCTGCCGCCAGCAGTCGATCGACAACGGCAGTATCGGTGGTAGCTGCGGCGACATGCTGCCGCTGAGCAACTACCGCAACTTGCCGGGCCTGACCATCAAGGGCTTCGAGATCGAGAGCTTCTACGACAGCCAGCGGCTGTTCGGCAGCCTGTCCTACTCGTGGATGACCGGCAAGCACGATGGGGCCTACAGCAATCCCTGGGGACCGAACGTGTGGGCGCGCGACATCCCGCCGCCGAAGTGGGTGGCCATGCTCGGCCTGAAGGTTCCGGAATGGGATGCCAAGCTCGGCTGGCAGGGCGAGTTCGTGCGCAAGACCGACCGCCTGCCCAGCGATCGCTACAGCGGCGGGATGGGTACCGGTTCCGGCGATATCTACTGGGATCACGCGGCCAACGACAGCTACGACACTCATCGGCTGTTCGCCGAGTGGGTCCCGGCCAAGCTGGGCCTGAAGGACACCCGCATCGACTTCACCGTGGACAACCTGTTCAACCGCTCCTATCGCCAGCCGCTGGGCGGCGACCTGGTCTACAGCCAGGGACGCAACGCCAAGATCAGCGTCACCCAGTTCTTCTGAGGGGCGTCAGCGCACCGAACCGATGCGCCGGGTGTCCTCGGCATACCAGACGGCGAACACCCGGCCGACCAGGTCGGCGCGCGGTACGTAGCCCCAGTAGCGGCTGTCGTTGGAGTTGTCGCGGTTGTCGCCGAGCATGAAGTATTGGCCGGCGGGGACGGTCCGCTCGGCCATGCGCAGGGAGTCCGGCTGGCGCAGCGCCTGTTGCGCCAGGTAGGGCTCCGTCACCGGGCGCTCATTGACGTAGAGCCGGCCGCCATCGATCCGCACGCGATCGCCGGGTATCCCGGCGATGCGCTTCACATAGGCGATGCTGCGCTGCGGCGGGAAGCGGAACACCACCAGGTCGCCGACCTGCGGGTCGGCGAAGGCGTAGCGCGCGGCGTTGGCGAGGATGAAGTCGCCCTGTTGCAAGGTCGGTTCCATCGAGCGCGAAGGGATCTTGTACAGCGCCACGCCGAGGAGCCGTGCGCGCGGGTCGAGACTGGCGGTGCCGAACGGATTCGCCAGGTAGACGGCCAGCATGATCGCGGCGAGCAGGCCCATGGCGGGCCAGAAGCGTCGTTTCACGAAGGTTCCCTTTTTCGTGGCGGAAGGCCGGCGTCGCCGGCCCCCGCGGTGGTCATACCAGGCCGAGGACCTTGAGCAGGAAGGCGTATTCCAGCGCCACGTCCTTCAGCCCCTGGTAGCGGCCGCTCATGCCGCCGTGGCCGGCGCCGAGGTCGGTCTTGAGCAGCAGCAGGTTGGCGTCGGTCCTGGTCGCCCGCAGTTTCGCCACCCACTTGGCGGCTTCCCAGTACTGCACGCGGCTGTCGTTGTAGCCGGCGACCACCAGCAGGTGCGGGTAGTCCTGGGCCCTGACGTTCTCGTAGGGCGCGTAGGCGGCGATCCGCGCATGCACCTCGGGCTCCTGCGGGTTGCCCCACTCATCGTATTCGGTGACGGTCAGCGGCAGGTCCGGATTGAGCATGCTGTTCAGCACGTCGACGAAAGGCACCTCGGCGATGGCCGCGCCGAACAGTTGCGGGCGCTGGTTGAGCACCGCGCCGATCAACAGCCCGCCGGCGCTGCCGCCGCTGATGGCGAGACCCTCGGGACGGCAGTAGCCCTCGGCGAGCAGGTGCTCGGCGCAGGCGATGAAGTCGTCGAAGCTGTTCTGCTTGTGTTCCAGCTTGCCGGCCCGGTACCAGGCTTCGCCCAGTTCGCCGCCGCCACGGACATGGGCGATGGCGAAGACGAAGCCGCGTTCGAGCAGGCTCAGGCGGGCGTGGGAGAACCAGGGATCGAGGCTATGCCCGTAGGCGCCGTAGCCATAGAGATAGAGCGGCGCGGGGCGCCCGGCGGCGATGCCGTCGAGGACTTCCTTGCGCGCCACCAGGCTGACCGGCACCTGCGTGCCGTCGCCGCTGCTGGCCCAGATGCGCCGGCTGGCGTAGGCGTCGGCGTCGAAGGGGCCTTCCACCGGGGTCTGCTTGAGGACGGTCTGCGTGCCATCGGCGAGGTTCAGCTGGCGTACCTGCGCCGGACGGTTCAGGGCCTCGTAGCGCAGTCGCACGCAGGGGCTGTCGAATTCCAGGCTGTCCTGCACGTAGAGGCTGTAGGCGGCGTCCGGCAACTGCACGCGGTAGGCCGGCAGGCCCTGCGGTTGCACCTCGATAACCGGCAGGCCGCCATCGCGCAGGCCGAGGATCACCGCCTCGGCGTTCAGGCTGACATCTTCCAGGGTCCGCTGCGGGTCGTGGGCCACGCGCAGTTGCCAGTGCTCGCGAGTCGACCGCGGCTCCTCGGCCTGGTAGAGGGCGAAGTTGATCCCCGCCTGGTTGCTGCGGATCAGCCACAGGCCCCGGCCGTCGAGGCGACCGTGGTCGGGGTAGTACTCGTGGCCTTCCTCGCGCGGCGCCAGGCAACGGAACGTTCCCTGCGGCTGGTCGGCGTCGAGCACCCAGGCCTCGCTGGTGGTCTTGCTGTTGAGCAGGAGGATCAGCTGGCGTTCCGAGCTGGAGCGGTAGCAGTGCAGGAAGAAGCGCCCGTCGCCTTCCTCGAACACCAGCTCGGCGCCGGCCTCGCCCAGGCGGTGGCGATAGAGCTTGTGCGGGCGGTGGGTGTCATCCAGTTCACCGAAGAACAGCGTGCGGTTGTCGTTGGCCCAGGTCAGGCTGCCGTCGCAGTCCTCGAAGGGCAGGGCCTGCACCGCGCCGCTGGCGAGATCCTTGACGAACAGGCGGTAGATCTCGTCGCCGCTGGTGTCCAGGCTGTAGGCCAGCAGGCTCTGGTCGGGGCTGATGCTGAAGGCGCCGAGGGAGAGGAAGCCGCCGTCGGCCAACTGGTTGGGATCGAGCAACAGTTGCTCGGCGCCTTCGTCGACCGCCAGGCTGCCGTCCTCCGGACGTGGGCAGCGGTAGTGGCGCGGGTATTCGTCGCCGGCGGTGGTGCGCTGGTAGTACAGCCACGGACCCCACGGACTGGGCAACGACAGGTCGGTCTCGCGGATGCGTCCCCTGATCTCCTCGAACAGGGTCTCGCGCAACCCGGCCTGGTCGGCCAGTTCGCTATCCAGGTAGGCGTTCTCGGCCTTCAGGTAGTCGAGCACCTCCGGGGCGTCGCGCTCCTCCAGCCAGGCGTAGGGGTCGCTTCCGGCGTCGCGGCGGGCGATGGGGGGCTGCGGATGGGGCATCGGGAATCCTCGTCGATCCGGCCATGCGCGAGGCCGGGAAATCTGAATAAAACTGGCGGCGCGGCGCCCGCCATCGGTGGGTAGGCGCGTCGGCATGCAAAAGCGGCTATCATAAGCCCCCCATCACCGCTATCGCCACGCACGCCGCATGAATGAACAAGACTATCTGATCGCCTGGGGCGCCTACGCCATCGCCGGACTTGGTCTGATGCTGGTGTTCTGGCTGATGACCGGCTGGATGTGGCGCTGGCTGCGCGAACCCCTGCGGCTGATCGTCTTCATCCTGCTGTTCACGCCGACTCCGGTGGACCCGCAGAACGACCTCTACGCCCCGGCCATCGCCATCACCGCGCTGGATGTCGTGTTCAAGGTCGGCAACAACGCCTGGCGCGCGGTCTCTGACCTGGCCCTGGTGGCGCTGCTCGGTTTCGGCCTGTACCTGCTGATCGCCGCCATCCGCTGGCCGCTGGAGCGGGCCTGGAAGAATCGTCGGCATCCGTCGCAGGACGCCGAGGACGAGCCGACCCTGCGGCAGATGTTGCAGCCCGAGTTGATGCCGGACGTCGACACCCGCACCGACGAGCACGGCGACCGGCGCATGCGCATCGAGCCGCGCCTGTAGCCTTTCGCGACGAAATCCATTCTTGCGCTACGCCCGGCAGGCGTTCAGCATGAGGCGAGGCCTATGTCGGGATTTCCCATGGATTGCGTGTTCTGCGCCATAGCGGGTGGCCGCGAGCCGGCGCACAGACTCTTCGAGGACGAGCATTTCATCGTCCTGCTGGACATCTTTCCGCTGCGACCGGCGCACGTGCTGATCGTAGCCCGCGAGCACGCCCCGCACCTGAGCGATCTTTCCGCCGCCGCCCGCGACGCCCTCCTGGCGCTCGCCGAGCGTATCGGTCGCGCATTGCGCCGGGCCGGTTTCGGCGTGGAAGGCATCAACCTGTTGCTCAACGATGGCGTGGCGGCCAACCAGCACGTGGCGCACCTGCATCTGCACCTGATTCCCCGGCGTCGCGGCGACCTGCCGCGACTGCTCTGGCGCGCCCTGACCCGTTTCCTGCCGGTCGGTCGCGCGAGCCTGCAGGCGCGTCTGCAGCGGGAACGAGAACTACTACGTACAGCCTTGCTCAGGGAGGTTTGAGCCATGTGTGAACTATTGGGCATGAGCGCCAACGTCCCGACGGACATCGTCTTCAGCTTCACCGGACTGATGCAGCGCGGCGGCGGTACCGGCCCGCACCGCGACGGTTGGGGCATCGCCTTCTACGAAGGACGCGGCGTGCGGCTGTTCCAGGACCCGCTGGCGAGCGTCGATTCGGAGGTGGCGCGGCTGGTGCAGCGCTTCCCGATCAAGAGCGAGACGGTCATCGGGCACATCCGCCAGGCCAACGTCGGCAAGGTCGGGCTGAGCAACACCCACCCCTTCATCCGCGAACTCGGTGGGCGCTACTGGACCTTCGCGCACAATGGCCAACTGGCCGACTTCCAGCCCAAGCCCGGTTTCTACCGCCCGGTCGGCGAGACCGACAGCGAGGCGGCCTTCTGCGACCTGCTGAACCGCGTGCGCCGGGCTTTCCCCGAGCCGGTGCCGGTGGAGGTGCTGTTGCCGGTGCTGATCTCGGCCTGTGACGAATATCGCAAGAAAGGTGTGTTCAATGCCCTGATCAGCGACGGCGACTGGCTGTTCACCTTCTGCTCCAGCAAACTCGCCTACATTACCCGCCGTGCGCCATTCGGCCCGGCGCGGTTGAAGGATGCCGACCTGACCGTGGACTTCCATGCGGAAACCACGCCGGACGATGTGGTCACGGTGATCGCCACCGAGCCGCTCACCGACAACGAGAACTGGACCTTGCAGCAGAGCGGCGAGTGGGTCCTCTGGTGGGGCGGCGAGGTGTTGGCCAAGGGGCGGGTCTGAATCGCCGCCGTGAACGAGGAGAGCGCATGTTCCGCAGTTACCTGAGACTGCTGCTGTTCACCCTGGGCCTGCTGCTCGGGGTGCAGGTGCCCGGTTTCATCGACGACTACGCCAAGCGCGTCGACGCCCATCGCCTGGAGGCCGCGCAGAACATCCAGGGCTTCCAGCAGACCGCCGGGCAGTTCTTCAACGGTAGCCTGGAGGAACTGGTCAGGCATTACCGCAGCAACAGCGATCCGGTGTTCCAGCGCGACGGCGAGAACCTCGACCGCCTGATGCGTCGCGCGCGCATGCTCGACGCTGAGTGGCAGGCCATGCAGGGTCCCTGGTACGCCCGCGCCTGGCACATGCTGCGCGCACCGAACCATGAGTTGCTGATGGAAACCTATGCCAGCTACAGCTACCAGGTCCTGCTCAAGCCCGAGGTGATCGCCTGGGGCCTGGGCTGCGCCTTGCTGGTCGCCTGGATCGCCGAGCTGATCGTGTATTCGCTGGCCTCGCTGTTCGGCTTCGGCGAAGACCGCCGCACCCGCGAGCGTCACTGGAGCTGAGGCGCGACTCAGGCCGCCGCCAGTTCCAGGAATGCCCTGATCACCCGCAGGCCGCGGCGCTTCTCCAGGCAGCCGATCAGGTGGCGGTTGGTCAGCTCGGGACCGACCAGCGGCACCGCGCGAACCCGCGGATCGTTGCCGACCTCCAGGGAAGACACCACGCCGACGCCCAGTTCGGCGGCCACCGCTTCGGTCACCGCTTCCCGGCTGTCCAGCTCCAGCAGCACCCGTGGCTGCACGCCCTGCTCGGCACAGGCGCGGTCGAAGGTGCGGCGGGTGATCGAACCGGGTTCGCGCAGCACCATGATCTGCTGGTCGAGCTCTTCCAGCGGTACGCCTTCGTTGCGTTCGCACCAGGGATGCTGGCGAGGCAACAGGGCGCAGATGCGCGAATTCACCAACTCCTCCAGGAACAGCCCGGGACGCGCCTCGACCTCGGTCAGCACGGCGACGTCGACGTGTTCGCTGAGCAGCGCCGCGAGGGTCTCCTGGGCGTTGCCCAGACGCAGGTTGACGGTGATTCCCGGATAGCTCGCGCGCAGCCGGGCGAGCATCGGCATCACCAGGTGCGGGCCGTCGGCGGCGACTTCGAGGCGGCCGGAGACCAATTGTCGATTGGCGTCGAGCAGGGCCTCGGCTTCTTCCTCCAGGGCGAACAGGGTGCGCGTGATCGCCACTAGGCGCGAGCCCTCCTCGGTCAGTTCGATGCGCCGGGCGGTGCGCCGGAACAGGGTGACCTGGTAGTGCTCCTCGAGTGCCTTGACGTGTCCGGTCACCGCCGGCTGGCTGATGCACAGGCGCTCGGCGGCGCGGGTGAAACTGCCTTCGCGGGCGACGGCGTCGAAGGCGCGGAGCTGGAAGAGATTCATGGTATCGGCCTGGCTTATGGCTGGCATCGGAACAAACAATTTGAACGATAGTAGCGCGGCGCTCACCTTATGTCTCCAGGCTTCCCTGGAACGCCGGCGCGGAACGACCGCCCGGACCGCGAAGCCCGATCCGGTTTCTTTGGCCGATTCCCGCAGAGGAAATGAGCATGAGCACTGCCGAACGCGCACCCATCCTGCTGACCCCCGGTCCGCTGACCACCTCCTACCGTACCCGTCGGGCGATGATGGTCGACTGGGGCTCCTGGGACAGCGATTTCAACGAACTCACCGCCAGCGTCTGCCAGCGCCTGCTGAAGATCGTAGGCGGCGAAGGCAGCCACACCTGCGTACCGTTGCAGGGCAGCGGCACCTTCGCCGTGGAAGCGGCGATCGGCACCCTGGTGCCGCGCGACGGCAAGGTCCTGGTGTTGATCAACGGTGCCTACGGCAAGCGCCTGGCGAAGATCTGCGAGGTTCTGCAACGGCCCTTCAGCACCTTCGAGACCGAAGAGAACGTGCCGACCACCGCCGCTGACGTCGAGCGTCTGCTGGCCGCCGATCCGGCGATCAGCCATGTGGCGCTGATCCACTGCGAGACCAGCACCGGCATCCTCAATCCGCTCGAGGCCATCGCCAAGGTCGTCGAGCGTCACGGCAAGCGCCTGATCGTCGATGCCATGAGCTCCTTCGGGGCGATCGGGATCGATGCCCGGAAAGTTCCGTTCGATGCCTTGATCGCCGCCTCCGGCAAGTGCCTGGAGGGCGTCCCCGGGATGGGCTTCGTCTTCGCCCGCAGCGCCGCCCTGGAAGCCAGCGCCGGCAACTGCCACTCCCTGGCCATGGACCTGCAGGACCAGCACGCCTATATGCGCAAGACCGGGCAGTGGCGCTTCACCCCGCCGACCCATGTGGTCGCCGCCCTGCACGAAGCGCTCAGCCAGTACGAAGAGGAGGGCGGCCTGCCGGCGCGCCAGCGGCGCTACGCGAGCAATTGCGAAACGCTGCTCGGCGAGATGGCCCGGCTCGGTTTCCGCAGCTTCCTGCCGGCGGAAATCCAGGCGCCGATCATCGTTACCTTCCACGCGCCGCGCGATCCGCGCTACCGCTTCGCCGACTTCTACCAACGCGTGCGGGAGAAGGGCTTCATCCTCTATCCGGGCAAGTTGACCCAGGTGGAAACCTTCCGCGTCGGCTGCATCGGCCACGTCGACGCCGCGGAGATGCGGCAGGCGGTCGCCGCCATCGGCGAGGCGCTGCGCGAACTGGAAGTCCTCGAGATCTGAACTGAACGACAACGAGCAGAAAAGGGTTCACGACAATGAATTACAACCAGCCAGCCACCCTCCAGGCCGCCATCCTCGACTGGGCGGGAACCGTGGTCGATTTCGGCTCCTTCGCGCCGACCCAGATCTTCGTCGAGGCTTTCGCCGAATTCGGCGTCCAGGTCAGCCTGGAGGAAGCGCGCGGTCCGATGGGAATGGGCAAGTGGGACCACATCCGCACCCTCTGCGACATCCCGGCGATCGCCGAGCGCTACCGCGCCGTCTTCGGCCGCCTGCCCAGCGACGACGATGTCACCGCCATCTACGAGCGCTTCATGCCGCTGCAGATCGAAAAGATCGCCGAACATTCGGCGCTGATCCCCGGCGCCCTGCAGGCGATCGCCGAACTCCGCGGGATGGGCCTGAAGATCGGTTCCTGTTCCGGTTATCCGGCGGTGGTGATGGAGAAGGTGGTAGCCCTGGCCGAGACCAACGGTTACGTCGCCGACCACGTGGTGGCCACCGACGAAGTGCCCAACGGCCGGCCATGGCCGGCCCAGGCGCTGGCCAACGTGATCGCCCTGGGGATCGACGATGTGGCGGCCTGCGTGAAGGTCGACGACACCTGGCCGGGTATCCTCGAAGGGCGCCGCGCCGGGATGTGGACGGTGGCGCTGACCTGCTCGGGCAATGCCCTGGGCCTCACCTACGAGCAGTACAAGGCGCTGCCGGCGGCCGAACTGGAGCGCGAGCGGACGCGTATCGAACAGATGTTCGAAGGTTCGCGTCCGCACTACCTGATCGAGACCATCGCCGAGCTGCCGGCGGTGGTCCGCGACATCAATGCGCGCCTGGCGCGCGGCGAGATGCCGCAGGGTAACTGAGCCACGTCTGTGCCGAGGCCGCCGCGGGCAACCGCGGCGGCCTCGGTTTTCTAACCGGCGTCCGGGTGCCCCAGGCGAGTCTTGAGGAAGTCGATGAACGCGCGGACCTTCGACGGCAGGTGGCGGGTCGGCGGATAAACGGCATGCACGCCCTGGAGCGGAAACCCGTGGTCCGCCAGCAGGCGTTGCAGTGCGCCGCAGCGCAAGTCGGCCTGCACCAGCCAGTCCGGCAGCACGGCGATACCCAGGCCGTCGAGGGCAAAGGCGCGCAGGGCCGCGGCGTTGTCGGCCAGCAGCATGGGATGGCGCGGTCCGCGGTAGCTGCGCAGGGCGCCGTCGGGGGCGCGTACTTGCCAGGGCAGGGAGTCCGCCAGCCGGCTGTGACCGAGATTCTGCAGGCGCTCCAGACTCTCCAGGTCGGTCGGCGGCGGTTCGCCGAGCGCCGCCAGGCAGGCCGGGCTGACCACCGCCAGGACCTCGAAGCTGGCCAGTTGCACCGCATGGTGGGTGGAGTCCTCCAGGCGCCCCAGGCGGATGGCGACGTCGAAGCGTTCGCCAATCAGGTCGGCATGCAGCGATGAGGTCGACAATTGTACCTGCAACGCCGGGTGCAGCCGGGCGAATGCCTGCAGGGCCGGCACCAGTTGGCGCAGGCCGTATTCCTGGGTGGTGGTGACGCGCAGGCTGCCACGCAGTTCGCCATGCTCGGCGCGGGCGTCGTCGATGGCCAGGCGCGCCTCGTCGAGCACCTTCACGCAGCGCTGGTAGAAGCGTTCGCCAGCATCGGTCAGGGCCATCCGCCGGGTGCTGCGGCTGAGCAGAGAAACGCCCAGCTCGGCCTCCAGCCGCTTGAGGTTGAAGCTGACTACCGCACGCGTCTGGCCGAGGGTGTCGGCGGCGGCGCTGAGGGAACCGCAGTCGACCACGGCGCGAAAGGTTTCGAAGCGGTCGAGGCTGACCATGGAAGGCGTCCCTATTGTCAAATTCGATTTGACAGTCTATGCGCGATTAGCCTCTCCAGATAGCGCGAGCGCCTCGCTATGCTCCCCGGCAAACCTCCGGAGCGCCCATGAATCAACCGTCCCGCCTGGCCACTTTGTACCTGCTGGGGTTCGCCCTGGACCTGGTGAACATCTTCATCGCCAGCGTCGCCTACCCGGACATCGGGCGTTCCCTTGGCGCTTCGGTGGCGACCCTGGCGTGGATCGGCAACACCTACCTGCTCGGCTTGACCCTGGTGATTCCGTTGAGCGTCTGGCTCGCTTCGCGCCTGGGAGAACGGCGACTGATGCTGCTGGCACTGGCCGGTTTCGCCAGCGCTTCGCTGGGTTGCGGCCTGGCTGGATCGGCGGCGACGTTGATCGTCTGGCGCCTGTGCCAGGGGTTGGCCGGCGGGTTGCTGATCCCCCTCGGCCAGGCCATGGCCTATCGGAATGTCCCGGCGTCGGCACGGGCCGGCCTGACCGCACGGGTGATGCTGGTGGCGCTGATCGTTCCCGCCGTGGCGCCTGCCCTCGGCGGCTGGCTGGTGGACAGCCTGTCCTGGCGTGGGATCTTCTTCGCCAGCGTGGCGCCGGCGCTGCTGGTGCTGGCCCTGGCGATGCGCTGGCTGCCCAGGCACAAGCATGCGGCGCAGCGCCTGGACCTGCGCGGCCTGCTGCTCGGCTCGGCGGCGCTGGCCACGCTGCTGGTGGCGCTCGCCTGGCTGGGATCGCCCGGCGGCGGCGGGCGTGGCCTGCTCCTGGCGCTGCTGGCCTGCGTGCTGGGCTGCTGCTACTGGCGTGACGGGCGCGCTCGTACCGACGCGCTGCTCGACCTTGGCTTGCTGGAGGCGCCATTGCTGCGTACGGCGATGCTGGTCTATCTCTGCGTGCCGGGAGCCTTCATGGGCGCCAACCTGGTCGCCATGCTCTATCTGCAACGCCCCCTCGGCCTCAGCGCGAGCCGTGCCGGTGCGCTGATGCTGCCCTGGGCGCTGGCGGCCGGCCTGGCCATCGGCCTGACCCGGCGACGCTTCAATCGCTGGGGGCCGAAATCCTTGCTGCTGGCGGGCATGGCGATACAGGCCGGCGGCCTGCTGTGGCTGGCTCGAAGCGGGGAGGGGAGCGGCTTCTGGCAACTGGCGGGGGCCTACGCGACCATGGGATTCGGCGGCAGCCTGTGTAGCAGCGCGGCACAGGGCATGGCCTTGCTCGACGTCCCGGCGGCGCGCATGGGCCATGCCAGCGCCTTGTGGAACATCAATCGGCAACTGGCGTTCTGCCTGGGCATGGCCGTGCTCGGTGGGTTGCTCAACCTGTTGCAGGCGCGGGCCGACCCCGCGGCCTTCGTCCACTGCTTCCTGTTCGCCGCCGCTTTCACGCTATTGCCTCTGCCGTGGGTGAGGCGTATCGATTCCGCCGGGGTTCGCGCCCTGGTCCAGACCTGAAAGGAGCTACACCATGACTTGTGCCTACCGCCGGGAAATCCACCATGCCCACGTGGCGATCCGCGACTGGCTGGCCGGCGACTCACGGGCTGACGCGCTGGATGCGTTGATGGCGCGTTTCGCCGAGGACTTCTCGATGGTCACGCCGCATGGCGTGGTCCTGGACAAGACTGCTCTGGGCGAGCTGTTCCGCAGCAAGGGCGGCACCCGTCCTGGGCTGCGCATCGAGATCGACGGCGAGAGTCTGCTGGCTTCAGGCGTGGATGGCGCGACCCTGGCCTATCGGGAAATCCAGTCCGACGCGGCGGGTCGCAGCGAGCGCCTGTCCACCGTAGTCCTGCACCGTGACGACGAAGGGCGGCTGTACTGGCGCCACCTGCAGGAAACCTTCTGCGGCTGAGCCTGCTTCAGTCGCTGGCACCGAGCAGGCGCAGGAAGGCATCGGCGAGTTCGCCGGCCAGCGGCTGGGTATCCAGGCGGCCGCCGGCGATGGCGTCGTCGGCGGCGCCATGCAGCCCGGAGTAGAGCAGCAGGGCGTTCAGCCGTGGGTTGCGCAGCGGCCAGGCGCCGGCCGCCGCGCCGTTCTCCAGTAGCTCCGCCAATTGCTCCAGCACGCGGTCGCGCTCCTGGTTGCCGCGCTGGTGGTGATGGTGCTCGCTGTAGACCACATCGTGCAGCCGGTAGCCCTCCAGGTAGCCCGCCAGGCCGCTCTCGGTCCAGGCGCGCAGGCGGCCGGGATGGTCGTTCGCCGGACAGGCCTCGACGGCATTCGCGATGCGCTGCTGGAAAGCCTGGGTGAAGCGCTCGCGCAGGGCCAGGAGGATGTCGGTCTTGGCTTGGAAGTAGTGATAGAAGGTACCCTTGGCGACCCCCGCGGCAGCGACGATGTCGCTGATGGTGGTGGCGTCCACACCCTTGTCTAGGAACAGTTGCTGCGCCGCCGCCATCAGTTCCTCGAGACGAACCTCCGCAGGCTTGGTGCGCGGTTGGCGGGCAGGCTGTTCGGCGTGGCGATCGGGCATGGAGCGCGGGTCCGGTGGTTGGGTTGGCCGCAGTGTAAAAGAGCGTGGAGGGGAAGACGAGGCATGACAGGAAGATGAGAATGTTTCGCGATATTTATTGACTGACCGTCGGTCAATGGATTATTCATGGGCCAGCGCCCTCTCATCGGAGTACTCCATGAACCCTTCGCGTCGTGTCGCCCTGGTCGCCGCCATTTACCTGGGAACCTTCATCGCCTCGCTCGACATCAGCATCGTCAACCTCGCCCTGCCGACGCTGCAGTACGCCCTGGATACCGACCTGGCCGGCCTGCAGTGGGTGGTCGACGCCTATGCGCTGTGCCTGAGCGCCTTCATGCTGTCTTCCGGACCGCTGAGCGACCGCTACGGTCGCAAGCTCACCTGGCTGCTCGGGGTCGGCCTGTTCAGCTTCGGTTCGCTGCTCTGCGCGCTGGCCACCTCGCTGCCGCTGCTGCTGTTCGGACGCGCGGTCCAGGGCATCGCCGGGGCGCTGTTGATACCCGGCGCGCTGTCGATCCTTACCCAGGCTTTCCACGATCCCGGCCAGCGCGCCCAGGTGATCGGCGGCTGGACCTCCTTCAGCGCGCTGTCGCTGATCCTCGGCCCGCTGCTCGGCGGCCTGCTGGTGGAGCACGCCGGCTGGCAGAGCATCTTCCTGATCAACCTGCCGCTCGGCCTGCTGGCGCTCGCCCTGGGCCTGTGGGGCATCGAGGAAACCGCGCACCCCGAGCACGCCGCCTTCGATCCCCTGGGGCAGTTGCTCAGCGTGGTCTGGCTGGGAGCGTTGACCTACGCCCTGATCGCCGCGGGAGAGGGCGGCTGGTTGTCTCCCACGGCCTGGCCGGCGCTGCTCCTGGCCGGGGTCGGCCTGCTTGGCTTCCTCTTCGTCGAGCGGCGGACCGCCCGACCGCTGCTGCCCCTGGGGTTGTTCCGCCAGGCCGGGTTCGCCGTCTGCAACCTGGCCTCGTTCGTCCTCGGTTTTTCCGGCTACGCCAGCCTGTTCTTCCTCTCCCTGTTCTTCCAGCAGGTGCAGGGTGCCTCGGCGCAGCAGGCCGGCTTCTACCTGGCGCCGCAGTTCCTCGCCATGGGCGCACTGTCCATGCTGTTCGGCCGGTTGCAGCGGCACGTACCGCTGCGACGCCTGCTGGTGCTGGGCTACCTGGTGATCGGCCTGGCCATGCTGGCGCTGGCCGCTTGCGGTACGGGAACCGCGTATCCCTGGGTCGGCCTGTTGCTGGTGGCGCTCGGCCTGGGCATGGGCCTGGCCGTTCCCGGCACCGGTCTGGCGGTCATGGCGAGCGTGGCCCGCGAGCGTTCCGGGATGGCCTCGGCGACCATGAATACCCTGCGCCAGGCCGGCATGGCCGTCGGCATCGCGTTGCTGGGAGCGCTGCTGAGCGGGCGGGCGATCGTCGTCCTGGGCGATCGGCTGGAGGAGCTGGGGATTGCCGATGCGCAACGGCTCGCCACCCAGGCGATCACGGCCCATCGCTTGCCTGGTTCCCTGGCGGGGCTCGACGCCGAGCTGCCGGCCGCGCTGGCCGAGGGCTTCCGTCTGGCTATGCTGGTGGCCGGAGCCAGCGCCCTGCTGGCCGCCGCGCTGCTCTGGCGCCTGCGCGTTAGCGCCGGCCCGGCGGCGGATACAGTTGGCGCATCTGGACGAACGGCAGGGGTACAGTTGCAGGCCGATAGACGCTGACTCTCGGGTCACGATGCTGGCGCGGGGGCGATTTCCTTGCGTTATGCTGCTCGAAGCGAAGAATATTCGCGTATTCCAACTGTTGTGCTAGGGTATGGCCTGCGACAACCTGTCGCAGGCAGGTAAAAGCCCTACTTTATCTATGTTTGAGAAAGTCTATTGCAAGATGTGTCATAGGCTCCTCAGCTGAAATGAATTGTAATAACTGACGCTCAGTTTCGGTCCAACGAGCGTCGCGCGAGTCTCTGCTCCGCATCGCGATAAATGGGTTCCTGCCTTGCCTGTTGCACAACAAATAGCCGACCGATAACTGCGACCTGATCACCCGGCGGGAAGGGCAATCCTTCTCGCCCAGGCATGCACGTGCCTTGGCCGCCCTTGGCCTCTTCCGGCACAGCTTCGAAAACGCTGTTCATCAAGGAACGACTCAGCGCGTGGAACGAGTCCGCCACCGGAATCGGGAAAGGTATCCGCTTGCCTTCTCCCGTGGCCGGGCAATGGCCGTTCCGTACCCCGGCGGCGACTGCATGTCTGGAACTGGCTGAAGCCAGCGGTCTCCGCCACAAGCCTTGCAAGGAGACATCCATGAGCGACCACTCGCTCCTTCCATCGATTAAGGCCGGAAGATGACCAAAGCAAACCCGTTTGCCGCATTGAAATGGCTTTCCCTGGCGCCCGCGCTGCTGCTCGGCGGCTGCGACATGACCCTGTTCAACCCGAAAGGGCAGGTGGGCATGGACGAGCGCACCCTGATCATTACCGCGACCCTGCTGATGCTGATCGTGGTCATCCCGGTGATCGTGATGACCCTGGCATTCGCCTGGAAGTACCGCGCCTCGAATACCCAGGCCGAGTACAAGCCGGACTGGCACCACTCCAACCGCATCGAGGCGGTGGTCTGGCTGGTGCCCTGCGTGATCATCGCGATCCTCGGCTGGATCACCTGGGAAAGCACCCACAAGCTCGACCCGTACCGTCCGCTGGACTCCGAGGTCAAGCCGGTCACCATCCAGGCCGTTTCGCTGGACTGGAAGTGGTTGTTCATCTACCCGGAGCAGGGTATCGCCACGGTCAACGAGATCGCCTTCCCGAAAGACACCCCGGTGAATTTCCAGATCACCTCGGATTCGGTGATGAACTCGTTCTTCATCCCGCAGCTGGGCAGCCAGATCTACTCGATGGCCGGGATGATGACCAAGCTGCACCTGATCGCCAACGAAGAAGGCGTATTCGACGGTATCTCCGCGAACTACAGCGGCGGCGGTTTCTCCGGCATGCGCTTCAAGGCCATCGCCACCTCCGAGCAGGGCTTCCAGGACTGGGTCGCCAAGGTCAAGGCGGCACCGGCCAGCCTGTCGATCGGCACCTATCCGGAACTGGTCAAGCCGAGCGAGAACGTTCCGCCGACCTACTTCTCTTCGGTCAGCCCGGAACTGTTCGGCCACATCCTCACCAAGTACGAGCACCACGGCGACGCCAAGGGTGCCGCGCACGGCGAGCACGCCGGGGCTGAGCACGAAGCCGCCATGACCGGTCACGACATGCTGGACATGGACATGCAAGCCATGCAGGGCATGAAAGACATGAAGGACATGCACATGCAACCGAGTACCCAGGAGTAAGCGCAGATGTTCGGGAAACTGACACTCTCGGCCGTGCCTTACCACGAGCCCATCGTCATGGTCACACTGGCCGTCGTCGCCCTGCTGGGCCTCGGCGTGGTCGGTGCGATCACCTACTACCGCAAGTGGACCTACCTGTGGACCGAGTGGCTGACCTCGGTCGACCACAAGAAGATCGGCGTGATGTACATCGTCGTCGCCCTGGTCATGCTGGTCCGCGGCTTCGCCGACGCGATCATGATGCGCGGCCAGTTGGCCCTGGCCGAAGGCGCCAACCACGGCTACCTGCCGCCGGAGCACTACGACCAGATCTTCACCGCGCATGGC
Source organism: Pseudomonas sp. 203-8 (assembly GCF_020708595.1). NCBI lineage: Bacteria > Pseudomonadati > Pseudomonadota > Gammaproteobacteria > Pseudomonadales > Pseudomonadaceae > Pseudomonas > Pseudomonas sp. 203-8. The sequence continues at coordinate 208,477 of NZ_JAJFDF010000003.1, read as the reverse complement.
GTGATCATGATCATCTTCATGGCCATGCCGTTCATGACCGGCCTGATGAACCTGGCCGTGCCGCTGCAGATCGGCGCGCGCGACGTGGCGTTCCCCTTCCTCAACTCGCTGAGCTTCTGGCTGCTCGTGGTCAGCGCCATGCTGGTCAACGTGTCGCTGGGCCTGGGCGAATTCGCCCGTACCGGCTGGGTGGCCTATCCGCCGCTGTCGGAGCTGGCCTATAGCCCCGGGGTAGGGGTGGACTACTACATCTGGGCGCTACAGATATCCGGGATGGGCACGTTGCTCACGGGGATCAACTTCCTGGTCACCGTGTTCAAGATGCGTGCCCCGGGCATGAAGCTGATGCAGATGCCGATCTTCACCTGGACCTGCACCTTCGCCAACATCCTGATCGTCGCCTCGTTCCCGATCCTCACCGCTGCGCTGGGCCTGCTGTCGCTCGACCGCTACCTGGACATGCACTTCTTCACCAACGAGCTCGGCGGCAACGCCATGATGTACATCAACCTCTTCTGGGCCTGGGGCCATCCCGAGGTGTACATCCTGATCCTGCCGGCCTTCGGTATCTTCTCCGAGGTCACCGCGACCTTCGCCGGCAAGCGCATGTTCGGCTACAAGTCGATGGTCTGGGCCAGCGCCGCGATCACCTTCCTCGGCTTCACCGTGTGGCTGCACCACTTCTTCACCATGGGTTCGGGCGGTGACGTCAACGGCTTCTTCGGCGTGGCCACCATGCTGATCTCGATCCCCACCGGGGTGAAGCTGTTCAACTGGCTGTTCACCATCTACAAGGGCCGCCTGCGCTTCAGCACGCCGATCCTGTGGACCCTGGGCTTCATGGTGACCTTCACCATCGGCGGCATGACCGGCGTCCTGCTGGCCATCCCGGGCGCGGACTTCCTGCTGCACAACAGCCTGTTCCTGATCGCCCACTTCCACAACACCATCATCGGCGGCGCGGTATTCGGCTACCTGGCCGGCTTCGCCTTCTGGTTCCCGAAAGCGTTCGGCTTCACCCTCGACGAGAAGTGGGGCAAGCGTTCCTTCTGGTGCTGGCTGGTGGGCTTCTACATGGCCTTCATGCCGCTCTACATCCTCGGCTTCATGGGCATGACCCGTCGCCTGAACCACTACGACAACCCGCTGTGGAAGCCCTACCTGGTGGTCGCGTTCTTCGGCGCCGTGCTGATCTTCTGCGGCATCGCCTGCCAACTGATCCAGCTGTTCGTCTCGGTCCGCAACCGCAAGCAACTGGCCGACGTCAATGGCGACCCGTGGGAAGGCCGCACCCTGGAATGGGCCACTTCCTCGCCGCCGCCGTTCTACAACTTCGCCGAGCTGCCGAAGGTACAGGACGTGGATGCCTTCCACGACATGAAGAAGGCCGGTACCGCCTACCGCAAGCTGCCGGCCTACCAGCCGATCCACATGCCGAAGAACACCGCCGCGGGCTTCTCCATCGCCGTGTTCGCCTTCGTCTTCGGCTTCGCCGCCATCTGGCATATCTGGTGGCTCATGGCGGTCGGCTTCGTCGGCATGATCGGCTCCTTCATCGTGCGCAGCTACAACCAGGACGTCGACTACTACGTCCAGCCCGAAGAGATCGAGAAGATCGAAAGCGCCCGTTTCCAGCAACTCGCCAAGCAGGTCTGAACCATGTCGACGGCAGTATTGAACAAGCATCTGGCCGACGCCCACGAAGTGGGCCACGACCACGATCATGCACACGATAGCGGCGGCAACACCGTATTCGGTTTCTGGCTCTACCTGATGACCGACTGCGTGCTGTTCGCCAGCGTCTTCGCCACCTACGCGGTGCTGGTTCACCACACCGCCGGCGGCCCCAGCGGCAAGGACATCTTCGAGCTGCCCTACGTGCTGGTGGAAACCGCCATCCTGCTGGTTTCCAGCTGCACCTACGGCCTGGCCATGCTCTCTGCGCACAAGGGCGCCAAGGGCCAGGCGATCGCCTGGCTCGGGGTCACCTTCCTGCTCGGCGCCGCGTTCATCGGGATGGAGATCAACGAGTTCCACCACCTGATCGCCGAAGGTTTCGGCCCGAGCCGAAGCGCCTTCCTGTCGTCCTTCTTCACCCTGGTCGGCATGCACGGCCTGCACGTCAGCGCCGGTCTGCTGTGGATGCTGGTGCTGATGGCGCAGATCTGGACCCGCGGCCTCACCGCGCAGAACAACACCCGGATGATGTGCCTGAGCCTGTTCTGGCACTTCCTCGACATCGTCTGGATCTGCGTCTTCACCGTCGTCTACCTGATGGGGGCCCTGTAATGAGCAGCGCTGCACACGACAACCACGGCGCCGGCCACGGCAGCCTGGGTTCCTACGCGATCGGCTTCGTGCTCTCGGTGATCCTCACCGCGATCCCGTTCTACATGGTCATGGACGGCGGCTTCTCGCGCCACGCGACCATCCTCACCATGGTCGTCCTCGGCCTGGTGCAGGTGGTGGTGCACCTGATCTGCTTCCTGCACATGAACATGTCGTCGGAAGGGCGCTGGAACGTGATGGCGTTCATCTTCACGGTGATCGTCATCCTGCTGGTGGTCGGTCTCTCGCTGTGGATCATCTTCAGCGCCGACATGCTGATGATGCCGATGCCCTGAGGGCCATGACGTGAAGCTGAAACGCTATCTCCTGGTGGCCAAGCCGGGAATCATCTTCGGCAACCTGATCGCGGTGGCGGGGGGATACTTCCTCGCCGCCCGCGGCAGCGTCGAGCCGATGCTGTTGCTGGCCACGGTCATCGGCCTGTCGCTGGTGGTCGCCAGTGGGTGCGTACTGAACAACTGCATCGACCGCGACATCGACCGGCACATGGAGCGGACCCGCGGGCGAGTCACCGTGACCGGGCAGATCTCGCTGAAGGCTGCCCTGGCCCACGGCCTGGTCCTCGGGGTCGCCGGCTTCGGCCTGCTGTGGTGGCGGACCAACCCGCTGACCACCGCGCTGGCCGGCTTCGGCTACTTCGTCTACGTCGGCCTGTACAGCCTGTGGTTCAAGCGTCGTTCGCAGTACGGCACGCTGGTCGGCAGCCTCTCCGGGGCGATGCCGCCGGTGGTCGGCTACTGCGCGGTGAGCGGCCAGTTCGACGCCGGCGCCGCCTCGCTGCTGGCGATCTTCTGCCTGTGGCAGATGCCGCACTCCTATGCCATCGCCATCTTCCGCCTGAAGGACTACGAGGCGGCCGGCATCCCGGTGCTGCCGGTGGCGCGCGGCATCGCGGTGACCAAGATCCACATCGTGCTCTACATCCTCGCCTTCATGGCGGCGACCCTCGCCTTGTGCCTGGGCGGCTACGCCGGCTACGGCTACCTGCTGGTGGCGGTGGCGGTGAGCCTGTGGTGGCTGGCCATCGCCCTGACCGGCTACTGGACCGCCGACGACCGGGTCTGGGCGCGCAAGCTGTTCGCCTTCTCCATCGTCGCCATCACCGCGCTGAGCGTGATGATGTCCATCGACTTCCAGGTGGCGCCCGCCACCCATCTGGTCGCCTCGCTGTTCTGAGGCGACACGCTTTAGGGAAAGCCCCGCCGGTCGATTGGCGGGGCTTTTTTTTGTCTGCGCGATGGCAGGGATGCGGACGCCGCCTGGCAGAAGGGCCGCGCGGCGAGCCCTCTGTTCCGGGACTCTGCCGTTGGTTATCAGATTTTTCCGGGAGCTTTTTCGGAGCTGTCCGGCTTGTGAAAAAAACCCTCCATCAATCAAATGCCAATGATTCTCAATAACCAAGATGGAGTACTTCATGGATCGTCGCAACGAGCCGTCCCCCTTGCCCACCAAACGCCCGCTGGCGCCGCTGATGCTGTTGATGGCCGCCTGCTCCTCGCCGGCCCTGGCCGAGGACGCGGCGCGCAAGGACGATCCCCTGGAACTGGGAGCCGACACGGTCACCGGCGAGCAGGCCTCGTCCAGGGTCGAACGCTCGGCCTCGGCCAAGTACGCCGTGCCGCTGCTGGATACCCCGCAGACCGTCACGGTGGTGCCGCAAAAGGTGATCCAGGAGCAGAACGCCCTGAGCCTGCGCCAGGTGCTGTCCAACGTCTCCGGCATCACCTTCAACGCCGGCGAGGGCGGCGGCGGTTCCGGCGACAGCATCAACATCCGCGGCTTCAGCGCCAACGCCAACATGCAGGTGGACGGGCTGCGCGACAGCGCCCAGACCAGCCGCAGCGACCTGTTCAACCTGGAGGCGGTGGAAGTGATCAAGGGACCGAACTCGGTGTTCGGCGGTGCCGGCACCAGCGGCGGCAGCATCAACATGGTCAGCAAGCAGCCCAAGGCCGAAGCCTTCACCCACCTGGGCGCCGGGCTGGGCACGGACCGCTACCGGCGCCTGACCCTGGACACCAACCAGCCGCTGGAAGGGCTTGGCGAATCGACCGCCTTCCGCCTCAACCTCATGGCCCACCACAACGACGTCGCCGGGCGCGAACAGATCGACAAGCAGCGCTGGGGCATCGCGCCATCCCTGACCTTCGGCCTGGACACCCCGACCCGCCTGACCCTGAGCTACTTCCACCAGCGCGACGACAACCTTCCCGACTATGGCGTGCCGGCGCTGAACGGGCGCAAGCTGGACGGCGTCAGCCGCCACGATTATTTCGGCTGGCGCAACCTGGACGAGGAACGGATCGACAACGACGTCGCCACCCTCAAGCTCGAACACGATTTCAGCGACGACTTCCAGTTGCAGAACCTCATCCGCTATTCCCACCTGCATCGGGACACGGTGATCTCCGCCTCCCACGTCAACCAGAAGGGCCTGCCGCCGGGTCGCTACCTGCCGGCGGGACCGCAAGCCTACGGGCGCGATTCGAAGACGCGGATGTGGATCAACCAGACCAACCTCACCGGCCGCTTCGATACCTTCGGCCTGGCGCATACGCTGATCGGCGGCTTCGAGCTGTCCCGCGAGACCTACGACCGCACCACCTACTCCTACAACCTGGGCAAGTTCTACCCGGCCAACGGCTTCGACCTGCACAACCCGCCGGGCTACTGGAACGGCCCCACCGACAAGCGCGACAGCGCGCGCAACCGGACCGAACTGGAGGTCAAGGCGCTGTACGCCTTCGACACCATCGCCCTGGACGAGCGCTGGGACCTCAGCCTGGGCCTGCGCTACGACTGGATCGACGGCACCTCGCGGAGCACGCCCTCAGGCAAGCCGACGGTGCGCGCCGACAGTTCCGACGGCAAGCTGAGCACTCGGGCGGGGCTGGTATTCAAGCCGCTGGAGAACGGGCGGGTGTACTTCTCCTACGGCACCTCCTTCAACCCCTCGGCGGAACACCTGGTCACCACCGGCTCGGGCGTGACCGAGGCGACCGGAGGCCTGGCGCCGGAGAAGAACAGTACCTACGAGCTGGGCACCAAGTGGGAGTTCCTCGGACGGCGCCTGGAGCTGGACGCGGCGCTGTTCCAGGTGAAGAAGGAGGACGCTCGCGAACGCCTGGCCGACGGCAGCTACGTGCTTGCCGGCGAACAGCGCGTGCGTGGCCTGGAGCTGAGCGCCAGCGGCAAGTTGAACGAGCACTGGGACCTCTTCGCCACCTACACCTACCTCGACAGCGAAACCCTGAAATCCAGCAACCCGCAGCGTGAGGGACAGGCCCTGGGCAATACCCCGCCGCGCTCGTTGAGCCTCTGGAGCACCTACGAACTGCCCGAGGGCGTGACCCTGGGCTATGGCGCACGCTACGTCAGCCAGCGCAACGTCACCTCGGTGGACAACGGCAAGCTGGATGCCTACTGGGTGCACAACATGATGCTCGGCTACCAGGCGACGCGCGACCTGAAACTGCAACTCAACCTCGACAACCTGTTCGACAAGGCCTACGTCGAGCGGGTGCGCCAGGTGTACGGCAACCAGTCGCGCTCCTCGGCCATCGAGTATGGCGACGGTCGCACGGCGATTCTTTCGGCGATCTACGCGTTCTGACGGCAGGCAGGCCATGGAAGCCGGCGCCCACTGCCTGGGCGCCGGTTCTTCCCGGCGATTTCCTCTGAACTTTTTCACTGCGGCGCCTATCAACTCCTTTGCAAGTCATTTTTCAGGGAGCCTCTTCGATGGCACGCAAAAACGCAGTGAAAGACAACCTCGAGCAGATCCAGCACCAGAGCTACAGCGAGCTGCAGGAACTGCTCTCCGAAGCCAACAGCATGCTCGCCGACAGCGCCGCCTTCGCCGGCGACAAGGCCGACAGCGCCCGTGCGCGGATCGGCGCGCTGCTGGAGAAGGCCAACGATGCCCTCGGCAAGGGCGGTAGCGCCGTGGCCGAACGCAGCCGCCACGCGGTGGATGCGACGGAAAGCTATATCGGCGCCAATCCCTGGCAGACCGTGGCCATCACCACCGCGGTGGGCCTGCTCGCCGGCTTCCTGCTCGGGCGTCGCTCCTGAGCACGCGGTCGGTGCCGCACAACGGACTCGTTACCTTCGCTTGAAAAAAGGAATTGCCCATGCTTTCGATCAAGAAGAACCTCGGCCTCCTGGCCATGACCGTGGCCCTGGCGGCCTGCGCCTCCAATCCCAACGACCTGCCGGATTTCCCGGAGCATGAATACGCGGCGACCCAGCAGGTGGGAGAGGGCGTGATCAACGGCGACCTGTACCTGACCAGCGCGTCGGGTGCGATCCAGAAGGGGACCAACACCAAGGTCACCCTGGAGCCTGCGACCAGCTACATGAAGGCCTACTACGCGAAGTTCGGCAACCTCGATGCCGCCAAGCGCGACCCCGACGTGCAACCGCCGGTGCTCGACCCGCGACGCGCCACCTACGTGCGCGAGGCGACCACCGACCAGAACGGTCGCTTCGACTTCGACCACATCCCCAACGGCACCTACTACATTTCCAGCGAGCTGACCTGGAGCGCCCAGAGCGATGGCAAGACCATCACCGAGGGCGGCACCGTCACCAAGCTGGTCACCGTGAGCGGCTCGCAGCCGCAGAAGGTGCTGCTGACCCGCTGACCTCCGGCGGTGTTCGGCCAAAACGGCAAGCCCCTGCCATCGCGGCAGGGGCTTTTTCCTGCCGGCGCGGCCGGACCGCTTGACAGCCAACCGGGCGGCGCCGTAGTTTCGATACCCATGACCTTCGCGACCCTGCTTACCCGCCGCAGCATTATTACCGCCATTCCAGCTATGGCGGGTTAGCCAGCGTCCACTCCGAACCCGCCCTCGAGGCGGGTTCTTCGTTCTGTCTCCTGGGCCAAAACCACCGAACCGGGAGAACAGCATGCAGCACCAGACCCTCCAGAACCTCGTTGGCCGGGCCGACGCCCTGATCAATGCCGGGCAGTTCGATGCCCTGATGGATTTCTACTGCGACGACGCCACCCTGGTGGTCAAGCCGGGCCTCAACGCCTGCGGCAAGGCGCAGATCCGCCAGGCGTTCGACGCCATCGCCCGGCACTTCGAGCACAGCCTGCGAGTGCGCCAGCACGACCTGCGGGTGATCGAGGCGGGAGATACGGCGCTGGTCATGGCCGAGGCGCTGATCGAGTCGAAGGCCGGACGCCTGCAACGTCGGGCCACCTACGTGTTCCGCCAGGAGGCCGATGGCCAGTGGCGCTGCGCGGTGGACAACTCCTACGGCACCGACCTGCTGGCCTCGGTGGCGGCGAGCGCGGAGGCCAGCCGATGAGCGCCTCGACCCTCAGCGCAAGCAAACCCCTGCTGGCCGGCTACGTGGAAAGCATCCTGGCCGCGCCGGTGTACGACGTCGCCGTGGAAACCCCCTTGCAGGTCGCGCCGCAGTTGTCCCAGCGCCTGGGCAACCGGGTGCTGCTCAAGCGCGAGGACCTGCAGCCGGTGTTCTCCTTCAAGATCCGCGGCGCCTACACCCGTGTCGCGCGCCTGAGCGACGAGCAGAAGGCCCGCGGGGTGATCACCGCCTCCGCCGGCAACCATGCCCAGGGCCTGGCCCTGGCGGCGCAGCGCCTGGGCGTGCGGGCGGTGATCGTGATGCCGCGCACCACTCCCGAACTCAAGGTCAAGGGCGTGCTGGCGCGCGGCGGCGAGGCGTTGCTGCACGGCGACGCCTTCCCCGATGCGCTGGCCCATGCCCTGCAACTGGCCGAGCGCGAAGGCATGACCTTCGTCCCACCCTACGACGATCCGGACGTGATCGCCGGACAGGGCACGGTGGCGATGGAGATCCTCCGCCAGCATAGCGGCCGCCTCGACGCGATCTTCGTGCCGGTCGGCGGCGGCAGCCTGATCGCCGGGATCGCCGCCTACGTCAAGCACCTGCGTCCGGATATTCGCGTGATCGGCGTCGAGCCGGAGGATTCCAACTGCCTGCAGGCGGCGCTGGCCGCCGGCGAACGGGTGGTGCTGGGCCAGGTCGGGCTGTTCGCCGACGGGGTGGCGGTGGCGCAGATCGGCGCTTGCAACTTCGAGGTCTGCAAGGACCATGTCGACGAGGTGATCACCGTCGGCAGCGACGAAATCTGCGCGGCGATCAAGGACATCTACGACGACACCCGTTCGATCACCGAGCCGGCCGGCGCCCTGGCCGTAGCGGGGATCAAGAAGTACGTGGCCCGCGAACGCACCGAGGGGCAGACCCTGGTGGCCATCGACTCCGGTGCCAACATCAACTTCGACCGCCTGCGCCACGTTGCCGAGCGCGCCGAACTGGGCGAACAGCGCGAAGCGATCATCGCCGTCACCGTGGCCGAGCGGCCGGGCAGCTTCAAGGCCTTCTGCGCGGCGCTGGGCCGGCGCCAGATCACCGAGTTCAACTACCGCTACCACAGCGACCGCCAGGCCCACCTGTTCGTCGGCGTGCAGACCCATCCGCTCACCGACAGCCGCGCCGACCTGCTCGCCGGCCTGCGCGAGCAGGGCTTCCCGGTACTCGACCTGACCGACAACGAGATGGCCAAGCTGCACATCCGCCACATGGTCGGCGGCCACGGTACCGAGGTGCGCCGCGAGCGGCTGTTCCGCTTCGAGTTTCCCGAACGCCCCGGGGCCTTGCTGAACTTCCTCGACAAGCTCGGCTCGCGCTGGAACATCAGCCTGTTCCACTACCGCAACCACGGCGCCGCCGACGGTCGGGTGCTGGCCGGATTGCAGGTGCCGGACGAGGAGCGCGGCGAGCTGGAGGCGGCGTTGCAAGCCATCGGCTATCCGTACTGGGAGGAAACCCACAACCCGGCCTACCGGCTGTTCGCCGGTTGAGCTGCGCGGCGGTGCGCTAGCGGGACATGGCCCTGTCATGTCCCTCGGCTAGACTCCTGCCAGGGATATCCGCCCAGCGAGGGACATGGCCATGCGCAAGCGCAACCCCCGGCGGGCCACGCCGGAAGAACTGCGGGTCTGCTCGGTACTGAAGGAAAAGGGCACCCGCGAGGAACTCGCCCACCTCGCCGCCCGCGGTGAGTGGAGCAACGTGCCGGCGTACAACGCCAGCCGCGAGCAGATCGCCGACCACCTGGGCAAGAGCGTGTCGCCGGAATCCGACGCCTCGTTCTTCGACTCGCGGCGCTTCAGCGAGGCGATCGTCCTGCTCAAGAGCCGGCCGGTGCTGCTGGTGAAGAACGGTATCTTCGACGAAGCGCCGCTGGCCGGCCTGGAGCAGCGCCTGAAGAAGCATCGCGCCGCGCTGGCCACGCCGATCCGCTCGGTCGGTCGGCTGGAATTGATCGACCACGACAGCATGGACTGGTGCGGTACCGGCTGGCGCATCGAGGACGACCTGATCGTCACCAACCGGCATGTCGCCAGCCTGTTCGCCGAACGCCAGGGCAGCCTGTTCCGCTTCCGTCTCAACCAGGCCGGCAAGCAGGTGCGCACCCGCGTGGACTTCCGCGAGGAATACCGCCAGCCGGAAAGCGACGAGCATGTGATCGCGCGGGTCCTGTGGATTGCCCCGGACGTCTCCGAGGCGCCGGACATGGCGATCCTCCAGGTAGTGAAGGGCGACCTGCTGCCGCCGCCGCTGGTCCTCGCGCGCCAGGATGCCGAGCCGCGCCAGGCGGTGGCGGTGGTCGGCTATCCGGCGCGCGACAGCCGCAACGACGCCGGGGCGATGGAAGATATCTTCGGCAACATCTACGACGTCAAGCGCTTCGCTCCCGGCGAAGTCGTGGGATTGCCCCATGACGCCTGGTACCTGACCCACGACTGCTCGACCCTGGGCGGCAATTCCGGCTCGGCGGTGCTTTCGATCGACGGCGGCGAGGTGGTCGGCCTGCACTTCGGCGGCCAGTTCCGCAAGACCAACTATGCGGTGAAGGCCAGCGTGATCCGCAGCCTGCTGGCGCGTCGCGCCTGGGTGCCGGTGGCCGGGGCGGAGCTGAAGCGCGGCGTGCCGCGCTTCCAGGAAAAGCAGCGCAGTGTCGCCGACCTGGCCGAGCGCAAGGGTTTCGACGAGGCCTTCCTCGGGCCGAAGGCGGCCTTGCCCAAGCCGGGCAAGAGCCACCAGGTGCTGCCGGTGGGCAAGGGCATGCGCCTGGACTACCTGCATTTCTCGGTGGTGATGAGCGCCAGCCGGCGCTTGCCGATCCTCACCGCGGTGAATATCGACGGCGCGCTCAAGCGTTCGCTCAAGCGCAAGGATTCCTGGGGCTTCGACCCGCGCATCGAGGCGGCCGCGCAGGTCGGACACAAGGACTTCTACGGCCCGGCTTCGTTCGACAAGGGCCACATGGTGCGTCGCGAGGATCCCGGCTGGGGCGACAGCGATGCCGTCGCCCGGCAGGCTGAGGACGACACCTTCGTCTACACCAACGCGGTGCCCCAGGTGGCGCAGCTCAACCAGCGCAGCTGGCTGTCGCTGGAGGACTACGTGCTGCAGAACGCCAGGAGCGAGGGCTTCCGCATCTCGGTGTTCACCGGTCCGGTGTTCCGCGACGACGATCCGCTCTACCAGGGCGTGCAGGTGCCGCTGGAGTTCTGGAAGGTGGTGGCGATGATCGACGCCGACAGCGGCGAACTGGGAGTGTCCGCCTACCTGCTGGGGCAGGAAGGGATGATGCCCAGCGAAGGCTTCCGCTACGGTGCGTTCAAGACCTACCAGGTGCCGTTGGCGAAGGTCGAGGCCAGCGCCGACCTGCGTTTCTCCAGCGCCCTGCGCAAGGCCGACGTGCTCGCCGGCACGCCGCTGGAGGAGGCGCTGGAAAGCGGTCGCTTCATCGAGATCGACGGACCGGACGACCTCCTGCTGAGCCGGCCGGGGCCGGCCGGCAAGGGCCGCTGAGGTTCAGGCCGGCTGCCGCCACTCGCGTAGCAGTTCGATGAAGGCGCGCAGCTTGGCCGGTACGTGGCGGCGGTTCAGGTAATACAGCCACATCGGCGGCAGCGGCAGGCAACTGCCAGGCAGCACTTCCACCAGGCGCCCGGCGGCGAGGTCCGCGGCGACCCGCTCGCGGATGAATGCCTGGGCGATCCCTGCGCCGGCGCGGGCCGCCTCGATGATTGCCTCGGTGTCGGTGCTGACGAAGCGTGCCGGCAGGTCCACTTCCAGTTCCCGCCCGTCTTCCCGCAAGCGCCACTTGTGCAGGCGGCCGCTGCGCGGGAAACGGAAGCGCACGGCGGCATGCCCATCGAGGTCGGCGACGCTGGCCGGCGTACCGTGCTCTGCGAGGTAGGCCGGAGTGGCCACCAGCAGGCACGCCAGCGGCGCTGTCAGTTGCACCCCGACCATGCCCGGCTGCAGGGCGTCGGCCAGGCGGATGCCGGCATCCAGTCGTTCCCTGACGATATCCACCAACTGGTCCTCGTAGCGGATCTCCAGTTGTACCTTCGGGTAGCGTCGCACGAACTCGTTGAGCATCGGTGCGATCACCAGGTTCTTCGCCAGGTGCAGGGCGCTGATGCGCAGCTGCCCGGAGGGTTCCGCGAGGCTTTCGCCGAGCGCTTCGCGGGCGCGCACCAGGTCGCGGTAGGGCTGTTCGGTCTGTTCGTGGTAGCGCTGCCCGGCCTCGCTCAGGCTGACCCCGCGGGTGGTGCGGTGGAACAGCTTGAGACGCAGCTCGGCTTCCAGTTGGTTGATCGCCTGGCTCACCGCTGCCGGCGTCACCCCGAGCAGGGCGGCGGCGCGGGTGAAGCTGCCGGTGTCGGCGACCTGCCTGAAGACATGCAGGCCGGCGAGGGGATCGCGTCGATTCATTGTTAGAAAAACTTGAAAGTCTACGTAGGAGAAGGCCGGTTCTGTTAAAGCTTCGACCTTTCTAGACTGGCCCGCAAGCACTCGATGAGGACGCCGGCCATGTCTACCCACCTGTCTCTGCAACATGCCCAACGCTGCATCGCGGCGGCCATTGCCGAAGCGCAGCGGCAGCGCCTGGCGGTCTGCGTCGCGGTGGTCGACGCCCATGCCAACCTGCTGGCGTTCGTACGGATGGACGATAGCGTTCCCGGTGCCATCGACCTGGCCCAGCGCAAGGCGCGCAGCGCCGCGCTGTTCCGCCTGCCCAGCGGCGAGCTGGGCCGACTCGCCGGGCCGGGCCAGCCGTTGTGGAGCATCGAGCAGAGCAACGGCGGGCTGGCCTGCTTCGCCGGCGGCATGCCGCTGGGCGATGCCGGCGGTTCCTGCCTGGGTGGCGTCGGCGTCTCCGGCGCCAGCGCGGCCCAGGACCAATCCATCGCCGAGGCCGCCGTGGCCATGGCAACAATCCAGAGGTAATCGAGATGAAACAGAAGCGAATCCTGGTGACCGGGGCCGGCAGCGGCTTCGGTCGGGAAGTGGCGTTGCGCCTGGCCGCCCGCGGCCATCGGACGATCGCCGGCGTGCGCGGCGCCGGGCAGGCCGCCGACCTGCGCGAAGAGGCCGGGCGACGTGGCGTCCCGCTGCGGGTGGAAACCCTCGACATCACCGTCGCCGCCGATCGCGAACGCGCCTGGGAATGGGATATCGACGTGCTGCTGAACAACGCCGGCAGCGCCGAGGCCGGGGCCAGCGCGGAGATCCCGCTGGAACTGGTGCGCGCGCTGTTCGAGACCAACGTGTTCGCCAACCTGGAACTGACCCAGGGTTTCGTCCGGCGCATGGTCGAGCAGAAGCGTGGCGGCAAGGTGCTCTTCGTGTCGTCCATCGCCGGCCTGATCACCGGACCCTATACCGGCCCCTACTGCGCCTCCAAGCATGCCCTGGAGGCCTTCGCCGAGGCCCTGCATGCCGAACTGAAGCCGTTCGGCATCCAGGTTGGCACCGTCAATCCCGGCCCGTACCAGACCGGCTTCAACGATCGCATGATGGAAACCTGGAAACGCTGGTACGACCCGCAGCGCCACTTCACCGACCACAGCGGCGTGCGCTTTCCCTTCGAGCAGTACGATCCGGAGGAAATGATCGCGCGGATGGTCGAGCTGGCCGAGGCCGACGAAGGACCGTTCCGCACCCTGTTGCCGGAAGCTTTCGTCGAGGTGGTCAAGGACGAGCAGGCGCAGGCCTGGCAGCGCCGCCTGTAGCGGTCTGCCGCTGCGCCGGGGAGGGCGGCGGCCGGATCGGCGGCCGCCGCTTCGCTCAGCCCCTGCGCAGCAGGACCCGGGTCACCCGGCGTTCTTCCACTTCCACCACCCGCAGTTCCCAGTCCTGCCACTGCAGGCGGTCGCCGATCACCGGCAGGCGGTCGAGCAGGCTCATCACCAGCCCGGCGAGGGTCTGGTAGTCCTCCGTGGCGCGCGCGTCGAACCCCACGCGTCGACGCACCTGGCTGAGGTTCATGGCACCGCTGACCAGATAGCCGTCGTTCTCCTCGACCACGTCCGGACCGTCGATCTCACTGGCGTCGGGCAGCTCGCCGGCGATGGATTCGAGAATGTCGGTCAGGGTCAGCAGGCCGATGAACTCGCCGAACTCGTTGACCACGAAGGCCACGTGGGTCGAGGCCTCGCGCATCTGCTCCAGGGCGTTGAGGATCGAGCAGTCCTGCAACAGGTTGAGCGGCTGGCGGGCCAGGCTTTCCAGGTCCGGCTGGGCGCCGGCGAGCAGCTCCTTGAGCAGTTCCTTCTTGTGCACGTAGCCCAGCGGCTCCTCGACGCGCCCGTCGCGCACCAGCGGCAGGCGCGAGTAGGACGATTCGAGCAGCGCCGCGCGGATCGCCTCACGGCCGCTGTCGAGGTCGATGCAGTCGACCTCGGCGCGTACCGTCATCAGGCTGCGGATGGGCTTCTCGGCCAATTGCAGCACGCCGCTGATCATCACCCGCTCGCGGCGGTCGAAGACCACCTGGTCGTCGCCCTCCTCGAACAGGTCGGCGACTTCCTCGCCGACCTCGTCGGCCTCCAGGCGCTGGCCGCCGAGCAGGCGCAGCACCGCATGGGCGGTACGCGCGCGCAGCGGGCGGTGGCCCTGCAGGCTCTTCTTGCGGCGCTTGCGGGCGACCTGGTTGAACACCTCGATGAGGATCGAGAAGCCGATGGCCGCGTACAGGTAGCCTTTCGGGATATGGAAGCCCAGGCCCTCGGCGGTCAGGCTGAAGCCGATCATCATCAGGAAGCCCAGGCACAGCATGATCACCGTCGGGTGACGATTGACGAAGCGGGTCAGCGGCTTGCTGGCGACGATCATCAGGCCGATGGAGACGATCACCGCGATCATCATCACTTCCAGGTGCTCGACCATGCCCACCGCGGTGATCACCGCGTCGAGCGAGAACACCGCGTCGAGCACCACGATCTGCGCGACGATCGGCCAGAACAGCGCGTAGGTCTTGTTGCCGGCGTGCTGGGCGACATGGCCTTCGAGGCGTTCGTGCAACTCCATGGTGGCCTTGAACAGCAGGAACACGCCACCGAACAGCATGATCAGGTCGCGGCCGGAGAAGCTCTTGCCGAATACCTCGAACAGCGGCTCGGTGAGGGTCACCATCCACGAGATGCTCGCCAGCAGGCCCAGGCGCATCAGCAGCGCCAGCGACAGGCCGAGGACCCGGGCGCGGTCGCGCAGGTGCGGCGGCAGCTTGTCGGCGAGGATCGCGATGAACACCAGGTTGTCGATGCCGAGGACGATCTCCAGCACGATCAGGGTCGCCAGGCCGAGCCAGGCAGTCGGGTCAGCTATCCATTCCATGTGCGCTTACCTCCCGGTCCGGCTGGCCGTCGCGCTGGCGCGACGCTGCACGGCGCGGCTGCGGCAGCCGGCGGTGACGGAGGGGGACGAGGCGAGGGATTCGGCGTCGAGGGGCGGACGCAGGTGGCGAAGGCGAAGCGGGGAGGGTTGTCCGGAAGGACGACTGGGGGGCTCCGAAAGGGTGGTCATGATGGCCATTGAGAGTCAAAGGGAAGTCGATCCTACTGTGTCGCGGGCCCTCGCCACAGCGGGAAACTATTACAAAACCTTAGGCGAAACCCGTGCCGGCGCTAGACTGGGCGGAACCCCGCCACTGCGAGCAGACATGAGCACCGAGGATTTCGACGCGATCACCGCCACCACCCTGGCCGACTACCAGCGCAACGCCGAAGGCTTCCGCGAGGGCACCCGCGGCCATGACGTGAGCCAGAACGTCGAGGCGCTGCTGCGCCATATCGACGGGTCGCCGCCGTACCGGATCCTCGATTTCGGCTGCGGTCCCGGGCGCGACCTGGCCACCTTCCGCCGCCTCGGCCACCAGCCGGTGGGACTCGAAGGCACGCCGCGCTTCGTCGAGATGGCCAGGGCCGACAGCGGTTGCGAGGTATGGCAACAGAATTTCCTGGCGCTGCGACTGCCGGCCGGGCACTTCGACGGCATCTTCGCCAACGCCAGCCTGTTCCATGTGCCCGGCAGCGCCTTGCCGCGGGTGCTCGGCGAACTCTTCGAAGCGCTGCGGCCGGGCGGCGTGCTGTTCAGCTCCAACCCGCGCGGCGACAACCGCGAGGGCTGGAATGGCCAACGCTACGGTGCCTACCACGATTACCCGGCCTGGAAACGCCTACTGGAGGAAGCCGGTTTCGTCGAGCTGGAGCACTACTACCGGCCGCCGGGCCTGCCGCGCGAGCAGCAGCCCTGGCTGGCGAGCGTCTGGCGGCGCCCCGTCTGAAGGCGCTACAGGGTCTGCCGGTGCGGCGTGCCGAGCACGCTGCGGTACTGGTCGAGGCGCTTCGGCGAGAGGTCGCTGCGTTCCAGGCTGTCGAGGGCGTAGGACTTGATTTCGGCGTCGCTGTAGGGGCGCTCGACGCTGCGCGGCGGGTTGGCGCAACCGGCCAGGACGACCAGGCTGGCGGCCAGGGAGACGATCAGGGACTTGCTCATGGCGGATTCCTCGAAATGTTCCTCGATGCTATCGGTGGTCCCCCCTGTCCAGGAAATCAGGCCTATTAATAATGAATATCTGGCGAATTGAGTCTAGGTCCCGCCAGCCGTGGGTTCTAGTCGACCAAAGGCGAGGTTGTGGCGGCATGTTTCGCCAACCGGCCGCGCGCTCGCGGTCCGGTCGGCTAGGGGGTTCAACCGGCCGCCTGCGGCAGGCTCGGGTAGTCGGTGTAGCCGGCGGCGCCGCCACCGAAGTAGGTCGAGCGGTCGCCGTCGGCCAGCGCCAGGTCGTGCTCCAGGCGGTAGGGCAGGTCGGGGTTGGCGATGAACGGCCGGCCGAAGCCGACCAGGTCGGCCCAGCCCCTGGCCAGGGCTTCCTCGGCGCGCGCCTTGGTGTACATGCCGGAGTAGATCAGGCTGCCACGGTAGACGATGCGCAACGCTTCCTTGAACGCCGCCGGCATGGCCGGGGCGTCTTCCCAGTCGGCCTCGGCGATGTGGATGTAGGCCACGCCGATCTCGTCCAGTAGCCGCGCCGCGGCCAGGTAGGTGGCTTGCGGGGTGTCGTCGACCGCGCCCTGCAGGGTGGTCAGCGGCGCCAGGCGCACGCCGATGCGCTCCCTGCCGACCACCGCGGTGACCGCCTCGGCGACTTCGCGGAGGAAGCGCAGGCGGTTCTCCAGCGAGCCGCCGTATTGGTCGTTGCGCGCATTGGCCTGGGAGTCGATGAACTGGTTGATCAGGTAGCCGTTGGCGCCGTGCAGTTCGACCCCGTCGAAGCCGGCGTCGAGGGCGTTGCGTGCGGCCTGGGCATAGTCGGCGACGATCTCCCGGATTTCCTCCACTGCCAGTGCGCGCGGCGCCGAGTGCTGGACCATCTCGCCGCCGCCGGCCTGCGCTCCGCGGCCCTGGGGATCGACGAAGACCTTCACGCCTTCGGCCACCAGCGCCGAGGAGGACACCGGGGCGGCGTTGCCCGGTTGCAGCGAGGTGTGCGAGACCCTGCCGACGTGCCAGAGCTGGGCGAAGATGCGCCCGCCGGCGGCGTGCACCGCGTCGGTGACCTGGCGCCAGCCGGCGACCTGCTCGGCGCTGTGGATGCCCGGCGTCCAGGCGTAGCCCTGGCCCTGCCGGCTGATCTGGGTGCCTTCGGAAACGATCAGGCCGGCGCCGGCGCGCTGGCTGTAGTACTCGGCCATCAGCGCGGTGGCGACTTCGCCACTGGCGGCGCGGGAACGGGTCATCGGCGGCATGACGATGCGATTGGGGAGGGTCAGGTGGCCAAGGGCATAGGGGCTGAACAGCATGATGGCGATCTCGCTCGTGAGGCCGGCCGCGGCGCGGCGTACTGGAAGAAGGTGGGCGCATTATTGGCGGAACGATTCGTGCGAAAAACAGCTGCCGGGGAAAATGACACTTGAGTTCAATTCATGAATGCCCGGATAGCGCGGGCGCACCGAGGGAGGAGGAATGGCCTATGACGCGCTGCGTCAGGCGGGTAGGGCGAATAACGCCCCCGGCGTTATCCGGCGAGCGGAATCGCAGGCGGGTGAGAAATGTCGGATGAAGCATCGCGCCCTGCGCCAGGCGGGCAGGGCGAAGAGGGCGCTCCGGCCTATTGCAGGCCGTACTTCTTCACCTTGTCGAACAGCGTGGTCTTGGCCATGCCCAGGTCCTGGCTGGCCTGGGTCAGGTTGCCGTGGTGGCGAGCCAGGGCGTCGCCGAGCAGGGCCTTCTCGAATGCCTCCACCGCTTCGGCGAAGCGCGGGCCGCCGGTCTGTACGGCCTGGCCGCCCTTGTTGAACACCGGCAGGCCGAGGGCGAAGCGTTCGGCGACGTTGCGCAGTTCGCGTACGTTGCCCGGCCAGTCGTGGGCCATCAGGCTGGCCACGGTGGCACGGTCGAGTTCCGGCGCGGGGCGGTCGAAGCGCAGCGAGGACTGCTGGAGGAAGTGTTCGAAGAGCAGCAGGATGTCCTCGCGGCGGTCGCGCAGCGCCGGCAGTTCCAGGCTCACCACGTTGAGCCGGTAGTAGAGGTCGCTGCGGAACTGGCCGCTCTTGCCCATGGCGGCGAGGTCTGCCTTGGTCGCCGCGATCACCCGGCAGTCCACCGGGATCGACTGGTTCGAGCCGAGGCGTTCCAGGGTGTGTTCCTGCAACACCCGCAGCAGCTTGATCTGCAGGTTGACCGGCATGCTCTCGATCTCGTCGAGGAACAGCGTGCCGCCGTTGGCATGCTCGATCTTGCCGATCCGCCGCTTGTTGGCACCGGTGAAGGCGTGCGCCTCGTGGCCGAATATCTCGCTGTCGAACAGGTTCTCCGGCAGGCCGCCGCAGTTCAGCGCGACGAAGGCATGCTGGTGGCGCCGGCTATAGTCGTGGAGGCAACGCGCCACCAGCTCCTTGCCGGTGCCGGTCTCGCCGAGGATCAGCACGTTGGCCGAGGTGTCGCCGACGTTGGCGATCAGCTCGCGCAACGCCTGGATCGCCGGCGAGCGGCCGATGATCCGTTGCGCCAGGTCCTGGCGGCCGGCCAACTGGCGACGCAGCGCGCTGACCTCGCGGGCCAGCCCGCGCTGCTCCAGGGCGCGGCGGGCGACCTCGACCAGGCGTTCCGGAGAGAAGGGCTTCTCCATGAAGTCGTAGGCACCGGCGTGCATCGCCTGTACCGCCATGGAGATGTCGCCGTGACCGGTGATCAGCACCACCGGCAGGCTCGGGTCGAGGGACTTGAGACGCTCCAGCAGGGTCAGGCCATCGATGCCGGGCAGGCGGATGTCGCTGACGACGATGCCGGCGAAGTCGCGGTCGACCCGTTGCAGCGCCTCCTCGGCGCTGCCGACGCCGATGCAGGGGATGTCCTCCAGCTCCAGCGCCTGCTGGCAGCCGAGCAAGACATGCGGATCGTCTTCGACGATCAGGACGGAAAGCGGCTCGTTCATCGGGCGGGACTCGCAGTCGGGGAATCGGGAACCAGGGACAGGCTCAGCTCGAAGGCGGTTCCGCCGCTTTCGGGGTGCTGCACGCTGAGGCTGCCGCCGGCGGCGGTGGCCAGGCTGGCCGAGAGGGTCAGGCCGAGGCCCAGGCCATGTTCGCCGGGCTTGGTGGTGAAGAAGGGTTCGAACAGGTGGACGCGCGCCGCCGGCGGGATACCGGGGCCGTTGTCGCGCACGCGCAGGACGTAGCGCTCCTCCTCGCGCCGGCCTTCCAGCCAGAGCTGGCGGTCGGCCTGCCCGCTCATGGCGTCGAGGGCGTTGGCCAGCAGGTTGACCAGGATCTGCTCCAGGCGGGTCTGGTCGATGCCCAGGCGCACATCGTCGAAATGCCGGTGCAGGGTCGGCGGGTCCTGCTCCAGGCGCCCGTGCAGGATCAGCAGCGCCGCGTCCACCGCCTTGGCCAGGCTGGCCTGGCCGGCGTCGTCGCTGCGCCGGGCGAAGGCACGCAGGCTGGCGGTGATGCGGCCCATGCGGTCGACCAGTTCATTGATGGTGGCGAGGTTGGTGCTGGCGGTCTCCAGTTTGCCGCGCTGGAGGAAGCGCACGGTGTTGCCGGACAGCGTACGCAGCGCCGCCAGTGGTTGGTTGAGTTCGTGGGCGATGCTGGTGGACATCTGCCCGATCACCGCCAGCTTGCCGGCCTGGACCAGTTCGTCCTGGGCCTTGCGCAGGGTGTCCTCGGCCTGCTGGCGCTCGTGGATCTCGGCGGTCAGGCGTGCGTTGCTGGCCTGCAGGTCGGCGGTGCGTTCGGCGATCTTCACTTCCAGCTCGCCGTTGGCCCGTTGCAGCGCCTCGCGCGCAGCGAGGCGGGTGGCGAGTACCTTGCGCCGCTCGTTCCAGGCGATCAGCAGGAATGCCAGGAGGGCGAAACCGATGGCGGCCAGCATGCCGTTGCGCACCGCGTCGCGGCGCAGGTCTTCCAGCGGGCTGAGCAGGGTCAGGTTCCACGGCGTGTCATTCAGCGCGCGGGTCTGCGCCAGGTAGGTGACCGCTTCGCCGCGCGGGTGCTGCTCATCGGCGGGGAAACTGAGCTTCTCCACTCCGGCGGCCAGCGGCTCGCGCAGCAGCGGCTGCCACTCGTTCAGCGCCCACCAGTAGTACTGCATGCTGCGCGCCAGGCGCTCCTTGTCGTCGGCGCTCAGGGAGCGCACCGCCTTCAGGCGCAGGGCAGGGTTGCTGGAGAGGATGATGATGCCGTTCTCGTCGCTGACGAAGGCTTCCAGGCGCGCCTTCTCCCAGCGCTCCTCGAGGGCGTCCATCTTCACCTTGACCACCGCCACGCCGATGATCCGGCCGCCGTGGACCAGGCCGTGGGCCAGGTAGTAGCCCGGCTCGCCGCGGGTGCTGCCGATGCCGTAGAAGCGGCCCGGCTTGCCCTTCATCGCGTCCTGCCAGTAGGCGCGGAACGACAGGTCCTCGCCGAGGTAGCTGTCCGGGTCGCTCCAGTTGCTGGTGGCCAGGACCCGGCCGTTGGTGTCCAGCAGGTACACCGCGCGGCTGCCGGCGCGGCGGTTGAGGCCTTCGAGGTAGGCGTTGACCTGGTTGCGCCGGTATGGCGTCGGGTCGGTGAGCAGGTGACTGACGCTGCGCTCCAGCTCCAGCAGGCTGGGCAGGTAGGTGTACTTGCTGATCTCGCTCTCGACCGTCCGTGCATGCAGCTCCAGCTGGCGTTCGCCATTCTCGGCGAGGGCACGGATGCCGGCGCTCTCGCTGATCCGGTAGCCGCCGTAGCCGAAGCCGAGCATCAGCAGGAGCAGGGGAATGGGGAGCAGCAACTGGCGGACGAGGCGGGGCTTCACGGTCAGTGACGGAGGTACGCTGCAGGGCGGGTCGGGGGATTCCATCACAGTCGTCGCGGCTAGGCCAGCCCGCCGCCACGATGGGCGGCGGAGCGGGCGGTTTTCCGGCACGGCCGGCAGGCGGCGCCGGAAGGGTTCACTCAGTATTCCCAGAAGATCCGTTGCAGCTCCTTGCTGTCCTGGGTCTTGGTCATCGCGACCGCGGCCAGGATGCGCGCCTTCTGCGGGTTCAGGTCGTGGGCGACGATCCAGTCGTTCTTGTCGTCCGGCTGCTCGGCGTTGCGCAGGACGAAGCCGCCGGCATTGACGTGCGAGGAGCGGATGATCTGCACGCCCTGCTTGCGCAGTTCCTGCAGGGTCGGCACCACGCGCGCGGGCACCGAGCCGTTGCCGGTGCCGGCATGGATGATCGCCTTGGCGCCCGCCTGGGCCAGGGCCTTGTAGGCGGTGTCGCTGACGTTGCCGTAGCTGTAGGCGATTTCCACCGGAGCCAGCGCGGAGATCTGCTTGATGTCGAACTCGGAGTTCACCGTGTGCCGCTTCACCGGTGCGCGGAACCAGTAGCTCTTGCCCTCGACCACCATGCCCAGCGGGCCCCACGGGCTCTTGAACGCTTCGGTCTTGATGTTGACCATCTTGCTCGCGTCGCGGCCGGAGAGGATCTCGTCGTTCATGGTGATCAGCACGCCCTTGCCGCGTGCCGACTTGTCGCCGGCCACCGCCACGGCGTTGTACAGGTTGAGCATGCCGTCGGCGGACATCGCGGTGCCCGGGCGCATCGAGCCGACCACCACGATAGGCTTCTCGGTGTGCTCGACCAGGGTCAGGAAGTAGGCGGTCTCTTCCAGGGTGTCGGTACCGTGGGTGATCACGATGCCGTCGACGTCGTCGCTATCGGCCAGCTTGGCGACGGTCTTGCCCAGTTCCAGCAGGTTCTCGTTGGTGAAGCTTTCCGAGGCGATCTGGAACACCTGTTCGCCGCGGACGTTGGCGATGTCCTTGAGCTGCGGCACGCTGGCCAGCAACTGGTCGACCGGCACCTTGGCGGCGGTGTAGGTGGCGCTGTTGGCGGCGCTGGCGCCGGCGCCGGCGATGGTGCCGCCGGTGGCCAGGATGACCACGTTGGACAGTTTCTGTTGCGGTGCGACTTCCTTGGCCTGGGCGGCCTGCGGCAGCAGGAGCATCAGGGCCATAACACCGGGGGCGAACGCGTGGAGCAATGGCTTCATGGCGATATCTCGTGTCGGTAGGTTGGTAGGGTTATCGTCGTTGCACGCAATCAGGCGCGGGCGGCGGGCCGCCCGCCGTCCTGTCAGGGTTTCACCACCAGGCCGACGCCGCGGCCACGGGGATCGGAGGCGGTCTCCAGGGCCTTGCCGTCGACGCGGATGGCCTGGATATCGCCCATGTTCCAGCCCTGGTCCTCCAGGGTGTAGCCCATCGCCTTCAGCTCCTCGGCGACCTTGCCGGCGAGCGGCGCGTAGGCGTCGTAGTAGATCGTGTCCTTGGGCAGCAACTGGTGGTGCACGCGCTGCGCGGCCACGGCCTTCTCCAGCGGCAGGTGGAAGTCGTAGATGTTGTTCAGCACCTGGAAGATCGAGGTGAAGATCCGCGAGCCGCCGGGAGTGCCGACCACCAGGCTGACCTTGCCGTCGCGGGTGACGATGCTCGGGCTCATCGAGGAGAGCATGCGCTTGCCCGGCTCGATGGCGTTGGCGTCGCTGCCGACCACGCCGAAGGCGTTGGCCACGCCCGGTTTGGCGCTAAAGTCGTCCATCTCGTCGTTGAGCAGGAAGCCAGCGCCCTTGACCACCACGCCGCTGCCGAAGTCCCAGTTGAGGGTGTAGGTGTTGCTCACCGCGTTGCCGTCGGCGTCGACGATGGAGAAGTGCGTGGTCTGGTGCGGCTCCAGGCCGGGACGGACCTTCTCGGTCGGCGAGATCGCCGTCGGATTGACCTCGGCGGCACGCTGCTTCAGGTATGCCGGATCGGTCAGGCGCGCCACCGGGACCTTGGAGAAGTCCGGGTCGCCGAGGTAGTCGGCGCGGTCGGCGAACACGCGTTTCTCGATCTCCGCCAGCAGGTGGATGTAGCGCGCGGAGTTCAGCTCGACGCCCTTGAAGTCGGCGGCACGGTTTTCCTTGATGCCCAGCAACTGGGCCAGGGCGATCCCGCCGGAGCTTGGCAGCGGCGCGGTATAGAGCGTGTTGCCCTGCCAGTCGACGCGCATCGGTTCGCGCCACCTGACCTTGTAGTCGGCGAGGTCCTGGTGGGTGATCAGTCCCTTGTCCTGCTGCATCTGTGCCACCAGCAGGTCGGCGGTATGGCCTTTGTAGAACTCGTCCGGGCCCTTGTCGGCGATACGCTCCAGGGTCTTCGCCAGGTCCGGCTGGAGGAACGCCTCGCCGGCCTTCATGTGGCCGAAGTAGTCGCCGAAGTTGGTCTTGCCGTTGAACAGGGCGACGGCGTCCTGGCGGTACTGGAACTGCTTGTCGGCGACCTTGAAGCCCTTTTGCGCGTAGCCGATGGCCGGGGTCAGCAGCTCGCTCCAGGGCAGCTTGCCGAACCGCTTGTGGGCTTCCCAGAGGCCCATCACGGTGCCCGGCACGCCAGCGGCCTTGGCGCCGACCAGGCTGAGGTTCTCGATCACCTCGCCCTTGTCGTCCAGGTACATGGTCTTGCTCGCGGCCTTCGGCGCCACCTCGCGGTAGTCGAGGAAGTACGGCTTGCCGTCCATGTACAGGGTCATGAAGCCGCCGCCGCCGATGTTGCCGGCCTCGGGGTAGGTGACCGCCAGGGTGAAGGCGGTGGCCACCGCGGCGTCCACCGCGTTGCCGCCGGCCTTGAGGATCTGCGCGGCGACCTTGGCGCCGTACTCGTCGGGCGCGGCGACGGCGCCGCCGTCGAGCGTGGCGGCGAAGGCCGAGGAGGATGCGGCGGCAATGGCGACGCCGAGGGACAGGGTTCTGAAGAGCACAGGTTGCATGGGCTTTCCCTATTTATTGTTATCGCAGGCGAGGGTGGAGCAGGCCCCCGCCGGGCGGGCCGGCGAGGGCGGGTACATCAGTGCGGGAGGATCTTGGCGAGGAACTGCTGGGCACGTTCGGAGCGGGCGCTGACGTCGCCGAAGAACTCCTCCTTCTCGCAGTCTTCCACGATCTGCCCGCGGTCCATGAAGATCACCCGGTTGGCGACCTTGCGCGCGAAGCCCATCTCGTGGGTCACGCACATCATGGTCATGCCTTCGTGGGCCAGCTGGACCATCACGTCGAGCACTTCGTTGACCATTTCCGGGTCGAGCGCCGAGGTCGGCTCGTCGAACAGCATCACCACCGGGTCCATCGCCAGCGCGCGGGCGATCGCCACGCGCTGCTGCTGGCCGCCGGAGAGCTGGCCGGGGTGCTTGTGCGCGTGCTCCTTGAGACCGACACGCTCGAGCAGGGCCAGGCCCTTCTTGGTGGCTTCTTCCTTGCTGCGGCCGAGTACCTTGATCTGCGCGATGGTCAGGTTCTCGGTGATGCTCAGGTGGGGAAACAGCTCGAAATGCTGGAACACCATGCCGACCCGCGAGCGCAGCTTGGGCAGGTTGGTCTTCGGATCGGCGATGGAGGTGCCGTCGACGACGATGTCGCCCTTCTGGAAGGGTTCCAGTGCGTTGACGCACTTGATCAGGGTCGACTTGCCCGAGCCCGACGGCCCGCAGACCACCACCACTTCGCCTTTCGCAACCTCGGTGGAGCAGTCGGTCAGGACCTGGAAGTCGCCATACCACTTGCTGACATTCTTGATGGAAATCATACGGTTAACCTTTTCTGCAGACGTTTGACGGCGAACGAGGCGGTGAAGCTTACGACGAAGTAGACCAGGCCGGCGAAAATCAGGAACTCGTTGGCCTGGCCGATGATGTCGCCGCGCGAACGGGCCGAATTGAGGAAGTCCATCAGGCCGACGGTATAGACCAGCGAGGTGTCCTGGAACAGGATGATGCTCTGTTGCAGCAGCAGCGGGGTCATCTTGCGGAACGCCTGCGGCAGGATCACCAGGCGCATGGTCTGCCCGTAGGTCATGCCCAGTGCCTGGGCGGCGCCCATCTGGCCTTTCGGGATGGCCTGGATGCCGGCGCGGACGATCTCGCAGTAGTAGGCCGCCTCGAACATCATGAAGGCCACCAGGCAGGAGGTGAACGCCCCCACCGGGGTGTCCTCGCCGGTGATCCAGCGCAGGATGAAGGGCACCGCGAAGTAGAACCAGGTGATCACCAGCAGCAGCGGGATCGAGCGGAAGTAGTTGACGTAGAAGCCGGCGATGTTCGACAGCAACTTGCTGTGCGACAGCCGCATCAGCGCCAGCACGGTACCCAGCGCGACGCCGCCGAGGACGCCGAGGACCATCAGCTTGAGGGTCATCAGCATGCCTTCCCAGAGGCTCGGCAGGGCGGGAACGATTCCACTGAAGTCCATCATTTACCTCCTACGGAGATCAGGCCCGGTACGGCGACCTTTCTCTCCACCAGGCGCATGATCAGCATCAGGCTCATGTTCAGCGTGAAGTAGATCAGCGTGGCCAGGGTGAAGGCCTCGAACAGATTGGCGGAGAACTCGGCAGTCTGCTTGGTCTGCGCCAGCAGCTCCATCAGGCCGATCAGCGACGCCACCGAGGAGTTCTTGAAGATGTTGAGGAACTCCGAGGTCAGCGGCGGGATGATGATCCGGAAGGCCTGCGGCAGCAGCACGTGGCGGTAGATCTGCGGCAGGCGGAAGCCCATCGCGCGGGCCGCCGAGGTCTGCCCGTAGGGCAGCGCCTGGATGCCGGTGCGCACCTGCTCGCAGACCCGCGCGGCGGTGAACAGGCCGAGGCAGACGACCACGCTGAGGTAGGCCGAGGTAGTCGGGTTGAGGTCCTGCTTGAACCAGGTCTGCAGGCCCTCGGGCAGCAGGTCGGGTACCAGGAAGTACCAGATGAACAGCTGCACCAGCAGCGGCACGTTGCGGAAGATTTCCACGTAGGCGGTGGCGATCCCCGATACCAGGCGGTTCGGCACGGTGCGCATGACGCCGAGCAGCGAGCCCAGCGCCAGGGCGATGATCCAGCCGACCAGGGCGATGGCGATGGTCCAGCCCAGACCGGCGATGTACCAGTCGAGGTAGGTTTCGCTGCCGATCCCGGTGGACTTGAAGAACACGCCCCAGTCCCAGTTGTAATTCATGTTGGGGTTTCCCCTCGGTTCAATCGGTTGCAGACACTGGCGGGGAAGGCAGGCGCCGGCGCGGCCGTGCGGGCCGGCGGCGCTGCTCTTCCGGGGGAGACGGCTGGGGAGGGGCAGGCCCCTCCCGCGTCCCCGAGGCCCCGCCGCGAGGCGGGGGCGACGCGCGAAGCGCTGGCGCTCCGGGAGGAACGCCAGGCGCTCGTTACATCTGCTCGGCGGCCTTGTCGGTCGGGCTGGCGATCAGCTTCTTCAGCTCTTCGCTCATGGGGAAGTTGAGGTTCAGGCCCTTCGGCGGGATCGGCTGGGTGAACCACTTGTCGTAGATCTTGTTGACCTCGCCGGAGGCGTAGGTATCGGTGATGGCCTTGTCGACCACTTTCTTGAACGCCGCGTCGCCCTTGCGCACCATGCAGCCGTAGATCTCGAAGGACTGCGGGGTGCCGCCGACGACCCAGTCGTCCGGCTTCTTGGCCTTGGCCATTTCGCCGTAGAGCAGCGCGTCGTCCATCATGAAGGCCACCGCGCGGCCGGATTCGAGCATCATGAAGGACTCGCCGTGGTCCTTGGCGGAGATGATGTTCATGCCCATCTTCTTGTCCGCGTTCATGGCCTTGAGCAGGCGCTCGGAGGTGGTGCCGGCGGTGGTCACCACGTTCTTGCCCTTGAGGTCGTCGAAGTCCTTGATGTTGGCGGTCTTCTTCGACAGCAGGCGGGTGCCGACCTCGAAGATGCCGACGGAGAAGTCGACCTGCTTCTGGCGCTCTTCGTTGTTGGTGGTGGAGCCGCACTCGATGTCCACGGTGCCGTTCTGCACCAGCGGGATGCGGGTCTGCGAGGTGACCAGGTTATAGCGGACCTTCAGCTCGGGGAGGTTGAGTTCCTTCTTCACCGCCTCGACCACTTTCAGTTGCAGGTCGTGGGAGTAGCCGATCGGCTTGCCCGGCTCGGTGCCGAGGTAGGAGAAGGGAATCGAAGCGTCACGGTGACCGAGGGTGATGGTGCCGGTTTCCTTGATCTTCTTCAGCGTGCCGGTGAGCTCGTCAGCGACGACCGGAGCGGACAACAGAGCGGCCACGATGGCGGTGCTCAGCAGACTGGGAGCGATACGCATGAATTTCTTCCTCGACTTGTTTTGATTTTTATTGAGCCGCGAGCGCCTGGCCTCTCCGGGACAGGGTGTTTCGCGGTTTTCCCCGGCGGGGGAAGCCACGAGAGTATCGTGCTTGCCGAACAGTGTAGTGGCAGGATGCATGCCAGCTTATGAAATCCGGTTTTTTTTAGCCTAACCGTTTGAAAGTAAAAGAAATTAAATTTGGATGAAAATGCCCCGAAATGGCCTTTCGTCCGCTCTTCCGAATATTTTCGGGGCATGGCGTTCGGTTTTCCGAACGTTTCGCCGAGGTCCGTTCTTGAGCCATTCCGGGGTTTTCTGACGGTTCGTTCAGAAATTGTTCAGGCTTCGTTCAGGCCCGATTCAGGCCGGGTTCAGCAGAATTCACGCTGCGAGGCGCAAGCCGTCACGTCTTGCCTTCCTTCCCTGGCGACGGCCGCCTGGAGTCCACATGCGCTATCTCATCCTCAGCCTGCTGGCCGTGCTCGCCGCACCTGCCTGGGCTGCCGACGACGGCGACTTCTGGTACCTGCAGACCAGCGTCTACACCCGGCATTTCAACCCGGATCCTGAACACAACAATCACCAGGACCTGCTCGGCCTCGAATACAACCGCGCCGATGGCGTGCTGGCCGGCGGTGCGACCTTCCGCAACTCGTTCAGCCAGCGCTCCAACTACGCCTACCTGGGCAAGCGTTTCGACAGTGACAGCTACCCGGTCTACCTGAAGCTCACCGGCGGCCTGTTGCAGGGCTATCGCGGCGAATACCGCGACAAGATCCCGCTGAACCGCTTCGGCGTCGCGCCGGCGATCATCCCCTCGGTGGGCGTTCGCTTCGGCCCGCTGGGCAGCGAGCTGGTGCTGCTCGGCAATTCGGCGGCGATGATCAACCTCGGCCTGCGTCTCTGAGGCCAGGAACGAGCACGGAACGCTGGCTGGTCTAGGCTGTCGTCTGTTCCCCGAGCCGCGTTCCTGAGCGGTTCGTCACTCGACAGGAGACTCCCATGCAGATCGATCTGAGCGACAAACTGGCAATCGTCAGCGGTTCCACCGCCGGCATCGGCTTCGCCATCGCCAGCGGCCTCGCCGCCGCCGGCGCCACCGTGGTGGTCAACGGACGTAGCCAGGCGGCGGTGGACCGTGCGATCGCGGCGATCCGGAACGGCCAGCCGGATGCCAGGGTGCGCGGCGTCGCCGGCGACCTGGGCACGGCGGAAGGCTGCGCGGCTTTCGTTGCGGCCGAGCCGAAGGCGGACATCCTGGTCAACAACCTGGGCATCTTCGAGCTGAAGGACTTCTTCGACATCGAGGACGCCGAGTGGAGCCGCTTCTTCGAGGTCAACGTGATGTCCGGGGTGCGCCTGGCCCGCGCCTACGTCCCGGGAATGGTCGAGCGCGGTTGGGGGCGAGTGGTGTTCCTGTCTTCGGAATCGGCGTTGAACATCCCGGCGGACATGATCCACTACGGCTTCAGCAAGACCGCCAACCTCTCGGTGTCGCGCGGCCTGGCCAAGCGCCTGGCCGGCACCGGGGTGACGGTGAATGCGGTGCTGCCCGGACCGACCCTCACCGAAGGCGTCGCCGAGATGCTCCGCGAGGATGCGCAGAAAGCCGGGCAGAGCATAGAAGAGGCCGGCACCGCCTTTGTCCGGCAGCACCGTTCCAGTTCGATCATCCAGCGCCTGGCGACGCCCGAGGAAGTCGCCAACCTGGTGGTCTACACCTGCTCGACCCAGGCCTCGGCGACCACCGGCGCGGCCCTGCGGGTCGACGGCGGGGTGCTCGACAGCCTGGCCTGACGAGCGCGCAACGCCAGCGTAAAAATGCTCCTCGGCACTCGCGGCGCGGTGCCCGGCGGCCCTGGCCGGTTGCCGCGCCGGCGTCTGGCGGCGGCGCTCGTAAAGCTTGCGTAACGAGGCGCGACAGGAGGCGCCGGCAGGTCTAGAACGGCAGGTACCGTCATTCAGAGGATACCGCCACTCATGTCAGCAGCCTCGTTAGCCACCCTCGACGGGTCGCTCCGCATGACCCTCGTCGAGCAACCCCGACCGCCGGCTCTCGCCGACCTCGGCAGCCGCCTGATGATCGTCGTCGAGCGACGCGAGGACTGGGCCTCCTACCTGCCCAGCGAGGAAGTACTCACCGCCCAGGAATACCTCGAGCAATCGGCGCGCGACCACGGCGGCCGCCGCGTGCAGGTGATCAACCTGTGCCGCGGCTACAAGTACCTCGGCCTCGGCTACTACTGTTCGCTGCTGGCCGAGGCCCGTGGCCACCGGGTGATCCCGTCGCTGCGCTGCATCAGCGAACTGGCTCGCAAGTCGGTGTACGGGCTGGCCCTGGGTGGCCTCGACAAGGCCCTGGACAAGGCGCTGTGCCGTACGCCCTATGGCGCCACCGACGGCTTCACCCTGACCCTGTATTTCGGCCATACCGAGTTCGAGCCGCTGGCCGACCTCGCCCGCCAGTTGTTCGAAGCCTTTCCCTGTCCGATCCTGCTGGTGGAGTTCCGTCGCCAGCAGGGCTGGCATATCGAGGGCGTGCGCCCTGGCGTGCTGAACCGCCTGCGCAGCGACCAGGAGGACGTTTTCGCCGACGCTCTCGACGGTTTCAGCCGGCGCGCCTGGCGCATGCCGCGTTCGCGGCGGGTGGCACGCTACGACATGGCGATCCTCCACGATCCCGACGAAGCGCTGCCGCCGTCCAACCCGCAGGCGCTGGCCAACTTCGTACGGGTCGGCGCCAGCCTCGGCATCGACGTCGAACTGATCGGACGCAAGGACTACGCGCGCCTGGCCGAGTTCGACGCCCTGCTGATCCGCGAGACCACCCGGGTCGACCACCATACCTATCGCTTCGCCGAGAAGGCCGAGCGCGAAGGCCTGGTGGTGATGGACGACCCGGCATCGATCCTGCGCTGCACCAACAAGGTTTACCTGGCCGACCTGCTTGGTTGCCGGCAACTGGGCATGCCGCTCACCGAGATCCTCTACAAGGAACGCCCGCAGGACTGGCAGCGGGTGGCCCGGCGCCTGGGCTTCCCGCTGGTGCTGAAGATTCCCGATGGCTGCTTCTCCCGTGGCGTGGTCAAGGTCAACGACGACAGCGAACTGCTGGCGGCGGCGAGCGAGCTGTTCGAGCGCTCGGTCCTGTTGCTGGCCCAGGAGTTCTTCTACACCGAGTACGACTGGCGCATCGGCGTGCTCGACCGCCAACCGCTGTACGCCTGCCAGTACTTCATGTCGCGCGGCCACTGGCAGATCTACAACCACAAGGCCGACGGCCAGGACGTCAACGGCGAGTGCCGCGCCGTGCCGCTGGAGCAGGTGCCGCCGGCGGTGCTGGAGCTGGCCCTGGAGGCCGCCGGGCGGATCGGCGACGGCCTCTACGGGGTGGACCTGAAGCAGGCCGGCGACAAGGTGCTGGTCATCGAGGTCAACGACAACCCGAATATCGATGCCGGCGTCGAGGACGGCCAGCTCGGCGACGAACTCTACCGGCGCATCCTCCAGGCCTTCGTCCAGCGCCTGGAACTCAAGCACCGTGGCCAGTTGAGCAAGGCGCTGCGCTGAACGGCGCGCCTCAGTCCGGCCGGCGCGTGGCCAGGCGCAGGCCGGAGCCGCGGGCGAGGGCGGCCGGCCTGACGCAACGGACCCGGTAGCGGCCGCGCTCATCGATCTCGATGCCCTGCAACTCGGGAGCGAAACCGGGAAAGTGCTCGCCGAAGGCCTGCAAGGCCAGCAGGTAGTCGATCAGCGCCGGCGATTCCTCGGCCACCCGTTCGCCGGGCAATAGCAGCGGCGTGGCCGCCGGATGGACGCCGACCAGGCTGGCGACCACACGGCCGCCGAGCCTGTCGATCGCCACCGCTTCGGTTTCGTCCCTGACCAGGTGCCCATAGACCGTGGCCGGCGCCAGCGCGGCGTGGCCGGCAGTCCTGGCGGCGGCGTCGGCGAGGGCGGTCAGGTGCAGCCGCAGGCTGGCTTCGTGGATCATCGCGCAGAGTTCGCGCAGGCCGATGTAGCGGTACAGCGGCGAGCTGTCGAGCAACTCCGGCAACACCTGCTTCAGCGGCGCATCGTCGTCGTGCCGGCGTTTGAATTCGCACAGCCTGTCCACCAGCGGCTGCGCGTGTTCCGCCCTGGCGCCCTGGGGAAACAGCAGCAGGAAGCGATAGTCGCCGGTGCGCAACGGGGCGATGCCGTGCCGGCGCAGGTAGCGGCAGACCACCGCGGCGGGTACTCCGAAGCTGGCCGGGCGACCGCGCGAATCGAGGCCGGGGGCGCTCAGGGCGACGCGCAGCGGGTCCAGCCGAGGACTGCTGTCGAGTGTCTCGGCGAGCCCGTGCCAGCGCTTCGCCGGCGTCTCCCGGCCGGCCTCGATGCCAGGCCCCGGGTTGCCCCGCAGTATCTCGAAGAACCACGTATCGCCATCCTCCCTGGCGAGCCGCGCGGCGGCTTCCCAGAGCGCCCGGCGAAAGGCCTCGGCGATGTCGCCGGCGTGCGCCGCCGGGGCTCCCGCGGACGTCTTGCGGTAGGCCGTGGAGAGGTCGTTCAGCGGTGTCGCCAGGCGCTCCGCGGTGCTCCCCGAGCCGATCCGCCACTGCTTGGCCGGCGCCAGGTCGAGGCGTGCGCGGCCGTTGTAGCGGGCGCTCACCGGCGTGCGCGGGACCGGCGGGGCATAGTCGCGCAGCCGCCTGGGGCCCGCCGGGGCGCGCCATTCGCGCAGGTCGCTGTCGATGCGCTCGGCGATGAAGCGTGCGGGGCCGGCGGCCAGGTTGAAGCATCCCTGGACCTCGTCCAGTAGCTGGCTGGACAACTGCTCGATGCGCAGTTGACGAAACAACAGGAACAGCGGGATGGACGGCGCGACCTGGCGGAGTTCATCGAGCGCCGCCAATTGTGCGGCTTCGTTCTCGCCTGTCGGCTCCGCGACGAGCAGGAGGATGCCGGCGGGGTGCGCGGCGTTGCCGAGAAAATCCAGGGCGACCTTGCGGCTTGGCGCCTGGAAGAGCCGATAGCCGCGTATTTCCAGTTGTCGACAAAGCTCGGAAAGACGATTCGCATCATTGGCCGCGTTTATGTTGGAAGTGACGAGTATTGAATGACGCGAAGGATTGTTTCGAGACATGCTGTTGTCCTTGTCCATTCGAACCGCTCGGTTTCGCCGGCAAAAGCGTCGCCCGGCACGCCGAAGGCTCTCGCGAGGCGCGACTAGTGATTGATGATGTACTTGGCGCTGGCGAAGGTCGGCGGGATATAGAAGTTCCACTTCTTTTGCCGGGCGAGTGCCTTGAAGGCGCCGATGCAACTGCAACCGACCTTCTGGAAGATGTTGCTCTTGTGAAACTTGACGGTACTCAGGGAGCGGCTGATCTGTTCGGCTATTTCTTTTTCCGAGAGACCGGAAAGCAGCAGGTAGATCACGTCCCATTCGCGCGAGGTGAACAACTCCGAGGGGGGCGTGAAGGTGAAGGTACCGATGCCGTCGGTGGCGATGAAGCCGCGCGGGGCGACCGAGGTCAGGGTCTTGGCATGGGCGATCACCCCGGTGCGGTTGCCGCGCCGGTCATACAGCGGCATGCGCTCGAAGTACAGGCAGCAGGGCGCCGGATGGTCGTCCGGCCTGAGCAGCGCCAGGGCCTCGATGCGCTTGCCGGTCTGGATGACCAGCTTGTCGTGCTCTTCGATGCTGGCACTGAAGGGGGACAGCAGGGAGTTCTTCTGGCCGAACCGCGGGGTGATCAGTTCGGTATAGCGACGATTGACATAGACGAAGTTGAGACAGTTGTCTTTCACACTCCAGGCCTCTTCGCTCTGCTCCCAGGAAATGATCAGTTCGATGGGAATGTGCACCGACATGTGGTGAGTCATGTCCAGCAGCTTTTCGATATCCAATAGCGTCATTGGCTACTCCACTCATTTACATGTGGGCGGGTCTTTGAATGGAAGAAAGATGGCGAGGCGAGTGCGTGCCGGGATGTTCGTTGGGACCTGCGGAAGTTTCTCTGGCAAGTGCTATCTTCTTTTCGGTGGCGTTCGACTCCTGCGTCTGCGAAGTGTTACCGGAGCAACTACGCCGGGGCGCAATTCGATTTCAGGTTATATCCGCGACCTCATGCCCAGGCTGTACTTTTGATCGAGTTTTTTTGCGCTGTTCTAATAGGGGGCGGGCGCGTTGTTCGAAAAGTCGATTGACAGCTGACGGAGGTGGCCAGGGTCCTATCGAACAATTCCAGGAATTCCCTTTTTCCAATGCGCGATGCCACCGGTCCGTACTTCGCTCGCCGGGGCCGTTGCGCGGCTATGGTGGAAGTCCCGAGGCCTATCGAGGCTTTGTCATGTCGCGTGTGCTTTTCCTGCTCCTGGCCATGGTGCTCGCCGGCCTGGGCCAACCGACCCTCGCCGCGCCCCTGCCGGACGAGCTGCCGGCAGCGTTGCCCGCCGCGCCGCCGGTCGCGCCGTTGCCCATGGGCAGCGCGCCACAGCCGCAACCGGAGGCCGCCGAGCCGGACCTGCCGGGTAGCGACGCGGCCAGCGCCGACGGGGAGGCGACGACCAAGGACGGCTTGAAGATCGGCAACGGCAGTCTCCGCCTGCGCCAGGACGATCCCGGGCCGACCCGGGAAAGCCCGCTGCGCGATCCCCGCCTGAATCCCTACGCACCGCGTCAGCCCTGACCGACGGCCCGCGCCCGGTGGTCGGGCGGGTCTAGGCTTGTGCTGCGGTCGGCGGCGTTCCACGGCGAGCGCCGACCGTTCGTCCGCGCCGCGGGCTTTTTTCCCCGCCACTGTCGAAAGGCGCCCTCGCCGGGCGACTACCGAACGAACGGATCGTCGATCCGCACCAGGAGCCCACCGCCATGAAATACCTCTGCCTGATCTATTTCGACGAAGCGAAGCTGGCCGCCGTGCCGGCCGAGGAGCTTGCCGCCATCGTCGACGAGTGCATGACCTACTCCGACCAGTTGGGCAAGGCCGGCCACTACATCGCCTCGCACGCCCTGCAGTCGGTGCAGACCGCCACCACCCTGCGCCACCAGGGCGGGCGGCTGGCGATGACCGACGGGCCGTTCGCCGAGACCAAGGAGCAACTCGGCGGCTTCTACCTGATCGAGGCGCGTGACCTCAACCAGGCCCTGCAGATCGCCGCGAAGATTCCGCCGGGACGGCTCGGCTGCGTCGAGGTGCGACCGGTCAAGGAATGGGAGTGAGGGCGCCCGGCGCCGGAGGTGAAGCATGTGCCCCCTGTGCATCGCATCCCTGTCCCTGGTGTGCGCCGGCGGCGCTTCGCTGGCCGGCTTCGCCCTGGCGACCGGGCGCCGGCGCCGCTGGCGGAACGACCCCGGGCAGGCTGGAAAACCGAGAATTTCCGTGGAGAATCGGCAATGAATCCTTCTTTGCAGGACCACCCGGTGAGCAACCGGGAACAATGGCTGGACGCCCGTCGCCGCCTGCTGGCGCGGGAAAAGCAACTCACCCGCCTGCGCGACCAGGTCGCCGCCGAACGACGCGAACTGCCCTGGGTCAGGGTGGACAAGGACTACCGCTTCCAGGGCGAGCGCGGTGAGCGTTCGCTGGCCGAGTTGTTCGGCGGCAATAGCCAGCTAATCGTCTACCACTTCATGTTCGCGCCGGGCTGGAGCGAAGGCTGCGTCGGCTGTTCGTTCCTCGCCGACCACATCGACGGCGCCAACCGGCACCTGGCGCACCACGACGTCAGCCTGGTGGCGGTATCGCGCGCGCCCCTGGAAGAGTTCCAGGCGTTCCGCCGGCGCATGGGCTGGCGTTTCGACTGGTACTCCTCGTACGGCAGCGATTTCAACCGTGACTTCGGGGTGTCCTTCGACAAGGCGCAACTGGCCGCCGGCAGCGTCGACTACAACTACCAGCCGACCCCCGACGCCGGCGAGGAAATGCCGGGTGCCAGCGTGTTCCTGCGCAATCCGGCGGGCGAGGTGTTCCACACCTATTCGGCCTATGCGCGCGGCCTCGACATCCTGCTCACCACCTACAACTTCCTCGACCTGACGCCCAGGGGGCGCAACGAGGACGCGATCATGGACTGGCTGCGTCACCACGACCGCTACGACGAGGCGCCGAAAAGCGCCTGCTGCCATGCGCAGGCCAGCCATTGAGGGAGCACGGCGAGCCGTTGCGCAGCCGCATCGAGGCGCTGTACCGCGAGGAGTCGCGGCGCGTGCTGGCGACCCTTATCCGCCTGCTCGGCGATTTCGAGCTGGCCGAGGAGGCCTTGCACGACGCCTTCATCGCCGCCGTCGAGCAGTGGCCGCGCGACGGTATCCCGCGCAACCCGCGCGCCTGGCTGGTTTCCGCTGGGCGCTTCAAGGCCATCGACAACCTGCGCCGGCGAGCGCGTTTCGACGCCTCGCAGCGACTGCTCGCCGAGCAACTGGAAGAGCAGGCCGAGGCGCCGGCGGAGGAGGGCGATGCGGTGGAAGACGACCGGCTACGCCTGATCTTCACCTGCTGCCACCCGGCGCTGACCCCCGAGGCACAGGTGGCGCTGACCCTGCGCGAGGTCTGCGACCTGCGCACCGAGGAGATCGCCCGCGCCTTCCTCGCCGCGCCCAGCGCCATCGCCCAACGCATCGTGCGGGCCAAGAACAAGATCCGCGAGGCCCGGATTCCCTACCAGGTACCGACCCTGGAGGAACTCCCCGAGCGGCTGGGCAACGTCCTGCAAGTGATCTACCTGGTGTTCAACGAGGGCTACTCGGCCTCCACCGGCGCCAGCCTGACCCGCGCCGATCTCAGCGGCGAGGCGATCCGCGTCGGCCGCCTGCTGGTCGAGCTGCTGCCCGACCCCGAGGCCCTCGGCCTGCTCGCCCTGATGTTGCTGCACGACTCGCGGCGCCAGGCGCGGATCTCGGCCAGCGGCGAACTGGTGCGGCTCGACGAGCAGGACCGCGCTCTGTGGGATCGTGGACTGATCGTCGAGGGGCTCGGCCTGGTCGAGCGGGCCCTGGCCAGCCGCCGCGTCGGGCCCTACACCCTGCAGGCGGCGATCGTTGCGGTGCATGCCCAGGCGCCGCGCGCCGAGGACACCGACTGGGCACGGATCGTCGCCCTCTACGACGCGCTGCTGTACCTGGCGCCGTCGCCGGTGGTCGAACTCAACCGCGCCGTGGCCTTGGCCATGCGCGATGGCGTCGAGGTCGGGCTGGCCGTGGTCGATGCGTTGCTGGCGCGAGGTGAACTGGCCGATTACCACCTGGCGCACTCGGCGCGTGCCGACTTCTGCCGCCGTCTCGGTCGCCGCCGCGAGGCCCGCGAGGCCTACCGCGCGGCGCTGGCCCTGGCGCGCCAGGAGCCGGAGCGGCGCTTCATCGAGCAGCGCCTGCGCGAACTCGATTGAAGCCGGCTCAGGCGCCGTTGGCGCAGGCCGTACGCGCTTCGCCGCCAACGCCACGGGTGAACCACCAGAACGCCAGGGCCGCCAGGCTGATCGCCGCGCCGAGCAGGCTCACCGCGTCCCAGCCGGCCCAGGCGTACATGGCGGTGCCGGCGCTGGCGCCGAGGCCGCTGCCGGCGGCGTAGAACAGCATGTAGCAACCCACCAGGCGGCTGTGGGCGCGCGGGTCGATGGCGAAGACCAGGCTCTGGTTGAGCACATGGATCGCCTGGCCGGCGAGATCGAGCAGCAGCACGCCGAGAATCAGCGCCGCCAGCGAATGCGCGCCGAGGGCGAGCGGCAGCCAGGACAGCAGCAACAGCAGCAGGGCGCCGCCGCTGAGCGCCTGGGCGTGGCCGCGATCGGCCAGGCTGCCGGCCCGCGCCGCGCCCAGCGCGCCGAGCGCGCCGACCAGGCCGAAGGCGCCGATGGCGCTGTGCGACAGCGAATGCGGCGGCGCGCCGAGCAGCAATACCAGGCTGCTCCAGAACACCCCGAAGGCGGCGAACATCAGCAGCCCGAGCAGGCCGCGCACCTGCAGCACGCGCTGGCTCGCCAGCAGGCCGAACATCGAGCCGAGCAGTTGCCGGTAGGTCAGCCCCAGTTCGTTGCTCGGCGCCGCCGGCAGTACCCGCCAGAGCAGCAGGCCGAGCCCGCCCATGCTCGCTGCCGAGACCAGGTAGACGCTGCGCCAGCCGCCGAGGTCGGCGAGCAGCCCGGCCAGGCTGCGCGCCAGCAGCAGGCCGATCACCACGCCGCCCTGCGCCGCGCCGACCACCCGCCCGCGCTCGCCAGGCGCCGCCAGCGCCGCGGCGTAGGCCAGCAGTCCCTGGGTCATGGCGGTGCCGAGCAGGCCCAGTCCGAGCAGCCCCAGCGCCAGGCCGAGGGTATCGCCGGCGAAGCCCACCAGCAGCAGCGACAGCACCAGCAGCAGGAGCTGGACGAACATCAGCCGGCGCCGCTCCAGCAGGTCGCCCAGCGGCACCACCAGCAGCAGCGCCAGGGCGCAACCGGCCTGGGTCGCGCCGAACAGCAGGCCGACCCCGGCCTGGCCGATGGCGAACTCGGCACCGAGAACGTCCAGCAGCGGCTGGGCGTAATAGACGTTGGCCACGCTGAGACCGCAGGCGACGGCGAACAGCAGCACCAGCGCGGAGGGGAGGGAGGATGGCGAGGATGGCATGCGAAGCGCTCCGTAAGGTTTCAATATGAAACTAAAGCGGAGGCTAGGAATTTTGGTTTTAAAATGCAACCTAAATTATCGCAGCAGTGCGTCTATCGATCGCGACTCGCGCACAGTGGAACGCGGGCCCGCCGCCGATTCACCTGGCGGCGGGCCCGCGTAGCGGACGCTACCGGTCCTGCTCGCAGTTGACCATCCAGGCCACGCCGAAGCGGTCGGTGAACATGCCGAAGCTCGCCGCCCAGAAGGTCGGGCCCAGCGGCATCTGGACCGAGCCGCCCTCGGCGAGGGCGTTGAACAGGCGCTCGGCCTCGGCCTTGCTGTCGACGTTAAGGCTGATGGAACAGCCCTTGATGCCTTCGTAGGGATAGGCCGGGTGATTGTCCGAGGCCATCAGGGCGAAGCTGCCGACCACCAGCCGTGCGTGCATGATCTTGTCCTTCCAGTCGGCCGGGATGTCGCCGCACTCGGGGCTGTCGCCGAACGGCAGCATGGCCTCCAGCGTGCCGCCCAGGTGCTGGTGGTAGCAGCTGAAGGCCTCCCGGCAATTACCGTTGAAGATCAGGTAGGGGACGATTTGCATGGCGCTTTCCTCGTTCTTGGCGGAGTGCGGGGCGGTTCAGTTGCGTTTTTCCAGCTCGGCGCGCAGACGCTCCTCGCGCTCGCGCAGTTCCGGGGTGAACTCCTCGCCGAAGTCCTCGGCCTCGAAGACCTGGCGGATCTCGATCTCGGATTCGCCGTCGAATGGGTTCGGGCATCGCTTGACCCACTCGATGGCCTCTTCCAGGGAGGCCACCTGGAACATCCAGAAACCGGCGATCAGCTCGCGGGTCTCGGCGAAGGGGCCGTCGATCACCGTCCGCGCGTTGCCGGAGAAACGCACCCGGGCGCCCTTGGCGCTGGGCTGTAGCCCTTCGCCGGCGAGCATCACCCCGGCCTTGACCAGTTCCTCGTTGTAGCGGCCCATCGCCGCGAGCAGTTCCTCGCTGGGCATCTCGCCGGCTTCGGAAGCCTGGGTGGCCTTGACGATCACCATGAATCTCATCTGCGTTCTCCTTGTTGTTCTGCGCAATGACGGCCCGTTCTGGCCCGCCTCCCGAACTGGTCGAACGGCGGGCCGGCGGATCGACAGGCGACGGCGGTTTTTTCGCTGGCCGGGGCAGTATAGGAGGCCCGCGCCGAGCGGCCGGGATGGCCGACGAGCGTCGCTGCGGAGTGTGCCGACCGCTGGGCGGGCCGCGCCAGCCGTGGCCTGCAGGGCTTCTACACTGTTCCAGCAGAACCATTTCCGCGAGCCTCGGCATGCCCCGTATCGTCTTCGCCCCGGCCATCCAGCGGCATGTCGCCATGCCCGCGCTGGACGTCGGCGCCGCCACCGTCGCCGCCGCCTTGCAGGCGGCCTTCGCCCGCGAGCCGCGCTTGCGCGGCTACCTGCTCGACGACCAGGGCAGTCTGCGCCGGCATGTGGCGCTGTTCGTCGATGGCGTGCAGGTCCGCGATCGCCGGGGATTGGGCGATCCGCTCCAAGACGATAGCGAGATCTACGTGGTGCAGGCGCTGAGCGGCGGTTGACCAACAGAGGAGGACATCCGGTGAGCGAGCGACTCTATGTCGGCACCCGCAAGGGCCTGTTCGAGCTGCGGCGCAACGCGGCGGGCCAGTGGCTGCCGATGGCCAGCCACTTCCTCGGCGAGCCGCTGAGCATGCTCCTCGCCGACCCGCGCGACGGCGCGCTCTACGCGGCGCTGAACCTCGGCCATTTCGGCGTCAAGCTGTGGCGTCGCGACGCCGGCGCGACGGACTGGATGGAATGCGCGGTGCCGGTCTATCCGCCGCAGCCGCCAGCGGCCGAACCGCTGGAAGGCCAGGCGGCGGAGCCACCCTGGTCGCTACAGCAGTTGTGGATCCTCGAGCCAGGTGGCGCCGACCGGCCCGGCACGCTGTGGGCCGGGACCATCCCCGGCGGCCTGTTCCGCTCCGACGACCGTGGCGCCAGCTGGCGCCTCAACCGCGAACTCTGGGAACGACCCGAGCGCGCCCAATGGTTCGGCGGCGGCTACGACCATCCCGGCATCCATTCCATCTGCGTCGACCCACGCGACAGTCGCCACCTCACCGTCGCGGTGTCTTGCGGCGGCGTCTGGCAGAGCCACGACGACGGCCGCAGCTGGACCTGCACCACCAGAGGCATGCGCGCCGACTACATGCCGCCGGAGCAGAGCGAGGAGGCGGCGATCCAGGACCCGCACCGCCTGGTGCAGTGCCAGGCGCGCCCGGAGTTCCTCTGGGTGCAGCACCACAACGGCATCTTCCGTTCCCGCGACGGCGGCCTGCATTGGCAGGGCGTGGTCGCCGAGCCGTCCAGCTTCGGCTTCGCCGTCGCCGTGCATCCGCGGCAGCCGGACACGGCCTGGTTCGTCCCGGCGACCAAGGACGAATGCCGCATTCCCAGGGACGCCCGTTTCGTGGTCACCCGCACCCGCGACGGTGGCCACAGCTTCGAGACCCTCGAGCGCGGCCTGCCCGATGGCCCGGCCTACGACCTGGTCTACCGCCACGGCCTGGACATCGACCCCAGCGGCGAGCGCCTGGCCATGGGCTCGACCACCGGCGGCCTGTGGCTCAGCGAGAACGGCGGGGAGGACTGGCAGCAGCTCTCCGCCAACCTGCCGCCGATCTACTGCGTGCGCTTCGCCTGAGCGCGCGGCGCTGGACAGCCTCGGCGCGCTTGCATAAGTTCGTGGGTTTTCGCCAAGGAGCCCACCCCATGAGCCTCGAATCCGTCCGGCGGTTCTTCGCCGAGAAAGCCCCGGACCTGCGCATCATCGAGCTGGAAACCAGCACCGCCACCGTCGCCCTGGCCGCCGAGGCCCATGGCGTGGAGCCGGGGCGGATCGCCAAGACCCTGTCGCTGCGGGTCGGCGAGCGCACCGTACTGGTAGTGGCGCGCGGCGACGCGCGGCTGGACAACCGCAAGATCAAGGCCGCCTTCGGCGGCAAGGCGAAGATGCTCGGCGCCGAGGACGTGGTCGAGCTGACCGGGCACCCGGTCGGCGGAGTCTGCCCGTTCGGCCTGGCGACGCCGCTGGCGGTGTACTGCGACGTCTCGCTGCAAGCCTTCGACGAAGTGCTGCCGGCCGCCGGGGCGGTGCACAGCGCGGTCCGCATCGCCCCGCAACGGATGGCCGAGCTGGTGGATGCGCAGTGGGTCGATGTGTGCCAGGAAGTCCTCCAGGAAGCCTGACGGCAACTGCCGGGCTCAGGCCAGATTGAGCTGCCAGGACACCCCGAAGCGGTCGGCCAGCCAGGCGAAACGCTGGCTGAAGCCGTAGTCGCCGAGCGGCATCAGGGCCTTGCCGCCGTCGCTCAGGGCCTCGGCCAGGCGCTCGATCTGCGCGTTGCTCTCGCAGTCGACGAAGAAGGAGAACGCCGGGGTGAAATCGAAGGCGTGCCGCACATGGCTGTCGATGCAATGCACGCTCTGGTCGCCGAGGCGGAACAGCGCCTTCAGCACCGAGCCCTCCGGGCCCGGCCCCTCGGCGCCGTAGCGCTGGATCTGGAGGATCTCGGCGTCGTCGAACAGCGACAGGTAGAAGTTCATGGCCGCCTCGGCCTGGACCCCCTGGAACATCAGGAAGGGTCGTACGCGTGCGCTCATCGCGGTCTCCTCTGGAAGGCTGGCTCGAGGCTAGAGCCTAGCTCACCACGTTGCGGGTGAAACGCACCACCTCGTCGCCGTCGTTGACGTAGGCGTACGGCTGGTCGCTGGCGAAGGCATGGAAGTCGCCGGCCTCGATGCGCCGTTCGCCGTCGGCCAGTTCCAGGCGCAGGCGACCTTCGATGACCAGAACCATCTCCCGCCAGCCGGCGGCGTCGGGTTCCGATACGTAGCGCTCGCCCGGTCCCAGCGACCAGGCCCAGAGTTCCACCTCGCGCCGCGCCGGTGCGCTGGCGAGGAGGGTGGCGCGGCTCTCGGGGTGGTGGCCGACCCAGGCCACCGCATTGATCCGCGAGCGGTCGGTGGCCGGTGCCTGGACCAGGTCGGGGAACA
The DNA here is from genome assembly GCF_020708595.1 of Pseudomonas sp. 203-8. Taxonomy (NCBI): domain Bacteria; kingdom Pseudomonadati; phylum Pseudomonadota; class Gammaproteobacteria; order Pseudomonadales; family Pseudomonadaceae; genus Pseudomonas; species Pseudomonas sp. 203-8. Next base: position 166,509 of record NZ_JAJFDF010000003.1, on the reverse strand, counting down.
GCACGCCGAGGGCGGCGGCGATACGGTCGAGGGTCGACAGGCTGACATTGACGTCGCCGCTCTCGATGCCCACCAGCATCCGCCGGCTGACACTGGCCGCGCGGGCCAGCGCTTCCTGGCTGAGGCCGGCTTGCAGGCGCAGGCGGCGGACGTTGCCGGAGACATGTTCGAGGACGCTGGGGCGTTCGGTAGGGTTGGGCAATATATTGCTCACTGTCGCGGTTTTGCGCATTATAGTGCACATCCCGTTTCCCGCAGTCCATCGGGCTGCTTCCCACTGCCGGACCTCTTCCATGACCTCCACCTCCCGCGGCCTCGCCGGAACGCTGTTGCCGGTCGGCCTGCTATTGATCGCCATGGCCTCGATCCAGAGCGGCGCCTCCCTGGCGAAAAGCATGTTCCCCCTGGTCGGCGCCCAGGGGACCACGGCCCTAAGGCTGTTCTTCGCCGCGCTGATCCTGCTGCTGCTCCTGCGTCCCTGGCGCAAGCGCCTGAGCCTGCAATCGCTGCGCTCGGTGGTGGTCTACGGCATCGCCCTGGGCGGCATGAACCTGCTGTTCTATCTCTCGGTGCGCACCGTGCCGCTGGGCATCGCGGTGGCCCTGGAGTTCACCGGGCCGCTGCTGGTGGCGATCCTCTCCTCGCGGCGCCTGCTGGACTTCCTCTGGATCGGCCTGGCGGTGTTCGGCATCTGGCTGTTGCTGCCGCTGGGCAACAGCGCCGAGCCGCTCGACCTGGTCGGCGCCGCCTATGCCCTCGGTGCCGGCGTGTGCTGGGCGCTGTACATCCTCTTCGGCCAGCGCGCCGGCGCCGACCATGGCGCCCAGGGCGCCGCGCTGGGGGTGCTGGTGGCGGCGATCCTGGTTGTGCCGATCGGCGTCGCCCACGCCGGCGCCGACCTCCTCGACCCGGCGCTGATCCCGTTGGCGCTGGGCGTCGCGGTGCTCTCCACGGCCTTGCCCTACACCCTGGAAATGGTCGCGCTGACCCGCCTGCCGGCGCGCACCTTCGGCACCCTGATGAGCATCGAGCCGGCCTTCGGCGCGCTCTCCGGGCTGCTGTTCCTCGGCGAGCGGCTGAGCCCGACCCAATGGCTGGCCATCGGCGCGATCATCCTCGCCTCGGTCGGCACTACCCTCAGCGTCAAGTCGCGTGGCGCCGCCCCGGCGCTACCGGCCAAGGACTGAGGCGGCCTCCGCGTCCTCCCGCTGCAGGCGCTCGTGCTGGCGGATGAAGCGCCGCGCGCTGCGCGCCAGGCGGATGCAGAGCATGATCGCCGCGCCGGTCAGGCCCACCACCAGGCCTTGCCACAGGCCGCGCGGTCCGGTGGGTTCCTGGAACCAGTCGGTGAGGCCGAGGCTGTAGCCCACCGGCAGGCCGATGCCCCAGTAGGCGAACAGGGTCATGATCATCGTCACCCGGGTGTCCTGGTAGCCGCGCAGGGCCCCGGCGGCGGTGACCTGCAGGGCGTCGGAGAACTGGAACAGCGCGGAGAACACGATCAGCGAGGCGGCGATGGCGATCACCGCCGGGTCCGGCGAATACATCGCGGCGATCTGCTCGCGCAGCAACAACATCAGGCTCGCCGAGACGCAGGCGTAGCCCAGCGCCGCGGCCATCCCCACGCCGGCGGCGAAGCGCGCGTCGCGCGGCAGGCCGGCGCCGAGGTTGTGGCCGACCCGCACGGTCACCGCCATCCCCAGCGAATAGGGAATCATGAACACCAGCGCGCTGAAGTTCAGGGCGATCTGGTGGCCGGCCACCACGTTCTCGTCGAGCCCGCCGATCAGCAGGGCGATCACCGAGAAGATGCTCGACTCGGCGAACACCGCGATGCCGATCGGCAGGCCGACCGCCACCAGCGGGCCGATGGTCGCGCGATCCGGCCACTCCCAGCGCGAGAACAACTGGCTGGCGCGGTAGATCGAGGCCTTGTTCACCCAGAACAGCATGCCGAGGAACATGAACCACATCACCGAGCCGGTGGCCCAGCCGCAGCCGGGGCCACCCATCTTCGGCATGCCGAAGTGGCCGTAGATCAGCGCGTAGTTGATCGGGATGTTCAGCAGCAGCCCGCCGATCCCCAGCACCATGCTCGGCCGGGTCCGTCCCAGGCCGTTGGTGTAGCAGCGCAGTACGTGGTACAGCGCCGCCGCCGGGAAGCCCAGGGCGATGCCCTTGAGGTACAGCAGGCTCGGCCCGATCAGTTCCGGGCGCACTTTCATCAAGCCGAGGATCGGCTCCGACAACCACCACAGCACCGCCCCCGACAGCGGTCCGATCAGCAGCGCCAGCCACAGCGCCTGGCGCACCAGCGGCCCGGTGCCGGGCTGGTCGCCGGCGCCATGGCGCTGGGCGACCTTGGCCGTGGTGGCGAGCAGGGTGCCGGTCATCAGCAGGAACATCGGGATCCAGATCGAGTTGCCCAGCGCCACCGCTGCCAGGTCGTGCGGACTGGCGCGCCCGGCCATCACCGCATCGACGAAGCCCATGGCGGTGGTCGCCAGTTGCGCGATCATGATCGGCGCGGCGAGGGTCAGCAGTTCCTTGAGTTCGGCGCGGATGCGCAAGCCACGGGAAAGGGGCAGGGCGGGGCTGTTCACGGCAGTCCTTGTCTGGGCAGGGGAACCGCGTAGTTTACGGGTTGACGGGGTGGTCAGGAAGGGTCAGCAGGGTCGTGCCGGTTGCCCAGCCCCCCACCGCGCTACGCGCAGACAAACGACCCCGCGCTGCCCGCTTGAGGCCCGACCCCGTAGGGCGAATAACCGCCTGGCGGTTATCCGCCGGATACCCGTGACAGCGGCGGATGACATGCCCTGGAAACGCCGGACATCTCCCCCAGACTTTTCCGCAGCCTCTCTCAGACGCCCAGGAATTGGATAAAAAACCAGTAGGAGGAAGATGGAGGGGTCGCCAAGTCCATCTGTTTTCTTGGGGGCAGAAAAGACGCGGGCCGCAGGTGCAGGAACACCTACGACCCGCTAACCAGAGACCAGCTAATCAAGGAGCTGACCCATGGCTAAGGCCGATGATACGTCGAATCCCGCAATAACCGCACAGTCCCCTTCCACCTTCATCCCCCTGCGACGCACCTCGCAATGCAACCAGCACCCCGGTTGCGCCACCCTCTACCTGGACAGCAGCGCAGCCAGCGAAGACCTGTTCGACACCGCCCGCCGCCGGCTGGAGTCGGCGATCGGAACGCTGAGCGTCCTCGACCTGCTCGACGAAACCGAAGAGCCCGGTGAAAGCATCTGCCGCATCACCGGTTCCCTGCTGTCGTTGCTCAGCGACGCCCTGTCGCTGTTCGAGGCGGAATACGCACGCAGACACCGATAACCGACGGAGGCGGTGCCCCCCGGCAAGGCCGGGGGGTTGAGTAGCGGGGCGAAAAGGGGATCCCTCTCCGCCCTGGCTCGGCAGTTGCGCGGTCGGGCGAAAGCCACCTGCCCGCTACGCACGCCAACCCAGGCAATCCCTGACGATGACCGGTCTTTCATCTGCGACTGTTTCTCATTTACACTCGACCCCCATTCTTCGGAGCCAGGCTCCTTTCCTGGGTGCATCGTGCCGTTCGATCCCGCCAAGCCGACGCTGTTGTCCACACTGGTTCGTCACTACGAGGAACTGGTCGACCATGTTCGCCGGCGCTTCGGCGACCGGGGCATGGCGCGCGAAGTGGTGCACGACGTGTGCGTGCAGTTGCTCGAACGCGACGAGAAGGAGGACGTGCACACGCCCCTGGCCCTGCTGCGGAAAATCTCCCACGACACCGCCGTGAGCCGCTATCGTAGCGACCGTCGTCGAACCGCCTGGGTAGAAGCCGTCGCCGAGCTTCCGGAAGTCGCCTGCATGGCGGCGACGCCCATGGGTCGCCATGAGGCCGAGCGCGAGTTCCAGGCACTGGTCGACGCCATCGCCACGCTTCCTCCTCGCTGCCAGGCCGTTTTCGTCATGCACAAGATCCACGAAATTCCCCAGGCGCAAGTCGCCGACCGGCTCGGCATCTCCGTCAAGACCGTGGAAAAGCACCTGCGCCTCGGACTGGCGGCCTGCCGGGAACGGCTCGGCCGCGGCGAGGCACGGCCATGACCCAGCCCTCGAAACGGAATGGGCAGGTTCCGCTGGACGACGCCCTGGAGCGCCATCGCGACGCGCTGAAGGACCTGTTCCCGCTGCCGCCCTCCCGGCCGAAATCGCGCAAGGCAAGCAAGGCGGCCGGCGTCGCGCTATTGCTGGCGCTGGCCATCGGCGCCCTGGCCTGGCTGGACCCGGCCTACAAGCGCGAGCGCTTCGCCACCGCCATCGGTGAGCGGCGCGACGTGACCCTGGCCGACGGCAGCCAGCTCCTGCTCGACAGTGGCAGCCAGATCGAGGTCAGTTGGCACCCGCTCAGCCGCCGGGTCGCGTTGCGCGCGGGGCAGGTGCTTTTCGAGGTATCCCCGGCGCGCTATCGGCGCTTCGTGGTGTCCGTGGGTTCGACCGACATCCGCGTGCTCGGCACCCGGTTCAACGTGCGCCGCCTGGACGACGATGTCCGCGTGACCCTGGAGCGTGGCCGGGTGGAGGTCGGCACCTCGGCTACGGCGCAAGCGCCAGTCGTGCTCCTGCCGGGCCAGCAGGTCGATGCCATTGGCGGGCAACTGATGCCGCTGGCCAAGGTCGATGCCGCCACGGCGATGGCCTGGAAAGACGACCGCCTGGTCTTCGAGCGCACGCCCCTGGGCGAAGCCGTCGCGCTGCTGCGCCATTATCGCAAGGCGCCCATTCTCCTGGACGACCCCAGCCTGGCCTCCCTCCGGCTGACCGGCGTCTTCGCCGCGCACAACGCCGACCGGCTGCTCGACCTGCTGCCGAGCATCCTTCCCGTGGCCGTGTCGCGGCAGGAGGACGGCAGCGTCGAGATCCAACGCAAATCGACGCGAAAATAATTCTCGGACGCAGGTAGGGTTTCCCGCGCGCCGTGGCGGCTATCCAGGAAAAGCCAACCTGCATAGGAAATCGAGACGTGCATTTTTCCCTCCGCAGTCGCCACCTGCGTCCTTCATTGCTCGCCAGCAGCCTGCTCCTGGCGGTGTCGGCCCAGGGCCAGGAAAAGCTCGACGTGGATCTGCCCGCCGCGCCGCTCGGCCAGGCGATCAACGCCCTCGCGCAACAATCCTCGGTACAGATCCTTTTCGCCGGCGATCTCGGCGCCGGCCGCCAGGCGCCCGCGCTGAAGGGGCGTTTCACCCCCGAAGAAGCATTGCGCCAGTTGCTCAGGGATAGCGGCCTGAAGGCGCAGGCCAGGGACGAACATACCTTCATCGTCGTTCCGGCCAGCGAAGCCGCCGTGCCCGCTACGCAAGCCCGCAGCGAACCGCTGGACATGGAGCAGATGGAAATCACCGCCTCGCGCACCAGCAGCGACCTGGTCTCCGCCACGCGCCAGTCCACCGTCATCGAGCATGCCCAACTGGAGGAGCTGCGCCAGGGCTCCGACAGCCTGGCCACCGTGCTGGCCAAGGCGGTGCCGGGGATGTCCGATTCCAGCCGCACCATCACCGAATACGGCCAGACCCTGCGCGGGCGCAGCATGCTGGTGATGGTCGACGGCGTGCCGCTGAACACCAACCGCGACTCCTCGCGCAACCTGGCCAACATCGACCCGGCGCTGATCGAGCGGATCGAGGTGATCCGTGGCAGCAGCGCCATCTACGGCAGCGGCGCCACCGGCGGGATCATCTCCATCACCACCCGTCCGGCCGGCGGCGAGAACCGCGCGGAAACCCGCCTCAGCGCCACCTCGCCGCTGACCCGGCTGGGCAGCGATGGCCTCGGCGGCCAGTTCCAGCAATACTTCGCCGGCTCCCTGGGGGCGCTCGACTATTCGTTCGACTTCGGCACCCGTCACGTCGGCGCTTCCTACGACGCCCATGGCGACCGCATCGCCCCGGAACCCAGCCAGGGCGACCTGTTCGACTCGAACGTCTACAACATCGGCGGCAAGCTCGGCCTGCGCATCGACGAGAACCAGCGCGTGCAGCTCGCCCTCAGCCACTACGACGCCCGCCAGGACACCGACTACGCCACCGACCCGAGGGTCGCCAGGCTGCCGCCGGGCTCGGTCCCGGCCAACGCGATCAAAGGCCTGGAGCTGGACGAGCAGAACCGCATCCGCAACACCCTGGCGAACCTCGAGTACGAGAACCTCGACATCCTCGGCAGCCGGCTCTCCGCGCAGCTCTACTACCGCGACTATTTCACCCGCTTCACTCCGTTCGACGCCCGCGCCGTCTCCACCCGCGGCGGCAATGTCGACCAGATCATGCAGAACAGCGAAGTGTTCGGCAGCCGCCTGACCCTGCGCACGCCGCTGGGCGAAAGCGGCAATACCGAACTGGTCTGGGGCGGCGACTACAACCAGGAACGCAGCGACATGCCGCTCGACGTGTTCGACCCGGCGGCCTACGACGCCAGCGGCGGGCTGGTCTTCGACAAGATCGGCAAGCTCACCTACATGCCGCCGCTACGCACCCGCAGCGCCGGCGCGTTCGCCCAGTTGCAGCATCGCTTCGACGAACACTGGTCGATCGACGGCGGCCTGCGCTACGAATACTCCACCGCCGAATTCGACGACTTCGTCCCGCTCTCCGAGTCCAAGGCCGCCTCGCCGGTGACCGTCAAGGGCGGCGACCTCGACTACGACGCGGTGCTGTCGAACCTCGGCATCGTCTATTCGCCGGTGGCTGGCCAGGAAATCTATGCCTCCTTCAGCCAGGGCTTCCAGCTGCCCGATGTCGGCATCCAGCTGCGCAACGCCCGCCGTGGCTTCGATATCGGCTCCTCGAACCTCGAACCGGTGAAGACCAACAACTACGAACTCGGCTGGCGTGGCGCCATCGGCGGCAACACCCTGGGCAGCCTGGCGCTGTTCTACACCACCTCCAAGCTGGGCGACGTGCAGAGCTTCAACAACGGCCTGATCCTCACCCGCACCAAGGAGCGCATCTACGGCGTCGAGGCCAGCGCCGACTGGCTCAGCGACGACGAAGTCTGGGGCGCGGGCGGCAGCGCCACCTGGATGCGCGGACGCGAGAAGCCGGACGGCAAGGACTGGCAGGACATGACCGGCTACCGCGTGCCGCCGCTGAAGCTGACCGCCTACCTGCAATACAAGCCGGATGCCGACTGGAACAACCGCCTGCAGGCCACCTTCTTCGACTCCAAGGACTACCGTCTCGACGGCGTGGAAAGCTTCGGCCGGCGCCAGGTCAGCACCTACACCACGGTCGACCTGGTCAGCCAGTACCGCATCACCCCCGACGACCAGTTGAGCCTGGGCATCCAGAACCTGTTCAACCGCGACTACTACCCGCTCTACAGCCAGTTGCTGCGCAACAACAACAACACCAGCCACCTGCCGGCGCCGGGCACGGTGCTGACGGCGAGCTATACGCACAACTGGTGAGGGGAGGGAGGAGCCACCGGGCCTGGGCCCGGTGGGTGTCTGGGCCGCGGCGTCGAGGGTTGCACGCCTTCGGAGAGAGGACGGTTGGGGGCGGGTTCTTGCGGGGGCGGCAGCTACCGGCCAATTGCGCTCAGTGTGCTGGGCACTCCGGGCCTGGATTGCGCGAAATCCCATACATCCTCCGGCCTGGAGAGGTTAGGGTTCGGAGTCGGGTGTGCCATCTTTGGCTGGGTAGGGATGCTCGGCGTGATACGCCGCATAGACTTTCTGAACCTCGGGATCATCGAGGTTTTCGTAGGTAATGTTCTCACCATCCATACCATCGAGTCCGTTGATTTGCCCGATGATCTCAGGCCACTGATCACGGCTGTGGATAGGCACAACGAATGGGACAAGGTAGCGGTCCAGGTGACCCTTGCCAGGATTGTGAATCTCATCGTCCAGGGCCTGGAGATAGTCGTCCTTGCGTGTGCTGGCCCAGTCGATGGCAAAGCCGGCTCGATAACTGAGCTCCATGTAGAACAGCAGAATCGAGCGTCCGTTGCCGTCTAGAAAGGGATGCGCAAAGCAAAGAAGTCCCATGACCTCACCGGGCTTCTGCATGAATCCCTGCTTCTTGCTCGCCAGGCTCAGGGCATAGTCCACCGCGCGTTCGATCATCGCGGGACTTTCGAAGAAGGTACGTCTGGGAGCGCCCTTGGGACCTTTCCAGACAGAAAGATGAGGGACCAGCTCGAGACGGTCACGCCCGGCCCAGGGGTAGAATTTCTCGAACAACAACCTGTGTACCTGCAAAAGGGCCTGGTAGTTCAGGTTCTTTGTGCGTTCGAGATAGGAAAGGGCTTCATCGAGCCCCATTTCGAAGGAGAAGTGTTCGTTTTCCTTCACTTCCGCCGGATCTTTCAGACCCAAGCTGTTGCGCAGGTAGCCAGTCGTTTCGAAGTCACCAAAGGGATCGAAACTCATCCACCAGGTATCTCTTTCGCCTTGCGCTTCTCGATGACGTAGCGGCGCTGGAGATCGAACGCCTGGGACTTGCTTAGTGCGCCTTTGCGCTTGAGGTTGATCAGCATCTGCTCAACGCTATCGAGAGATACCGAGTCGCCGGCCAGGCACGTGATGGTGAGCGCCATCCGGCTCAGACCATCGCGCTCCGCGCTAACGCCATTGGCCTGGGCAAGTCTCTGAATTTCGGTTGCGACTAAGCCTTTGCTCTTTTTCATCGGTAAACCCCTTTCCATTCCGCAACTTTAGCATCAAAGCCATACATACGCGGGACCGCTCGACAGCACGAACTCGGCTGCCCCAGCACGTCAGTGTCGCGGCACGCATCCTCCAGCCCTGCATCGAGTGTCCGCTCACGACCGGTTTTGCCTGCGACGAATGGGCTCAGAACACGACCTGCCCTGACATGCCCGGCTGCACCTCGCCGCCGATCCAGATATCGCCGCCGATCTGCTCGACGCTTATCCGCCCCCGGCGACCCAAGGCCGTGCCCTGGCTCGCCGTGTAGCGCCCGGGCATGACTCCCGTGCCGATCAGCCATTGCGCCAGGCTCGCGTTGAGGCTGCCGGTAACGGGGTCTTCATTGAGTTCCTCGCCCATGAAGGCGCGCACTTCCACATCCGCCTCCGCCTGGGGACCTTGCCAAGGCGCGACCACGCCCACGTTGAGCCCGTCGAGCTTCGCGTAGTCCGGGCGGATGGCCAGGACCTCGTCACGCGTGGCCAGCCGAACGGCGACCCAGCCGGGTCCGTTGTCCACCCATTGGCTGCCGAGTACCTGCCCCGGGGACAGGCCAAGCCCGCTCTCGATCCGTCGCAACACCTCGTCTTCGACCGCTCCGCCACGAAGCAGGGGAGGCGCCGCGAACGACAGCAAGGCGCCCTTGCGGCGGATGCGGATCAGGCCCGCCAGACACTCCTGGACGATCTCGTCAGCAGCATTGCCGCCCCCCTGGTTCAGCCAGACCTGGCAGCTCCCCAGCGTCGGATGCCCGGCAAAGGGCAACTCCCGCAGCGGGGTGAAGATCCTCACGCGATAGTCGGCTTCGGCAACGGTCGGCCGCAGCAGGAAGGTCGTCTCGCTCAACTGGGTCCAGGCAGCGAACTCCAGCATCTGCTGGCTGCTCAGGCGGTCGGCACCAATCACCACGGCAACGGCGTTGCCTTTGAAGGGCTGTTCGGAGAAGACATCGACTTGCTCGAAGGGTAACGAAACCGGCATGGGGCCTCCTGGGATTATGGCGGGGGAGGATAAGGTAGGGGGCGGATGTCTGAAACCGGGGTGCGGATTTTCGGGGGGGGCTTGGGGGCTCTCGTCAGGGGCCGCAATCGGCCAGAAGCAGACGCTTGGCCTCCCTACTTTTGCTCTCCTATGTGGAAGCTTGGCGAGATTCGCTTTTGGGTGAAAATGGTTAGTTGAAGCACATCCGCTTCTGCCCCCACCCCTGACTGCGTACTAATCGCTTCAGGAGTGCACTAAACTTTAAATAGAGCTTTAATGTTGGAGCTTAAGATTTTATACAATACACTCTTAATTGTGGATAACTTGAAAAGCCACTATTGCATGAATGATATCCCGAATTGGCTTTGCAAATCGGGCTGAACAGATATTCGCGCGAAGGAATGAAGATGGCGACACCAAAGGAAGTCAGAATTGATTTTTCTCCAAGTACAAAACTCGAAATTTTTAAGCGGGTAAATGGTCGCTGCTCCTTCCCCCGCTGCACCAATGTTACAGTTGGTCCATTTTTAGGATTTGATGGTGCAATAAATATGGGTGTAGCTTGCCATATTTACAGCGCTGCTGAGGATGGGCCACGTGGCCGGGGCGGGCAGACGGACGCATTCATTGGTAGCGAAAAAAATGGTATCTGGTGCTGTTCTGCTCATGCATCTTTAATTGATAAGAAAAAAGGGAATGAATTCCCCTCCACTGTATTGTTCGCATGGAAAGAATTGGCAGAGGCCCGAATCAGGAAGCTACTTGATGACGTGCCTTCTCCGCTCGGCTGGGTGGATGCTATAGAATTTTCAGAGTACGAAAATCTAATTAATCCGCCTCGTATTACCCTGTCGAGAAACACGCTGATTTTTGGCAGAAACTGTAGTGGCAAGACTTCTCTAATGGAAGCAGCTGCATCAGTTAGTAATTCAATATATGCCGAGAATTTTTGTGGAACTTATAAGGATGGCGCTTACCTTAAATACAAAGTGCAAATTAAATACTCAACTGTTGACACGCTCAACAAAACCCTGGAGTTGGAGATGAGCAATGGCAGCCTTGTACGCAGGGAAGGCAAAACACCTTATCTGCTTCCCCCCGGGGATTTGGAAGTCATCTTATGCTCAGAGCGAGAGACACGGCGTAGAGCGCATGAGGATGATGTCGACTTCCTGATGCGCTATCTGAATATAGATAAAGCTGCTTTATTTTACTTGGCCGAAATGGGGGGCGGAGAGTTACTGCCTGGAGATATAAAATTCGAGCAGGCCGTCGACAGAAAGTATGACGAATTCGATGAGGAGATATTGACGGATATATGTAAGCCAGATGGCGAACCCTATATGAATCTTTTGTTTCGGAGTCGCGGCGGCCAGTATTGGGTATCTCTAGCGCGCTTGGCGACGAGCGAGTACGGCCTGCTTCTGGTGAGTTTTGCTGTAACCAAAGCGCGTGAAACATGCAAGCAAAAGCTTACGCTTTTCTTGGTGGATGGTTTAATCTATAACTTTGATAGTTATAACTTTGAAAAGCTTCTTGGTGTGTTGTCGAAAAGTGATTTTCAGTCAGCCCTAGTATTGCCGCCTTATCAGGAATCTAACATTCTAGATAAAGATGAAGGAGTTGTTGCATTAAAGGAGTTAGACTATCTTGTGCAGTGGCAGTTGAGAGTACTTGAGCGGTCAGAGTGGGGAGAGTGCTAGCGAGACGCTAAATTCTCGAGATGGCCTGCGCCCTCTTCCACTTATATCCAAGGGCAGCTATTGGCCGAAATCGGCCATCGAACGCCCACTCCACAAGCAATTTCCCGCCCCACGAATCCAGATCGCGCCTACAGACTGTCGCGACGCAGCTACCAGGAAAACCCACACGCGCTGGGGCATGCGACATGAGTGGCTTCCCCTCCGCCAGCGCGCTCAGGAACGACTGGCAGAGGGGTCGCCCACCCTACACCCAGCGCCGGAACAACAGGCTGGCATTCACCCCGCCGAAGCCGAAGCCATTGGACAGCGCGTGTTCCATCGGCCAGCGCCGGGCTTCGCCGCGAACCAGGTCGAGGCCCTCGGCGTCGGTGTCGGGCGTTTCCAGGTTGAGCGTGGCGGGGGCGAGCTGGTCGCGCAGTGCCAGGACCGTGAAGATAGCCTCGATGCCGCCGGCGGCGCCCAGGAGGTGGCCGGTGGCGGATTTGGTCGCGCTGATGGCGAGCCCGCTGCCGGCGCCGAACACGGCCTTGATGGCGGCCAGTTCGCCCTTGTCGCCTACTTGGGTGGAGGTGGCGTGGGCATTCAGGTGTTGCACCGCGGCCGCTTCCACGCCGGCCTGGCGCAGCGCCTGCTGCATGGCCCGGCGGGCGCCGCTGCCATCTTCCGGCCCGGCGGTCATGTGGTAGGCGTCGGCGCTGGTGCCGTAGCCCACCAGCTCGGCGATGGGCCTGGCGCCGCGCGCCAGGGCGTGCTCCAGTTCCTCGATGACCAGTAGGCCGGCGCCTTCGCCCATGACGAAGCCGTCGCGGGCCTGGTCGAAGGGGCGCGAGGCGCGCTCGGGGCTGTCGTTGAAATCGCTGGACAGGGCGCGCGCGGCGGCGAAGCCGGCCAGGCTGACCCGGTGGATGGTCGCTTCCGCGCCGCCGCAGAGCGCCACGTCGACCTCTCCCGCGCGGATCATCCGCGCCGCGTCGCCGATGGCCTGCACGCCCGCCGCGCAGGCGGTCACCGGGGCGCCCAGCGGTCCCTTGAAGCCATGGCGGATCGACACATGGGCGGCCGCCATGTTGCAGAGAAAGGACGGGATGGTGAAGGGCGACAGGCGGCGCGGTCCCTTGCCGTCGGTGGTCCGCACCGCTTCGGCGATGGCATGGAAGCCGCCCACCCCGGAGGCGATGACGGTCGCCGTGCGCTCCTGCGCCTCGGCGCTCTGCGGCGCCCAGCCGGCCTGGGCCAGGGCCTCTTGCGCGGCGGCCAGGGCGAAGAGGATGAAGCGGTCCATCTTGCGTTGTTCCTTGGCGGCCAGCAGCAGGTCGGGATCGAAGCCGGCCTGCGGGTCCTGGACACGGTCGGGGACCTGGCCGCCGATGCTGATGGGCAGGTCGCCGATCAGCTCCGCCGGGAGCGTGGCGATGCCCGATTGCCCGGCCAGCAGGCGTTGCCATATGGGTTCGACTCCGCAGCCCAGCGGGCTGACCGCGCCCATGCCGGTGACGACGATACGTTTGCTCATGAGGGTCCGAGTCCTTCTGTTCCGTTGGAATAGCAGTCAGTGGACGTAACTATCATCATGAAAGTAACATGCGGACCAGCACTTTGTGAGCCTCGCCAAGGAAGAACCATGCAACGCAAGACCTTCGCCGATGCCGAATGCCCCATCGCCCGCAGCCTGGAACGGGTCGGCGAATGGTGGAGCATCCTGATCATGCGCGATGCGCTACAGGGCCTGCGCCGCTTCGACGAATTTTCCCGCAGCCTGGATATCGCGCCGAACATGCTCACCCGGCGCCTGAACGCGCTGGTGGAGGCGGGCCTGCTCGAACGCCAGCCCTACAGCCAGCGCCCGCTGCGCTATCAGTACGTGCCCACGGCCAAGGGCGAGGATTTTCGCGTCGTGCTCATGGCTTTCGTCGCCTGGGGCAATCGCCACTACGCAGAGGAAGGGCAGAGCGTGCAGCTCGTCGAGCGAACAAGCGGGCGGCCGGTGCGCTCGTTCCTGGCGGCTCTCGCCGATGGCCGAACGGTACCGCTGGAGCAATGCACCGTGCAGGCCGGGCCTGCCGCCAGCGAGGAAATGCGCCAGCGCCTGGCGGCCATGCCGGAGCGGAGCGAGCTGCCGGCTCGATGAACGGGCTCCCTGGCGTACGCCGCCTGGTCGAGGAGGCGGACGAGGCGTTCGCGGTTCTGTTCCTTGTAGCTGGCCATCGTTCGCGGTCGTGGTTGGGAAAAACGCGATCGTCGAGGCTTGCGCATGGCACTCGCAGGTCCGCCTCGCGAGCCGTTCGGCAACACCGCGAGCCCTCGGCCTGCTAGAGTGTGCAGCCTCGTTCGCGGAGGTCTGCATGCGTATTCTCGCCGATGAAAACATTCCCGTGGTCGACGCCTTCTTCGCCGACCAGGGCTCCATTCGCCGCTTGCCCGGGCGCGCCATCGACCGCGCGGCGCTGGCCGAGGTCGACGTGCTGCTGGTGCGCTCGGTCACCGAGGTCAGCCGCGCCGCGCTGGCCGGCTCGCCGGTGCGCTTCGTCGGCACCTGCACCATCGGCACCGACCACCTCGACCTCGACTACTTCGCCGAGGCCGGCATCGCCTGGTCCAGCGCGCCCGGCTGCAACGCCCGCGGGGTGGTGGACTACGTGCTCGGCTGCCTGCTGGCGATGGCCGAGGTGCGCGGCGCCGACCTGGCCGAACGCACCTATGGGGTGGTCGGTGCCGGGCAGGTCGGCGGGCGGCTGGTGGAGGTGCTGCGCGGGCTGGGCTGGAAAGTGCTGGTCTGCGATCCGCCGCGCCGGGCGCGCGAGCCGGACGGCGAATTCGTCTCGCTGGAACGGCTGCTGGCCGAGGCCGACGTGATCAGCCTGCACACTCCGCTGAACCACGACGGCGAACACCCGACCCGCCACCTGCTGGATGAACCCCGCCTGGCCGCCCTGCGTCCCGGCACCTGGCTGGTCAACGCCAGCCGTGGCGCGGTGGTCGACAACCAGGCCCTGCGCCGCCTGCTCGAAGGCGGCGCCGACCTGGAAGTGGCGCTGGACGTCTGGGAAGGCGAACCGCAGGCCGACCCCGAACTGGCCGCGCACTGCCTGATCGCCACTCCGCACATCGCCGGCTACAGCCTGGAAGGCAAGCTGCGCGGCACCGCGCAGATCTACCAGGCCTACTGCGCCTGGCGCGGCATCGCCGAACGCGTGAGCCTGCAAGACGTGCTGCCGGAAACCTGGCTCGCCGGCCTGCAGCTCAACCCCGGCTGCGACCCCGCCTGGGCGCTGGCCACGCTGTGCCGCGCGGTGTACGACCCGCGCAGCGACGACGCCGCCTTCCGCCGCAGCCTGACCGGCGACAGCGCCACCCGCCGCGCTGCCTTCGACGCCCTGCGCAAACACTACCCGCCGCGCCGCGAGATCACCGGCCTGCGCGTCGCCACCGGTGGACGGGCGGAGTTGCAGCGGGTGGTGCGGGCGCTGGGGGCGCAGTTGGTCTAGGAGCGTGCGGCTGGGTCGATTCCTGTCTCCGCACCTACCCGAGCAACTGCTCAGGCGTCTCCTGCCGCCGATAGGGAAACACGTCGATCACCTTGCCCTCGCGGATCTGCTCCTGCAGGCCCTGCCAGTATTTGGCGTCGTAGAGGTTGCCGTGCAGCTTGGCGAATAGCCGGCGCTGGTTGAGGTCGACGAACAGGAAGCGCGGGAATTCTTCCGGGAACACGTCGTTGGGCCCCACCGAATACCAGGGCTCGGACGACATCTCGTCCTCGGGGAAGCGCGGCTCGGGGATGTAGCGGAAGTTCACCTCGGTGAGGTAGCAGATCTCGTCGTAGTCGTAGAACACCACCCGGCCGTGGCGGGTCACGCCGAAGTTCTTCAGCAGCATGTCGCCGGGGAAGATGTTCGCCGCCGCCAGTTGCTTGATCGCCAGCCCGTAGTCGTTCAGCGCCTCGCGGGTCTGCGCCTCGCTGGCGTTCTCCAGGTAGATGTTCAGCGGGGTCATGCGCCGCTCTGTCCAGCAGTGGCGGATCAGCACCACGTCGCCTTCCATCACCACCGTCGACGGCGCCACTTCCAGCAGTTCTGCCAGGCACTCCGGCTCGAACTTGCTCACCGGGAAGCGGAAGTCGGCGAACTGCTGGGTGTCGGCCAGGCGTCCGACCCGGTCGTGGTTCTTCACCAACTGGTACTTCTGGATCACCGTGGCGTGGTCGACGCTCTTCGACGGGTTGAAGCGGTCTTTGATGATCTTGAACACCGTGTTGAAGCCGGGCAGGGTGAACACGCTCATCACCATGCCGCGCACCCCGGGGGCCATGACGAAGCGGTCGTCGGTGGTCGCCAGGTGGTTGATCAGGGCGCGGTAGAACTCGCTCTTGCCCTGCTTGTAGAAGCCGATCGAGGTGTACAGCTCGGCCAGGTGCTTGCCCGGCAGCAGGCGCTTGAGGAAGGCCACCAGCTCGGCCGGCACCGGCACGTCGACCATGAAGTAGGAGCGGGTGAAGGAGAAGATGATCGAGACTTCCGCCTCATCGGTGATCACCGTGTCGAACTGGATGCCGTGGCCCTCGCGGTGCAGCAGCGGGAACACCAGCGGCCACTGCTCGTCCGGGGTGAACAGGCGGCCCACCAGGTAGGCGCCCTTGTTGCGATAGAACACCGAGCCGATCAGCTCGATGGCCAGGTCCGGGTCCTTGCACACCCAGTCCGGCAGGTTGCTGTGCAGCAGTGCGTCGATCCGTTCGAGGTCGCGCTCACGGTCGTCGTAGGGCACGTCGAAGCGGTAGTCGTCGAAGATCTTCTCCAGCGCCTGGCGCAGGTCGCCGCCTGGCCGGTAGGTGCGGGTGTAGGGCGCGCGGGCGTGGGCGCGCAGCGAGGGCCGGGTGGTGTGCACGAACATCGTGCCGTCGCTGATGTTGTCGTGGCTGAACAGCCCGCAGAAGATCGAGTTGAACCAGGTCTCGGCCAGCTCGTCGTCCAGCCGCAGGTTGATCTGCGCGATGTAGGCGCTCTTGATGATCGGCCAGCGCTCCACGTCCAGCAGCTCGCTGTCGGCCAGCCCCGCGCGCAGCCCGGCCACCGTCTCGGCGACCTTTTCCTCGTAGAGGTTGATCCGCTGCGCCGAGGCGCGCTGCGCTTCCTGCCACTGCGCCTGCTCGAAGCGGGCACGGGCGCCGTCGGTGATCTCGCGGAACTGCTCTCGGTAATCGTCGAAACCGCGCAGGATGAGGGCGGCGATTTCGCTGGCTGGGGCGCTCTGGACCATGCTGGCGTCCTTTCGTTGTTCGAAGGTCGAGCTTAGCCAGAGCCGCGCGGCAGGGAAAGCGCGATCTCCGACCGGCTGGTCGAGCCCGGCGCAGACGCTTATGCTGGGTGGCCAGACAGCCCAGGGATGACCGCAATGACCGCCGAATCGCCGACGATCCGCCTCGAACGCTACAGCGAACGCCACGTGGAAGGCCTCACCGCCCTGTACAACGACCCCGCCGTGGCCCGCCAGGTCCTGCAGATGCCCTACCAGTCGGTGGAGCAGCGCCGCAAGCGCCTGCACGACAGCGCGGACGACGACCGCCTGCTGATCCTCGTCGCCCTGCACCAGGGGGACGTCATCGGCAGCGCCAGCCTCGAACAGCACCCGCGCATCCGCCGCAGCCACAGCGGCAGCATCGGCATGGGTGTCGCCGTCGCCTGGCAGGGCAAGGGAGTCGGCAGCCGCCTGCTCGGCGAACTGCTGGACATCGCCGACAACTGGATGAACCTGCGCCGCGTCGAACTCACCGTCTACACCGACAACGCCCCGGCGCTGGCGCTGTATCGCAAGTTCGGCTTCGAGACCGAAGGGGAGATGCGCGACTACGCGGTGCGGGACGGGCGCTTCGTGGATGTGTACAGCATGGCGCGCTTGCGGAGGGTCGAGGGGCGGGTGGGGGAGTGAGGGTGTCCGGGAGGCTGCCTCCGGCCAGCAGCGGCCAGTTTGCCCGGCAAATGAATCCGTCCCCAACCTTTTACTCGGAAGTTCGTCGATAGCAGGATGTGCGCGTGATCCGCTCAGTGGTTCAACTTGAACATATTGGCGTGAACGCAATAGGGGACTGCATAGCGGGTCGTCAGGTGGTTCTCCAGTTCCGTAGCTGCCGAGGCGAGGTTCGTCAATTCGTGAACGCCGGAGTTGGGATCGAAGAAATAGAGATCGCTACCGTCATAGGCAAGCGCCACCGAGTGGGGCGTAGGGCTTTGCATGGCGATCAGGGCCGCGCCGCGCCGGCTGCGAATCAACAGCTGGATGGTGTGCGTCAGCAACTGGACGAAGCCTCCCTCGAAGAAGGAGGACAAGGTTCCAATCGATTTGCATCCCAGGGTCTGTGCCTCCTGTGAGTAGAGGTTATGAAACGCCTGGATCGCCTTGCCCTGATTGCGAATACCGGGAAGGTTGCCCCCGCTGGGGTTGCTGATCGGCACGCCGTCGATACCGGTTTCATAGGTGCCGGAACTCATGAGACCACCACAGATCTGGTCCTGCAGATCCATGATTCGCTCAACCTTCCCACCGATATTCCGCTGTTGCATCAGGTCGGCAAGTCCTGGCACCGGACCCAGGTCGAGCGCGCGCATGCAGAAATAAAAGGAAATGCCTTCGCAGGAGCCATCATGCCGTGCGTTGAAGTCACCTTGCTTGCAACCCAAAATGAGAGTGATAGCCATACCATGCTCCTTGCTTGTTCGCGGCTTTCATGACCAGCTTCGATTGGCCGAGCCGGATATTCGAAGTGCGTCCTGTTCGAGGAACGTCCACTGAAGGCGTGCAACCGCAATCAGGCAGGCGCCTGACGCTTCAAAAAGAGAAAAAGTATTGGGCGCAGGGCCAAGTGGATGGCCTGTCGCCCCCCAAAGAATAGCTGCCCCCAAGCGGCTGCTTTGGCTGAAAGACAACCTGGGATCGACGCTGGCCAGAATCGGCTTCGGGCCGTCGCGAAACCGGGCCCGACAAGGAATGAAGGTGGAGTCGGAACATGAGTGATTACATCGAGACCCTGCGCTCGAAATACGATGCCCACTTCGGCAGCGAACCGAGCACGGTCTTTCCAGGCCACGAATACTGGGACGATAGCGCTGGCGTGCCGGCGATCGACGTATTCGTCTACCGCAAAGAGGACACGGGCAGGCCGCACGATGTGCTGATCACCGCCGGGATGAGCCGCCAGCCCATGAACTTCCTGCCCACCTATGAAGGAGAGCGCTGGGCGAGCGAACTGATCTGGTATTTCGACGAGGCGGACCGGCACGACCTCCAGACCACCCAATGGCTGGCCGGGCTTCCGTTCTACGACAGGTTCGTCCTGGGCTTCGGGCATACGGTGCACTTCGGCATGCCGATCTTCGAGGGTGGGCACCTGCGCCATTTCCTGCTGCTGAATACCCTGGTGAAGATCGATGCGCGGCTGTTCGACGATTTCCACGCGGCAGCCCATCCCGTCGACCTGTTGTGGGTCGTGCCGCTTTCCGAACGGGAATACCGGCTCAAGCGCGAACAGGGAATCGATGGATTGATGCCGGTCTTTGCGGAAAACGCGCATCCGGTGACAGTGGACAAGCAGCGCGGCTGTTATCTGGGAGGCGAGGGCGCGTGACGAAGGATCCTGCGACGGACAGCGGCCTGAACGTGCGCCTGGTCGCCGCGTTCGCCGGCTGGAAAGGCATTCCCTGGCTATGCTGGGCCCACAGCGACCTGTCCCCGCGGCTGGTCCTGCATGCGGACCGTGTCGAGTTCCGCGTCATCCGCACGCGCTCGAAGCCGTATTCCAGCATTTCCCGGGTGGACTACCGGAAATGGCACTACACCGAGAACATCGTGCTGGAGTTCACCGACTCGCTGACGACCTTCATCGGCAATACGATGAATCCCGCCACGGCACGGCAGGCGATTCGGTACTTGCAGGAAAAGGGCTGTCCGTTGTCGGAGCGGGCCAGCAACCTGGCCATGGCGTAGGGTGAATAACCGCAGTGCGGTTATCCGCCGGTTCGGCGCGGTATCGGCGGATAATGCCGTGGAATTATCCGTCTACGACTTTCCAAACCTCATCCATCCGTCGACCGCGTGACCTCTTCCCACGCCGCGATTTCCTCCTCCAGCGCCTTCAGCTTCTGCCGCACCAGCCCCAGTGCATCGCTGCCCAGCAGCAGGTGCGCCGGCGGGTTTTCCGCCTCGATGGCCTGGAGCATGGCGCGCGCGGCCTTGCGCGGGTCGCCCGGTTGCTTGCCGCTCTTTTCCTGGCGAGCCTGGCGGACCGGGTCGAAGAGCGCGTCGTAGTCGGCGATGGTGCGCGGGCTGCGGACCATCGAACGGCCCGCCCAGTCGGTGCGGAAGGAGCCGGGGGCCACGGCGGTGACGGCGATGCCGAGGCTGGCTACCTCCTTGCCCAAGGCTTCGGAAAGCCCTTCCAGGGCGAACTTGCTGCCGCAGTAGTAGGCGATGCCGGGCATGGTGATGTAGCCGCCCATGGAAGTGATGTTGAGGATATGACCGCGGCGGCGCCGACGCATGTAGGGCAGCACGGCCTGGATCATCGCGACCGCGCCGAACAGGTTGACCTCGAACTGCCGGCGCATCTCGGCCAGCGGCGACTCCTCGAGGATGCCTTCATGACCATAGCCGGCACTGTTCACCAGCACGTCCAGCGGACCGATGTCGCGCTCGATGGCTGCGACCGTCGGCTCGATGGCGGCAAGGTCGGTGACGTCCAGCAGCCGGCCGAAGGCTTGGCCCGGCGCCACGGCTTCCAGTGCGCTCCTGGCCTCCTCGCTGCGCACCGTGCCCACCACGCGGTGACCGGAATTCAGGGCCTCGCGGGCCAGGGCCTGGCCGAAGCCGCTGCTGGCGCCGGTGATCAACAGGGTCTTGCGAAACGACATGGTGTGACTCCGTTACGGGGGAATGAGTGCACAATACGCAGAAATTTCCCTATCTCAGAGACCGGAATTTCTCGTTTCATTGCCTGATTCTATGAGCGCATCACTGCCTGATTCAGAAGCCATCCGCTCCGTCGACCGACAGCGCATGGTCGCGTTGCTCGAAAACCTGGCGCCCCGGGAGGGCTACAACCTCACCGGGCTCGACAGCGTCCGTCTGCTGCGTTCGGATCGTCCGCTGGCGCGGACTCCGGTGCTCTACGATCCGGGGATCGTCATCGTTTGCCAGGGGCGAAAGCGCGGCTATTTCGGCGAGCAGATCTACCTGTACGACGAGCAGCACTACCTGGCCGTGGCGGTGCCGGTGCCGTTCACCATGGAGACCGATGCCACGCCAGAGCGACCGCTGCTGGCGATCTACCTGCACCTGGATTTCCCGCTGGCGGCCGGGCTGGCGGTGGAGATCGACCGTCAGCGCGCGCTTGCGCAGGTCGAAGCGCCGCGCAGTCTGATGTCCAGCTCTATGGACGCGCCGCTGCGGGCATCGGTGTTGCGCTTCCTGGAGGCGCTGGGCGATCCGCTGGAGACAGCGATCCTCGCGCCTGCACTACTGCGCGAGCTGTACTTCCGCGTGCTCACCGGCCCTCAGGGCGGCGCCATGCGCGCGGCACTGGCCATGCGCGGGCGCTTCGGCAACATTGCCCGGGCGCTGCGCCGCATCCACGCGCAATACGCCGAGCCGCTCGAGCTGGCGCAACTGGCGGGCGAGGCGGGGATGAGCGTGCCGTCGTTCCACAGCCACTTCAAGGCGATCACCCAGACCTCGCCGATGCAGTACCTGAAGTGCACACGCCTGCATCAGGCGCGTCTGCTGATGGTGCGCCAGGGCATGAGCGCCCAGGCCGCCTGCCATGCGGTCGGCTACGCCAGCGCTTCGCAGTTCAACCGCGAGTTCAAGCGTCTGTTCGGCCGCTCGCCGCTGGCAGAAGCCCGGCGCCTGCGCGCGGGGTTCTCGCTGCCGCCGGCGCAGGGGGAGGCGGAGTACGTGTCGTCGCATTAGGGCGAGCGTGGAGTCGGTTCGCCTTCCTGCTCTTGGCCGAGTTCGCTAGGTGAATGTCGGTTGCATTGCCGCTGTTGGCGTCTCGGTGCAGTGACAGTCCTGGCCGAGTGACGCGAATCCTGCGCGGGGTGTGCAAGCCGTTACCCGTACCGACTGCACTGTTTGCCTATCCATCCGGTGCCGCCTGCCGTAATGGTCGGGTCCTTGCGTGCTTGGCGATGGAGTCTCGAAATGATTGGGTTTTACGACTTGTAAGTTGGGAGTTTTCTTACTTCTAACTCAGGATTTTCAATTTTCTATAAATGCCACACTTCCCGCATCTTCAACTCATCGCTTTCCATCCTGCCATTTGCAAACCCAATGACGCCTCATGCCTTTGCTCGCTGGAATCTTCTGCTTCTGGTCGCTTCCATCTTTGCCGGACTTGTCTTTGCTCCGAGTGCCGATCTTTCCGCCTTGCCCACTCCTGAAGCCCGGAAGTGGGTTCTGGCGGAAGTTCCGTCCGTTGCGGTTGATACGACGGTTGTCGGCAAGTTGGCTGGAATGTCGTGGTGGGGGAGAACCGTGGACGAGGAGCGCGAAGCTGAATCGAAGCGGGTTTCGGTGGGCGTGGATGGAGTGGCGCTAATCAAGGTCGATTGGCTGCTACGCGGCATTGTCCGCGATGAAGGCGGCATCTTCGCCCTTGTTGCCAAAAGCGCCGAGGGGCCTCTGCGGCGTTTTGCGGCGGGCGCCACTCTGCCTGGCGGCGAGCGTCTGGAGAGCATCACTGAACAAGGAATCCGCTTCTCGTTCTCGCAGGATGGGAACACCCAGGGTTTTGAAAGGAAACTGTATGCACCCTTGCCATAGGCCGAGCTTTGCCTTCTTGCGCCACCCGTTGTCCATTGTCGTCTGTCTGGCCCTATTGGCAGGTTGCAGTACTTCCCCATTGCAGTTTCCCGAACCATTGCTCGCGAAGTCGGAAAAAGCCAAGGCAACCGAGGGCGTAGCCCTGGTGAGCGACGACGGAAAGAAAGCTCCGGCATCGTTGGCTGTTCCGAAGACGGAGTTCAGTGGCACGCCCACATCGCCTCGGTCGATCGTAGGCGGTGTAGTCGATCGAATGGACAAGGCGATCCTCGACGACAAGAAGGCTGACATCAGTCTGAACGTGGAGGACGTGCAGCTTGCCGCATTCATCAACGAGGTATTCGGCAACATCCTCGGTTTGCCGTTTGAGATCGAAAGCGCTCTGAAGGAAAAGACTGATCGCGTGACCGTTCGTTTGGAACAGCCGCAGACTGCACAGATGGTCTACGAAGTCGCGCGCCAGGTGCTCGTCAACTACGGCGTGGAGATACTCCACCAAGGCGATATCTATCGCTTCCAGATCAAGCAGGTAGGGCTCAGCCCGGACGAGCCGCCCATTCTCATCAGTGGCGAAGCACGGCCTAGTGTGCCGATTGCCTATCGGCCGGTATTTCAATTCGTGGCGTTGCACAGCGTCGACCCCAAGGATGTGATTCCCTGGTTGAACAGTGCCTACGAAAAATCCGGCCTGAGCGTGATGGCCGATGGTGCGCGGAGTGGCTTGATGCTCAAGGGCATGTCTTCCATCGTCAACCAGGCCACCGAAGCCGTCCGCCTTCTCGATCAACCTTTCATGCGTGGACGTCACAGCCTGCGTATCGACCCGGCCTTCGTCAGTGCTGCCGACATGGCCAGTCAACTCAAGAGCGTGATTGCGGCGCAAGGCTACAGCGTCGGTATCGGCGAAGCGGTCGGCAGCATAATGCTGGTACCGCTGGAAAGTTCCAATGGCCTCATCGTCTTCGCCAACGATGGCCAACTTCTCGACTTGGTGCGCGAGTGGGCGCAGCAGGTCGACAGGGCTCCGATGGCGGTTGCCGCAGGTATCGGCGAGGAGAAGGAAGGACTGTTCTTCTACGAAGCTCGCAATACCCGTGTCACCGAACTGGCCAAGTCGTTGCGGGCATTGGTATCGGGGTTCGCCGGGGAGGGTGCCTACGGGATCACCTCCGGACTGCAAAGCAGCGCTTCCAAGCGATCTGGCGGTGGCAGGCGCGCCGGAGACGATGGTGCGGCACCGGCGGTGGCTCCCTTGCTGCAAGCCGCAGGTGCCGCCGCGTTGGTGGGGGGCGACGGTGCTAACGGTTTGCTCGGTGGCTTGGCGGCCGGTATCAGCGGCAGCGGCACCATAGTGGAGGACGAGAATCGAAACGCCATCTTGTTCCGAGGAGCGGCGCGTACCTGGCAGCAGATGCAGGGCTTGCTCCGGGAAATGGACAAGCCGGCCCGCCAGGTATTGATCGAGGTGACGGTGGCCAGCGTAAGTCTCAGCGACACCCAGGAGTTGGGCGTGGAGTGGGAGATGCTCAACGGCAGCTTCAATAGCGCGACCTCGACCGGAAGCAAGGGCAGCGCCGGGAAAGGAGGTTTCAACTACGTCATCAACACCGCCGGAGGCAATACCGCAGCCATCCAGGCAATGGCGGACAATCAACGAGTCCGGGTACTCGCCACTCCCCGTATCTTGGTCAAGAGCGGCGAGCAGGCCAACATCAATGTCGGTCGGGATATTCCTATCCCAACGGCCCAGGTCAATGACGACAGCACCACTGCTGGAAGCACCAACCTGCGCAATGAAATTGCCTACCGCTCTACCGGCACAATTCTGAATGTCGCCCCCGTAGTCTACTCGGATAGTCGGGTCGATCTTACGGTCAGCCAGGAGTTGAGCGACAGTGGCGGTTCTTCCGGCGGCGGTGGCAAGGCCAGTGGTGGAGGAATCAGCGCTCCGGAGATTTCCAGGACGTCGCTGGAAACATCGCTTACGTTGAAAAGCGGTGGGTCGGTGCTGATGGGGGGGCTGATTCGGGACAACATAACGGACTCCAACGCTGGCGTGCCTCTCCTGAAGGACATTCCCGGGATCGGTTTCCTCTTCGGACGCCAGAAAGCCGTGAAGACCCGTGAAGAAGTCATCATGTTGATCCAGCCTTACGTGCTGGAAAGTGATGCCGATGCCAGGGAAGTGACGGAAAAGCTGCACGCCATGCTGAGCAAGACACTGGCCTGCTCCGATAGACCGGGCGCCTGCCGTATGGAATGAGGTCGGTCGCCTGCAACACTCATCTAGACGACTCTCGTCGTGCTTCCCGATAGGCCTGGAACTTTCCGGGCCGTATCCATCCATAAAAATCTATTGCGAATCTTCTTTCTAAATGCTCAGAAGTAGCCTTTTACTTCTGGGTGTGACCCGGTTTTTAGAAACGTTTGTTCGTGATCGCTTGGATATTCTTAAGAATTTTCTCTATTTTACAGTTTTTATTTTTACCTTCTTCCGTAGGAAAATTCATTTATTAAATGGGAAGAGGTGAAAACGCACTTTTTGCTATTGCTGAGGTGCTTTGGCAATTATATAAAGCCATCCGTTGGTGCCTGTGTGGCCACTTCATGTAGTGGCTGGGCGTCAATTCGATCGGTGTCACCGGAATGATTGGAAGTATTCATGGTGTCAGGCCTGTCGATGTGTTGGTTGATTACCGATACATGATCATTAGCGTGTCGTCCAAAGATGGACACTTGACTGGAATGCTCAATATAAACGCTTCAAGGAGTTATTTTCTCATGCTCAAAAGAACACTACTCAGCGCCGCTGTAGCTTCGGCACTGTTTGCTGGAGTCGCGAACGCTGCCGGAGTGGTTGCTATTGCCACAAGCCCCACTCTGGAGGCGAACTCGCCTGGTGCAACCGAGCAGTACGGACCAGGACAGGCCAACTATGTCGTCGGCAAGAGTGTGGAAAATGGTGCCAACCTCGACAGCAAGGCGGCCAACATCACCCTGGCTCAGGAGATTTTCGGCAACAAGTCCGAAGAAACTACCTTTGACCTACCCAGCGTTACCTACACCATCGATCCAGTGAAGGCTGGAAATGCCGCTGCGGGCCACACCATCAAGCTGACCCTTGGTCGTACCGTCGTGCGCTTCGCCAAGGCCGTGACCGCCAACCAGATCAAGATCGGCGCCCTGGCGGCGGGTAGCGGCTTCGTCATCACCAGCGGCACTGGCGCCACTGACAACACGCTTGAGCTGCGCCTCGACCAGGCGGGTGCCGACATGATCAAGCAGACCGCGACCGGCGGCAACGTGGTGTTCTTCAACTTCCGCGAGCCGAGCAGCCAGGACAGCCAGCCTGCCAAGGTCACCAACATGCGCGCTCCGCTTCAGGGCGATGCCACCTTCGTGGCTGGAAGCTGGAATCCGAAAGTGAGCCTGCAGAACGACCCGCTGAACGAATTGCGTTTCCAGGTCACGGTTTCCGCCCAGTTCGATACCACCACTGGCGCCGATGCCGGCAACCCTGCGAATAACGATTCTGCACCGCCCCTGACCATTTTCACTTCGCTGCCCGCGGTTTACTGGGACGTTCTCAACACCAACCAGTATGGGCAGAATCGCGTCCTGCATCCGTTGAACCTGAACAATCAGGATCGCTCCTTCGATACCACGGTGTCCGTCGGTGGCGATAACACCGATTATTATGGTGCCAACTATGCGCGTCTGGGCGCCGTACGGCTCGGCATCAATACGGATGTGCTCAACGAAGCGGGTCGAACCGTGTTTGGTTTCGCCGGTGGCGACAAGGTGACCAGCACCCTGTCGGGTAACTTCAACGGGATCAGCGACATCGGCCTGACCACCGGGAACTGCTCCGCCTTTGCCGCCAATCCGGGGTCTGCCGCCAAGCTCTGGAATTCTGCCGCCATCGAAGGTGTAGTGGATGCGCAGGGCAACGGTACTTTGCCGGTATCGTTCGACAACTCGAATATCAACCAGACCTACAACGTCTGCGTGAAGGCTTCCGGCACCGTGCCGATGCAGGCGCTGCAACGTTTCGACGTGGGTGATCTGAAGGTCGACTTCGAGAACGTACGCTATGTCGACCGTACCATTGCAGGCAACCGTCTCGACGAGTTCTGGAAGAACAGTTGCGTCGCCAGTCTGTTCAATCTGCCTGGCTCCAATGTTTCCGACCAGTTCTTCATTCGTCTGACCAACACCAGCGACGATGGTCGGGACGGCAAGGTGCGCGGGGTACTGTTCGACCAGAACGGTAAGCGTTATCCGGCGACTGGCAGCACCTACCTGACCGACTCGAGCGGGAAGACCGCCCTGAAAGCGCACGAAACCGGTGTGTACACCGTAACCGAAGTAGCCAAGGCCTTCGGTATCGACGGCACCAACTGGAACGGTGCCAACGGTCGCGCACGTCTGGTCCTGGAAGGCGAGTTCCCAACTTGCGAGGCGCTCGGCCTGATCCGCTCTGCCAATGGCACCATCACCAACATGACCTCCACCACCCAAGGCAACTTCAACGAAGATGGCTCGTCCACCTTGGAGAACCACAAGGCTGGTAACAACCGCAACTAAGTCGCTTTAGCTGCAGGCCAAAGGAGGCGATCTCCTCGATCGCCTCCTTTTCCACTGGGTAAGTAGAAAGAGAGTGCGTTACAGACGGGCTCGATGGGAGTTCTTACCCCTGAAAACCCAGCTCTGTACGTATCAAGGTGAGGCGAGATGCGCGTATTGGTCACAGGAGGTGCAGGATTCATTGGCTCTCATGTGTTGGTCGAACTCTTAGGCCAAGGCGCCAAGGTTGTGGTTCTGGATAATCTTGTCAACGGTTCTTCGGAATCTCTAAAGCGAGTGGAAAGAATAACCGGGCATCCGGTTGGCTTCGTACTGGGAGATATTAGAGACAGTCTTCTTGTTGAGCGCCTGCTGATCGATGAGAAGGTTGATGCGGTCATTCATCTGGCGGGGTTGAAAGCTGTTGGAGAAAGCGTTGATGACCCGCTGGAGTATTACGAGAGCAACGTTCAGGGAACTATTTCGCTGCTACGCGCCATGCAGAGGGTCGGGGTATTCAAGATTGTCTTCAGTTCTTCCGCAACGATCTATCAGATGCCTGGCACCTTGCCTATATCCGAGAGTTCGAAAGTGGGAGGCGTGGCCAGTCCCTATGGCCGGACAAAACTGACTGCCGAGCACATGCTCGATGACCTGGCTCGCTCCGATGCGCGTTGGTCCATCGCGGTGCTCAGATACTTCAACCCCATCGGTGCTCATGAAAGCGGCCTCATCGGTGAGGACCCATGCGGTACCCCAAACAATCTGCTGCCCTATATCGCCCAGGTTGCAGTCGGACGTTTGAGTCGGTTGACGGTACATGGCGGCGACTATCCGACTATCGACGGGACGGGAGTCCGGGACTACATCCATGTTTGCGACCTGGCAGCAGGACATACCAGGGCGCTCGAGTACCTGCGGCAGGGGCACGGCTACCACGTTTGGAATCTTGGGACGGGCACCGGCTATTCGGTCTTGCAGATCATCGAAGCTTTCGAGCGAGTCTCTGGCAGGCGCATTCCCTTTACGGTGTCCGGTCGCCGCCCAGGTGATGTGGCCGAGTGCTGGGCGGATGTTTCCAAGGCGGAGCGAGAGTTGGGCTGGAAGGCGGGGCTGGGCCTCGAATGCATGATTGCGGATGCCTGGCGCTGGCAGGTTTCCAATCCGAGTGGGTATTCATGAATCACGCCGCTGTTGTCGA
The DNA here is from genome assembly GCF_020708595.1 of Pseudomonas sp. 203-8. NCBI lineage: Bacteria > Pseudomonadati > Pseudomonadota > Gammaproteobacteria > Pseudomonadales > Pseudomonadaceae > Pseudomonas > Pseudomonas sp. 203-8. The sequence continues at coordinate 138,557 of NZ_JAJFDF010000003.1, read as the reverse complement.
TGGGTTGCCTTTTAGCAACCTTGCGCTGATCTCCAATCAGGCTTTTTCAATCTACAATTTTCGTGGCGATTTCATTCGTGAGGTCGTACGTCGAGGAGCGAAGGTCTACGCTTTCGCTCCAGACTATGACGAGGTGACAAGCCGTCAAGTTTCGGAGCTTGGAGCAATTCCGGTTTCCTACAGCTTGAAACGTGCGGGCATGAATCCCTTTCAGGAGTTGCACGCGCTCCTGAGCCTGATCTGCAAGCTGCGGGCGCTGAAGATCGATGCCGTGTTCAGTTACTTTATAAAGCCCGTTATCTACGGTGGTATCGCGGCTTTTTTGACGGGCGTCAGATTACGCTATTCGATGATCGAAGGCGCTGGTTTCATCTATTCGGAAGAAGGCTATACCCATTTTCTACGGAAGCTGCTTAGGCATGTCGTGACCTGTTCGATCAGGTTGGTCCTTCGGTTCTCGTCTCGTGTATTTCTTCTCAATCAGGATGACTATGACCTGTTTGTGAGCCCTCGGCTGGCCAAGACGGGACGTGCCTTGATATTGCCGGGTATAGGCGTCGATCTTGATTATTTTGCCGCGAGTTCTCCCGTGTTGCGGCCTATTACTTTCGTGTTTGTCGCTCGTCTTCTCAAGGAGAAAGGTATCTATGATTTTGTGGAAGCCGCGAGAATCGTTAGAAAACGTAGTCCGCTCGCGCGTTTTCTGGTCTTGGGAGGCGTCGACAGTAATCCAGGAAAGGTTTCACGGGAGGAAATGAACCAGTGGGTAGCCGAAGGCTTGTTGGAGTGGCCTGGCCATGTGCATGACATCAAGGCATGGGTGGCCAATACGAGTGTATTCGTGCTGCCCTCCTATTATAGAGAAGGTGTGCCGAGAAGTAGTCAGGAGGCCATGTCCCTGGGGAAGCCTGTGATAACGACTGACTGGACGGGATGTCGTGAAACGGTACTGGATGGTTTCAATGGATTTCTGGTACCGATCAAGAGTCCGCAGAGTTTAGCCGCGGCAATGTTGAAGTTCATCGAGTCGCCTTCGCTCATCGCACGTATGGGAGAAGCCAGTAGATCGCTGGCGGAACAGCGCTATGACGTTTTCAGGATAAACAATACGATGCTTTCTGCGTTGTAGGGATCTGGCTGTGAGTTGTATGAAGGGTAATGCGCCGGTACTTGCGGCCGTAGATATAAGCAAGGGTTTTAGAGTCTACAGGGCTCCTCATCAAAGGATGTTGCAGGCCATCTGGGGTGAGAGAAAGAAATTTTATTCGGAATTCTGGGCTCTGCGGAATGTGAGTTTCCAGGTTTTTCCTGGGGAGGTTGTTGGAGTAATCGGCTGCAACGGCTCCGGGAAGTCCACCTTGCTGCAGATACTTGCGGGTACCTTGCGCCCTACGAGTGGACAGGTGGTTCGCCCAGAAAGGGTAGCGGCATTGTTGGAGCTGGGGGCCGGTTTCAACATGGAGTACACCGGCAGGGAAAACATAATCTTCAATGCCATGCTTCTTGGATTGGGCGAGCAGGAGATTTCTGAACGCCTCGACGAGATAATCCAGTTTTCCGATATCGGTGAGTTCATCGATCGTCCGGTTAGAACATATTCGAGCGGTATGTTCGTGCGTTTGGCTTTCTCCATTGCGGCATATGTCGATGCCGATGTGCTGATCGTGGACGAGGCCCTGGCGGTAGGTGACGCCGCGTTTCAGTTCAAATGCCTGAACCGGCTTGAAGAACTGCTGCTGAAAGGCATCACCATCCTGCTGGTCTCCCACGATATACAGTTGATCAAGAGTTATTGTAGTCGAGCGATCTATCTATCCAAAGGTAGAGTGATATTCGATGGCGACTGTGAAACAGCCACGGAACTCTATCTGCGGGACAGTATAGAGACACAGCGGGCGGAAGTCCGCTCAGGAAGCCTGATCGCTTCTGGCGAACACGGGAACTCGGTAATTGCATATGGAAATGGGCAGGGCAGGTTTCTATCCATCCGTATGGGTGTACTTGACGAAGCCCGGGATTACTTCGATTCGGGCGAACGTGTCTGGGTCGAGGTACTTGTGCAATTTGACCTACCCGTCCCGGAGCACCCAAAAATCACCCTGACTATCCGTGACCAGCGCGGTTACAACCTCTATGGCATAAACAATTTATTGCTGGGCAAGGCTCTGAATGTCGAGCCTGACGGGCGCTTGAGAACACGTATCAGCTTCGACTGCGACTTGCAGGCCGGCGAATACGCCTTGACGTTTCGTCTGGAGAACTCTTTGTCGGAGTCCGTTTGCGAACTCATGGATAAAAAGGTCAATGCGGCGATATTCAGGGTCTTCAATTCGCCCAAGTGCTTCGATGCAGTGGTGAATCTGCATGGAGCATTCGAGCCGGTTCCGTTCTGCTGCGAGACCCGGGCTACCCAATGAAGTCATCGTCTTTGACCATGGTATTCGTCGTCCACGCCGGCGAGCTGGAAATCAAGTCTGCCGTGTTGGCGGCTTCTCTACGCAAACGCTTTGGCTTTTCCATGGATATCATTGCCGCATGTCCATCGGGAAAGGCTGACTGGGGTGTGCCAAGCGATGCATCCCGGCGCTTATATGAGCGTTTGGGCATTCCTCTTTTGCCTATGGATAGTCCTTTCGGGCCAGAGTATCCAATAGGCAACAAGTTCGCGGCGTTGGCGCTGGGGCCGGCTGTTGGGCATACGTTGTTTCTCGACAGTGACATGATCTGTGTCGATGCATTCGAAGCTGACATGCTTTGTCGTTTCGATGCGGCACTCAAACCTGCCGATATGGCATTGGTGGCAAAACAGAACGATTACTGGGAACGCATATACGCCCATGCGGGATCGGCATTGCCTGGAGATCGGGTAGTGACCACTTGTTCCGGGGAAGCGATGCCTGCGTACTATAACGCTGGCTTTATCCTGGTACGTGATGCCAGGCGTTTCGCCGAAGTCTGGTACAGGCTCGCCGAACGCGTCCATGCGGATCCGCTGATCACCAACAAGATGCCCTGGCTGGACCAGCTGACGCTACCCGTCGCTCTGCACGCGTTGAACTACAAGACGAGAGCGCTCAGCGAACGGTTCAATTATCCGCTTCATATCAAGCCGCTATCCGCTGCGTCCCTACCACCCTTCTTCTGCCACTACCATTCTCTCGACACACTTGTCAGCGAGCGTTCGCTATGGGCCGAACTGGACGAACTGGCCAAGCGTTTCCCTGAGCTGCGCGAAGTGCTTGCGCTGGATGCCAACTGGAAGAAGGCGATCCTGGCTCCTGCACCTCGGCTGGCTTTTTCGGAAGGTGATTCCACCGGCACTGTCGAGGCCGGACAGGACCTGGTGATCACCGGGATTCCCCGGAGCGGAACCAGCCATCTATGCCGTCTGCTCTCCCAGCAGCCCGACACCGTGGTGCTCAATGAACCTCCTCAGGTATTCGAAGCGCTGAAACTCTCGCCTCTTCCTTGGGGACTGCCACGCTACTACGCAGAGTTACGTCGCGACATCCTGGCGGGCAGGCCCGTGCCGAACAAGCATGTGAATGGCCGCCTGGTCGACGACACTGCCAGGGGCAACGATCAGTCCAGCGACTATTTCGCTGAGGTGCGGGGGGCTTCGTTTCACCTGGGAACGAAGAACACGCTTGCCTATATCGCCCGGCTGCCCCTGATTCGCAAGGTCATGCCGACGGCGTTGCTGATCGCAACCATCCGTCATCCCTACGACAGCCTGAACTCCTGGGCGAACACCTTCGAGCACCTGCGCCAGGCTGCCGTCGAACGCCAGCCGTTCGGATGTCCCGATGACCTGGCTCTCACGGGATGGCAGCGCAAGGCACTACTGGCCATTGCCGATACCGACCACCTAGCTGTCCGGCGTGCTCTGTGGTGGCGTTACCTGGCACTGCAACTGGAGGACGCCGGGGATTACGTCCAGTTGTTGCGCTACGAGGATTTCGTCGAGGCGCCGCAAACGACCTTGGCCGCTCTGCGAAACAACCGCCCCTTGCCTTTCGACGAGCCTGCGGTGTGGAGCAAGGGGCTGGCGCCGGACGAGCAGGAGCTGGTTGCCAACATAGTCTGCGACGTTGCCGAGCGATTCCACTACGTCTTGTAGAACCGGGAGAACCCTTATGCTGGATATCAGTTTAATCATGAATTTCCATGCGGAAGACGTGCTGGCGCATTGGAGCCTGCTGGGTTTTCAACGCATGCGTGAATTTGCGTCGCACCATGGGGTTTCCGTGCAGTTGGTGGCGGTGCTCGACCGCGCCTCGCAAACGACTCGGCGAATCGTCAGGCAGCATCCGATCCTGCGCGAGGGCGACAAGGTCCTTCAGGTCGAGCATGGTGATCTCGGGCTTTCCCGGAACGCCGGGATCGATAGCGCGGATGCGTCCACGGTGGGGGTGTTGGATGGCGACGACTACTGCTCGGCGAACTGGTTGGTCGAAGCCCTGCAGGTGGTATCCGAGAAGGGCAATGGCGTCGTGGTCCATCCCGAGTACACGGTGAGCCATGGAGCCTGCCATTTGCTGGGGCGTTCGGTAGATCAACTGAGCGAAGACTATCCCGTGGAAAGTTGCTTCAAGCATCACCCATGGGTTTCCGTTGCCGTAGCCGAGAAAGCCGTATTCCAGGAGCTTCCATACCTGGAGACCCGAGTCGGGAAATCCGGCTTCGGTTATGAAGATTGGCATTGGAATCTCGAGGTGATTGCGTCCGGTCGGAAGCACACCCTGGCTAGCGGCACCTGCCTGTTCTATCGCCGCAAGGAAGCATCGATGCTGGCCGCCATGGGCGCGCTGAACGCAGTGGTTCGCCCCGGACGATTCTTCGATGGACGGTGTTTCGATCACTAGCCGGCTTCTCTGGGGCCGGGGAGGCACATGCCTGCCGCGGCAGCCCCGCATCGATGAGCCGAGCATCCAGCACTTCTACCAAGTGGAACTTTCCTGATGAGCCTGAACGGCAGACTGAAAGCTCGTGCGGCCAGCTTCGCTCGCACAGCCTATCCACCTATTCTTGGATCGTTGCGGCGGGTGCTCTCCGAGCGCCAACTACAACGCTTCATACTGGTCTGCGACCGTTTGAAGGGCTGGTTGCTCAAGGAGGCAGTCGTCGTACCGTCACCCTCTCCGATGGCGCTGCCGCCATGGATAGTCGACGAAATGAAGGCGTTGGCCCGGATCGAGCCTGCCCTGTATCCCTCGGCGGCGAAGCTGCGCGTTTTCACTTCCTGGAAGGCCCCGATAGATAACGGACCGGCGCAACTGTACCGGGGATGTCTGGCGGACTTCATCGAATATGCGCCGGATATGGTCTTCCTCGTCCCGCATTTGCAGCGTGGTGGCGCTGACCTGGGAATCCTGCATCATGTGCGGTTATGCGCCGAGATGGGCGTGAAGGTGACGGTAGTGGTCACGCGGGATGTGGTGTCTCCCTGGCTCAACCGGCTTCCGGCGGAGGTTCGGGTGGTGGAGTTCGGACGCCTGGGCAATCTGCTTGGCGAGGAGGACCGGCGCCTGGTACTGCTGCGCCTTTTGCTGCAATGTCCTGCCAGGAGTATCCACATCATCAACTCGCAACTGGCCTGGGAACTGCTCGAGCGGCATGGCAAGACGTTGACGTTCGAGGGTAAGCGGATTTACGCCAGCGTCTTTTGCGACGACCTGGACGGCAATGCGGTTCGCTGCGGCTATGCCAGCGAGTTCCTCCCACGGTCCTGGATGCACCTGGCGGGCCTGCTTTCGGATAACCGGACCTTCCTCCAACAGATTCACGAGCGGGACGGCATTCCGCCGGAGCTCATGCATGGGCTCTACTTTCCCGCCAGCGACCATGCAGAGGCGATTCCGACCGCAGGCTCGACGATTCTTTGGGCCAGCCGTATCTCGCCGCAGAAAAGGCCGGACCTGCTCTACGAGATTGCCCTGGCGCTTCCCGAATACCTGTTCGAAGTCCACGGCGAGGTCGATCCTGCTTGCAGCGGAGAAACTCAGAGGAAGCTGCGACGCCTGCTGAATGTCAGGCTTCATGGGCGTTACGACTCCTTCCAGGCCCTGGCTCGGCAGGGGCGATATGCGATGTTGCTGTATACCTCTCGCTATGACGGCTTGCCGAACATCCTGCTCGAAGCCACTGCTGCAGGGCTGCCCATAGTCGCCCCCGACGTCGGGGGTATCGCTGAGTTCCTGAATACCGAAACGGGCTATCTGGTCGGCGCTGACGCCGATGCCGGCGAGTTCGCAAGGGCAATCAGGAGTGCGCTGGGCAATCCCGGGGAGACGGCGAGACGGGTGAAACGCGCCCGCGAGTTGCTGACGCGACGTCATGGCTGGGCCGCATTCAGGGATGCGGCCAGGAACATACCCGGCTACCTGCCTGGGGGCGTGCGGCCTGAGCAAGAGGTCTCCATGGAAACCGAACCGGTGTCCAGGTGAAGGGCGTGAGGTCGGCCCATTTTCTGCAGCGCTTGATATTTTCCCTACCGCCTGCTTTTCGTTCGTGGCTGGGAGAGAAGGGAAGGCACCTGGTCCATCTTGTCCTCGATATCGGTTCGGCCTCGGCGCTCCGACAGGATTCCGGGCACGCCACTCCGTGGGATCCGCAGAAGCCCCTGCTGAGCGTGGTCATTCCCTGCTTCAACCATGGGAGGTATTTGAGGCGCGCGCTTGATAGCCTGGCTCGGCAGAGCTTCCAGGACTTCGAGATCATTCTGGTCGACGATGGTTCTGATGACCCTTCGACCCTGAGCCTCCTCAAGGCTCTCCAGGAGCCTGGCATGACGATCCTGCGCCAGCCCAATCGTGGGCCATCCGCCGCGCGGAATGCCGGTGTGGCGCGGGCGAGGGGGCGTTATATCTGCTGCCTGGATGCGGATGACTGGCTGGCGTCCACCTATTTGGAAAAGTGCCTGGTCTTGCTGGAGGGAAACTCTGGCGTCCGCCTGGCGTACAGCTGGGTCCAGGTGGTGGGAGAGGAGCATCGGCTGCATCGTTCCGCCGGCTTTCATCCCGGACTGTTGCGTTACTTCAATCCGTTCTGTGTCTCCGCGATCTTTCATCGCGATGACTGGCTGGCGGTAGGCGGTTTCGACGAAGCCAGGCAGGCACAGTTCGAGGATTGGGATTTCTGGATCGCCCTGGTCGGATGTGGGGTGCGAGGCAGGCTGATCAGGGAACCCCTGTTGTTCTATCACCGCCAGGTCGGCTCCAGACTGGAGACCGGCAAACGTCATGCCTTGAGTTCTTACAAGCGCATGCGGACTCGCCATCCTCGCTTCTATCGAGGGAGTCCATTTCTTCGAGCGCAGCGGCAAGGCTATTACGACTGCTGGGCATATCCTCCTCTGCTCAACCTCTCCCGCGCCGACCAATACAACGCCGTCATATCCGATGCGGTAGCCGTGGTGGCCGACGCGCCGCTCACCGAGGACTGGAACGCATGGCGTCGACAATTCGATGAGCTGCCAGCGTCCTCGACGGTTTTCGTCATTGCCGGTGGGTGCCGAAAACTCCCGGGCTGGCTGCTGGAGAGGGCGAGCGCCATCTACTGGCTGGACGACCTGCTGCACGAGCGGCAATGGTCGGCTTTCATCGATAACTTCAGGCGGACCCGCGGAATCTCCAAGGTGTTTTCCGTGGGCAGGACGGCGTGGTGAAGGTTCTTTCGCGAGGTCCCGTCGCCGATGCCGTGCCGTTGCTGTCCATCCTCACGGCCTGCGATTGCAGCGTGGAGGAGCTCGAACGAATCGCCGCATTTCTCGAGACGCAGACGCTGAAACGCTGGCGCTGGATTCATTGCCCAGGAGTGGACAGTGACTGTCTTCCGGTAGAGGGGATGGCGGTACTGTACTTGCCGCGAGCACCGGCAGCCCTGAGGGCGACTGCTCTGGAAGAGGCGATCTGGTTCCTGCTGTCCCGACCGACCCTGCCGTGGGTCGAACTCCGCGAAGATGCGCGACGCGGCGACCTCTTCGTCAGTCGCAGGTCGTTGCCCGAGGGCCGTATTGGCGCAAGGCTGAACGGGCGCAGGCAGCCTTGCTCGTCGGCCATGCTGGCGCCGGGGAGCTTGCCTAAGGCCCCGGGAAAGCGCCTGTTGCTGCTGGCGCCCTGGCTTGAGCCAGGCGGAGCGGATCGTTGCAATCTGGATCTGCTTCGAGCCTTGGCCCGGGAGGGCTGGATGCTGACGGTGGTCGCCAGCCTGGCGGCCGAGCATCGGTGGCGGGATCGTTTTACCGCGCTCACTGCGGATGTCTGGGTGCTTCCGGACTTTCTGTCTGCCGAGAAAGCTTGCGGCTTCCTTGCTTATCTGGTGGACAGTCGACAACCCGACCTGATGCTGCTTTCCAACTCTGCATTCGCCTATGACGTGCTGGGGTACGTCCGGACCCGCTACCCGGGCCTGCCCGTGGTCGACCTCAATCATATGGAGGAGGGCTGGGACGATGGCGGCCATCCGGGTAGAGCCGCTCGATGCACTGCCTTGCTGGACAGGCACTGGGTCGTATCCGGGCACCTGCGCCACTGGCTGCTCGACCGTGGCGTCGAGGCGAGCAAGGTCGAGGTGTTGCACTGGTTCGCCGATGTGGACTCGTGGAAACCCGACAGCCTGACGCGCGCGAAGGTCCGGGCGCGCCTGGGAATAGCTCCGCAGTGCGTAGTGATCGCCTATGCGGGGCGGCTCTGCGCGCAGAAGCGACCGGAGCTGTTTGCCGCCAGCCTTGGCGAGTTGGCGCGCCGTGGTAGTGATTTCGTCGCGTTGGTACTGGGCGATGGCGAGCTGGCAGGGGAGCTGCGGAACGACCTCCGGCGCCATGGCTTGGCCGGGCGGGTGCGGATGCTGGGCTGGCAGGACGAGGCTGCGTTGCGCGAGTTGTTCCAGGCCTCCGATATATTTTTCCTGCCATCGGCCGGCGAAGGTATCGCACTGGTTCTCTACGAGGCGATGGCGTGCGGAATGGCCATAGTCGCAGCCGATGTCGGCGGTCACGCAGAACTGGTCTCTGCCCACTGCGGCTTCCTTGTTCCGCGGCGCGATGCCGAACGAGAGGCCAGGGATTACGCCGCTAGGCTCGAGAGCCTCATGCGCGAACCGGAAATGCTGAGGCGGATGGGGCAGAACTCCGCACGCCGCATCCGCGAAGCATTCACCTTGTCTCTTTTCGAGCGGCGTTTGCGGGAGTTGCTGGAACGCGTGCCGGTTTCGACTCCATGCGGCGTTTGCACGGATAGTCCGGTGCCTGCCCTGGGGGCGGCCAGGCTGTCCATGCAATGGGCGTCCTACCGACTGGCAAACGGATTGCGCTGCCGGCTGGATATCCAGAAGCACGGCCGTTTTTCAAGATTCCTGGAGCGATGCGCGAAGGGGGTGTTCTTCTTGCGCACATTCGGGGCGAAGGCGCTTTGGCAAAAGATCAGGAAGCACTGAATGAATAGGGAGGTTTCATCCATGAAGCCCAGGGTGGTGGTGATTCTCGGCATGCATCGCTCCGGTACGAGCGTACTTTCCGCCGGACTCGAGGCGCTCGGGGTCGAGTTTGGCGAGAATCTGATCCCACCCAGGCCGGACAACCCCAAGGGATACTGGGAAGATGCCCGCCTGGTGGCTTTCAATGACAGAGTCCTGTCCCTGTGCGGGTTTTCGTCGGGCGACGTCGGGTTGTCCAGTCGCCGGGTGTTGGGCGTCGAGCGATTCGAAGAGATCGTCCAGCAGGCCATGGCGCTTTTGACTGAGCTACTGGCAGGCAAGGCGCTGCTGGGTATCAAGGATCCGCGTATGCCGCGTCTGATGCCGATCTGGCAAGCCGCGTTCGATGCATTGGGGCTATGGGTCGACTATGTCATTGCGGCTCGCCATCCTCTTAGCGTCGCGGAGTCTCTTGCTGCCCGTGACCACTTGAGTCGGGAAAAGAGCCTGATGCTCTGGTACGAACATTCCTGTCGCTCGATGCAGTGGGCGCTCCACAAGGGGGCCGTGGTGGTCGACTACGATCGATTGCTGGCTCTGCCGCGACAGGAACTGGGCCGTATTGGCCATCGACTTTCCTTGCCGGTGGACGAGTCGGCTTGCGCCCGCTTCGTCGGTGATGTCCTGGATGTCGAATTGCGTCACTCATCCCATGATGCGAGCGCGTTGGCTGCCGCAGCGGGAAGCTTTCAGGCGCTGCTCGAGGTGCACGAGGCACTGCAGCAGCTTGCCGTGGACCGGTTCGACATCGAAGGGTGGAAGGGCCTGGAGCGGGAATTCAGCAGAGCGATGCCGTTGCTGGAGTACGTGGGGGAACTGGACAGGCAACTCTGGCAATCGGCTTCGTCCCACAACGAGAGCATGACGCGGTTCAGCGAGCAGGTGGCTGACCTGGCCATGAGCTGTACCGCACAGAGGCAACTGAATGATGGACTGAGAGATCGCTTGCTTGAGGCCGGTGCTCGGATCGAACAGAACGAACGAGCCATGCGGGAACTTTCTCGGCGATTGTCGGCGTGTCGCGAAGAGCTTGCTTCCGCTCAGCGCAATCTCGCCGAAACGGACAACTTGCTACGGCGCACGCAGGTAGATCGCGATGATACTCACGCCCGTTTGTTGGCTATATTGGACAGTCGCTTCTGGCGTTTCACGAAACCCTTGCGAAACCTGTCCCGTCTGTTCGGCAGCGAGACAGGGTGCCCCTGAGCGCAAGCTGGAAGTGGGGCTGCGGACGGTTCGTGCCTCCAGGCCCAGTCATCTTGTCAGGCTGGCTGGTTCGTCTCCAGGTAGGAAATGATTCGCTTCACCGCCAGGTCGGGGTCTTCTGAAAGTGTATCGATCGTTATGTTCGGCTGTGCGGGCGTTTCGTAGATCGAGTCGATCCCGGTGAAGTTTTCGATCTTGCCCGAGCGTGCTTTCCTGTACAGGCCTTTGGGATCTCTTCTCTCGCATTCCGAGAGCGGCGTATCGACAAAGACCTCAATGAAATGCTCGATGCCGATAAGTTCCCGAGAGAGGTTCCTGTCTCGCGAAAATGGCGAGATGGTTGCCACGATCACGATAAGGCCGGCTTTCAGCAGGATTTTTGCCACTTCCGCGATTCTTCGAATGTTCTCGGTGCGATCTTCGTCGCTGTAGCCAAGGTTTCGGCACAGGCCAAGGCGCAGATCGTCGCCGTCCAGGAGAAACGTATGTTTCTTCTGTTCGAAAAGCGCTAGTTCCAGGGCATTCGCAATAGTGGATTTTCCAGCACCACTCAACCCGGTCAGCCAGACGACCGCTGGGCGTTGGTGCTTGAGCGCACTGCGTGTCTCGTTATCGATCGATCGTTTTCCATGTTCACGAGGGTTCATCGCTGTTTCTGCCTGGAGGATTGGTTAACTGCATGGGAAGGGGGGCCTCCCGAAGTTGGACTTGGATTCCGTTGGGGGCCGGTACTTCTTCTAATGCGCGGTCAGGGCGTGTTTGTGCAGTTAGTTAAGTTAACGTTGCGCCAAATAAGTGCGTATAAGAAATTTCTTTATTTTCAGTAGGATGTTCTTTCCCTTAGGTATTTAAGCAAGTGGCTGGTTTCACTTGTCTTCCAGCCATGGCCGTGCAGTGTTCGGTCGCGAGGGTGCTGTTGGAGACCGAGAAAGCAGGGGAACGCATCCAGCGTTTTCCGGGGCGCAGAGTTGGTCGATGGAATGGCGCAGCTTCGACCGGAACTCACCGCAGGTGACTTCCCGATCGGACGAGCCGAGAAAATAGTACCTCTGTGCTATTCGAGCTTCTTCGCCGCGACGCTATAGTCCCGCCCTTGATCCCCGCGTTTCGCGGAAACCGGTTGTGCAGGACGCACGCGACTTGGAAGGAACCATGACTCGGCAATCCGTACTCGCCACCGGCCCGGAGGCCAGCGATTGGTGGTGCTTCGGCAGCGGCGACGAGCCGGCGCGCGAGTCGTTCTCTGCCGGTGGGCGTTCGCTTGCGGCGTCGAGGAAACCCGTCGGCGCACAGAGCGGAATGGCCGTGGCCGAGCAGGCGAACCGCGCGCAAGCGTCCGGGCAGGACGCCGCGCCGGGCCTGCGAACCTTCGACCTGCTGCCTGGCAACCCGCCGAAGAACCCCTAGACACGGAGTCAACCCATGCGCCGGATATTCATCGCGCCGTTACTGGCGTCGCTTTCCCTGGGCGGCTGTATCCAGATGGACACGCTGCCCGAGGTCTACGCCCGCAGCCAGTGGAAGGGCCGTTCCGCCGAGGAAGCGATAGCCTTCTTCGGTACGCCGCAGAACATGGAGCGCACCGCTGACGGCTCGCAGGTGGTGATGCAGTGGTACACCGACACCAGCTATTCCCGCTATGAAGTGGTGGGCTCCAGCTCGGAGATGCAGGGCAACGTGATGGTGAACACCAACTACTGGGATACCGTCAACCACCCCAATCGCTGCATCATTTCCGTCACCGTCGACAAGAGCAAGCGGATCACCCAGTTCGAGGCCGACGACGGCGAGTTGCTGCTGTCCCACGGCTGCGCCGGCATCAAGTACGGCCCGCCGTAGGCCTGAGCTCCTCGACCTGCCTTGTCTCAGGAAGCGTGGCTGGCGGCCACCGGGCGCTCGCGCAGGGCGCGCAGGGTGGCGTGCAATTCCGTGGGGCGCACGGGCTTGGAGAGCAGGGCGATGTCGGTGTCTTCGACGCTGGCCTGGATACGCTCGATGTCGTGGCCGCTGATCACCAGCGCCGGTATCGCCTCTCCGCGTTGCCGCCGTACCCGCTCGATGCACTCGACGCCGGAGGCGTGGGGGCCGAGGTCGTAGTCGACGACGAGGATGTCGCAATCGGTTCGCCAGCCGTCCGCCTCGGTTTCCGCCTGGACCGTGCAGCCCCAGCGTTCGAGCAACGCCGAGGTGGCGCGCAGGACGTTGCGATCATCTTCCACCAGGCACACCCGCAAGCCGGTGAGCAGGCCGGCCTGCAGGGGATCGTCGCGGCGGGGCAGGGCTTGCGCGGCGACCGCCGGCAGGCCGTGCAGGGTCACCGCGGTGCCGCGTCCGACCCGCGAGCGCAGCGTCACCTCGATCCCGGTCAACTGCCCCAGGCGGCGGACGATGGACAGCCCCAGGCCGATTCCCTCGACGTCGCGGTCGCGCGTCTCGCGTACCCGGTAGAACTCCTCGAACACCCGCGGCAGGTGTTCCTCCGCGATCCCCCGGCCCTGGTCGTAGATGGCTACGGCCAGGCCGTCGCCTCGCCGCCGCACGCCGATCAGCAGCGGGCGCTCGGCGGCGTACTTGAGGCTGTTGGAGAGCAGGTTCTGCAGCATGGTCGACAGCAGCCCCGGATCGGTTCGCGTCCACAGGCGGCAAGGGCGCAGGCGCAGTTCCACCCCGGCCCAGCGCGCCGCTTCGGCGTTGCGCCGGACCAGGTCGCGCAGCAACTCGCCCAGGTGGACGTTCTCCTGCTTGGGTTGGAGCCGGCCGTTGTCGAGGGTGTAGAGATCGAGGATGGAGCGGAACAGTTGCGAGACGTTGAGCAGCGAGCGGTCGATGTTGTCCACCAGGCGCCGTTCCTCGTCGCCCAGGCGGGCGTCGCGCAGGCAGGCGGTGAACAGGCCGATGGAGTGGATCGGCTGGCGCAGGTCGTGGCTGGCCTGGGCCAGCAGGCGCGATTTCTCCTGGTTCGCCTGCAACGCTTCCTCGGTGGCCTTGCGCGTGCGCTCCAGCAGGAGGTGCGCGTAGAAGGGAATGACGGTACTGGTGGTCATCAGCATCAGCACCATGAACGGCTGAGCCTGCCAGGCCGGGGTCAGTCGATAGATGACCAGTAGCGCGAGCAGCGCCAGGGCGGTGGCGATGGCCAGGTAGCGCGAGCCGTAGCGCATGCCGTTGCCCAGGTTGATCCAGACCATCACCGCGTACAGCGGCAGCGCTGCCTCGCCGCCCACGATCAGGCCGAACGAGGTGCCGGCGTAGTCGTGCAGCATGCAGAAGATCCGCCGCGCCGGGTAGTGCCCCGGCCAGCGCACGATGGCCTGGCGTAGCAGTATGGAGGCGATCAGGAACAGGCCGTAGTAGGCAACGATCGGCAGGTAGGTCTCGACCTTCAGGCCGGGCAGCAGGCCGATCAGCACCACGTAGAGAATCGCGCAGGTGGCCACGATCAGTCGCAGGTTGGCCTGGTCCAGCTCGGTATTCTTCTCGAACTTCATGTGCACCTCCGTGTGCATGGTAGCGCCGCGCGCCTTTTCCTCTGTTTCGCCCCCTTCGTCACGAAGACGAACGAAGGGTGGGCACGGCGGTAGCGGGCTAAGGTAGCATGCGCGGCGGAAACTGCGACTCCTGGAGACTACAAGAATGACTGGCCGCATCATCGTCGCCGATGATCATCCGCTGTTTCGCGAGGGCATGCTGAGTATCCTCCAGCGCCTGCTGCCCGAGGCCAGGATCGAGGAGGCCGGCGACCTCGCCGGGGTCCTGCGCCTGGCTGGCGAAGGCGAGCAGCCCGATTCGCTGATCCTCGACCTGCGTTTCCCCGGCCTGACCCGCATCGAGATGCTCGCCGACCTGCGCCGCCGGTTCCCGCGCACCACCCTGATCGTCGTCTCGATGGTCGACGACCCGCAGCTCATCGGCGAAGTGATGAACGCAGGGGCCGACGGCTTCCTCGGCAAGAGCATCGCGCCCGAGGAACTCGGCCAGGCGATTCTGGCCATCCGCGCCGGGGAAGTGCTGGTGCGCTACGAACCCTCCGGCCTCCTGCCGCTGCAGCCCAGCCCGGGCCTGGAGGGGCTCACCGAGCGCCAACTGGATGTCCTGCGCCTGCTGGCCCAGGGCAAGAGCAACAAGGAGATCGGCCGCGCCCTGGACATCTCCCACTACACGGTGCGCATCCATGTGTCGTCGCTGCTGCGGGCGCTGGACGTGCCGTCGCGGACCGCGGCGGCGGTGAAGTACCGGGCGCTGCTGGGGCAGGGGGATGCGGAGTAGCACCATGGGCACGCCGCGGGTGCGCCGAGGCGCCGGGGCTGTTTTAATGGCGCACTCTCCATGGCCAAGGAAACGGACACATGCGTAGCCCGCTTGCCACGATTGCCTGCGCCTGCCTGCTGCTCGGCGGCTGCTCCAAGTCCGCCGAGGACAGCGCCAACCCATTGCTGGGCAAGGATGCCGAGTGCCTAGAACTGTTCGCCCGCAGCAATGCGCTGTACTGCGACATCCGCGAGGACGAACGCGAATCCCAGGCGAACGGTACGCCGCGCCGGCACACCGACTACGAGGTAGCCGATGCCGCCTACCTGCTCAAGGCCACCGGGGAGCGCTGCGCGATCGATACGACCTATGTCACGGAGTGTTCGGCGAAGGCCGGGCAGTGGCTGCAGAAGGCCCGCGCCAAGGCGGCGAAGCCCTAGTCGCAGCGCCCGCGCTCAGCGCAGGCGCGTCGCCAGCTCCGCCAGTTCGCCGCGCAGCCAGAGGCTGCCGGCTTCGTCGTCGGCCTGGCGCGACCAGTAGAGATTCAGAGTCACCGCTGGCAGGGCCAGCGGCATCGGCAGCAGGCGGTTGCCCAGGCCGCGGTTGATCAGTTCGGCGTAGCCTCGGGTCAGGGTCAGCAGGTAGCCGCCCTGGGCCACCAGCAACGCCGCCGACAGGTAGTGCTGGCAGCGCTGGCGCACCTGGCGGGTCAGGCCGAGGTGGCCGAGGGCCAGGTCTTCGATGCAGATGCCGCGTCGCCGCGAGGTCACCGCGACATGGTCCGCCGCCAGGTACTCCTCCGCACTCAGGTCGCCGGCGAAGCCCGGCCCGGCCATCACGCACAGGCTGTCGTCGAGCAGGTGCTGGCGGCGCAGGGCGGCGTCGGTGGGCCGGGCGATCTCGATGGCGAGGTCGATGCGTCCGGCGCCCAGTTCCGCCTTCAGGTCCGCCCAGTGCAGGCTGTTGCAGCGTATCTCGATGCGTGGCGCGGCCTGGCGCAGGTGGGCGAGGATCGCCGGGAGCACCAGCGGCTCCAGTTGCTCCGGCATGTTCAGTTGGAAGGTCCGCGCGTCGCGCCGAGGGTCGAACGTCTGGCAGCGATTCATGCTGCGGTGCAGGCCGGCGAGGGCGTCATGGATGCCCGGCGCCAGTCGCTCGGCCAGCGGCGTCGGCGCAACCCCGCGCCCCTGGCGGACGAACAGCGGGTCGCCGAGCTGGTCGCGCAGGCGCGCCAGGGCGTGGCTGACGGCCGACTGGCTGAGATGCAGGAGGCCCGCCGCGCGGGTCAGGTTGCGTTCTCGATAGACCACTTCGAAGACCCGGAACAGGTTCAGATCGAAACGGCTGAGGGGCGACCATTCATGTGGCTGATTCATGTTTGCGCGCGCCTGTCTGGGGAAGGCGCCAGCCTAGCAGGCATGCTCGCCGATAGAACCATGCATAGGCTTCATGGATGTCGATGAATAAGCCTCAGTTCTGCCGCTTCCTTCGGCTGCCTAAGATGCCTGCGACGATGACCAACGCGCCGCCGGGCCAGCTCCTTTCGCCGGCCGCCTGACCCGCTCCCCGGAGAACCTGCCGTGACCGCTCCCTTCAACGCCTTGCTGATCGCCAACCGCGGCGAGATCGCCATTCGCATCGCCCGCGCCTGCGCCGACCTGGGTATCCGCTCGGTGGCGGTGTTCGCGGAAGACGATGCCGCGTCCCTGCACGTGCGCAAGGCCGATGTCGCGCTGCCGCTGGCCGGCCGTGGCGTGGCGGCCTATCTCGACATGGATCGGCTGGTCGCGCTGGCCCTGGAGCAGGGCTGCGAGGCGATCCATCCGGGCTACGGTTTCCTCGCCGAGAACGGCGAATTCGCCCGGCGCTGCCAGCGCGCGGGCATCCACTTCGTCGGGCCGCAAGCGGAAGTGCTCGACCTGTTCGGCGACAAGGCTGCCGCGCGTGCCCTGGCCGAGCGCCTGGAGGTGCCGCTGGTGGCCGGGATCAACCGCGCGGTCAGCGTCGAAGAGGCCGAGGCGTTCCTGGAAGGGCTGGGCGATGGCGCCGCGGTGATGCTCAAGGCTCTTGCCGGCGGCGGCGGACGTGGCATGCGCGCGGTGGAGGAGGTTGCGCAACTGGCCGATGCCTACCGCCGCTGCCGTGCCGAGGCGCAGGCGGCGTTCGGCCGGGACGAGTTATACGTCGAGCAACGGGTGGCGCGGGCGCGGCACATCGAGGTGCAGGTGCTCGGCGACGGCAGCGGTGCGGTCAGCCACCTCTGGGAGCGCGATTGCAGCCTGCAACGGCGCCAGCAGAAGCTGCTGGAGATCGCGCCCAGCCCGGACCTGCCGGAGGCCACCCGCGAGGCGCTGATCGATTGCGCCCTGCGCATGGCCGGCGCGGTGCGCTATCGGGGGATCGGTACCTTCGAGTTCCTGGTCGACGAGGAGCGCCCCGGGCACTTCTATTTCATGGAAGCCAATCCGCGTATCCAGGTGGAGCACACCGTCACCGAGGAAGTCACCGGGGTCGACCTGCTGCACGCCCAGTTGCGTCTCGCCGCCGGCATGGAGCTTGCCGCCCTCGGCCTGGAGCGACCGCCGGCGATCGGCGGCTGCGCGGTGCAACTGCGGATCAACCTGGAGACCCTGGCGGTCGACGGCAGCGCCCGTCCGGCGGTGGGCACTATCGGCGCCTACGAACCGCCCAGCGGTCCCGGCCTGCGGGTGGACGGCTACGGCTATGCCGGCTATCGGGTCAGCCCCAGCTACGATTCGCTGCTGGCCAAGCTGGTCGTGCGCGGCGCGGATTATCCCGCCGCGTTGCGCCGGGCCTACCGGGCGCTCTGCGAATTCCGCCTGGAGGGCGTGGCGAGCAACCTGGACCTGCTGCGCAACCTTCTGCTGCATCCGGCGGTACAGGCCAACCGGGTCGACACCCGCTTCGTCGAAAGCCACCTGGAGACACTGCTGGCGCCTATCCCGGCGAGCCATCCGCGGCTCCGCGCCGAGTGCCCGCTCGCCGAGGACGCCGCGCCTGCGCGGGTCGAGGCGCCACTCGGCAGCCTGCCGCTGTCGGCGCCGAGCAGCGGGGTGCTGGTGGCCCTGGAAGTGGCCGAGGGCGAACGGGTGCGTGCCGGCCAGCGGGTCGCGATCCTGGAAGCGATGAAGATGGAGTTCGAGGTCAAGGCACCCGGCGGGGGGATCGTCCGGCGGCTCGCGGCGAGCCTCGGGGAGCCTCTGGAGGAGGGCGCGACGCTGCTGTTCCTTGAACCGACGGAGGATGACGACGAGCAGGCACCGACCGAACAGGCGCTGGACCTGGCGCATATCCGCGCCGATCTCGCCGAGGTACTCGAGCGCCAGGCAGCGCTGGGCGACGAGCGTCGTCCGCAGGCGCTTGCCAGGCGGCGCAAGACCGGACAGCGTACCGCGCGGGAGAACGTGCTCGACCTGCTGGACGAGGGCAGCTTCAGCGAATATGGCGGTTTCGCCCTGGCCGCCCAGCGTCGCCGGCGTTCCGCCGAGGAGTTGCTGGAGCTGAGCCCCGCCGATGGCCTGGTCGCCGGCACCGGTACGGTGGGGGCCGCCAGCTTCGGCGTGCAGGCCGCGCGTTGCCTGGTACTGGCCTACGACTACACGGTGTTCGCCGGCACCCAGGGGGTGATGAACCACAAGAAGACCGACCGCCTGCTCGGCCTGGCCGAACAGTGGCGCTTGCCGCTGGTGCTGTTCGCCGAGGGCGGCGGCGGGCGCCCGGGCGATACCGATTTCGTCGGCGTCGCCGGCCTCGATTGCCATACCTTCGTCGGCATGGCCCGGCTCTCTGGGCTGGTGCCGCTGGTGGGAGTGGTCTCCGGTCGCTGCTTCGCCGGCAATGCCGCGTTGCTGGGCTGCTGCGATGTGATCATCGCCACCCGCGACGCCACCATCGGCATGGCCGGCCCGGCGATGATCGAGGGCGGCGGCCTGGGCCGTTTCGCCGCCGAGGAGGTCGGTCCGACGGGCGTGCAGGGGCCTAACGGAGTGATCGACGTACTGGTGGCGAACGAGGCCGAAGCAGTTGCGGTGGCCAGGCGCTACCTCGGCTATTTCCAGGGCCCGCTGGCCGACTGGAGTTGCGCCGACCAGCGCGAGTTGCGCCACCTGGTGCCGGAGAACCGCCTGCGTGCCTACGACATCCGCCAGGCGATCGAGGTCCTGGCCGACCGGGGCAGCGTGCTGGAACTGCGGCGCCAGTTCGCTCCCGGCCTGGTCACCGCGCTGCTGCGCATCGAGGGCCGGGCGTTCGGCCTGATCGCCAACAACCCTGGCCATCTCGGCGGCGCCATCGATGCCGCGGCCGGCGACAAGGCCGCGCGCTTCATGCAGTTGTGCGACGCCTTCGACATCCCGATCGTCTCGCTCTGCGACACCCCTGGCTTCATGGTTGGCCCGGAGGCGGAAAAACAGGCCACGGTGCGCCACGTCTCGCGGATGTTCGTCAGCGCCGCCAGCCTGACGGTGCCGTTCTTCACCGTGGTCCTGCGCAAGGGCTACGGACTGGGAGCCCAGGCCATGGCGGCGGGCAGCTTCCATTCGCCGCTGTTCACCGTCGCCTGGCCCAGCGGCGAGTTCGGCGCCATGGGCCTGGAAGGCGCGGTGCGGCTGGGCTTCGCCAAGGAGCTGGCGGCCGAGGAAGATCCCCAGCGGCGCGAGGCGCTGTTCCGCGGCATGGTGGACAAGGCCTACCGCAACGGCAAGGCGCTGAACATGGCCAGCTACCTGGAGATCGACGCGGTGATCGACCCGGCGGAGACCCGCGCCTGGCTCCTGCGCGGCCTGGCCGTCGCCGGAGAACCGGCGCCGAGGGCGGGGCGCAAGCGGCCGTTCGTGGATACCTGGTAGATGGTCGACCCGCAGTGCCCTGGCGCCTCAGGACGACGGCGGCGTCGCCTGAACCTGCGCGGCGACCGCCGCCTTGTCGATCACCGACCAGACGCCGGCGATGCGCTCGTCTTCGAATTCGTAGAAGACGTTCTCGGCGAAGCGTACCCGCTGGCCGTTGACCGGGATGCCGAACAGCCGGCCGCCGGGTGTGCAGTCGAAGTGCAGGCGGCAGGCGACGCCCGGCGGATCGACGAGCAGGCGTTCGATCTCGAAGCGCAGGTCGGGGATTGCCAGGAAGTCGCCTTCGAGCATCCGCAGGTAGCCGTCGAGTCCGATCTGCACGTCGTTGTAGCGCACCCGGTCATGGACGAAGTCGCCCAGGCGCGCCCAGTCCTGGCGGTTCAGGCAGTCGATGTAGGCGCGGTAGCGCTCGGCGAGTCGGTCACGGGTCATGCGGGTCTCCTTCGAGCTGTCCGGGCGGCATGAGCCAGACCCTAGCAAACCCGCGAGACGCCGTCAGTCGCTAGGCTTCAGCCCAGGCGCATGGACAGCTCGACATCCTCGGCGAAGGGCGTCGACAGGTAGCCGTTGGCCGGCGAGCGGACATGGGCCAGGTACTCGGGACTATGCTCGGCGTTGTCGGCGATCACCAGCGCGCCGGGGCGCAGGCGGCTTTCCAGCAGGGCGAGGACCTCCGGATAGAGCGCCTTGGCGCCGTCCAGCAGGACCAGGTCGATGCTGTCCGGCAGGTCCTTGGCGAGGGTTTGCAGGGCATCACCCTCGCGCAGTTCCACCAGGTCGAGCAGCCCCCCGGCGGCCAGGTTGCGCCGTGCCCGCTCGGCCTTGGAGGGTTCGAACTCGCTGCCGATCAGGCGGCCACCGCCGTTGTCCCGCAGCGCTGCGGCGAGGTGCAGGGTGGACAGGCCGAAGGACGTGCCGAACTCGACGATGCTGCGCGCCGAGCTGCTGCGCGCCAGCATGTAGAGCAGGCAGCCGGTTTCGCGGGAGACGGGCAGCGCCAGGTCCTTCAGGCGGCCGTAGAACTCGCGGTATTCGGTCTTGCTGCCCATGAGGCGCTTCAGTTCGGCCTCCGAGAGGTCGGCGAGGGCGGGACTGTCGCCCGGTGCGCTGGCTTCGGCTTCGGCGAACAGGCGTTGCAGGAGATCGGCGAGCGGGGCGTTGGTGAGGGTATTCATGGATGGCTCCGGGAATGTTTGAGCGCGTAAGTGCGTGGACCTAGAATGCGACGGATTCATCGCATTCCGCCATTCGCATTCCGGAGCCTTCCATGAGCGACAAGCGAAACCCGCGTATTTCCTCGCGCAAGCAGCCGCAGCAGGCCCGTTCCAGCGAACTGGTGGCGAGCATCCTGGAGGCGGCTGTTCAGGTTCTGGCCAGCGAAGGCGCGCAACGTTTCACCACCGCGCGGGTGGCGGAGCGCGCCGGGGTGAGCATCGGTTCGCTGTACCAGTATTTCCCGAACAAGGCGGCGATCCTCTTCCGCCTGCAAAGCGACGAGTGGCGGCGCACCACGCGTCTGCTCGGCGAGATCCTCGAGGACACCGCCCGGCCGCCGCTGGAGCGCTTGCGCCGGCTGGTGCTGGCATTCGTGCGCTCGGAGTGCGAAGAGGCGGCGATACGCGTGGCGCTGAGCGACGCGGCGCCGCTGTATCGCGACGCCGACGAGGCGCGGGAGGTGAAGGCGGAGGGCGCGCGGGTGTTCCAGGCGTTTCTCCGGGAGGCCTTGCCGGAGGTCGCCGAGGCCGAGCGCGGCCTGGCCGGCGAATTGCTCACCACCACCCTCGGCGCGGTCGGCAAGCAGTTCTCCGAACAGCCACGCAGCGAGGCGGAGATCGAGCGTTACGCCGAGGCCCTGGCCGATATGCTCTGCGCCTATCTCGCCGCCCTTGGCGAGCGCTGAGGTGCCGTGTGGCCGGAGCAAAACCGTCGCTTGGTCCAGCGGCCCCAGGTACGCGGCTGGCGCGTGCGTAGGCTTGGCGGAGCAGGCGTGTATCGGCGGAAGCGACCGGCGCCTGCCGGTCGCGGGAGGGATCAGGCTTCGGCGATGCCGGTAACGACGATGCCGAAGCGGCGCAGCAGCAGTTCCGCCGGCTCGTCGCTTTCCAGCTTGCCGGTGCTGTAGTGGCCCGGCTTGAGGTTGGCCTCGGCCCATTCCAGCAGGTGCTCGGCGACCTCTTCGGGGCTCGGCTTGTGGGGGAACGGCAGGACTTGACGCTCGGTGGCTTCGTCCTTGCTGTAGGTGATTGCCCAATCGCTCATGGGTAGGCTCCTTGTTTTCGCTGAGTTGGCAGGCCGGCAGGGCCCGAAGGGTAGACCGGTGCGGTCGCGCAAGGGTTGCCCTGGCGCGATGGGCGGTCCCCGTCCGACTGTCGGCCGAGGGCGGAAAACACTTATGATTCAGCCACATGCTTTGTCTGGACCGGTCCCCGATGCTGTCTGCCGTACGGCGCTACAAGTCGATGCTTTCCAGCGCCCTGGCGCGTTGTTTCCCGCGTACCACCGCCTACCTGCAGGCCGAGCGCGAGGCCCGCGAAGCCTTGTTGCAGCCGGCCAAGGCCCGCTCCCGGAAGAACGCCGCGAAGGCTCCGGCCAAGGCCACCGGCAAGCCTGCGAAGGGCGCCGGCAAGCCCGCTGCCGCCTCGCGGGGCGCGCCGCAGGGAATCTATCCGGCTGCCGCACTGAAGGTCGACGAATCCCAGGAGCGCGCCATGCGCGAGCAGGTGGCGCAGGCCGCGACGCTCGGCGTGGTCAGCCCGCCGTCCGAGGAACAGTGGGCGATGATCCTCTGCCGCCAGCCGCTGGCGCGGATCTTTGCCGGTGCCGGCTCGGGCAAGTCGACCACCCTGGTCCTGCGGGTGGTGTTCATGCTCTGCCACCTGGGCGTCGAGCCGCAGCGGCTGACGGTGATTTCCTTCACCAACGCCTCCTGCGCGCAGTTGCGCGAACAATTGCTGCGCGTGCTCGCCCATTGGCAATACCCGTTCGACGCGGCACAGGCGCGGCAGTGCGTGCGCACTTTCCATTCGGCGCTCGGCAGCCTGGCCCGCGAGGTGCTCGGCAATCCGCGCTGGTTCGAACAACTGGACGACCGCGACCCCGCCGCCGAGCCGGACAACCCCCTTGCCGCCGGACGCCTGCGTCCGGCCCAGCAGCGCCTGCTGAAGCAGGCCTACCAGCAGTGCTACGCGGCAAGCCCGGCGTTCCGCGCCAAGACCCACAAACTGCTGGAACTGCCGCCGCCGGCGGAGCCGGAAGAGGGCGCGCGGCGGCAGCCGAAGGCGCCGCTGGAGCCGTTCAAGCTGGCCGGCGAGTTCCAGGCGCTGCCGCTGTACGAAGCCTTCCATGCCCAGGCCGGGTTCGCCGAGAGCCTGGGCCTGCGCGTCGAACGCCTGGACAGCGGCAAGCTGGAATGCGGGTTGCGCGAGAAGATCTTCGTCGAAGCCATGGCACTGTTCTGGGCGAGGTTCCAGGCGCTGTTGCGCGAGGAGGGCCTGATGACCTTCGACGCCGCGTTCCAGCAGCTCGGCGAGCGGATGGCCGGCGGGGCCCTGGCGGAAACGGCGCTGGCGCCGTTCACCCATCTGCTGATCGACGAGTTCCAGGATGTCTCGCCGCAGATCGTCCTCTGGCTACAGGCGTTGCACCGTCGCCTGGCAACCCAGGGCACCGCGCCGAGCCTGATGGCCATCGGCGACGACTGGCAATCGATCTACGGCTGGCGCGGCAGTTCGCCGGAGCTGTTCATCGACTTCGACCGGCATTTCCCTTCGCGTGGGCGGGGACGCAAGAGCGCGCTGCTGGTGCTGGAAACCAACTACCGCTCCGTCGAACCGATCATTCGCGACGGCGAGAAGGTGCTGGCCGGGGTGCGTTTCAAGCAGGACAAGACCTGCCGCGCGTTCCGCCCGATCCAGCCGGGCGACCATGGCGTGAAGCTGGTGCAGCGTTTCGACCTGCGTGCGCAACTGCCGAAGCTACTGGCGGAAATCCGCGCCCAGTGCGAGCACGCCGCCGCTCGCGAGAGCAGCGAGCGCACCGCGGTGCTGTTGCTGAGCCGGCGCAACGAGCCGTTGCAGGCGATCCAGGCGGAGTTGGATCGCGCGCTGCCGGTGAAGGGCATGACCATCCATCGCGCCAAGGGCCTCCAGGCCGAAGTGGCGATCGTCGTCGACGACTGCCTGCCGGGCGAGAAGCATCCGTTGCGCAACGCGCTGTACGCGGCTTCGGGTTTCTTCCGCAACAGCTACGACCAGGCCATGGAGGACGAAAGCCTGCGCCTGGCCTACGTGGCGATCACCCGTGGCGTCAGCCGGGTGCTCTGGTACACGCGCAAGGCCCAGGGCGCCACGGCCCTGTTGGCCCGACGCTGAGGACGACCGTCTCGGCGGGCTACGCCTGGCGCTGCATCCAGGCGCTGAATGCGCGCAGGCGCTCGATGAACACCGCCGGGTCGGTGACCTGGCCGTCCAGCACGGCCTTGAAATATTCCAGGGCTGGCGCCTGTCCGGGGTGCCGCGCGCGAAACAGCGCCAGGTAATGCTCCAGGGTCTCCGGCCAGACGCTTTCCGTCTCCCCGCGAAGGATGTCGCTGGAGCGGATCAGCTTCTTCGCCGCTTCTCGTTGCAGGCGGCGCTCCTCCTCCGAGGACGCGCTTTCCAGGCGTCGCGCATAGTCTTCCAGCACCTGCGCATAGTCGCCGTTGAGGGCCAGGGCGATGGCTTTCGCCGGACGCAAGGGCGGCAGGTCGCTGGCCAGGTCTTCGCCCCACAGGCAGCGGCAGCGGTGCTTGAGCCAATAGCCCCAGCTATCGCGGTTGGCCGGATCGCGGGCCTGGTCCAGGTGGCCGATATCGAAATCGATCTTGCTGACTTCCGGGTGGCGCGCCTGCAATGCCAGGCGCGCGGTTTCCAGTTGCGCGGCCAGTTCGGGGCTGGGCGGGTCGCGCAGGACCAGGGTCAGGTCGAGGTCGGAGCGCCCCGTGATGGCCTCGCCGCGGGCGACGCTGCCGTACAGGTAGACGCTGTGCACGGCCCGCTCGAACGGAGGCCGGGCCAGGGTTCGGCGCAGGTCGTCGAGCAGGGGGCGAAAGGCCGCCTGCGGTTCGACGCGTGGCGGCAGGGGGATGAAGCCATCGGGCATGTCCATGCCGACAGCCTAGCGACACGCCGCCCGCGCGTCGATCAGCCTGCGTTGCGGAACAGCAGCGCCTTGAGGCCCGCCGCGGGGTCGACATCGGGGAACTCCGGCGGATTCTCCAGGCGTTCGACGAAGTGCAGCGACGGCGCCTCGCGGGCGGTTTCCTCGAGGAGGAAGTCGGGGCCGATGGCCGGGTCATTGATACAGGCCAGCAGGGTGCCGCCGGGCACCAGCAGTTCCGGCAGGCGGCGGAGGATCCTGCGGTAGTCCTGGGTCAGGACGAAGCTGCCTTTCTGGAAGCTCGGCGGATCGACGATCACCAGGTCGTACGGGCCGAGCTTGCGCAGCTTGCCCCAGGACTTGAACAGTTCGTGGCCGAGGAAGCTCACCCGGCCGAGGTCGTGGCCGTTCAGGCGGTGATTGTCGCGGCCGCGGTTGAGCGGGCCGCGGGCCATGTCCAGGTTGACCACCTGGCTGGCGCCGCCGGCAATGGCCGCCACCGAGAAGCCGCAGGTGTAGGCGAACAGGTTGAGCACGCGGCGGCCGGCGGCCTGCTCCTGCACCCAGCGGCGGCCCAGGCGCATGTCGAGGAATAGCCCGGTGTTCTGGTTGCGTCCCAGGTCGAGGCGGAAGCGCAGTCCGTTTTCCACGATGTCCCAGGTTTCCAGCGGCTCGCCCGACAGCCATTCGCAGGCGCTGTCTGGGCGGTAGCGGTGCTGCAGGACCAGGTGCCGGCCCTGGCTCGCAGCCCAGGCCGGCGCCGTGGTCAGTTGCTCCAGGGTCCGACGCAAGGCCTCCAGTTCCTCCGGCTGCGGCTCCTTGAACAGAGTCACCAGCAGGACGCCCTGCAGCCAGTCCGCGGTCAATTGTTCCAGGCCCGGCCAGCAGCGGCCGCGACCATGGAACAGACGGCGGGTCTCCGCCGGCGCCGGGGACAGCGCGGCGAGCAGGTGCTGGAGGAGGGTATCGAGGGCTTCGCGATTCATGGCGGTTCGGCGTTGAAAAAGGGGCGGATTCTACCCGTTGCGTGACGGACAGTCCGCCCCTTCGCTTCAATCGGGCGTCGCGGGCGCAGGCGCGGCGCTGGCCGGGCCGCCATCCTGGATCATCAGCAGGCTCTGCGGCGAGGACAGCGCGATGCCTTCGCTGCGCAAGCGGTCGAGGATGGTGAAGAGCAGGTCGCTGCGCGCGCCGGCCACCGAACGCGGGCTGTTGACGAAGCCGCTGGCGTTGAGCACCAGGCCGTTGCTGGCGAGATCCTTGAACGTCACCGAGGGCGCCGGCGCGTCGAGGATCGCCGGGTGTTCGGCGAAGGCCTGCAAGAGCAGTTCGCGGACCTTCATCGCGTCGGTGTCCAGCGGCAGGGTCAGGTTCACCCCGACCACCCCGAGGGCATTGCCCATGGTCACGTTGCGCACGGTCTGGGAGATGAACTGCGAGTTCGGCACGATCACCGTGGAGCGGTCGCCCATCTGGATCTCGGTGGCGCGCACGTTGATCCGCCGGATATCGCCCTCGACCCCGCCCAGGCTGACCCAGTCGCCGACTTTCACCGGCCGCTCGGTCAGCAGGATCAGGCCGGAAATGAAGTTCTGCACGATGGCCTGCAGGCCGAAGCCGATGCCTACCGAGAGGGCGCTGACCACCCAGGTCAGGCTGGTCAGGTTGATGCGCAGGGTGGACATCACCAGCATCGCCAGGAGCACGAAGCCGAGGTAGCCGACCAGGGTCACCAGCGAGGCGCGCATGCCGGCGTCCATGTTGGTTTCCGGCAGCAACCGCTCGCTCAGCCAGCGCTTGACGATGCGCAGGGCGAACAGGCCGCCGACGAACAGCATCAGGGCGACCAGGATGTCCTGCGGGACGATGTTCAGGTTGCCCAGGGTCTTGCTGCTTTCGCCCAGTTGGGCGAAGCCCTGCAGCAGTTCGCTGGGGCTCGAGCCGACCGGAAGGAAGGCCAGCAGCAGCGCGGTGAGCAGCAGCAGGGTGCGGCCGACCCCGGCCAGCACCGTGCTGGCCTGGGCCTGGTGGCGCGGCGACAGGCCGAGCGCATTGGCCAGCGCCAGGCCGCTGGGATGCTTGGGCGAGAGCAGGGTTTCGCAGATGTCGCCGAAGAAAGCGATCAGCAGGTAGGTGGTGGCCGCGATCACGCTGATCCACAGCAGCTTGCCGGTGAGGAAGTAGGCCAGCGACAGGTAGCCGGTGAACAGGGCGAGGAGGATCGCTGCGATCCATACCGAGGCGACGAAGGGGATCAGCCCGGCGATCCCGCCTGGCCGCTCCAGGTCGTGCTTGCGCCGCACATGGTGGTAGCGCAGCAGGGCGGCGGCGAAGATCAGCGCGGTGACCAGCGCGGTCAGGCCGTTGAGGGCGACGGTCAGGGCCAGGCTGGTGCCGGTGACGCTGTTGATCCGTTCCTCGGTGGCCACCAGCATCAGCGCCACCGCGAGGATCGCCGGGAACGGGCCGAGGGCGCTGGCGATCCTGTCCGGGATCGCCGGCAGCCGCCAGGATGGTCGCGGCAGCATCAGCAGGGCGCGGCCGAGGCCGGCGATGAAGGCGCAGAAGGTCGCCAGGCTCACCAGTTGATCGGTCAGGCTGGCCATGTCGGGGCTCAGGCTGGCGTTGCTTTCCAGGCCCCAGCGCATCAGCGACACCGCGCCGACGATGGTCAGGATGGTCGCCAGCCCGACCGCCAGGGCCAGGGCGCTGCGCCGCAGGCGGCCTTCCGGCAGCCAGCGGATCATCGCCCAGGTAAGCATGCGCTCCAGCAGGCGGCGGCCGAAGCTCCAGACCAGCACGGTGGCCAGCAGGGTTCCGGCGAAGGCCCAGCGGTGTCCGGGCGCGATGGCGCTGTCGAAGGCGACCAGGGCCTCCGCCTTCAGCTTGTCCAGCCGGCGCAGGTCGTCGTCGGTGGGACGGATCAGGGTCGACCAGAAGCTCGGGCTGAACGGTGTCGCCGCGCGGCTGCTGATCTGCGAGTTGAACAGGCTGCGGCGCAGGTTGACGATCTGTGCCGCCAGGTCGCGGGACGACTGGCCGAGCTGGGTGGCCTGGCGTTCGTCATCGAGCAGGGCGTTCTTCTGCCGGGTCAGGGCCTGGCGCTGGGCGGCGAGGCTTTCCGCCTCGTCGGGCTGCGGCGGGCCGATCACTTTCAACTGATCGTCGAGCCGCTCGATGTCGGCCACCCGTAGCGCGAGCAGGGCGTCGGCCTGACGCTGGACTTGCAGCGCGCTCTGGCGCAACTCGGCGAGGAGGTCGTCGCTGGCGTCGGCGGTGACGCGCTGGCGGATCAGGTCGAGTTGCGCGTTGAGCTGGTCGAGGCTGGCGTCCTCGGCCAGGGCGGGCGGCGCTTCCAGGTCGACGGCCGCCTGCGGAGCCGGCCTGGCGGCCCAGGCCTCGCTGCCCAGGCTCAGGAGCAGGCCCAGGGCCATGGCGAACTGGCAGAGCAACATATGCAGGCTGGCGCGCCTCATCGAATCCCCCTTTCGATCCTGACTGGCTCAAGCAGTATGGACCGGCGCGGGTGCCGAGTAATTCCCCGCGTCGATAATCGCCAGGCGGCGCTAAAGGGACATAGATTCTGGCCATATCGATCCCTTTTTGGCCGCCGCCGCCGTTTTGCCGCGACCGCGCGCTGGGCAGAATCCCTCCACCAAGAACAAGAAACCTGCGAGGTCTCTCCATGCTGAGCGTCTACAGCGACGATCATCGTCTGCACTTCGGCCAGTCGGAACTGGTCGACGGCAAGCTGCAACCCTGTTTCGAAATGCCCAGCCGGGCCGACACCGTGCTGGCCCGGGTGAAGTCGCAGAACCTTGGCGAGGTGATCACGCCGAAGGATTTCGGCCGCGAGCCGCTGCTGCGCATCCACGACGCCGCCTACCTGGACTTCCTCCAGGGCGCCTGGGCCCGCTGGACCGCCGAAGGCCACAGCGGCGACCTGGTGTCCACCACCTTCCCCGGCCGCCGCCTGCGCCGCGACGGGCCGATCCCCACGGCGCTGATGGGCGAGCTGGGCTACTACAGCTTCGACACCGAGGCGCCGATCACCGCCGGCACCTGGCAGGCCATCTACAGCTCCGCCCAGGTCGCGCTGACCGCCCAGGAGCATATGCGCCAGGGCGCCCGCAGCGCCTTCGCCCTCTGCCGTCCGCCGGGCCATCACGCCGGTGGCGACTTCATGGGCGGCTACTGCTTCCTCAACAATGCCGCCATCGCCACCCAGGCGTTCCTCGACCAGGATGCCCGGCGCGTGGCGATCCTCGATGTCGACTATCACCATGGCAACGGCACCCAGGACATTTTCTACCGCCGCGACGATGTGCTGTTCGCCTCGATCCATGGCGATCCGCGGGTCGAATACCCGTACTTCCTCGGCTACGCAGACGAGCGCGGCGAAGGCGCCGGCGAGGGC
Source organism: Pseudomonas sp. 203-8 (assembly GCF_020708595.1). Taxonomy (NCBI): domain Bacteria; kingdom Pseudomonadati; phylum Pseudomonadota; class Gammaproteobacteria; order Pseudomonadales; family Pseudomonadaceae; genus Pseudomonas; species Pseudomonas sp. 203-8. The sequence continues at coordinate 109,205 of NZ_JAJFDF010000003.1, read as the reverse complement.
TGCAACCACAACTATCCGCTGGCCCATGGCAGCGGCTGGGACCTCTGGTCGGCGGCGCTCGACGACGCCTGCGTGCGGATCGCCGGCTACGCCCCGGATGCCCTGGTGATTTCCCTTGGCGTGGACACCTACAAGGAAGACCCGATCTCCCAGTTCAAGCTGGATTCGCCGGACTACCTGCGGATGGGCGAGCGCATCGCCCGGCTGGGCCTGCCGACCCTGTTCATCATGGAAGGCGGCTATGCGGTGGAAGCCATCGGCATCAACGCGGTCAACGTGCTGCAGGGCTACGAAGGCGCGGCCCGCTGAGGAGCGAAGCATGCAATCGACTCGCAAGCTGCTGGCCGGCCTCGCGCTGGCCGTTTCCGCCGGGCTGGTCCAGGCCGCGCCGGAAGTACGGATCTACAACTGGTTCGACTACATCGCCCCGGACACCCTGAAGAACTTCCAGGCGCAGACCGGCATCGCGCCGAAGTACGACGTCTACGACAGCAACGAGGTGCTCGAGGCCAAGCTGCTGTCCGGGCATTCCGGCTACGACCTGGTGGTGCCCAGCGACAGCTTCCTGCCCAACTACCTGAAGGCCGAGGTGTTCCAGCCGCTGGACAAGAGCAAGCTGCCGAACTGGAAGAACCTCAACCCGGCCCTGCTCAAGGTGCTCGCCGGCAAGGACCCCGGCAACCGCTACGTGATGCCCTACATGTGGGGCACCAACGGCATCGCCTACAACCTCGACAAGGTCCGCGCGGTGCTCGGCGACGATGCGCCGCTGGACTCCTGGGACCTGGTGTTCAAGCCGGAGAACCTGGCGAAGCTGCAACAGTGCGGCGTGGCCTTCCTCGACTCGCCCACCGAGGTGATCCCCGAGGTGCTGCACTATCTCGGCCTGTCGCCCAACAGCCACCAGCCGGAAGACTACCGCCGAGCCGAGGAGCACCTGGCGAAGCTGCGCCCGTACATCACCTACTTCAGTTCCTCGAAGTTCGTCAGCGACCTGGCCAACGGCAACGTCTGCGTGGCCATCGCCTGGTCCGGCGGAGCGATGCAGGCGGCCAACCGGGCCAGGGAAGCGAAGAACGGCATACGCATCGAGTACCGCATCCCGAAGGAGGGCGCCGCGGCCTGGTTCGACGTGCTGGCGATTCCGCGCGACGCGAAGAACGTCGAGCAGGCGCACGCCTTCCTCGACTACCTGCTGCGCCCGGAGGTAGTGGCGCCGATCTCCGACTACGTGGCCTACGCCAACCCGAACAAGGCGGCGGACGGCCTGATCTCGGCGGAGTTGCGCGACAACCCGAACGTCTACCCGCCGGAAGAAGTGCAGGCCAGGCTGTATTCGGTGGAAATGCTGCCGCCGAAGCTGGAGCGGCTGCGCACGCGGACCTGGAGCAGGATCAAGACCGGCAAGTGAGCGGCCGCGGCCAGATGGCGGGTTCGCAGGACGGATAGCGTCCCCCAGGCCAGGCCAGGCAAGCAGGCCGGAACCGCCGCCCACGGCCCGCTGGAGGTCGCTTCCAGGCTTCGACCGGGCGCGCCGGCTTGTCCATAATGGCGCTGCCCGACGGTCGCCGCTGGCGGCCGCTTCCTTCCATGCCTGCCTGTGAGTCCGCCATGCGTAAGTCCGCCGATGCCTTCGCCTTCCAGACCATGCTGTTGCTCTGCGTGATCTGGGGCATCCAGCAGGTGACCATCAAGTGGGCGGCGACGGACATCGCGCCGGTGATGCAGGCGGCCATCCGTTCCGGCATCGCCGCCGCCCTGGTCGGCCTGCTGATGTGCTGGCGCGGCGGCTGGGAGGGCTTGCGCCAGGGCACCCTGGGCGCCGGTCTGCTGACCGGCACGCTGTTCGCCCTGGAGTTCCTGTTCATCGCCCTCGGCCTGCAATACACCACGGCTTCGCACATGTCGGTGTTCCTCTATACCGCGCCGATCTTCTCTGCCCTCGGGCTGCACTTCCTGCTTCCCAGCGAACGCCTGCGGCCCTTGCAGTGGCTGGGTGTGGCGGTGTGCTTCGGCGGCATCGCGGTGGCCTTCGGCGGAGGCCTGTCGTGGGCGGAAATGGATGGGCGGATGCTGCTCGGCGACGCTTTCGGCCTGCTCGCCGGGATGTCCTGGGGCGCGACCACGGTGGCAGTGCGCGGCACCCGGCTGTCCGAGGCACCGCCAAGCCTGACGCTGTTCTACCAATTGTTCGTGGCATGCGCCGGGTTATTGCTGATCGCTCTTTTCAGCGGCCAGTTCGGCGAGGTCCGCTGGACCCCGGTGAGCACCGCCAGCGTGCTGTTCCAGGGCGTGGTGGTGTCGTTCGCCAGCTACTTCTGCTGGTTCTGGCTGCTGCGTCGCTACCTGGCGAACAACCTGGCGATCTTCTCCTTCATGACCCCCCTGTTCGGCGTCACCTTCGGCGTATTGCTGCTGGGCGAGCCGCTCAGCCTGAACTTCGTCGCCGGCGCGGCGCTGGTCCTCGCCGGCATCACCCTGGTCAGCGGCGAGCAGTGGCTGCGACGCCTGCTGCGACGCTGAGCGAGTGCGGCCGGCGCAACAGCAGGCCGGCGAAGACCAGGCCGAGCCCGGCGAGCGCCAGCGCCGGTTGCAGGCCGCCGGCGAAATGCGTGCTGAGCGCCGCCAGCAGCGGGCCGAGCAACTGGCCGAGGGCGAAACCGGTGGTCAGTTGGCCGGCGTTGCGCTGCGGCGTATGCGGCGCCAGTTCGCGGGCGTATTGCATCACCAGTTGCATGCCGGCGAGGAACGGCAGGCCGGTCAGCACTACCCCCAGGGCCAGTCCGCCGATCCCCGGCAGCAGGCAGGCGAGCACGCCGAGGGCCTGTAGCCAGAGCGCGCCGACCAGCCAGCGGCGGGTGCCGTCCGGGCGCTGCCGGCGCAGGCTGATCAGCACTACCCCGGTGGCCGAGGCCAGGCCGAAGCAGGGCCAGAACAGGTCGGCCTGCCATTGCCCGCGGAAACGCGCCGCGGCCATCTGCGAGAGAAAGGTGGCCGGGATGATGTAGCCGAGGCCGACCAGTCCGTAGGCCCAGGTCAGGCGGCCGAGGCCGGCGTTCTCGCTTGCCGTGGCAGGCGCGTCGTGGCCGGCGCTGCGTGCGGCCGGGCGCGGCAGCAGCGGCAGGAGCATGAGGATCAGGACCAGCGCGAGGTCGGCGAAGAGCTTCCAGATGAACACCGAGTCCTGGCCCAGGGCGTTGCCCAATGCCGCCAGCAGGCCGGTGACCATCACCCCGATGCCGGGGCCGGCGAACACCAGCGCGCCCAGCCGGGCCCGACCGCTTTCCGCGGCGAGGCGCTGGCTGAGGGCGGTGACCATGATCAGTACCCAGGCGCTGGCCACGCCAAGACCGAAGCGCAGCAGCGCGTGCGGCCAGAAGCCCTCGGCCCAGACCGAGGCCAGGGTCAGGCCGAAGCAGGCCCATAGCCCGACCAGCAGGCGTAAGCGCGCCTGCCGCGCTTCGCGGGCGAACAGCGCGTCCAGCGCGCCGACCAGGTAGCCGAGGTAGTTGGCGGCGGCCAGCAGGCCGGCGCCGGTCAGGTCGAGCTGGCCTTCGCGGATCAGGTGCGGCAGTTGCGGGGTCAGGGAGAAGCGCCCGACCCCCATGGCGACCACCAGTGCCAGCAGGCAGGCGAGCAGGCCGACCAGCGGCGAACGAAGAAAATCACGGGACATGTGCGGATTCCTGCCGGGGGATGAATGGCAGCAGGTTAGGTCTTGCGGCAATTCTGTAAAAATGAATAATCGTGAATTACTTGTTCTGTTTTGGAGAATTAATCGTGGAGTTCGGCCAGTTGAGGATTTTCCAGGCGGTCGCCGAGGAAGGCTCCATCGCCCGCGCCGCCGAACGCCTGCACCGGGTGCCGTCGAACCTGTCGACGCGCCTGCGGCAACTGGAGGAACAGCTTGGCGTCGACCTGTTCCTCCGCGAACGCCAGCGCCTGCAACTGTCGCCGGCCGGCAAGGTCCTGCTGGACTACGCCGCGCGGCTGTTCGCCCTGCAGGAGGAGGCGCGCGCGGCGGTGCAGGGGGGCGAACCGGTGGGCGACTTCGCCCTCGGCTCGATGTACAGCACCGCGGCGATCCACCTGCCGCCGCGCCTGGCGGAATACCACCGGCGCTATCCGGCGGTGAACCTGCAATTGCAGACCGCGCCCAGCGGCGAGCTGGTCGAGTCGCTGCTGGGCGGGCGCCTGGATGCCGTGCTGGTGGACGGCCCGCTGGACTTCGACGGTCTGGAGGGCCTGCCGATGTTCGAGGAGCGCATGGTGCTGGTCACCGAGAATGGCCACCCGCCGGTGCGCGGTCCCGAGGACGTGGCCGGCAGCGCGGTGATCGCCTTCCGCCCGCGCTGCTCCTATCGCCTGCTGCTGGAGTCCTGGTTCGCCAGCGCGCGAGTGAGCATGGGCCGGGTGATGGAGATCGAGTCCTACCACAGCATGCTGGCCTGCGTGGTGGCCGGCGGCGGGGTGGCGCTGATGCCGGTGTCGATGCTGCAAAGCCTGCCGGGGCGGGAGTCGGTGGCGGTGCATGCGCTGGCCGAACCGTTCGCCCGGGCGAATACCTGGCTGGTCTGGCGCAAGGGCATGGTCGGCGCCAACCTGAAGGCCTGGATCGGTCTCCTGCAAGGGCGGGAATCGGCGTTGGCTTGATTCAGGTCAGGGTCCGGGGCCGGTTTCCCGCAGTAAAGTTGTTTCCAAGGACGGAGTGGAACGTGCGGAGAGTGGGACGCCGGTCTACTCTTTCCTAGGGCGACCTGACTTGTCAGGTCGCCCGATTCTCCTTCCCTTGGACAAGGGGCCTGTCATGAAACTCTGGCTGCAAAACCTGGCGTGGCAACTCGGTGTCGCCCTTGGCCTGATCGAGCCCCCGCGCATGCAACCCATCCCGGTGGAAAACGACGAGCAACGCCGGCGCCTCGCCGCGCGGCAACGTCGCTGAGCCGGTTCCCCGACGCTCTGGCCTCCGCCTGCGGCGCTGGCCAGAGTCCCGGTTTTGGTCTATCGATCGTGGTTCCTGAACCAGGCGACGATCATTTCCCTCAAACGCTCCCCGGAAAAGCTCGCGAAATGCCCGCCATGCACGGTGCGCACCGGTAGCTCGCGCAGGCGCGCGAGGCTGGAGGCATAGTCGTCGAGGTTGGAATGATAGGCGTCCTCGACCAGCGGACCGTCGTAGACGATGTCGCCGGAAAACAGCGTCTGTGTTGCCGCTTCCCACAGGCTGATGCCGCCCGGCGAGTGCCCGGGCGTGTGCAGCACCTGCAGCACGCGGTCGCCGAGATCGAGCACGTCGCCTTCGTCGATCAGTCGGGTCGCCGGCGCTGCTCGCACCCGGTATTCGGCGTAGCACAGCGGGCACTCCGGATGCGCCTCGAACATCTCGTCGCCGACATAGGCGCGCGCCAGGGTGTTGTCGCCGTCCGGCGCGGCGAGGATCTCCGCCTCGGCCGGATGCGCCAGGCGCTCGGCGAATTCGTGGTGGCCGGCGATATGGTCGAAGTGGGTGTGGCTGGCCACCGCCAGCAGCGGTCGTTCGGTGAGCCAGGGCAGTTGCTCGCGCAGGCTGACCAGACCGGAGCCGCTGTCCACCAGCACGTCGCGCTCGCGGCCCTGGACATGCCACATGTTGCAGCGATAGAAGGGGCGCACGTAGGGCTCGTGGATCAGGCTGATACCGTTGTAGAAGTGCCGGGTTTCGAACCAGCGGTCGCGGCTGACGATTCTCATCGCGGTCTCTGTCGGTGGAAAGGCTATCCCAGAAGGATAGGCGTTCAGGGTATGACCTTGCCCGGGTTGAACAGTCCGTTGGGGTCGAGCAGTTCCTTGATCTGCGCCATCAGCGCGAGCTTCAGCGGATCGGCGTAGCGTCCCAGGGCTTCCTTCTTCTCCAGGCCGATGCCGTGCTCGGCGGAGATCACGCCAGCGCATTCGCCCAACTCGCCGTAGAGGATTTCCTCCACTGCCTGGTGCAGCGGCAGCAGCGGGACGTCGGCGGCGAGCATGACGTGCAGGTTGCCGTCGAGGAAATGGCCGAAGAGGAAGACCTGCATGCCCTTCACCAGGTCGTCCAGGCGCCGCCGGATGCGCTCGACGTAGCCGGCCAGGGCCGGCACCGGCAGCGATACGTCGAAGGACAGGCTGTCGACGCCGGCGTGGATGGCCGCGTCGGAGTCTTCGCGCAGGCGCCAGATGGCCAGGCGCTGGGTTTCGTTGGCGGCGAGCAGGGCGTCTTCCACCAGCCCGTCCTCGAAGCAGTCTTCCAGCAGGGCGGTGAGCGCCTCGCCGGCATCCAGGTGGCGGTCCTCGGCCAGTTCCACCAGCAGGTAGAGAGGGCAGGGCGCCAGGCTCGGCGCGCTGTCGCCCATGGGTGCGGCGGTGCATTGCAGGTAGTCGTGCCAGAGGATCTCGCAGGCGAACAGGCGTTCGGCGTGCTCGCGGCGCAGGCGCGCGGCGATGGTGATCGCCGCGTCGACGTCGGGCAGGCCTAGCAGGGCGGTGGCGCCGGGACGCTGCAACGGCTCCAGGCGCAGTACCGCACGGGTGACGATGCCGAGGGTGCCTTCGGCGCCGATGAACAACTGCTTGAGGTCGTAGCCGGTGGTGTTCTTCAGCAGCCCGCGCAGGTCGCTGTAGACGCTGCCGTCGGCGAGTACCGCTTCCAGGCCGAGCACGCGCTGGCGCATGGTGCCGAAGCGGAAGGCGCGGATGCCGCCGGCGTTGGTCGCGACCAGCCCGCCGACGCTGGCGCTGCCGCGCGCGGCGAGATCGATGCCGGGGTCGAGTCCGGCCTCGGCGGCCAGCGCCTGGGCCTGTTCGAGGGTGACGCCGGCGTCGAGGTCGAGGGTCTGGCTGGCCGCATCCAGCCGGTGTATGCGGTTCAGCCTGCGCAGCGAGAGCAGCACGTCGCCGGCTTGTGCGGCGCCGCCGCCGACCAGGCCGGTGAGTCCGCCCTGGGGTACCAGGGCGCGTCCCGCCTGGCGGCACAGACGCACCACGGCGGCGACCTGGTCGGTGCTTTCCGGCAGGACCAGGAAGCTTCCGGCGAGGTTCTGCGGATGGTAGCCGGGGTCCTGCCCGGCGAGCGCGGCACTGTCGCGCACGCCACGGGCGCCGAGGATCTCGCAGAGGGAGCGGTAGAGTTCGGAATCGTCCATGGCGGGCTCCGGGTCAGGGATGGAAGGGCGCGGCTTGCAGCACCTCGACGATCAGCGGACGGTCCGCCGGGGCGCCGCGCAGCAGTTCGCGCAGGTGCTCGAGATCGCGCGCGCGTTCGGCGGCGCAGCCGAAGCCGCGGGCGATGGCGAGGAAGTCCGGGGTGTAGATATCGACCCCGAGCGGAGTGATCTCGCGCCGCTCCATGTAGCGCTTGATCTCGCCATAGCCGTGGTTGTTCCACAGCAGCACGACGATGCCGACCTTGGCTTCCACCGCGCTGGCCAGTTCCGGCAGGGTGAACTGCAGGCCGCCATCGCCCATCAGGCTGACCACCGGGCGTCCCGGCTCACCGAGCTTGGCGCCGATGGCGGCGGGCAGGCCATAGCCGAGGGTGCCGTAGCCGGTGGAGGCGTTGAACCAGCGGCGCGGCTCGTCGAGATCGACCAGGTGGTTGCCGCTGTAGACGGTCTGGGTCGAATCGCCGACGAAGCGGGCGTCCGGCCACTCGGCCAGGATCGCGGCGAACAGCTGGCGATAGTGCGACCAGCCGGCGAAGTCTTCGGCCAGGCGCTGGCGCACGGCGGCGGCGCGCCGGGCCCCGGGGCTGTCCGGCGAGGCCTCGCCGCCCGGCAGTTCGGCCAGCAGCACGCGCATGGCCAGCCGGGCGTCGCTGTGGATGGCCAGGCTCGGCGTGTAGTTGCGCATCAGTTGCTGCGGGTCGATGTCGATGCGGATCAACTCGCCATCGAGGGCGAAGCCGCCGTCGAACACCACGTCGTAGTCGGTTTCGCCCAGCTCGGTGCCGATGGCCAGCACCACGTCGGCCTCGGTGGCCAGCTCGCGTACCGGCACGCAGGACTGGTTGCTGCCCAGCAGCAGCGGGTGGTCGGCCGGTAGCAGGCCCTTGGCGTTGATCGTCAGGGCGGTCGGCGCGTCCAGCGCGGCGGCCAGGGCACGCGCTTCGGCGGCGGCCTCGACGCAGCCGCCGCCGAGCAGCAGCAGTGGCTTCTTCGCGTTGCGCAGGCGCGCCGCGGCCTCGCGCAAGGGCGCGAGGGCCGGCGCCGGGCGGCTGGTGACGGTGCGTGGGCGCAGGGCCAGGTGTTCGGCGGGCGCGGTGATGACGTCGAGCGGCAGCTCGATGTGCACCGGCCGCGGCCGCTCGCTGTCGAACACGGCGAAGGCGCGGGCGAGCACCGCCGGCAGCTCCTCGGCGCTCATCAGGGTATGGCTGAAGGCGCAGACGTTGCCTACCAGGTTGCACTGGTTCGGCAGCTCGTGCAGGTAGCCGTTGCCGTGGGCCAGGCGCGCGCGTTCGTTGACGCTGGAGATCACTAGCATCGGAATCGAGTCGGCGTAGGCCTGGGCCATGGCGGTGAGGATGTTGGTCATCCCCGGGCCGGTGATGATGAAGCACACGCCGGGCTTGCCGGTGACCCGTGCGTAGCCGTCCGCCATGAAGCCGGCGCCCTGCTCGTGGCGCGGGGTGACATGGCGGATACGGCTGCCGGGCAGGCCGCGATAGAGCTCTACGGTATGCACGCCGGGGATGCCGAAGACGGTCTCGACGCCCCAGGCTTCGAGTTGCTTGACGAGGAATTCGCCGCAGGTGGTCATGGCCGTTCCTTTTTCATGTTCTCGGGAATGGAAAAGGCGAGGGAAAGTCCCTCGCCTGTCGGGGTTGTGCCTGGTTCAGGCGGCGCTGGCGACACCCGTCGGGCGCCGCGAGAACAGGCTGACCAGGACGAAGCTGAGCAGGCCGACCGCCAGGCTGTAGTAGATCGGCGTATTGGCGTCGAGGCCGTCCTTGATCATGAACACCAGCACGGTAAGGAAGCCCAGGGTCATGCTGGTGATGGCGCCGGCGGTGGTGGCGCGCTTCCAGTAGATCGCGCCGATCAGCGGGATCAGCATGCCGCCTACCAGCAGGTTGTAGGCCACGGTCAGGGCGCTGATCACGTCGCTGACCACCAGGGCGATGCCGAGCACTACCAGGCCCAGCAGCAGGGTCGCGATGCGGTTCTCGTGCACGTCGCCGTTGTCGGACTGGCCGCGGCCGCGGCGCAGGCGCGGCAGCAGGTCCTGGGTGACGGTGGTGGACGCCGCCAGCAGGCCGGCGCTGGCGGTGGACATCAGCGCCGCCAGGGCGGCGGCGATGACCAGGCCGCGGATGCCGTTCGGCAGGCTGTGCTCGACCACACTGGCGAAGGCGTTGTTGACGTTCTCCAGGTCCGGCAGCAGGACCTTGGCGGCCATCCCGATCAGCGCCCCGGCCATGCCGTAGAGCACGCAGTAGATACCGGCGGCGGAGCCGGCGACCTTGGCCACGGTCTCGCTGCGGGCGGTGAACACCCGCTGCCAGATGTCCTGGCCGATGAAGATGCCGAAGAAGTAGATCAGGAAGTAGGTGACGATGGTGTCCCAGCCGATCGCGGTGAAGTCGAAGTAGCTGGCCGGCAGCTTGGCTACCAGGGCGTCCCAGCCGCCGGCGTCGTTGATCGACAGCGGCATCAGCAGGAACACCAGGCCGACGGTCATGATCAGGAACTGCACGATGTCGGTCAGGGTCAGCGACCACATGCCGCCGATGGTGGAGTAGAGCACCACGACGCCGCCGCCGATCAGGATCGAGACCCAGAACGGCAGGCCGAACAGGACCTGCATGACGGTGCCGATGGCGATGGTCGAGGTGGCGCCGATCATCAGTGCGTAGACCAGCATGATCAGGGCGCTGGCGTGGCGCGCGGCGGGGTTGTAGCGACGCTCCAGGACCTGGGTGACGGTGTAGATCTTCAGCTTCAGCAGCGGCTTGGCCAGGAACAGGCTGAGGCCGACGATGCCGAGGCCGATCGCGCCGCACAGCCAGAAGCCGGAGATGCCATGGACGTAGCCCAGGCGCACGGTGCCGATGGTGGAGGCGCCGCCGAGGACGGTGGCGGCCATGGTTCCCAGGTAGAAGCCGGGGCCGAGGTTGCGGCCGGCCACCAGGTAGTCGTCGCGGGTCTTGGCGCGGCGCATGCCGTACCAGCCCAGCGCGATCATGCCCGCGGCGTAGATCAGAACGACGAATATGTCGAGGGCCATATCAGGTCTCCCAAGTTTCTCATTGTCATTGTTGTATCCGGCGAGGCGCCGGAAGCGCGGGACGCTGGCGTCCCGCCGTGTGTGTCCCCCACCTCAGGCGGTGGCTATCGCCGGTGCCCTCCGCGTGCCGTGCGCGCGCACCCAGCGCGGTCCTCGCGGGCCATAGACGCAAGGCGGTTCCGGGAACAGGCGCAGCAGTGCCAGGTAGAGCAGGGAGGCCAGGCCGAGGGCGACCGGCAGGCTGAGGTCGATGCCGCCGGCCAGTTCGCCGAGCGGACCGACGAATTGCCCCGGCAGGTTGACGAAGGCCAGGCCGGCTGCCGCGCTGGGAATCCAGGCACCCATTCCGCGCCAGTTCCAGCCGTGCTCGAACCAGTAGGCGCCGCCGCGCTGGCCGCGGGTGAACACCTGCAGGTCGTCCGGGCGGTAGAAGCCGCGACGGGTCAGCAGGCCGATCAGCATGATCACCATCCACGGGGTGGTGCAGGTGACGATCAGCACGGCGAAGGTAGAGACGCTCTGCACCAGGTTGAAGGCGAAGCGGCCGACGAAGATGAAGCCGATCGAGGCGACCCCGATCAGCACCGTGGCCTGCACCCGCGAGAGCAGGCGCGGGAACACGCTGGACATGTCCAGCCCGGTGCCGTACAGCGAAGTGGTGCCGGTGGACATGCCGCCGATCACCGCGATCAGGCATACCGGCAGGAAGAACCAGCCGGGAGCGATGGCCAGCAGGCCGCCGACGTAGTTGTTGGCAGCGATGTAGTCCGGCGCGCGGACGGCGACGATGGTCGCGGTGGCGAGGCCGAACAGGAAGGGAACCAGGGTCGCCAGCTGCGCGCCGATCACCGCCAGCATGATCCGTGCCTGCGAGGTCTGGCGCGGGATGTAGCGGGCCCAGTCGCCCAGGAAGGCGCCGAAGGAGATCGGGTTACTCATGGCCAGCAGGGTGGCGCCGATGAAGGCGGCCCAGAAGCCCGGCTGGCCGAGTTGCACGCTGCCGGCGTAGGCGGCGTCGAAGGGGCCGGCGAAGGCGAACAGGCCGAGCAGGAACAGCAGGCTGGCGGCCCACACGGCGATCCTGTTGACCAGCAGCATGAAGCGGAAGCCGTAGATGCATACGGTCAGCACCAGCACGGCGAACAGGCCGTAGGCCAGGCCCAGGTTCAGTTCGCTCTCTTCCAGGCCGACCAGGCGCCGGGCGCCGCCGACCAGGGCATCGCCGGAACTCCACACCGAGAGCGAGAAGAAGGCGATGGCGGTCAGCAGCGAGAGGAAGGAGCCGACGATGCGCCCGTGCACGCCGAAGTGCGCGCCGGAGGAGACCGCGTTGTTGGTGCCGTTGAGCGGGCCGAACAGGCCCATCGGGGCGAGGATCAGCGCGCCCAGCGTGACGCCCAGCAGGATCGCCCACAGCCCGGCCTGGAAGGACAGCCCGAAGAGCACCGGAAAGCTGCCGAGCACGGCGGTGGCGAAGGTATTGGCGCCGCCGAAGATCATGCGGAACAGATCGACCGGCGTGGCGTTGCGTTCGTGGTCGGGAATCTGTTCGACCCCGAAGGTTTCGATGCGTGTGATTGCGTGTTGGTTATTGTTGTTATCCATGACGTTCTCCCGGGAGAGCTAGCTAGTCGATGGCAGGTACTCCGGCATCGCCGACAAGTGCTCATGGCAGGCCAGCCAACGGCCTTCTTGTTGTTCTAGGCGGAACAGGATGGTTTCCCGTTCCCGGTTCAGGCTTTCCGTTCCCTGGAGGCGCAGCCGGGTGGCGACATCGTGGCTGAAGATCGCCAGGTCGCCTTGCAGGCTGACGCAGGTATTGCTGGATTCGCACGCCAGCACTTCGAAGCCGTCCTCGCGTCGCCAGCGCTCCCACAACTTGCGGTAGGCCGCGCGCGAGCGCAGCGGCTGAGGCCAGTTGTGGAAGATGAAGCTGGCGTCCTCGCTGAAGGCGGCGAAATAGGCCTCGGCATCGTTGCGGGCGAAGGCCGCCACCAGTCGGCGGGCGGCCTCCAGCACCTGTTCGACGCGGTTGTCGGTCATGGTCGCGCTACGGCTCAGCGACGCACCACGCCCGGGAGGACGCAGAGCATTTCATAGAGCAGGTTGGCGCCCAGCAACGAAGTGTTGCCGGTGGTGTCGTAGGGCGGCGAGACTTCGACCAGGTCGCAGCCGATCAGGTCCAGGCCCTGGCAGCCGCGGATGATTTCCATCGCCTGGATGGTGGTCAGGCCGCCGATTTCCGGGGTGCCGGTGCCGGGCGCCCAGGCCGGGTCGATGCCGTCGATGTCGAAGCTCAGGTAGACGGGGCCGCCGCCGACCTTCTCGCGGACCTCGGCCATCAGCGGCTCCAGCGACTTGTGCCAGCACTCCTCGGCCTGCACCACGCGGAAGCCCTGCTTGCGGCTCCAGTTGAAGTCCTCGGCGGTGTAGCCCTGGGCGCGCAGGCCGATCTGCACAACACGGTCGCAATCCAGCAGGTCTTCTTCCACCGCGCGGCGGAAGGTGGTGCCGTGGGCGATCTTCTCGCCGAACATGTGGTCGTTGACGTCGGCGTGGGCGTCGACGTGGACCAGGCCGACCTTGCCGTGCTTCTTCTTGATCGCGCGGAGGATCGGCAGGGTGATGGTGTGGTCGCCGCCGAGGGTCAGCGGGAGGATGCCGTGACCGAGGATGCGGTCGTATTCCTGCTCGATGATGCGCACGGCTTCCAGCAGGTTGAAGGTGTTGATCGCGACGTCGCCGATGTCCGCCACGTTCAGCGAGTCGAAGGGGGCGGCGCCGGTGGCCATGTTGTAGGGACGGATCATCACCGATTCGGCGCGGATCTCGCGGGGGCCGAAGCGGGTACCGGAGCGCAGGGAGGTGCCGATGTCGAGGGGCACGCCGACGAAGGCGGCATCGAGGGCGTCGAGTTCGGCGGGGGACTGGACATGGGGCAGGCGCATCATGGTGGCGATGCCGCCGAAGCGGGGCATTTCATTGCCGCCCAGGGGCTGGTGGAGATTCTTGTCCACGGGGTGGCCTCACGGTCGTTGTGGTTGTTTTAGGGGTCGGACGGATTCTCTTCACAGCCGGTAGCGAGTCAAATCGCTGGCTACAAATAATCAGTTCAGAGATTTCTAAACTAACGGCGAAGCGGCTAGACTTCGCCGCCGAGCCCGGACGGCGGCCTTTGCCTCGGCCTGCTGTCCGAAATCCTCGCCCGCAAACCGGAGTCGCCGTGTCCAACGCCTTGCCCGACCTGCGCCTGTTGCGCATCTTCGCCGCGGTGGTGCGCCACCAGGGCTTCGCCGCCGCCCAGCAGGAGTTGAACCTGTCGACCTCGGCGATCAGCACCTACATGAGCCAACTGGAGAACCAGCTCGGCATCGTGCTCTGCCACCGTGGCCGCGGTGGCTTCAGCCTGACCAGCAAGGGCGAGCTGTTCCACCAGGAAACCTTGCGCATCCTCGGCGAACTGGAAGGCTTCGAACGCTACGCTCTGGCGTTGAAAGGCGAGCTGCGCGGCACCCTGAACCTCGGCGTGCTCGATTCCACGGTGAGCGACCCGGCGCTGCCGCTGGCCGAGGTGATCGGCGCCTTCAGCCGCGAACACCCGGCGGTTCACCTGCACCTGCTGGTGCAGAGCCCCTACGAACTGCAACTGAGCGTGCTGGAGAACCGCCAGGACCTGGCTATCGGCGCCTTTTCCAGTCGCATGAACGGACTGGTCTACCAGCCGCTGTACCGCGAACAGCACTGGCTGTACTGCAGCGACCGGCATCCGCTGTTCGACGGGCGGAGAATTCCCGCCGATCTGATCACCCAGCAACGCATGGTCGGCCGCGGCTACTGGAGCCAGGCCGAGCTGGCCCGGCACGGATTCAAGCACAGCGCGGGAACGGTGGAGAGCATGGAGGCGCAACTGATCCTGATCCTTTCCGGCGGCTACATCGGTTACCTGCCGGAGCACTACGCCCACCCGTGGGTCGAGCAGGGGCGCCTGCGCGCCCTGCTGCCGGCGACCTTCGGCTACCAGGCGCCATTCTCCCTGATCCTCCGTCGCGGCCGCTCGCGCGAGCCGCTGATCCAGGCCTTCCGCGACCAGTTGCGGACGCAGATGAGCCTGGCCTGAGCCCTAGAGATCGGCGTTGAGGGTGCGCGAGAATTGCTGCACCGCTTCTACCACCTTGTGCGTGCTCTCGCGGATGCCGAGGATCGCCGCGCCGGCCTCGTTGGCCAGCTCCACGCCGCGCCGCGCCTGTTCCTGGCTGTGCTGCATGTCGTCGATGACGCTGCGGGTGCCGGTCTGGATGCGACCGATCATGTCGGCGATCTCCTTGGTCGACTTGCTGGTGCGTTCCGCCAGTTGCCGCACCTCGTCGGCCACCACGGCGAAGCCGCGACCCTGGTCGCCGGCGCGGGCGGCCTCGATGGCGGCATTGAGGGCGAGCAGGTTGGTCTGCTCGGCGATCTCGCGGATGGTGTTGACGATCGAGGTGATCTGTTGCGAGTGCTGTGACAGTTCGCCGATGTTCAGCGAGGAAGCATCCAGGGTATTCGCGATCTTGAGCATTTCCTCCACCGCGCTCTGGATGATCAGCGCGCCGTGTTCGGCGACCGTGCGGGTCTCGGTGGACAGGGTATGGGCCTGGTGGGCGTTGTCCGCCTCGGCCTGGTAGCGGCGCATGCGGTCGCTGACATCGCTGGCGAACTTGACCACCTTGTAGAGCTTGCCGTCGGCGTCGTAGACCGGGTTGTAGCTGGCTTCCAGCCAGACCGGCTGGCCGTTGCGGTGGACCCGGCGGAACTGCCCGGTGACGTACTCGCCGCGGTTCAGGCGGCGCCAGAGGTCGGCGTACTGCGGGCCGTCGCGGTAGCCCGGTTCGCAGAACTGACGGTGGTTGGCGCTGGCCAGCTCGGCTCGGCCATAGCCCATGGTGGCGAGGAAGTTGTCGTTGGCCGCGAGGACATTGCCGTCGAGGTCGAACTCGATCATCGCCATCGAGCGGGACAGGGCATCCAGCTTGCTCTGCATCTCGTGTTCCTGGTGGACGATGGCATCGATGTCGCTGGCGTACTTGACCACCTTGAGCAGTCGACCCTGCCCGTCGCGTACGGGATTGTAGGTGGCTTCCAGCCAGAGTGGCCGGCCCTCGCGGGTAATGCGCTTGCAGCGGCCGGAAAAGTGTTCGCCGCGCCGCAGGCGTTCCCAGAAGCGCCGGTAGTCTTCCGATTGCGCGTAGGCGCCGTCGCAAAGCTGGCGATGCGGTTTGCCGAGGATCTCGTCGCGGCGGTAGCCCAGCAGGGTCAGGAAATTCTCATTGGCATCGGTGATATTGCCGTCCGGATCGAACTCCACGCGCGCCATGGAGCGGTCCAGGGCCGCCATGTGCAGGCGCTCGGCGGCGAGTTGCTGTTGCAAGTCGGCGTTCATCTGTCGGTACTTGCGAGTGAACATGAGAAAAATCCTTGGATTGAGAGAGGGGCTCATCCCTGTCTTCGGCGCCGATGGGCGGGAGTTGAGAGGGTGGGACGATTGTATTTTTTCATCGAACGACAAAAATTCGTCGTTATTCTTAATGGGTGAAACAAATTACCGCCATTCGTCGGAAATATGACGTTTTTGCGAGTGAGAGGAAGCCCCTCCGCCTGTGGCACACTGGGCCCCTTCCAGGAGTCGTCCCATGCCACGTATCCGCTGCGAGCGTTGCGCTCGCCCCGCCAGCCATTGCCTCTGCGCGCTGATTCCCTCCTTGCCGTCGCGTACGCGGGTGCTGGTCCTGCAGCACCCCAGCGAGGTCGGGCACGCGTTGAATACCGCAGGATTGGCCGTCCTCGGCTTGTGCAATGCGGAGCTGCGGGTTGGCGAGCGTTTCGCCGAGGAGACCTGGCGGGTACCGGGCTACCGGGCCTGCCTGCTGTTTCCCGGCGAGCAGGCGCGTGCGCTGGCAGAGATGGCCGCCGAGGCCGCCGGCGAGCCCCTCCTGCTGGTGGTGCCGGACGGCACCTGGCGCAAGGCGCGCAAGCTGCTGCACCTGAACCCGGCCCTGGCGGCCCTGCCGCGGGTGAGCCTGGCCGAAGGCATGGCGTCGCGTTATCGCCTGCGCAAGGCGCCGGGAGAGGGCGCGCTGTCGACCATCGAAGCAATCGCTGCGGCGCTCGATGAACTGGAGGCGCCGCGTACCCACGAAGCCTTGCTGAAACCCTTCGATGCCCTGATCGAGGGGCAGATCGCGGCGATGGGCGAGGACACCTATCGGCGCAACCATCTCAGCCAGGAGCGCCGCCGCCGATAGCGGTCGAGCAGTTCCGGGATTGCCGTTTCGCGCCAGAACTCCGGGCTGACCATGCCGCTGGACATGCCGCCGTGGGCGTGGCGCGCGAGGTAGATCAAGGCATCGTATTCCAGCGGATGGCCGCTGAGGCGCTCGAAGGTCTCGCCGAGCAGGTGTTCCAGGGCCGCTGCGGAAGCCGGCCAGGACGCGTCCGCCAGTTGCCCGGCCATTTCCTGCCAGAGGTAGGGGTCGCCACGGCCGCCCCAGCGCGAGGGTTCCTGTTCGAAGAGTTCGGAGATGCGCGGTCTGGCCATGTCGGTCGGTCGTGTCTGTCGGAAATGAAAAGTATGCCCGATTGGCAGGGCCGCATGGGCGGAGTAGACTGCCGCGGTCTTTCCTTCCGTACGAGGTGTTCGTCCGATGCGCAATTGATGCTGCCGTGTCTGCACGGCCGGTTTTCCGTCCCTGGCCCGAGGGCCCGGGGGAATGCATGGCATCAAGGGGGTATCCATGACGAATACGTCGACCCTGACGCTCGATGGCGTCTCTTTCCAGCTGCCGGACGGCAGCCTTCTGTTTTCCGATCTCGACGAAACCTTCGACACCCGGCACACCGGGCTGGTGGGACGCAACGGCGTCGGCAAGTCGCTGCTCGCGCGCCTGCTCGCCGGACACTTGCAGCCGTCCAGCGGCAGCGTCCGGCGCCAGGGGCGCGTGCGCTACCTGGCGCAGCAGCTCGAACCGGCCGACTACCCGACCGTCGCCGATCTGGCCGGCGTCCGCCCATGGCTGGAGGCGCTGGCGCGGATCGAGGCGGGTAGCCTCGACACCGCCGACTACGAATGCCTGGGCGAGCGCTGGGACATCCGCCAACGCCTGGCCGACGCCCTGGCCGCCGAGGGGCTCGGCCATCTCCGCGCGGACACCCCGAGCGAACGCCTGAGCGGCGGCGAATGCATGCGCGTGGCGCTGCTCGGCGCATTCCTCGACGACGCCGACTTTCTCATCCTCGACGAACCGAGCAACCCTCTCGACGGGCCGGCACGCGCTTTGCTGCGGGCGCGCCTGGCGGCATGGGACGGCGGCCTGCTGCTGGTCAGCCATGACCGCGAACTGCTGGAGGGTATGCAGCGGATCGTCGAGCTGTCGACCCTCGGCCTGCGCAGCTATGGCGGCGGCTATTCCTTCTACGCGCAGAGCCGGGAGGAGGCGCGCGAGGCCGCCGAACGTCGCCTGGACCAGCGTCGTCTGGAGCGCAAGCGGCAGACCCTGGCCATGCGCGAACAGCAGCAGCGCCAGGAGCGGCGCCAGGCCAGCGGCCGGCGCGAAGGCAAGACGGCGAACCAGGCGAAGATCCTGCTCGGTGGGTTCAGGGAACGTAGCGAGGTCAGCGCCGGCAAGCTGCGCAACGCCCACCAGGCGGAGCGCGAGCGTCTCGACCGCGAGGTGCGCGAGGCTGCCCGGGAGGTCGAGGAGGCGTCGCCGCTGCTGCTCGATTCGCCCGATGCCGAACTGGCGGCACAGCGCCGGATCGTCGAGTTGAAGGGCGCGGTCCTGCCGCATCTGCGCGGGCCGTTGCGCGAAATCGACCTGCTCCTGAGCGGTCCGCGACGGCTGGCGCTGGTCGGCCCGAACGGCAGCGGCAAGTCGACCCTGCTGCGGCTTCTGGCCGGGCAACGGGCGCCGCTGGCGGGAACCTGCGCGGTGACGGTGGGCGCCGCCTATCTCGACCAGCGGCTGAGCGTGCTGGACCACGGGCGAGGCGTGCTGGAGCAGTTGCTGGAGGTCAATCGCAGTCGCGGCGAAAGCTGGCTGCGCACGCGCCTGGCGCAACTCGGCTTGCCGGCTGAACGGCTCGCCCAGCCGTGCGCGACGCTGAGCGGCGGCGAACGCCTGAAGGCGGCCCTGGCCCTGGTGCTCTACGCCGACCGGCCGGCGCAGCTGCTACTGCTCGACGAACCGGACAACCACCTCGACCTGGCTGCGCGGCAGGCCCTGGAAAGCATGCTCGGGCAGTACCGTGGGGCCTTGCTGGTGGTGTCCCACGACCCGGTGTTTCTCCGCCACCTGGCGCTGGACGGCGAACTGCGGGCTACTGCCGCGGGTTGGCGCCTGGAGGACCGATGAGCTGGCCATCCGCCGCGACCTGCAGGAGGCTGACTCCGCCGTGGCTGAAACCGATGGCGAGGAGTTTGTCGCTGACTGCCAGGCACAGCGGTATGGCGTCTGCCGTGCGGTAGCGCCAGCGACATTCGCCGCTGGCGAGGTCGCGTACCTCGACCTGACCATCGACCAGCGCCAGTGCGATCCATTGTCCGCCGGGCAACGGCGCGAAGGCGCTGACCTGGGCGGACAGGGTCGCGCCCCAGAGCGTGCCGCGGCTCTCCAGGTCGTAGCAGGTCAGGCGCTGGGTACCGTAGGCGTGATGCGGCGAGTTGTAGACCTTGGCGTTGAGCAGCAGGCGATTGCCCAGCAGGCAGCCGTGCAGGTTGTTGAAGTGCTCCGGGTGGCGCTCCAGGCGTAGCACTTCGCAGGTCTTGAAGGTCTGCGGGTCGAGGCGGAACAGGCCCTTGTCCTGGTGCTGCTCCGGCGGATTGCCGGCCAGGTAGAAGAAGGCTTCGCCACGGTCGATGCGCAGATGATGGTTGAACAGGTCGTAGTGTCCGAGACGGCGCCTGTGGATGATCCGGCCGGCCGGGTCGAGCACGAGGTCTTCCAGGTCTTTGCCCTCGAGGGCGATCTGGCGGGCGAGAAAACCGCCTTGGGCGGATTGCGCCAGCAGATGGCGGCAGTCGCTCAGGAGCAGCGGTTGTCCCGGTGTCAGCGGCACCTTGAACAGTCGCTGGGTGGCATACCCGAGTTGCAGATTGACCAGCAGGCTGTCGTCCGTGGCGTTATGGAAGACCTGCAGGCACTGGCCCCGTTCGGCCAGTTCGAAGCTGCGCAAGCTGTCGTCGGCCAGATTCCAGAGCTCGAGCCGGGGGCTGGCGCGGGCGATGGCCAGGCGTTGTCCGTCGAGAAAGCACAGGTCCCACACCGGTGGACGATGCAGGAACCGCCGATCTTTGCCCAGGGCGAGGTTTTCCAGGATCGGCAGCGCTGCTTCGCGTTGTGTCGAGGCAGGGTAGAGGGCCCAGTCGAAGGGCAGGCGGGTGCCGGGCAGGTCGTCCAGCACCAGTGGGGCGTCGACCGGAAAGGCTAGCGAATGGCGCTGGCGGAACAACGGTCGGTCCTCCAGGTCGTCGCTGGGGGCGACGGTGAAGGCCAGGCGCCGGCCGTCGTCCTCGAAGTCGCAGGCGAGCACTTCGCGGTTGTCGGCGAGCAGCGATTGGATCTTGCCGCTCGCGTAGTCCCAGGCCAGCAGACCGCCTTCGAAGAAGGCGCCGCCGTCGTAGCGTCCGCCGCCGATCACCAGTACGGGCCGGCTCGGGTGCCAGGCGATGGCGTTGAGCGGAAAGCCCAGGTCCGGCAGGACGGCGATGCATTCGAGGTCGCCGCCGCGGTACAGGCGCAGGCTCTGTTCGTAGACGTCGAGCTGTCGGCCCGGGTGTTGCCCATGAAAGGCGCTGGCCACCGCAAGGAGCGCGCCGCCGGGAGCCTGGAACACGGCGTAGGGCTCGCCGATGTCGGCGAAGGCGCAAGCGGGCAGCCTGCGGCCGGAAGGAAGCGGGGAGTTGGGCATGGGCGATACCGGGAAAAAGAGTCGGGCGCAGTGTCGTTCATTCGTCGTTTCGGGAAAAGCATGGGAAGAGCGGCTGTTCCGACCGGTCGTTTTCTTCTAGGATGGCGCTCCCTTCCTCCCTCGTCGCCGCCGCTGTGCACCGTCCATGCGTTGATTCGCGCCACGGGCATCCAGGCGACGAACCTCAGCGTGGCGCCCGGCCTGGCGGTCGCGGCTGCCTTTCGTTCTACCTGGAATCTTTCGGATAAAGGAATCCAGCATGCACATTCGCAAGCGCGTCGACGCCGACAACACGGCATTGGTCGACCTGTGGGAACGTTCCGTCCGCGCGACCCACGACTTTCTCAGTGAAGCGGACATCGTCGAGCTTTACCCACAGGTCCGCGACCTGTACCTGCCGGCCGTCGAGGTCTGGGTGCTGGTCGACGACGACGGCGTGGCCCAGGGCTTCATCGGCCTGAACCAGGCGCATGTCGAGATGCTCTTCGTCGAACCCGGGCTGCGCGGCCGGGGTATCGGCCGACGCCTGCTCGATCATGCGCGGGCGACCTGGCCGCGCCTGAGCGTCGATGTCAACGAGCAGAACCCGCAGGCCTGCGGCTTCTATCGACACTATGGGTTCCGCCAGACCGGCCGCTCCGCGACCGACTCGGCGGGGCGGCCGTTCCCGCTGCTGCACATGAGCCTGTAGGAGGACGCGGCACCTCGCCCTGTGGAGCGAGGTGCCGCGCAACATCCGGAAAAGTTTTCCCCGGCCAGATGCTTTCAACTGCAAGCATCCGTTTGAGACAGGTCAAACGTTGCGGCGCAGGCCTGCCCGATAGTTCTGTTCATCAGAACGAGGCGCAGGAATCCCATGAACGGCATCCCACCCCTGTCTTCCCGCGACGCCCATGCCAGCCCGCCGCAACGGGTGCTGGAACGATTGCACAGCTCCGCCGCCGGCCTGGACGCGGACGAAGCCGCCCGCCGCCTGGCGGCGCACGGCTACAACCGATTGCCCGCGCCGAAACGCCAGGGGCCGCTGCTGCGCTTGCTGCGGCAGTTCCACAACGTCCTGCTGTACATGATGCTGTTCGCCTCGCTGGTCACCGCGCTGCTCGGCTTCTGGGTGGACAGTGCGGTAATCCTCCTGGCGGTGGTGGTCAACGCGCTGATCGGTTTCGTCCAGGAGGGCAAGGCGGCCAACGCGCTGGACGCCATCCGCGACATGCTTTCGCTGCATGCCCTGGTCCTGCGCGACGGCCAGCGCCAGGCGCTGGACGCCGAACGCCTGGTACCGGGCGACGTGGTGCTGCTGGCCTCCGGCGACCGGGTGCCGGCCGACCTGCGGCTGTTCGAAACGAAGAACTTCCATGTCGACGAGTCGGCCCTGACCGGCGAGTCGGTGCCGGTGGAGAAGGGCTGCGTCGCGGTGGCCATCGACGCGCTGCTCGGCGACCGCCGTTGCATGGCCTATTCCGGCACCCTGGTGACCAGCGGCCAGGCGCGCGGAGTGGTGGTCGCCACCGCCGGGGATACCGAACTGGGCCGGATCGGTACGCTGTTGCGCGAAGTCCGCACCTTGGCCACTCCGCTGCTGCGACAGATCGCCAGCTTCAGTCGCTGGCTGGCCCTGGCGATCCTGCTGCTGGCCGGCGCCACTTTCGTCCTCGGCACCCTCTGGCAGGGCCAGCCGATGGTGGACATGTTCATGCTGGTGGTGGCGCTGACCGCCTCGGCGATTCCCGAGGGACTGCCGGCGATCATGACGGTGATCCTCGCCCTCGGCGTACAGCGCATGGCCCGGCGCAACGCCATCGTCAGCCGCCTGCCGGCGGTGGAGACGCTGGGTTCGGTGACGGTGATCTGCTCGGACAAGACCGGCACCCTGACCCGCAACGAGATGACCGTGCAGCGTATCGTCACCGCCGACCAGGTAATCGAGGTCAGCGGCGCCGGTTACGCCCCCCTGGGTGGTTTCAGCCACAACGGCGAAGGCCTCGATCCCGCCGGACGCGACGATCTGCAGGAGATCGGTCGCGCGGCGCTGTTGTGCAACGAGGCGCGCCTGCACCAGGAGGGCGAGGCATGGCAACTGGAGGGCGACCCCACCGAAGGCGCGCTGCTCAGCCTCGGCCTCAAGCTGGGCCTCGATCCGCAGGCGCTGGCGGCGGAACGGCCACGCAGCGATGCGATTCCGTTCGAGTCCGAGCATCGCTTCATGGCCACCCTGCACCACGACCACGCAGGCCAGGCGATGGTCTACCTGAAGGGCGCGCCGGAGCGCATCCTCGACATGTGCGAGGCTGAACGGGTGGGCGACTCGGTGCGGCCGCTGGACCCGGACTACTGGCGGCGCCTGGCCACCGACACCGCCGCTCGCGGCCTGCGCCTGCTGGCCATCGCCCGACGGGCGATGCCGGCGGAGCAGCGCACGCTGGATTTCGCCGACGTGGAACATGGCTTCACCCTGCTGGCCCTGGTGGGCATCATCGACCCTCCGCGCGAGGAAGCCGTGGCCGCGGTCGCCGAATGCCAGGCGGCGGGTATCGCGGTGAAGATGATCACCGGCGACCACGTCGACACCGCACGGGCGATCGGCGCCATGCTCGGGATCGGCATCGACCGGCCGGCGCTGACCGGCGCGGAGATCGAGTTGCTCGACGACCAGCGCCTGCGCGAAGTGCTGCCGGGCGTCGATGTGTTCGCCCGCGCCAGCCCTGAGCACAAGCTGCGCCTGGTGCAGGCCCTGCAGGCCAGCGGCGAGGTGGTGGCGATGACCGGCGACGGGGTCAACGATGCGCCGGCGCTGAAGCGCGCCGACGTCGGCGTAGCGATGGGCAACAAGGGCACCGAGGCGGCCAAGGAGGCGGCCGAGGTGGTCCTCGCCGACGACAATTTCGCCACCATCGCCAATGCCGTGCGCGAGGGAAGGGCGGTCTACGACAACCTGAAGAAATTCATCCTCTTCATGCTGCCGACCAACGGTGGCGAGGCGCTGATCGTGATCGCCGCGATCCTGTTCCAGTTGACCCTGCCGATGACGCCGGCGCAGATCCTCTGGATCAACATGGTCACCTCCAGCACCCTGGGCCTGGCGCTGGCCTTCGATCCGGCCGAGCGCGGCCTGATGCAGCGTCCGCCGCGTCCGCCGGCGGAGCCCCTGTTGTCGCTGTTCTTCGTCTGGCGGGTGCTGCTGGTCTCGCTGCTGATGATGGCGGGCGCCCTGGGCCTGTTCCTCTGGGAGCTGGAGCATGGCACCGGGCTGGAGAGCGCGCGGACCATGGCGGTGAACAGCGTGGTGGTGTGCGAGATGTTCTACCTGCTCAACAGCCGGCATATCTACGATTCGGTGCTCAGCCGCGAGGGCCTGTTCGGCAACCGCCAGGTCTTGCTGGCGATCGCCGCCTGCGTGGTGCTGCAACTGCTCTATACCTACGCGCCGCCGTTGCAGGCGCTGTTCGGCTCGGTCGGCCTGGCCCCGGGCGAGTGGGCGCGGGTGCTGCTGGCCGGGCTCGGCCTGTTCTGCGTCGCCGAACTGGAAAAGTGGCTATGTCGCCGGGTCCGTGCCCGGCAGGCCTGACGCCGAGAGGTCGCCCCCTTGGCCGTGGCGCTGTGCCTTTGCGCGTGCGCCGCGCACAGACGTCTGCGCCTCGGATCGCCCGGCCGAGAGCGGTCGCACGCGTGGCGATGGGCCGACAGTGAACCCGGGGACCAGGTGTGACTGGGTATTCAGTTCGCATAAAATGTGATCTAGATCACATTTAAACGTTTGCTTACCCTCTAGGACGGGTATCGTACTAGGTGCATCAAACGCTGCGGTCTATTGTTAAGTGGGACTGAAATGTGCCTTTCCGGCACAACGCCAACTCTATAGAGTGGGCTGACTGGACATCTTCAGGGGTCGTCGGGCACGGGCGCATGCGCCTCGGCAGGAAGCCGGGATTCTCGGACTGCCGTACAACGTGCCGGATATCGGGTGCCGAATCCATATTTGGCTGATTGGTTAATAGTTTAAGAAGAACGTAGCGCTATGGCCTTGGTTGACGGTTTTCTTGAGCTGGAACGCTCAAGTGGAAAATTGGAGTGGAGCGCCATCCTGCAGAAGATGGCGAGCGACCTTGGATTCTCGAAGATCCTGTTCGGCCTGTTGCCTAAGGACAGCCAGGACTACGAGAACGCCTTCATCGTCGGCAACTACCCGGCCGCCTGGCGCGAGCATTACGACCGGGCTGGCTACGCGCGGGTCGACCCGACGGTCAGTCACTGTACCCAGAGCGTACTGCCGATTTTCTGGGAACCGTCCATCTACCAGACGCGAAAGCAGCACGAGTTCTTCGAGGAAGCCTCGGCCGCCGGCCTGGTGTATGGGCTGACCATGCCGCTGCATGGTGCTCGCGGCGAACTCGGCGCGCTGAGCCTCAGCGTGGAAGCGGAAAACCGGGCCGAGGCCAACCGTTTCATGGAGTCGGTCCTGCCGACCCTGTGGATGCTCAAGGACTACGCACTGCAGAGCGGTGCCGGACTGGCCTTCGAACATCCGGTCAGCAAACCGGTGGTTCTGACCAGCCGGGAGAAGGAAGTGTTGCAGTGGTGCGCCATCGGCAAGACCAGTTGGGAGATATCGGTTATCTGCAACTGCTCGGAAGCCAATGTGAACTTCCATATGGGAAATATTCGGCGGAAGTTCGGTGTGACCTCCCGCCGCGTAGCGGCCATTATGGCCGTTAATTTGGGTCTTATTACTCTCTGATCTTGCCTCTCAGGTCGGCGAGCTGGCGATCGGTAATTTGCCCTTCTATATAGAAATGCAAAAGCAGATATATAGGGAAGGGCAGGTTCTCGCCATTCTCGAAACGACTGCCGCAGGATTGGCTTATCCCGAAGCGACTCCAGAAAGTTTCCTGGCTTTCCCGTCGGGCGGTGCGGGTGGCCTTTGCCCGGAAGGCCATGTTTTGGGGCTGTGTTCTCTCGTGTGAAGCCATTGCTCTGATCTTTTCGGACGTTTCTTCGAGCCTAGCAAGGGTCCGGGTTCACCGAAATCTATCTCATTTGCTAGTTATAAAATTATGAAATTTGCATAAATTCTTCAGCTTCCTATTTGGAGGAAGTGAAGATGATCGTACAAATTGGTCGGCGCGAAGAGTTCGATAAAAAACTGCTGGGCGAGATGCACAAGTTGCGTGCTCAAGTGTTCAAGGAGCGCAAAGGCTGGGACGTTAGTGTCATCGACGAGATGGAAATCGATGGTTATGACGCACTCAGTCCTTATTACATGTTGATCCAGGAAGATACTCCTGAAGCCCAGGTTTTCGGTTGCTGGCGAATTCTCGATACCACTGGCCCCTACATGCTGAAGAACACCTTCCCGGAGCTTCTGCACGGCAAGGAAGCGCCTTGCTCGCCGCACATCTGGGAACTCAGCCGTTTCGCCATCAACTCTGGACAGAAAGGCTCGCTGGGCTTTTCCGACTGTACGCTGGAGGCGATGCGCGCGCTGGCCCGCTACAGCCTGCAGAACGACATCCAGACGCTGGTGACGGTAACCACCGTAGGCGTGGAGAAGATGATGATCCGTGCCGGCCTGGACGTATCGCGCTTCGGTCCGCACCTGAAGATCGGCATCGAGCGCGCGGTGGCCTTGCGCATCGAACTCAATGCCAAGACCCAGATCGCGCTTTACGGGGGAGTGCTGGTGGAACAGCGACTGGCGGTTTCATGACGGGGACCTGTCGGCTCGCGCCGGCGCGTTCTCTGTCGGAGAGGGAGCGCCTGGCGTCGATGCCGAATCCGCTGTAAAGCGAGTCCGACCCGCTCCGGACTCGCTATCAGGCATCCCCGGACCAGGGCGCCGGGCTGCCGAACAGGCGTCCCATGGCGCCACGCAAACCCATTTCCCGCAGTACTTCGAGTTCACCGAGGGTTTCCACCTGTTCCGCGATCAACGGTAGATCGATGCTGTGGGTGGTGCGATAGACCGCTTCGATGAACAACCGCTTGTCGCCTTCCCGGTCGACGGCGTGCAGGTAGCAGCCGTCCAGCTTGAGGTAGGCCAACCCCAGATGGGTAAGGTTGCCGATCAGGCTGAAGCGGCCGCCGAAATGCTGCAGGCCGAGACCGCAGCCCAGTTCGCGCAGGACCTGGCTGAGGCGTTCCAGTTCGGCCGCGGCTGGCAGGTGCCGCTCGTCCAGTTCCAGGGTCAGCTGGCGCGCCTCCTGCGGATGCGCCTTGAGCAGGGCCAGTAGCGGGGCAAACGTCTGCGCATTGCGGACACTGGCGGCCGACAGGCTCAGCGCCAGCGGCCGTGGATGGCGCCGCAGGTGCTCCAGGCTCTGTTCGAGCATCGCCAGGTCCAGGCGCGCGGCCCAGCCGAAACGTTCTATCCAGGGCAGGAAGCGCCCGGCGGCGATGGCCGTGGCCTGCGGGTCGAGCAGACGCGCGAGGACCTTGTGGTGGAGGACGCGCTGGGTGTCCAGGCAGTCCACCACCGGCTGGAAATAGAGCAGCAGGCGGCGCTCCGTCAGGGCCTGGTCGATCCAGTCGTGCCAGTCCTGGCTATCGTTGAGCGCCGCGAGCGCGGTGCCGTCCTGGCTCGCCCAGGGCTGGGCGGGCTGGCTTTCGGCCTGGGCCAGGGCCTGGTCGGCACGGGCCAGGAGATCCGCGGGCGAGTCGCCTTCGGCGAACGCGCTGATACCGAGATAGGCGACCGGCGTGAGATCGCTGGCACCGGTGCGAGCAAGGTTCTCCAGGCCTTCGCAGAGTTCCTCGGCCAGGCGTTCGGCCTGCTCGCGGGAGCAACCGGGAGCCAGCACGGCGAACTCGCCGCCGCGGCTGCGGGCCAGCAGCCAGTCGGTGCGCCCTTGCTGGCCGCAGGAGTCGACCAGCAAGCGGGCGACCGCCTGGATCAATTCATCCGTGCGTTGCCCGCCGAGACGCTGGTTGAGCCCGTTCAGGTCGTTCAGGCGCAGCAGCAGGAGCTGCCCGGCATGCTCGTGCTCGCCGGCACCCAGCTGTTCGTTGAGGCGGGCGTCGAACAGGCGCCGGTTGGGCAGGCCGGTGAGACTGTCCTGGTAGGCCTGGGCGCGTAGCTTGTCGCTACGCGCGGCCTCCTCGGCGAACAGCGTGCGAAGTTTCTCCACCATCTGGTTCATCGCCTGCACCACGCGGCGCAGCTCCGGCGTGCGCGGCAGCCTGGGCAGGCTGAGGAATTCCCGCCGGCTGATGGCATGGGCCTGGCGCACCATCTGGTCGAGCGGGCGCAGTTGGCGGCGCAGCAGCCAGCCGCCAAGCAGCAGGCTCGCCGCGCCGCATGCCAGCAACCAGTAGAGGCTGCCCAGGGCGCTGTCCCACAGGCGCGCCAGGGCGAATTGCGGATGGCTGACCACCTCGACCCGCGCCGCCTGTTCCCAGCCGCGCATGATCAGCGCGTCGCCACCCTGGGGCTGGAGATCCACCAGGCGTTCGAACCAGCCGGGCACCGTACGCTCGGCATGCGCTTGCACGCGCTCGACCAGCGGCTTGCCGCTCTTGATGTCGATCACCCGGATGCTGGCGAAGTAGCCGCTGTCGAAGATCGAGCTGACCATCAGTTGCACCATCGCCGGGTCGTCCACGTGTGGCGTCAGGGACAGGCCGAGGGCGGTGGCGGCGTCCTGGGCGTGGGAGCGCAACTGGCCGCGCAACTGCTCGCGGGAGTTCTCCACGCTGCTGACGAAGCTGCCGCTGAAGGCGACGACGAGGAACAGGCAGATGGCGAGGAACAATTGCTTGAGCAGTGACATTCAATCCTCCTTGGGTGCGTCGAGGTCGAGGCCTTCGGCGCGCATCTTGGTCAGCAGGTCCTGCCAGCGCGACAGCTTCTTGCTGTCGCCGGTCCGGCGTCCGCCGTCGGCGCCGGGCAGCCAGAGGCCCTCGGCATTGAAGGCGTACACCGGCAACAGGTCGTCACGTTGCGAAGCGGGGCGGATCTCGCCGATCAGGTTGTCCAGCACCAGTGGGTCGGCGCCCGGGCTGGCGTACCAGGTCAGCACCATGTGCGCCTGGTTCAGGCGCAGGGCCTTGACGTAGGTGATGCGCAGCTTGTCGCTGGCGACGCCGAGGCGACGCAGGGTCACGTACTTGGCGATGGCGTAGTCCTCGCAGTCGGCGGCGCCCTTGACCAGCGCCTCGACCGGAGTCGCCCAATAGTCTTCCTGTTGCCAGATCTCGATGTCGTCGGTGAAACGCAGCGACCGGTTGAAGAAGTCGTTGACCGCGCGCAGCTTGGCCGCTTCGTCGAGCGTGCCGCCCTGTTCGAGCAGGCGGCCCCAGTCGCCCAG
Source organism: Pseudomonas sp. 203-8 (assembly GCF_020708595.1). NCBI lineage: Bacteria > Pseudomonadati > Pseudomonadota > Gammaproteobacteria > Pseudomonadales > Pseudomonadaceae > Pseudomonas > Pseudomonas sp. 203-8. Next base: position 80,724 of record NZ_JAJFDF010000003.1, on the reverse strand, counting down.
GCGTGATTTCGCCGCGCCCAGCTCGCCGTAGCGCTGCTCGGCACGGCTCAGTATCGACTCCAGGTCCCACTGCGCCAGCGCCGCGCCGACTGCCAGCAGCAATGTCGCCGCCAGCGACAGCAGCCAGGGGGCGTAGGCCCTGGGGCAGGGCCGGCGGGCGCCGGGGGTTGGGGACATCGAGCGGGCTCCGGAAGGACTCAGCGAAGTCTACGAGAGCGCCGGGCGGCCTGCCAGCGCGGGGTGTCCGGCGAAACTGACAGGATTGTCATTCAGGGGTCAGGGTGGGGTCCCGCTGCGCTGCTTATAAAGAAGAACGAAGTCGGCCGCGCGAGGCCGGCTACTGGGAAAGGTGGACAGATGCAGGCGTTGCGCAGTAGTGGGGGACGGGTCCTGGTGGGCGTGCTGGCGGCGGGCCTGGTCGCCTTCGGCGGTTGGGCATGGCTCGGCGGCGACGCCGGGGCGAAGGCGGCGCCCGCGCCGGCCAGGGTCCCGGTGAACGTGGCGCGGGTGGAGCGGCGCGACGTCGAGCAACAGGTCAGCGGCATCGGCACGGTGACTTCGTTGCACAACGTGGTGATCCGCACCCAGATCGACGGCCAGTTGACCCGCCTGCTGGTGAGCGAAGGGCAGATGGTCGAGGCGGGCGAGTTGCTGGCGACCATCGATGACCGCGCCGTCGTCGCCGCGCTGGAGCAGGCGCAGGCCTCCAGGGCGAGCAACCAGGCCCAGCTGAAATCCGCCGAGCAGGACCTGCAACGCTACCGCAGCCTGTATGCCGAGCGTGCGGTGTCACGCCAACTGCTGGACCAGCAGCAGGCGACGGTCGACCAGTTGCTCGCGACCCTGAAGGCCAACGATGCCACCATCAACGCCGAGCGGGTGCGCCTGTCCTACACCCGGATCACCTCTCCGGTATCCGGCAAGGTCGGTATCCGCAACGTCGATGTCGGCAACCTGGTGCGGGTCGGCGACAGTCTCGGCCTGTTCAGCGTGACCCAGATCGCACCGATCTCCGTAGTCTTCTCCCTGCAACAGGAACAGTTGCCCCAGTTGCAGGCGCTGCTCGGCGGCGAGGCGGCGGTGCGCGCCTACAGCCGCGACGGCGGGAGCGCGCTGGGCGAGGGCCGGTTGCTGACCATCGACAACCAGATCGACAGTTCCACCGGTACCATCCGCGTGCGCGCCTCCTTCGATAACCGCCAGGCCCGGCTCTGGCCCGGGCAGTTCGTCGCGGTGAGCCTGCACACCGGGGTCCGGCGCGACCAGTTGGTGCTGTCGAGCAAGGCGGTGCGCCGCGGCCTGGAGGGTAATTTCGTCTACCGGGTCGCCGCCGACCGGGTCGAGGCGGTGCCAGTGCGGGTGCTCCAGGACATCGACGGCCTCAGTGTGGTGGAAGGCCTGGCCAGCGGTGACCAGGTGGTGGTGGACGGCCACTCGCGGCTGATGCCCGGCGCCCTGGTCGATATCCAGGAGCCGCGCCCGAGCCTGGCTCAGGCGGCGGAGCGGCAGCCGTGACGCCGCGCGCCGGGATTTCCGGCTGGTGCGTACGGCACCCGATCGCCACCGCGCTGCTGACCCTGGCCTCGCTGCTGCTGGGGCTGCTGGCGTTCCTCCGGCTCGGTGTGGCGCCGTTGCCGGAGGCGGACTTCCCGACCATCCAGATCAACGCCTTGCTGCCCGGCGGTAGCCCGGAAACCATGGCCTCGTCGGTGGCCACCCCCTTGGAAGTGCAGTTCAGCGCGATTCCCGGGATCACCGAGATGACTTCCAGCAGCGCCCTGGGCACCACCACCCTGACCCTGCAGTTCAGCCTCGACAAGAGCATCGACGTCGCCGCCCAGGAGGTCCAGGCGGCGATCAACGCCGCGGCCGGGCGGCTGCCGGTGGACATGCCGAACCTGCCGACCTGGCGCAAGGTCAACCCGGCGGACAGCCCGATCATGATCCTGCGGGTCAACTCGGAGATGATGCCGCTGATCGAACTCAGCGATTACGCCGAGACCATCCTCGCCCGCCAGCTCAGCCAGGTGAACGGCGTGGGGCAGATCTTCGTGGTCGGCCAGCAGCGCCCGGCGATCCGCATCCAGGCCCAGCCGGAAAAGCTCGCCGCCTACCAGCTGACCCTGGCCGACCTGCGCCAGTCGTTGCAGTCGGCCAGCGTCAACCTGGCCAAGGGCGCGCTCTACGGCGAGGGGCGGGTGTCGACCCTCGCGGCCAACGACCAGTTGTTCAACGCCAGCGACTATGACGACCTGGTGGTCGCCTACCGCCAGGGCGCGCCGGTGTTCCTCAAGGACGTGGCGCGGATCGTCTCGGCGCCCGAGGACGACTACGTGCAGGCCTGGCCGAACGGTGTGCCCGGGGTGGCACTGGTGATCCTCCGCCAGCCTGGGGCGAACATCGTCGATACCGCCGACGCGATCCAGGCCGCATTGCCGCGCCTGCGCGAGATGCTCCCGGCGACCATCGAGGTAGACGTGCTCAACGATCGCACCCGGACCATCCGCTCGTCGCTGCACGAGGTCGAACTGACCCTGCTGCTGACCATTGGCCTGGTGGTGCTGGTGATGGGCCTGTTCCTCCGCCAGCTGTCGGCGACCCTGATCGTCGCCACGGTGCTGGCGGTGTCCCTGAGCGCCAGCTTCGCGGCGATGTACGTGCTCGGCTTCACCCTCAACAACCTGACCCTGGTGGCGCTGATCATCGCCGTCGGCTTCATCGTCGACGACGCCATCGTGGTCGTGGAGAACATCCACCGACACCTGGAAGCGGGCGCCTCGAAGGTCGAGGCGGCGCTCAAGGGCGCGGCGGAGATCGGCTTTACCGTGATTTCCATCAGCTTCTCGCTGATCGCCGCGTTCATTCCCCTGCTGTTCATGGGCGGGATCGTCGGCCGGCTGTTCCGCGAATTCGCGGTCAGCGTGACGGTGGCGATCCTGATCTCGGTGCTCGCTTCGCTGACCCTGGCGCCGATGCTGGCTTCGCGCTTCATGCCGGCATTGCGGCATGCCGACGCGCCGAGAAAGGGCTTCGCCGAATGGCTGACCGGCGGATACGAGCGCGGCCTGCGCTGGGCGCTCGGGCACCAGCGGCTGATGCTGGTCGGCTTCGCCTTTACCGTGCTGGTGGCGGTGGCCGGCTACGTCGGGATTCCCAAGGGTTTCTTCCCCTTGCAGGACACCGCCTTCGTCTTCGGCACGAGCCAGGCTGCCGAGGATATCTCCTACGACGACATGGTCGCCAAGCACCGGCAACTGGCCGAGATCATCGCCAGCGACCCGGCGGTGCAGAGCTACAACCATGCGGTGGGCGTCACCGGCGGTAGCCAGAGCCTGGCCAACGGACGTTTCTGGATCGTCCTCAAGGACCGTGGCGAGCGCGATGTCTCGGTCGGCGAGTTCATCGACCGGCTGCGCCCGCAACTGGCGAAGGTGCCGGGAATCATGCTCTACCTGCGCGCGGCGCAGGACATCAACCTCAGTTCCGGACCCTCGCGGACCCAGTACCAGTACGCCCTGCGCAGCAGCGACAGCACCCAGCTGGCGCTCTGGGCGCAACGCCTCACCGAGCGCCTGAAGCAGGTGCCGGGGCTGATGGATGTGTCCAACGACCTGCAGGTCGGCGCCAGCGTCACCGCGCTGGACATCGACCGGGTGGCCGCGGCGCGTTTCGGCCTCAGCGCCGAGGATGTCAGCCAGACCCTCTACGACGCCTTCGGCCAGCGCCAGGTCGGCGAGTACCAGACCGAGGTCAACCAGTACAAGGTGGTCCTCGAACTCGATGCGCGCCAGCGCGGCCGCGCGGAAAGCCTGGACTGGTTCTACCTGCGCTCGCCGCTGAGCGGCGAGATGGTCCCGCTGTCGGCCATCGCCAAGGTCGCGGCGCCGCGCTCCGGGCCGCTGCAGATCAACCACAACGGCATGTTCCCGGCGGTCAACCTGTCCTTCAACCTGGCTGCCGGGGTGTCCCTCGGCGAGGCGGTGCAGGCGGTGCAGCGCGCCCAGGAGGAGATCGGCATGCCCTCGACCATTATCGGCGTGTTCCAGGGCGCGGCGCAGGCCTTCCAGAGCTCGCTGGCCTCGCAACCGCTGCTGATCCTCGCCGCGCTGATCGCGGTGTACATCATCCTCGGCGTGCTCTACGAGAGTTTCGTACATCCGCTGACGATCCTCTCGACCCTGCCCTCGGCGGGGATCGGCGCGGTGTTCCTGCTCTGGGCCTGGGGCCAGGACTTCTCGATCATGGCGCTGATCGGCATCGTGCTGCTGATCGGCATCGTCAAGAAGAACGGCATCCTCATGGTCGACTTCGCCATCGTCGCCCAGCGCGAGCAGGGCATGAGCGCGGAGCAGGCGATCTACCAGGCCTGCCTGACCCGTTTCCGGCCGATCATGATGACCACCCTGGCCGCGCTGCTGGGCGCGATACCCCTGATGATCGGCTTCGGCACCGGTTCCGAGCTGCGCCAGCCTCTGGGCATCGCGGTGGTTGGCGGGCTGCTGGTGAGCCAGGTGCTGACCCTGTTCAGCACGCCGGTGGTATACCTGGCCCTGGAGCGGCTGTTCCACCGGCGCGGGACGACGACCTCGGACGGCGGAACCGCTGGGGCGACGGCGACATGAGGCGTAACGGACGCGGCTTTCCTGGACGGCGGCGCGTGGCTAGGATGCAGGCAGGCATGCGTCCCGCCCGGGATGCGAAGGCGAACAGAGGATCGGGCGATAGATGCGGGTACTGATTGTCGAGGACGAGGCGAAGACGGCGGACTACCTGAACCGTGGCCTCAGCGAACAGGGGTTCACCGTGGACCTGGCGGACAACGGCATCGACGGTCGCCACCTGGCGCTCCATGGCGAGTACGACGTGATCGTGCTCGACGTGATGCTGCCGGGCGTCGACGGCTACGGCGTTCTGCGGGCGTTGCGCGAGCGGCGGCAGACCCCGGTGATCATGCTCACCGCGCGCGAGCGCGTGGAAGACCGGGTGCGCGGGCTGCGCGAGGGCGCCGACGACTACCTGATCAAGCCGTTCTCCTTCCTCGAACTGGTCGCCCGCCTGCAGGCCCTGACCCGGCGCGGCGGCAACCACGAAAGCCATTCGCAGATGCGCATCGCCGACCTGTCCATCGACCTGCTCAGCCGCAAGGTCTTCCGTGGCAACACCCGTCTGGAGCTGACTGCCAAGGAGTACGCGCTGCTCTGCGTGCTGGCCCAGCGCAGCGGCGAGATCCTGTCGAAGACGGCGATCGCCGAACTGGTCTGGGACATCAACTTCGATACCGACACCAATGTCGTGGAGGTGGCGATCAAGCGCCTGCGCGCCAAGCTCGACGGTCCGTTCGAGAACAAGCTGCTGCATACCATCCGGGGCATGGGCTACGTCCTGGAGAACCGTGCGCTGGCGGAGTCGGGCTGAGGTGGGCATGTCCTTGTCGACCCGCCTGGCGGGAATGTTCGCCGGCGCCGCGGTGGTGATCTTCGCCCTCATCGGCACCATGCTCTATTGCATCCTCGACCGCCAGACCGAGCGCCTGCAGCAGGGCGAGGTGGACGTGCGCTTCAACATGGTCTCGCGGATGCTCGACCATCCCGACCTGGCCGAGCGCTGGCCGCACCTGCAGGGCAAGCTGGACAACCTGAGCCAGGAGTACGAGCTGATCCGTTTCTGGATCGACAGCGACGACCCGCGCTATCACTACGGGCGCTTCAGCGAACCGGTGCAGCGGCTGATCGCCGATGGCGCCGGCCGCTACGAATTGGAGTTGCCGGAGCACCGGTACGCGCTGACTGCGCGGGTCGGCGTGTTGCCGGCGCGCGAGGGGCGGCCGCGGCTGACCTACGTCACCGCCATCGACAGCGCGGCGTTCCATGAGGCGCGGACCTCCACCCTGAAATGGCTGCTCGGCCTGTCCGCCCTCGGTGTGCTGCTGGCCTCGTTGCTTGGCCACTGGATCGCCCGCCTGGGCCTGTGGCCGGTGCATCGGCTGTCCGAGGAGGCCCGGCGGATCAGCCCGCGGCAGTTGTCGCAGCGCTTGCAGCTCTCGCCGCTGCCGGCCGAGCTGCGCGAGCTGGTGGGAGCGTTCAACGGCGCCCTGGACCGCCTGGAGCAGGCCTACGTGCGCCTGGAGTCGTTCAATGCCGACGTCGCCCACGAGCTGCGCACGCCATTGACCAACCTGATCGGCCAGACCCAGGTGGCGTTGTCCCGCGAACGCAGCGGCGAACATTACGAAGAGGTCCTGCAATCCAACCTGGAGGAGCTGGAGCGGCTGCGGGCGATCGTCAACGACATGCTGTTCCTCGCCCGCGCCGACCAGGGACGCCTGGCCTGCGAGCGCGAGGAAACCTCGCTGGCCGGCGAGATCGCCACCACGGTGGATTTCCTCGAGGTGATCTTCGACGAGGCCGGGGTCGGTATCGAGGTGCGCGGCGAGGCCCGCGCGCTGGTCGAGCGCGCCCTGTTCCAGCGGGCGGTGACCAACCTGCTGTACAACGCCGCCCAGCACACCGCCGCCGGCGGCACGCTGCGGGTCGGCGTCGAGCGGCGCGGCGACGAAGTGCGGGTGGCGGTGAGCAACCCCGGCGTGCCGATCGCCGACGAGCACCGCAGGCACCTGTTCGAACGCTTCTATCGGGTCGACGCGGCGCGCAGCAACAGCGAGGCCAACCACGGCCTCGGCCTGTCCATCGTCAAGGCGGTGGCGAGCATGCACGGCGGTTCGGTGTTCGTCGACAGCGCGGACGGCTGGAACACCTTCGGCTTCACCGTGCTGAGCCCCGAGCGGCGCGGGCCCGGCGACCGCTTGCCGCTGGGCGAGGGCGATCCGGCGCTGTCCTGAGCGGGCCATCAGGCGTCGTGCGGCGGGCGGGTCTTCTGGCGGAGGATATAGATGCTGACCAGTACCGCGCTGGTCAGCATGAAGCCCTGGGCCCAGGGGCGTCGGACCAGGTAGCAGGAAAGGGCGATGCTGGCCCACATCAGGCCGATGGCGTAGACCTTGCCCTTGAGCGGGATGCCTTCGCCGTCGAGATAGTCGCGGATCCACGGGCCGAGCCGTGGATGGCCGACCAGCCAGTGGTAGAAGCGCGGCGAGCTGCGCATGAAACAGGCCGCCGCGAGGAGCAGGAAAGGCGTGGTCGGCAGCACCGGCAGGAAGATGCCGATCACGCCCAGGGCTACGCTTAGGAAACCCACGGCCTGGAGGCTATAGCGCACCCAGGCGCGAGCGCTCGGGCGAATTTCCCGCTGCGCCACCGCGGCGCTCCTTAGTGCGTGCGCGGCTTGAGCAGGGCGGGCTTTTCTTCCGGCGCCTGGCAGAGCAGGAACAGGTTGGTCAGCAGGTCGGGAATCTGCGCGACCATGTCGTCCACCAGGTGGCGGTCGCGGGCGATCTCGTCGAACTCGGGCTGCTCGTCGAACAGGCCGGAGCCGACCATGATCGGCAGCAGCAGTTCGCTGACTTCCTCCTCGGCCTGCTCGAACCAGACTTCCTCGCGAAGGAACACGCCTTCCATGAAGCCGATGCACCAGCCGCGCAGGTCGGAGTCGTCCGGCTCGTCGCCGAGGTCGAGGTCGCAGGGCAGCTCGAGGTCTTCGTCGCTGGCCAGCACGCGGGTGATGTGCGCCTTGAGCTGCTCGAGGGAAGTCTCGATCTCCTGGCGCTCCTCATCGCTGCGGTAGTGCGGCGGTTCGGCGAACAGGGCGTCGATCCACTCCCGCTCCGGCACCTGCTCCGGGCAGATGGAGAGGGCGGTCAGGTAGCCGTGGGTCGCCACGTAGTCCAGCGCTTCTTCGTGCAGGTCATCGGCATCGAGGAAGGCTTGCAGACGGGACAGTTTTTCGGCGAAGGACATCAGGGTACTACCTCGGGAGGGATGCGGCTCTGGATTGTAGTCCAGACGGGACCTGCGGGCAAAGCGAGCGTGCCTGCTGCGGCGCCCTGGCGAGCGTTTCGCGGACGCTCTCGGCGAAGTTGGCCCGGACCTTGCTCCATCCCTTGCGCAAGCCACGATGCAATCCCTTCGCAAATGGAGAATTCCCATGGCCGTCGCCCCTGGTGTGTTGTTGCCGCCGACGCCTGATGTAAAGCCCAAGGCCGCTGCGCCGAAGAGCCAGCAGAAAACGCCTGAGCCCAGTAACGACAAGACTTCCAGCTTCTCCGACATGTATGCCAAGGAGACCGCGAAGAAGCCCGCCGAGCGCGCCGACGGTCCCGCGAAGGGTTCGCGGGACAAGCCGCGGGACGCCGGCAAGGAGGCTGCCGAGGCGCAGCCGACGGATGCCGCCGGGCAACCGGCCGTTGCCGAAGACGGCAAGCCTTTGCCGGCCGACGGCCAGGCCAAGGCCGACGGCGAAGATAAAGTCGAAACGCCGGTCGATCCGCTGCAACTGCTCGGCCTCGGCGGCGCCGTGCCGATGCTCGACGAGAATACCCAGGCGACTTTGCTGCCGCCGGCCGTGCCGACGGCCAGCAGTGCTCCGGCCAGCCTGACCGAAGCCAGCAGCGACCCGACCCTGGTCAAGCTCAACGGCGTTCCGGCAGTGAACATGGCCCTGGAGCAGGGTGCCCAGGACGCCGCGCAGGCGGCGAAAGGCGGGCCGGCGAAGAGCGCCGATCCGCGCCAGGCGAACCTCGGCGATGCCCTTGCCAGCCTGACTTCCGATTCCTTGCCCAAGGCCGTCGACGGCAAGGCGCTCGAGGCCCAGTTGCAGCAGACCGCCGAGCCGGCCATCGCCAGCGCCGCCTCCGAGAGCCTGCTGGAGAGCAAGGCGGAGCCGCGCGGCGAGCCTTTCGCGGCCAAGCTCAACGGGCTGACCCAGGCCATGGCGCAGCAGGCCCTGACCAACCGTCCGGTGAACGGTACGGTGCCCGGCCAGCCGGTGGCGATACAGCAGAACGGCTGGAGCGAGGCGGTAGTGGACCGGGTGATGTGGATGTCCAGCCAGAACCTGAAGTCGGCGGAGATCCAGCTCGACCCCGCCGAACTGGGACGCCTGGACGTGCGCATCCACATGACCGCCGACCAGACCCAGGTGACCTTCGCCAGTCCCAACGCCGGCGTTCGCGACGCCCTGGAAAGCCAGATGCACCGGCTGCGCGACATGTTCAGCCAGCAGGGCATGAACCAGCTCGACGTGAACGTCTCCGACCAGTCGCTGGCGCGGGGCTGGCAGGGCCAGCAGCAGGGCGAGGGCGGATCGGCGCGCGGACGCGGCTTTGCCGGCGACGCCTCGGGCGATGAGGAAACCCTTGCCGGAGTCAGCGAGATCCGCAGCCGGCCGGGTTCCTCGGCGGCGCGCGGTCTGGTCGACTACTACGCCTGAGGCGAACGACTGCATTTCCCCTTTGGGCCTCCTGCGGGAGGCCTTTCTTTTTCCGGAGCGGGCGATTTCGCAAAAGACGGGGATGATTTCCTGTGGCCAGGCTGTAATATCCGCGCCGTCTATCATCTCGGACAGCCCTCCGGGGCTGGCCCCAGGGGGCGGGGCGGCGTTGCAGAAATGGCATAACCCTTGCTCTGCCCCTGTGAAACCCTTCATTTGACGCTATAGCGACGGATTTTTGGCATGGCTAAGAAAGAGGCGACACCCGCCGACGCGGGGGCTCCGAGCGGCGGCAAGAGCAAGCTGAAGCTGATCCTGCTGATCGTGGTCGGCCTGCTGCTGGCGATCGGCCTGTCGGTGGGCGGCACCTGGTTCTTCCTCAGCAAGTCGCTGAAGGCCGAGAAGACCGAGGAAGTCGCCAGCGAGGCGGCGAAGCCGGGCAAGCAGCCGGCGCTCTACGAGATCCTGGCGCCGGCCTTCGTCGTCAACTTCAACCAGAACGGCCGGCAGCGCTACATGCAGGTCGGCGTCGCGTTGATGGGGCGCGACAAGGCGCAGATGGACGCATTGCGCGAGCACATGCCGCTGGTTCGCAATAAACTGGTGATGCTGTTCTCGAGTCAGAGTTTCGACTCGCTGGTGACGCCGGTGGGCAAGGAAATGCTCCGCCAGCAGGCGACCGCCGGATTGCAGGAACTGGCCAAGAAGGAAACCGGCCAGCTGGCTATCGAACAAGTGTTGTTCACCAATTTCGTGCTGCAGTAGGTATCCCATGGCCGTGCAAGATCTGCTTTCCCAGGATGAAATCGACGCGCTGTTGCACGGCGTCGACGATGGCCTGGTGGAAACCGAAGTCGAGGCGACGCCGGGATCGGTCAAGTCCTATGACCTGACCAGCCAGGACCGCATCGTCCGGGGCCGCATGCCGACCCTGGAGATGATCAACGAGCGTTTCGCCCGCTACACCCGCATCAGCATGTTCAACCTGCTGCGCCGTTCGGCCGACGTCGCGGTCGGCGGCGTGCAGGTGATGAAGTTCGGCGAGTACGTGCACTCGCTGTACGTTCCCACCAGCCTCAACCTGGTGAAGATGAAGCCGCTGCGCGGCACCGCGCTGTTCATCCTCGACGCCAAGCTGGTGTTCAAGCTGGTGGACAACTTCTTCGGCGGCGACGGCCGCCACGCCAAGATCGAGGGCCGCGAGTTCACCCCGACCGAACTGCGGGTGGTGCGGATGGTGCTGGAGCAGGCCTTCGTCGATCTGAAGGAAGCCTGGCAGGCGGTGCTGGAGATGAACTTCGAGTACGTCAACTCGGAGGTCAACCCGGCCATGGCCAACATCGTCAGTCCCAGCGAGGTGGTGGTGGTCTCCACCTTCCACATCGAACTGGACGGCGGTGGCGGCGACCTGCACATCACCATGCCCTATTCGATGATCGAGCCGATCCGCGAGATGCTCGACGCCGGTTTCCAGTCCGACCACGACGACCAGGACGAGCGCTGGATCAAGGCCCTGCGCGAGGACGTGCTGGACGTCCAGGTACCGCTCGGCGCCACCGTGGTCCGCCGCCAGCTCAAGCTGCGCGACATCCTGCACATGCAGCCGGGCGACGTGATCCCGGTGGAGATGCCGGAACACATGGTGATGCGCGCCAACGGCGTGCCCGCCTTCAAGGTCAAGCTGGGCGCCCACAAGGGCAACCTGGCGCTACAGATTCTCGAAGCGGTCGAGCGCTCGCGCTGACCGCTTCCCCCGGAGGAAAGACGAACCATGGCAGACGAAGAAAAAGTGACCACCGAGGAACAGGCACTGGCCGACGAGTGGGCGGCGGCGCTGGCCGAGGCGGGCGACGCCAGCCAGGACGACATCGATGCGCTGATGGCCCAGGGCGGCGCGACCCCCGTGGCGGAGCCGAGCACCCCGCGGGCGCCGATGGAAGAGTTCGGCGCTTCGCCGAAGGCGCCGACCATTTCCGGCCTGGAGGGGCCCAACCTGGATGTGATCCTGGACATCCCGGTGACCATCTCCATGGAAGTCGGGCATACCGACATCAGCATCCGCAACCTGCTGCAGCTGAACCAAGGGTCGGTGATCGAACTCGATCGCCTGGCCGGCGAGCCGCTGGACGTACTGGTCAACGGCACCCTGATCGCCCACGGCGAGGTGGTGGTGGTGAACGAGAAGTTCGGCATCCGCCTGACCGACGTGATCAGTCCCAGCGAACGCATCAAGAAGCTGCGCTGACATGCGTCGCTACCTGTTCGCCGGCTTCCTGCCGGCACTCGCCTCGCTGAGCGCGCCGCTGTGCGCCGCCGAGGGGACGACGGGTGCCGCCGCACCGACGGTGGGCGCCGCTTCCGGCGCCGCCGCGCAACTGGCCCAACTGGTGCTCGGCCTGGGCCTGGTGATCGGCCTGATCTTCCTGCTCGCCTGGCTGGTGCGCCGGGTGCAACAGGCCGGTCCGCGCGGCAACCGCTTGATCCGCACCCTCGCCAGCCAGCCGCTGGGTCCGCGCGACCGGCTGGTGCTGGTGCAGGTCGGCGAGGAGCAGATCCTGCTCGGCCTGACGCCCGGCCGGATCACGCCGTTGCACGTGCTCAAGGAGCCGGTACACCTGCCGGACGGCGAGCCGGCCACGCCGGAATTCGCCCAGCGCCTGCTGGAGCTGCTGAACAAGGACCCCAAGGGCAAGCCATGACTCCGCGCATCTCCCTGGCCGGCGCGCTCGCCGCGCTCTGCCTCCTGTTGCTGGCGCCGTGGCCGGCGCTGGCCGCCGACCCGACATCGATCTCGGCGATCACCGTGACCACCAACGGCCAGGGCCAGCAGGAGTATTCGGTCAGCCTGCAGATCCTGCTGATCATGACCGCGCTGAGCTTCATCCCGGCGTTCGTCATGCTGATGACCAGCTTCACCCGGATCATCATCGTCTTCTCCATCCTGCGCCAGGCGCTGGGCCTGCAATCGACGCCGTCGAACCAGGTGCTGGTGGGGCTGGCGCTGTTCCTGACCATGTTCGTCATGGCCCCGGTATTCGACAAGATCAACAGCCAGGCCCTGCAGCCCTACCTGAACGAGCAGATTCCCGCCCAGGAAGCCCTGCAAAAGGCCGAGGTGCCGCTGAAGGCGTTCATGCTGGCGCAGACTCGCACCTCCGACCTGGAGCTGTTCGTGCGCCTGTCCAAGCGCACCGACATCGGCAGCCCGGAGGCGACGCCGCTGACCATCCTGGTCCCGGCCTTCGTCACGTCCGAGCTGAAGACCGCGTTCCAGATCGGCTTCATGATCTTCATCCCGTTCCTGATCATCGACCTGGTGGTGTCCAGCGTGCTGATGGCGATGGGCATGATGATGCTGTCGCCGCTGATCATTTCCCTGCCGTTCAAGATCATGCTGTTCGTCCTGGTGGATGGCTGGGCGCTGATCATCGGGACGCTGGCGGGCAGTTTCGGCACCGTCTAGCGGTGCCGCCGGCTTGACGCGCCGCTGGCGCGCTGGAGAGAGACATGACCCCTGAGGTGGCACTCGACCTGTTCCGCGAGGCGTTGTGGCTGACGGCGATGATCGTCGGCGTGCTGGTGGTTCCGAGCCTGCTGGTCGGTCTCGTGGTGGCGATGTTCCAGGCCGCCACCCAGATCAACGAACAGACCCTGAGCTTCCTGCCGCGCCTGATGGTGATCCTGCTCACCCTGATCGTGCTGGGTCCCTGGCTGCTGCGGCAGCTGATGGAGTACACCCAGACGCTGATCGGCAACATCCCGCTGCTGATCGGCTGATGCTGGAGCTGACCAACGCGCAGATCGGTGGCTGGATCGCCAGCTTCGTGCTGCCGCTGTTCCGGGTCGCGGCGCTGCTGATGACCATGCCGGTGATCGGCACCCAGCTGGTGCCGGTGCGGGTGCGCCTGTACCTGGCGCTGGGCGTCTGCGTGGTGCTGGTGCCGAACCTGCCGCCGATGCCGCAGGTGGACGCGCTGAGCATGAAGGCCATGCTGCTGATCGGCGAGCAGATCCTGGTCGGCGCCTTGCTCGGCTTTTCCCTGCAGTTGCTGTTCCACGCCTTCGTGATCGCCGGGCAGATCATCTCGATGCAGATGGGCCTGGGCTTCGCTTCCATGGTCGACCCGGCCAACGGTGTCTCGGTGCCGGTGCTCGGCCAGTTCTTCACCATGCTGGTGACGCTGCTGTTCCTGGCGATGAACGGCCACCTGGTAGTGTTCGAGGTGATCGCCGAGAGCTTCGTCACCCTACCGGTGGGCGAGGGCCTGAGCGGCAACCATTTCTGGATCATCGCCGGCAAGCTCGGCTGGGTGATGGGCGCAGCGCTGCTGCTGGCGCTGCCGGCGATCACCGCGCTGCTGGTGGTGAACCTCGCCTTCGGCGCCATGACCCGCGCGGCGCCGCAACTGAACATCTTCTCCATCGGCTTTCCGTTGACCCTGGTGCTGGGCCTGGTGATCCTCTGGATCGGCACCGCCGACCTGCTCAGCCAGTACCAGGTGCTGGCCGGCGAGGCCCTGCAATTCCTCCGTGAACTGGTGCGGGCGAGGTAGCCATGGCCGAGAGTGAGAGCGGGCAGGACAAGACAGAGGAACCCACGGAGAAACGCCGCCGCGAGGCGCGCGAGAAAGGGCAGTTGCCGCGTTCGCGGGAGCTGAACACCCTGGCCATCCTCATGGCCGGCGCTGGCGGCCTGCTGATGTACGGCGCCGACCTGGCGGGCGCCCTGTTGCGCCTGATGCGTAGCAATTTCGAGCTGTCCCGGGAAACCGCGATGAATACCGAGAGCATGCTGCAATTGCTCGGCGCTTCGGCCTACCTGGCGGCCCAGGGGCTCTGGCCGATCCTGCTGATGCTGCTGGTGGCGGCGATTGTCGGGCCGATCGCCCTCGGCGGCTGGCTGTTCTCGATGGACGCCCTGCAACCCAAGTTCAGCCGGCTCAATCCGCTGTCGGGGCTGAAACGGATGTTTTCCGCCAAGTCGCTGCTCGAACTGAGCAAGGCGCTGATCAAGTTCCTGGTGGTGCTGGCGGTGGCCCTGCTGGTGCTCTCCGCCGACCGCGACGCCCTCCTGGCGCTGGCGCACCAGCCGCTTGAGCAGGCGATCCTGCACAGCGTGCGGGTGGTCGGCTGGAGCGCCTTCTGGATGGCCTGCAGCCTGCTGCTGATCGCCGCGGTGGACGTGCCCTACCAGATCTGGGACAACCGCCAGAAGCTGCTGATGACCAAGCAGGAAGTGCGCGACGAATACAAGGACTCCGAGGGCAAGCCCGAGGTCAAGTCGAAGATCCGCCAGATGCAGCGCGAGATGGCGCAGAGACGGATGATGGCGGCGGTGCCGGAGGCCGACGTGGTGATCACCAACCCGACCCACTTCGCCGTGGCCCTGAAGTACGACCCGGCGGGCGGCGGGGCGCCGTTGCTGCTGGCCAAGGGCAACGATTTCCTGGCCCTGAAGATCCGCGAGGTGGCCCAGGAGCACAAGGTGATGGTCATGGAGTCGCCGGCGCTGGCGCGAGCGGTGTACTACTCCACCGAGCTGGACCAGGAGATTCCCGCCGGGCTCTATCTCGCCGTGGCCCAGGTGCTGGCCTATGTCTACCAGCTCAAGCAGTACCAGGCCGGCAAGGGCAAGCGGCCGAGCCCGTTGAAGGACCTGCCGATCCCGCCGGACCTGCGTCGCGACGAGTGACCGGGCTGGAGCTGCGTGCCGCGCTGTGGCAGCCTTGGCCGATACCCGCTCGGGATGAGAGCTTTGCCGTTCATGGATCGAACCCTGTCTGATCGTATTTTCCCGCCTGTCCTCCTGTTGCTCGCCCTGGCCTGGCTGCTGCCCTGGATGCCTGCGCACGCCGAAGCGCCGGCGGAATGGGTCGCCTTGCCCCTGTCGGAGCGGGTGGTGGATGCCACCCACACGCTGGACGAGGCGACGCGCCAACGCCTGGTGGAGAAGCTCGAGGCGCTGGAGCGGCGACGCGGTGCGCAGATCGCGCTGGTGATGCTGCCGACTACCGGTACCCTCGATATCGAAGCCTTCTCCGACAAGTTGTTCCAGGCCTGGAAGCTCGGCCGCAAGGCGGTCGACGACGGTCTGCTGCTGGTGGTGGCCAAGGATGACCGGCGCATGCGCATCGAGATCGGCTACGGCCTGGAGGGTGCGGTGCCCGACGTGGTCGCCGGACGGATCATTCGCGAGCGGATGGCTCCGGCGTTCCGCGAGGGCGACTATGCCGGCGGGATCGAAGCCGCGGTGGACGAGCTGATCCGCCTGGTCGACGGCGAAACGCTGCCGGCGGCTGCGTCGTCGTCGGGTACGCCGGAGGTCTCGCTGGGGCCATTGCCGGCGGAAGCCTGGGCGCTGCTGGTCGCTTTCATCTACGGAGCGCTGGCCGGAGTGCTGTTGAGTGCCCGGGCGCTGCGCTGGCCCTGGCTGCTCGGCGGAGCGCTGCTCTGCTGGCTGCTGGGCACGCTGGCCGGCGCTTCCGGCGAGTGGATGAGCGTGCTGTTGGTGGCTCCGCTGTGCATGCTGGTCGGCGGCGCGACCTTCGGCGCGCTGTGGACGGTGCGCCCGGCTTTCTACCTGGTGATCGGCGTACTGGTCTATGTAGCCCTGCTCGGGCTGGCGGCGCATTGGTTCAGCGCGGTGTCCTTCATCTACGGCCTGCTGTGGCCGGCCGGGGTGCTGATGCTGGCGGTTCTCTGCTGGTCGAACTACCGCCTGATGCGCTCGCTGTGGCGCGAGCGGCGGAAAAGTTTCCACCGCCGACTATGGGCGTTGCTGGCGGCCTACCTGCTGCTCGGATTGCTGTCCGGTGGCCTGGACGCACCGCTGGTCTGGCTGGCCCTGCTACCGTTCCAGCTCATGCTCGGGCTGCTGGTGTTCGGCCAGGTACGCCTGAGTGGGGGTGGTGGAGGCTCGTCGGGAAGCTCCGGCGGCGGTTCCTCCTCCTCTTCCTCCTCGTCGTCCGGCGGCTTTTCCGGGGGCGGTGGTTCCAGCGGCGGAGGCGGTGCCTCGGGCAGTTGGTAATGGGTTCCCGTTCATTTCATTCGGAGACAAGGATGTCTGCAATCACGCGTTATCTCGCCATGCTTCGCCTGTTCGGCATGCTGCTCTGCGCCGCCGCGATTCCCTCCGTTGCCACCGCGACGGTGCCGGTCACCGTCGCGGTGGCAGCGTCCGATGTCGAGGAGGAGGCCGTGGAGGCATCGGCGGTCGGCGCCGAGGCCGAGGCAGCGCGCGATGCGGGCTACGAGTCCGCGGAGGTTCCGGCGCTGGCGCGGCGGGTGACCGACCTTACCGCGACCCTCGACGCCGCCGAGCGTGCCCGCCTGGAAGCTTCGCTGGCCGCGCTGGAGGCCCGGAAGGGTGCTCAGGTAGCGATCCTGATGGTGCCCAGCACCTATCCGGACAGCATCGAGGCCTATGCGACGCGGGTCTTCGAGGCGTGGAAGCTGGGGCGCAAGGGGATCGATGACGGCGTCCTGGTGCTGGTGGCGAAGGACGACCGGCGCATGCGCATCGAAGTCGGTTATGGCCTGGAAGGAACGATCACCGACATCGATGCCGGGCGGATCATCCGCGAATACATGACCCCTGCGTTCCGCCAGCAAGACTATGCCGGCGGCCTGGAAGCGGCGGCGCAGCGCCTGGTGCGACTGATCGACGGCGAAGCGTTGCCGCCGCCGCCGCGCGACCCGCTGGAGCCCGGCGCGGTACGGCAGACCCTGGGTATCGCATTCCTGCTCGGCGCTCTCGGCGGGGTGGCGCTGCTGGTACGCCCGCGCGCCTGGTACTGGACCCTGGGGGCGGTAGTGGCGCTCGCTGCGGCGTTGGCGCTAGGGCGGCACTGGCCGGCATGGGCGATGGTGGCGCTGGCGGAGATGGTGGCGGTCCTGGGCGTCGGCTTCGGCGCCTTGCTCAAGTATTCGCGCGGTGCCCGCTGGTTCTTCGCCATTCTTGTGCTCTATGCGCTGGGGCTGTTCTGGGCCTACGGCCGTTATGGCCTGCCGGTGCTCCATTACGGATTGGCCGTGCCGCTTTCGCTGGGGCTGACCCTGCTGATGCTGGCCGGTGCCTGGCAGGGGCTGCGCAGAGGACGGCGCTGGGCCTACCTGCCGGGCCTGCTCGGCCTGCTGCTGACCCTGGCCCTGGAGTGTCTGCTGTTGCTGGTGGACGACCCGCTGAACAGCATCGAGGCGCTGATCATCCTGCCCGCCGCTTGCCTGCCGCTGCTCATCGGTTGCAATTTCAGCGCCGGCGGCTCGGGGGGAGGGCGTCGGCGCGGCGGCGATTACGCTAGCTCATCGGGTTCCTCGTCTTCCTCGTCGTCGAGTTCGTCCAGTTCGTCTTCGGACTCGTTCTCCGGCGGCGGAGGCTCGAGTGGCGGCGGTGGCGCCTCCGGCAGTTGGTGATTGGCGAAAACCCTTTTTCAATCAATGAATTGAAAAGTTGGAACGGTTCCTGCAATGACCCGCCCGACGCGCATTCCGGCGTCAAAAGTTTGTTCGGCGCCCACTTACGGGCGCCATACGCAGGGCAGGGGAGTCGAGAGTGGATCGCACGCAACTGATCAGCAATGTGCGCAGCAACCTGGCGGGGCTGGGTCGCGGCAGCCTCGGCGTGCCGATCCTGCTGCTGGCCATGCTGGCGATGATGACCCTGCCGATCCCGCCATTCCTGCTGGACGTGCTGTTCACCTTCAACATCGCCCTGTCCATCGTCGTCCTGCTGGTCTGCGTGTACGCCCTGCGGCCGCTGGACTTCGCCGTGTTCCCGACCATCCTGCTGGTGGCGACCCTGTTGCGCCTGGCGCTGAACGTTGCCTCGACCCGCGTGGTGCTGCTCCACGGCCACGACGGCCATGGCGCCGCAGGCAAGGTGATCCAGGCCTTCGGCGAAGTGGTGATCGGCGGCAACTACGTGGTCGGGGTGGTGGTGTTCGCGATCCTCATGATCATCAACTTCGTGGTGGTGACCAAGGGCGCCGGGCGGATTTCCGAAGTCAGCGCGCGCTTCACCCTGGATGCCATGCCCGGCAAGCAGATGGCCATCGACGCCGACCTCAACGCCGGCCTGATCGAGCAGGAGGAAGCCAAGAAGCGCCGCAGCGAGGTGGCCCAGGAGGCCGACTTCTACGGTTCGATGGACGGTGCCAGCAAGTTCGTCCGCGGTGACGCCATCGCCGGCCTGTTGATTCTCTTCATCAACCTGATCGGCGGCGTCGCCATCGGCATGATCCAGCATTCGATGTCCTTCGGCGACGCCGGCAAGGTCTACGCCCTGCTGACCATCGGTGACGGCCTGGTGGCACAACTGCCGTCGCTGCTGCTGTCGACCGCGGCGGCGATCATGGTGACGCGGGTCTCCAGTTCCGAGGACATGGGCCAGCAGGTCAACCGGCAGATGTTCGCCTCGCCCAAGGCGCTGGCGATTTCCGCGGCGATCCTGATCGCCATGGGCGCCGTGCCGGGCATGCCGCATGTTTCCTTCATCGGCCTCGGCGCCCTGGCCGGCGCTGCTGCCTACTGGATCTGGCACCGGCAGAACAAGGCCAAGCAGGTCGCCGAGCAGGAGGTACAGCGCCAGCAGGAGCTGCTGCCGGCGCAGCGTGCCCAGGAGGTCAAGGAACTGGGCTGGGACGATGTCACCCCGGTGGACATGGTCGGCCTGGAAGTCGGCTACCGGCTGATCCCGCTGGTCGACCGCAACCAGGGCGGGCAACTGCTGGCGCGGATCAAGGGCGTACGCAAGAAGCTGTCCCAGGAGCTGGGCTTCCTGATGCCCTCGGTGCACATCCGCGACAACCTCGACCTGCTGCCCAACGCCTACCGTCTGACCCTGATGGGGGTCAGCGTGGCCGAAGCGGAGATCTATCCCGATCGCGAGCTGGCGATCAACCCCGGCCAGGTATTCGGCAGCCTCAACGGCATCGCCGGCAAGGACCCGGCCTTCGGCCTGGAGGCGGTATGGATCGAGCCCGGCCAGCGCGACCAGGCGCAGTCGCTGGGCTACACCGTGGTGGATGCGAGCACCGTGGTCGCCACTCACCTGAATCAGGTGCTGCACAAGCACGCCCACGAGCTGCTGGGCCATGAAGAAGTGCAACAGCTCCTGCAATTGCTCGCGCGCAGCTCGCCGAAGCTGGCGGAAGAGCTGGTGCCGGGGCTGATTTCCCTGTCCACCCTGCTCAAGGTCCTGCAGGCGCTGCTCCAGGAGCAGGTGCCGGTGCGCGACATCCGTACCATCGCCGAGGCCATCGCCAACGTCGCTCCACGGAGTCAAGATCCCGGCGCGATGGTCGCCGCGGTTCGCGTCGCGTTGTCCCGCGCAATCGTGCAAAGCATTGTCGGGCTTGAGCCGGAGCTGCCTGTGATCACGCTCGAGCCGAGGTTGGAACAGATTTTGCTGAACAGCATGCAGAAGGCCGGACAAGGCTCCGAGGACGGCATGTTGCTGGAGCCGGGGATGGCCGAGAAGCTGCAACGCTCGCTGATCGAGAGCGCGCAACGCCAGGAGATGCTTGGTAAGCCGGCGATCCTGCTGGTTGCCGGACCGATCCGCTCGATGATGTCGCGCTTCGCGCGGATGGCGGTGCCCAGCATGCATGTGCTGGCCTACCAGGAAATCCCGGACAACAAGCAAGTCACCATCGTCGCGACGGTGGGACAGAACTGAACGAGGGCTGCGCCGGCTCCAGGGCCGGCACACCGGGCAACCTGAGGTTGCCGGCAAGACTACTGAACTGAGGGGTTCGGGCAATGCAAGTCAAACGCTTCTTCGCCGCCGATATGCGCCAGGCCATGAAACTGGTCCGCGACGAACTGGGTCCGGACGCCGCGATTCTCGGCAACCGCCGGGTCGCCGGCGGCATCGAGCTGACCGCGGCGCTGGATTACCAGGCCCCGCCGGCGCCGAGCAAGCCCAACCCGGCGCTGGAAGTGGAGCTGCGCAAGACCCAGGCGCGGATCGCCGAGGCGCGCGCCGAGTTGACGGCGCGTCCGGCGGAAAACCAGCGCAAGGACCGTCAATTGTTCGCCGAGGAGAAGCCGGCGCGTCCGTCCCTGGCCGAGTCCATGACGGCGGCGCAGGCCAAGCCCCAGGCGGGCGGCCAGACCCTCGAGGCAATGCGTTTCGAACTGAACGGCCTGCGCGAGCTGATCGAGGTACAACTGGGCTCCATCGCCTGGGGCCAGTTGCAGCACCAGCGTCCGCAGCAGGCCAATCTCTGGCGGCGCCTGCAGCGCATGGGCTTGCCGGCGGAGCTGAGCAAGCCGTTGCTGGAGCGGGTCGCCGCGGTGGGCGATACGCGCCAGGCCTGGCGCATGCTGTTGGCGCACCTGTCGCGTGCCGTGCAGACCCCCGAGCAGGACCCGCTCGATGCGGGCGGCGTACTGGCCCTGGTCGGCCCGGCAGGTGCCGGCAAGACCACCACCCTGGCGAAGATGGCCGCGCGCTACGTCCTCAAGTACGGCGCCCAGAGCCTGGCGCTGGTGAGCATGGACAGCTACCGGATCGGCGCCCAGGAGCAGATCAAGACCCTCGGTCGGATCCTCAACGTACCGGTGACCCTGGTCGATCCCGGCCAGTCGCTGATCCAGGCCCTGGCGCCGCTGGCGCGCAAGCGCATGGTGCTGATCGATACCGCCGGCCTGCCGGCCAGCGACCCGGCATTGCGCATGCAGCTCGAGGCACTGGCGTCGCCGAGCCTGAACGTGAAGAATTACCTGGTGATGGCCACCACCAGCCAGAGCCAGGTGCTCAAGTCGGCCTACCAGACCTATCGGCACTGCGGGCTGGCGGGTTGCATCCTGACTAAGCTGGACGAGGCGGGCAGCCTCGGTGAATCGATGGCGCTGGCTATCGCCCAGCGTCTCCCGGTAGCCTATCTGGCGGATGGGCCGCGGATTCCGGACGACCTGCAGGTGGCGCGCAGTCACCAACTGGTCAGCCGGGCGGTGAGCCTGCAGGCACCGGAAGAGCCCAGCGAGGACGCCATGGCCGAGATGTTCGCCGGGCTCTACCAGCAACCGGCGCGGCGTGCCGGCTGAGGACGTGGGAAGAAGCGCGCGTGGCGCGGGTGACGGAAGCGAAGGTGGCTTCCGCCGGGCCGGGAGCGATGGCGCATCGTTCCCGCCAATACCGGAGAGCGCTGGAAGGGGCGTTCCGGGAAGACGACAACACAAGGTATGAAGCAGATGGGTAGCATGCATCCCGTACAGGTGATCGCAGTAACTGGCGGCAAGGGCGGCGTCGGCAAGACCAATGTGTCGGTGAACCTGGCACTGGCTCTGGCCGATCTCGGCCGTCGCGTCATGCTGCTGGATGCCGACCTCGGCCTGGCCAACGTCGACGTCCTGCTGGGACTCACGCCCAAGCGCACCCTGGCCGACGTGATCGAGGGACGCTGCGAACTGCGCGATGTCCTCCTCCTCGGTCCCGGTGGCGTGCGCATCGTTCCCGCGGCCTCCGGCACGCAGAGCATGGTGCACCTCTCGCCGATGCAGCATGCGGGGCTGATCCAGGCGTTCAGCGATATCAGCGACAACCTCGATGTCCTGGTCGTCGACACTGCCGCCGGGATCGGCGATTCGGTGGTCAGTTTCGTCCGCGCCGCGCAGGAGGTGCTGCTGGTCGTCTGCGACGAGCCGACCTCGATCACCGATGCCTACGCCCTGATCAAACTGCTCAACCGTGACCACGGCATGACCCGCTTCCGGGTCCTGGCCAACATGGCCCACAGCCCGCAGGAAGGACGCAACCTGTTCGCCAAACTGACCAAGGTCACTGACCGTTTCCTCGACGTCGCACTACAGTATGTAGGTGTCATCCCTTACGACGAGTCGGTACGCAAGGCCGTGCAGAAACAGCGAGCCGTATACGAGGCATTCCCCCGCTCGAAGGCGTCCCTGGCCTTCAAGGCGGTCGCGCAGAAGGTTGACAGCTGGCCGCTGCCGGCCAACCCGCGCGGGCACCTGGAGTTCTTCGTCGAACGACTGGTCCAACACCCCGCGACAGGTTCGGCCGTATGACAGCGGCCTCTGGAGTGCGTATGTATAGCAAGGCGCAAGCGCAGAACTCCCAGGAGCAACTGATCCAGCGTTACGCACCACTGGTCAAGCGCATCGCCTATCACCTGCTCGGCCGCCTGCCGGCCAGCGTGCAGGTGGAGGACCTGATGCAGGCCGGCATGATCGGCCTGCTCGAGGCCGCGAAGAAATACGACGCCGGCAAGGGCGCCAGCTTCGAGACCTATGCCGGCATCCGCATCCGTGGGGCCATGCTCGACGAGGTCCGCAAGGGCGACTGGGCGCCGCGTTCGGTGCACCGCAACACGCGCATGGTGACCGACGCGATCCGCGCGATCGAGGCGAGAACCGGACGCGACGCTAAAGATCACGAAGTTGCTGCCGAACTCCAATTGAGCCTCGAAGATTACTACGGCATCCTCAGCGACACGCAGGGCAGCCGCCTGTACAGCTTCGACGACCTGTTGCAGGACGGCGAACATGGATTGCCGGAAGACACCAGCCTCAGTCACAACGAACCGATCCACGGCCTGCTCGACGAACGTTTCCAGGCGGCCCTGGCGGATGCCATCGCCAAGTTGCCGGAGCGCGAGCGCCTGGTGCTGGCGTTGTATTACGACGAGGAACTCAACCTCAAGGAGATCGGCGAGGTACTGGGCGTCAGCGAATCGCGGGTCAGCCAGTTGCACAGCCAGTGCGCCGCGCGTTTGCGCGCGCGCCTGGCCGATTGGCGGTCGGCCTGAACCGGCCTCGACCGCAGCTTGTAACCGTTAACGCAAAAGAATGTGTGGCGCGTCCCCTGGGGCGCGCTCTGGTCTGTACGGAGGTTTACTTGGACAAGAACATGAAAATTCTCATCGTGGATGACTTTTCCACGATGAGACGCATCATCAAGAACCTCTTGCGGGACTTGGGCTTCACCAATACCGCCGAGGCCGACGACGGCACCACGGCGCTGCCGATGCTGCACAGCGGCAATTTCGACTTTCTCGTCACCGACTGGAACATGCCGGGCATGACCGGCATCGATCTGCTGCGCGCGGTTCGCGCCGACGAGCGCCTCAAGCACCTGCCGGTGCTGATGGTCACCGCCGAGGCCAAGCGCGACCAGATCATCGAAGCGGCCCAGGCCGGGGTCAACGGCTATGTGGTCAAACCCTTCACCGCTCAGGTCCTGAAGGAAAAGATCGAGAAGATTTTCGAGCGGGTCAACGGCTGAAGCCGGCCAAGAGGGTGTCATGGTGCTTGGTAACGATTCCACGGGCGACGAATTCGAATCGACCCTGAAAAAACATGCGCGCGAACTGGTGGACTGTCTCGAACGGGGGCACTTCCAGCAGGCGGTGCAATTGATCCAGGAGCTCAGCCAGGCCAGGGACCGTGGCCTCTACCAGGAAGTGGGCAAGCTGACCCGCGAACTGCACAACGCCATCGTCGATTTCCAGATCGACCCGCATTCCCCCCACGCGCAGGAAATGTCGCAGATCGCCGATGCCACCGATCGTCTTTCCTACGTGGTGGAAATGACCGAGAAGGCCGCCAACCGGACCATGGACCTGGTGGAGCAGAGCGCCCCGCTGGTCAACCAGTTGGGCGACGATTCGCGGGAGCTGCACCAGGAGTGGCAACGCTTCATGCGCCGGGAAATCGACGCTGACGGCTTCCGCGAGCTGGCCAAGCGCATCGAACAGTTCCTCGTGCGCAGCGGCGAGAACGCCGGCCAGTTGTCCTCGCAGCTCAATGACATCCTGCTGGCGCAGGATTACCAGGACCTGACCGGCCAGGTGATCAAGCGTGTCACCAAGCTGGTCACCGAGGTCGAGAGCAACCTCGTGAAGCTGGTCTGGATGGCCGGCCAGGTGGACCGTTACGCCGGGATCGAGCACGACCACGTGAGCATGCGCCACCAGGCCGCGCTGGAGCGTTCGGCCAAGGGCGAGGGGCCGCAGGTCGCCGCGGAAAAACGAGAGGATGTGGTGTCCGGGCAGGATGACGTGGACGATCTGCTGTCCAGCCTGGGTTTCTGACCCGCCCGGCTCAAGACTGCGGCATCGCTGCCGTTAAGTAAGCATTGAACGCTGGCATCCGCGGGCTGCTGGCACAGCCTTCGTCATGCCGGTGATCCCGGCGGGCGGGCTGAAGTCGGTCCGGAAAGCCGGGCCGGTATTTCCGGCAGGACAGCGGTCCTGCCGATCCTTTCGAGTAACACGTCTCTGGGAGCAGCCGAATGAGCTTCGACGCCGATGAAGAAATCCTCCAGGACTTCCTGGTTGAGGCCGGCGAGATTCTCGAGCAATTGTCCGAGCAACTGGTCGAGCTGGAGAGCCGGCCGGACGACATGGACCTGCTCAATGCCATTTTCCGTGGGTTCCATACGGTCAAGGGCGGTGCCGGCTTCCTCCAGCTGAACGCGCTGGTGGAATGCTGCCACATTGCGGAAAACGTCTTCGATATCCTGCGCAAGGGCGAGCGGCGCGTCAGCTCCGAACTGATGGATGTGGTGCTGCAGGCGCTGGATACGGTCAACGCGATGTTCGACCAGGTGCGCGAGCAGTCCGAACCGACCCCGGCGACGCCCGAGCTGCTGGCGGCCCTTGCCCGCCTGGCCGAGCCCGAGGGCGCCGCGCCTGCGGAACCTGTGCAAGCGCCGCCGGCGGCCGTTCCGCCAGCCGAGCCTGCGGCGCCGCCGGAAGCGCCCGCGCAGAGTGTCTCCAGCGATATCACCGACGACGAGTTCGAGCAGTTGCTGGATGCTCTGCAGGGCGACGAAGCGCCGGCCTCCGCCGTTGCAGAAGCGCCCGCGGCTCCCGCTGGCGACGAGATCAGCGACGCCGAGTTCGAGGCGTTGCTCGACCAGTTGCACGGCAAGGGCAAGTTCGTCCCGCCGGCGGTCTCGGCCGAGCCTGCGCAAGTCCCCGCCGAGGCGGTCGAGCCGGCCGCGGCTGCCGCTGGTGACGATATCAGCGACGACGAGTTCGAGGCGCTGCTCGACGAACTGCACGGCAAGGGCAAGTTCGGCGATGTCCCGGAAGCCGCCGGCACACCCGCCGCACCGGCTGCCGCGGCTCCAGCGGCTGCGCCGGCGGAGCAGGGCAAGGCGCCGGCCGCCGCGGGCGGCGATGAGATCAGCGACGACGAGTTCGAGTCGCTGCTCGACGAACTGCACGGCAAGGGCAAGTTCAACGGCGCCTCCGAGGCCGTGGCGGCCGCCGCGGCGGTAGCCAAGAACATCGCGGCGAAGAGTCCCGCGGCGAAACCGGTCGCTCCGGCCAAGGCCGCCGCCGCGCGTCCGGCGGCGCCCGACAGGCCGGCGGCGAGCGAGGCGGAGACCACCGTGCGGGTGGATACGGCGCGTCTCGACGAGATCATGAACATGGTCGGCGAGCTGGTGCTGGTGCGTAACCGCCTGGTGCGCCTGGGCCTGAACAGTGGCGACGAGGCCATGGCCAAGGCCGTGGCCAACCTCGACGTGGTCACCGGCGACCTGCAGATGTCGGTGATGAAGACCCGCATGCAGCCGATCAAGAAGGTCTTCGGCCGCTTCCCGCGCCTGGTTCGCGACCTGGCGCGGAACATGAAGAAAGAGATCAACCTGGAGCTGGTGGGCGAAGAGACCGACCTCGACAAGAACCTGGTCGAGGCCCTCGCCGATCCGCTGGTGCACCTGGTGCGCAACGCCGTCGACCACGGCATCGAGAGTCCGGAGGAGCGCGAGGCCGCCGGCAAGCCGCGGGTCGGCCAGGTGGTGCTGTCAGCGGAGCAGGAGGGTGACCACATCCTCCTGATGATCACCGACGACGGCAAGGGCATGGACGCCGAGGTGCTGCGCAACAAGGCGGTGGAGAAGGGCCTGCTGGAGCGCGATGCGGCGGACCGCCTGACCGACCTGGAGTGCTACAACCTGATTTTCGCCCCGGGTTTCTCGACCAAGACCGAGATTTCCGACGTGTCCGGCCGCGGTGTCGGCATGGACGTGGTGAAGACCAAGATTTCCCAGCTCAACGGCACGGTCAACGTGTTTTCGCAGAAGGGGTCCGGCTCGAAGATCGTCATCAAGGTGCCGCTGACTTTGGCGATCATGCCTACCCTTATGGTGATGCTGGGCAGCCAGGCGTTCGCCTTCCCGCTGGTCAACGTCAACGAAATCTTCCATCTTGACCTGTCGCGCACCAATGTCGTGGATGGCCAGGAAGTGGTGATCGTCCGCGACAAGGCCTTGCCGCTGTTCTATCTCAAGCGCTGGCTGGTGCCGAGTGCGGCCCACGAAGAGCAGGGTGAGGGACACGTGGTGATCCTGTCGGTCGGCACCCAGCGCATCGGTTTCGTCGTCGACCAGTTGGTGGGACAAGAAGAAGTGGTGATCAAGCCACTCGGCAAGATGTTGCAGGGCACCCCCGGCATGGCGGGCGCCACCATCACCGGGGACGGGCGCATCGCCCTGATCCTCGATGTGCCGAGCATGCTCAAGCGTTACGCACGGCGCATCTGACGCCGCGTATGGGTTTCCGGCGGCGCAGGAGCGTCGCCCTCTGAGGAGTAGCTATGGCAGTCAAAGTCCTGGTGGTGGACGATTCGGGGTTCTTCCGCCGCCGTGTCTCGGAGATTCTCTCCGCCGATGGACAGATCCAGGTGGTCGGCACCGCCACCAATGGCCGCGAGGCCATCGAGCAGGCGCTGGCCCTGAGACCCGATGTGATCACCATGGATTACGAGATGCCGCTGATGGACGGCATCACCGCGGTACGGAACATCATGCAGCGTTGCCCGACCCCGGTCCTGATGTTCTCCTCGCTGACCCACGAGGGCGCGCGGGTGACCCTGGATGCACTGGACGCTGGAGCGGTCGACTACCTGCCGAAGAATTTCGAGGACATCTCGCGCAACCCGGACAAGGTCCGCCAGTTGCTCTGCGAGAAGGTCCTGACCATCGCCCGTAGCAATCGTCGCTCGATCAGCCTGCCGCCGCTGCCTTCGGCCACCTCGTCCAGCCATGCGCCGGCGTCGTCCTCCAGCGTCGGCGCGAGCGCGCGTGTTGGTGCCGGCGCGTCGCCGGCCCCGGCGTCGACCTCGGCGGCGCCGAAGCGCAAGGCCTACCGGCTGGTCGCGATCGGTACCTCCACCGGTGGACCGGTTGCCTTGCAGCGGGTGCTGACCCAGTTGCCGGCCAACTTCCCGGCGCCGCTGGTACTGATCCAGCACATGCCGGCGGCCTTCACCAAGGCCTTCGCCGAGCGCCTCGACAAGCTGTGCCGGATCAACGTCAAGGAGGCGGAGGACGGCGACATCCTGCGTCCCGGCCTGGCGCTGCTGGCGCCGGGCGGCAAGCAGATGATGGTCGACGGCCGCGGCACGGTGCGCATCCTCCCCGGCGACGAACGCCTGAACTACAAGCCCTGCGTCGACGTGACCTTCGGCTCGGCGGCCAAGGCCTACAACGACAAGGTCCTGGCGGTGGTCCTCACCGGCATGGGCGCCGACGGGCGCGAGGGTGCGCGCCTGCTCAAGCAGGGCGGCAGCCAGGTGTGGGCGCAGGACGAGGCCAGTTGCGTGATCTACGGGATGCCGATGGCCGTGGTCAAGGCCAACCTGGCGGACGCGGTGTACGGGCTCGACGACATCGGCCGGCACCTGGTCGAGGCGTGCCAGTAAGCGTGCGTGCAGGAATGAGGAGACTGCCTTCGATGGCCACCCACGTGACGAGCTGCGCGCGCCTTCGCCGAGCCGAGGGGACGCGCTGATGGATGTGCTCAGCCTGGTCGGGATCATCCTGGCGTTCGTCGCCATCGTCGGCGGCAACTTTCTCGAGGGCGGCCACGCCGGAGCCCTGCTCAACGGTCCGGCGGCGCTGATCGTGATCGGCGGCACCCTGGCCGCGGCGCTGTTGCAGACCCCGGTGAACGTGCTCAAGCGCGGCCTGGGCATGCTCGGCTGGGTGTTCTTCCCGCCGCGCGAGGATCTTTCCGGGGGAATCGACCGGATCGTCTCCTGGAGCATGACCGCGCGCAAGGAAGGCCTGCTCGGCCTGGAGAGCATCGCCGATGCGGAGCCCGATCCCTATGCGCGCAAGGGCCTGCAACTGCTGGTGGACGGCGCCGAGCCGGAAGTCATCCGCAGCATCCTCGAGGTCGACCTGTTCACCCAGGAAAGTCGCGACCTGCAGGCCGCCAAGGTGTTCGAGAGCATGGGCGGCTATGCGCCGACCATCGGCATCATCGGCGCGGTAATGGGCTTGATCCATGTGATGGGCAACCTGGCCAACCCGGCGCAGCTCGGCAGCGGCATCGCCGTGGCCTTCGTCGCCACCATCTATGGCGTCGGCTTCGCCAACCTGCTCCTGCTGCCGATCGGCAACAAGCTGAAAACCCTGGTACTGCGCCAGTCGCGCTACCGCGAGATGCTCCTGGAGGGCCTGCTGTCCATCGCCGAGGGCGAGAACCCGCGTTCCATCGAGTTGAAGCTGCAAGGCTTCATGGACTGACCGGAGCCGAGCATGCAGCGCCGCCGTCGCCACCAGGAGGAACACGAGAACCACGAACGCTGGCTGGTTTCCTATGCCGACTTCATCACCCTGCTGTTCGCCTTCTTCGTGGTGATGTATTCGATTTCCTCGATCAACGAGGGCAAGTACAAGATCCTCTCGGAGACCCTCACCGGCGTGTTCAACCAGCCCGACCGCTCGTTGAAGCCGATTCCCATCGGCGACGAGCGGCCGCGCACCACCGAGCCGGAGCGCACCAGCGTCGAGGAGCAGCCCAGCGACAACGCGGCCAGCGCCGACTCGCTGGAGCGGATCGCCGACAGCGTGCGCGATGCCTTCGGCGACTTGATCGCCTCCGACCAGTTGAGCGTGCGCGGTAACGAGCTGTGGATCGAGATCACTCTCAATTCCAGCCTGCTGTTTCCCAGCGGCGATGCGCTGCCCAACGATGCCGCCTTCGATATCGTCGAGAAGGTCGCCAAGATCCTGGCGCCCTACAAGAACCCGATCCATGTCGAGGGCTTCACCGACGACGTGCCGATCCATAGCCCGCGCTATCCCACCAACTGGGAACTGTCGGCGGCGCGGGCGGCGAGCATCGTCCGCCTGCTCGGCAACGATGGGGTCGAGCCGTCGCGGATGGCTGCGGTGGGCTATGGTGAATTTCAGCCGGTGGCGGACAATGCCAGCGCCGAGGGGCGGGCGAAGAATCGCCGGGTGGTGCTGGTGATCTCGCGCAACCTGGAGGTGCGACGCAGCGTCAGCGGGGTCGGCAGCGGCAAGGCGCAACCGGATTCGGCGCTCCGCCACGCAGGCTCGGCAGCTGGCACGCAAGCTGCAAATACTGGCGGTACGCCGGCGCCCGCGTCGGCAACCGTCAATTCCCCGTCGCCTTCGCCATGAGCGCGCGAACCATGGTTTGCGTACGGGCGTCGGGGCCGAACTGGCCATTAGCGCGGCCCCAACCGGGTAGACCCATGCCAGGAAGAGTAGAGCAATGAAAGTCTGGGCAGTCGCCAATCAGAAAGGAGGGGTCGGCAAGACCACCTCGTCCATCGCCCTGGCCGGCCTGTTGGCGGATGCCGGCAAGCGCGTGGTTGTGGTCGACCTGGACCCCCACGGCTCGATGACCAGCTATTTCGGCTATGACCCGGACACCCTCGAGCACAGCGCCTTCGACCTGTTCCTGCACCAGGGCAACGTCCCCGAGGGGCTGCCGGCCTCGCTGCTGCGCAGCACCAGCAACGAACGCATTTCCCTGCTGCCGTCGAGTACCGCGCTGGCCACCCTGGAGCGCCAGTCGCCGGGCAAGAGCGGTCTCGGCCTGGTGGTCTCGAAGAGCCTGGCGCAGCTCTGGCAGGATTTCGACCATGCGATCATCGACAGCCCGCCGCTGCTCGGCGTGCTGATGGTCAACGCCCTGGCCGCCAGCCAGCACCTGGTGATCCCGGTGCAGACCGAGTTCCTCGCGGTGAAAGGGCTGGAGCGGATGGTCAACACCCTGGCGATGATCAACCGGTCGCGCAAACAGGCGTTGCCCTATACCATCGTACCTACGCTGTTCGACCGGCGGACCCAGGCTTCGCTGAGCACGCTGCGGATTCTCAACGAGAACTACCCGGACAACCTGTGGCAGGCGTTCATTCCCATCGATACCCGCCTGCGCGATGCCAGCCGGGCCGGGGTCACGCCGTCGCAGCACGACGGCAAGAGTCGCGGGGTGATCGCCTACCGCGCCTTGCTCAAGCATCTGCTGGCGCAGCAGCCGGCCACCCGGGTGGCCTGATGGCGCGCCGGTCGCCGCGCCGACAGGCGCATTCAAGCCGCACCGGAGTGCGGCCGATAACCGTTGTAGACCCCTGTCGCGGAATACCCACATGAGCGCCGCCACCGCCACCCGTTCGCAACTGGCCTTGCAGTCCTACCTGGATGCGTTGCTCCAGGAGGCCACTTTCGAGGACCTGGAACCTCTCGTCGAGACGCCGCCAGCGCCTGCGCCCGCGCCGTTGAAGCCTGTCGCGCTGGCGGTCGCCGAAGTGGCGACACCGGCCCCGGCGCTGGAAACGCTGCCGGTCGACCACGGGTTCGACGAGTTCGAGGCCGCGGTGCTCGAGGAGCAGGTCCGCGATGCGCGCCTGGTTCCGCCGGCGCCGGCGGCCCTGCTCGACGAACCGACGACGTTGCGCAAGCTGCCGGTCGAGCCACGGCCCCACGAAGTCATCGAGTTGCGCGTGCCGAGCGCCCCGGCGAGCGTCGGCGAGCCGCCGCTGCTCGACCTGCCGCTGCTCGACGACGGTCGTCCGGCCTGGGCGGCGGAGCCCTTCGAGTGCCTGCTGTTCGACGTCGCCGGGCTGACCCTGGCGGTGCCGCTGGTGTGCCTCGGCTCGATCTATCCGCTGGAGAACCAGGAACTGACCCCGTTGTTCGGCCAGCCCGACTGGTTCCTCGGCATCCTGCCGTCGCAGGCGGGCAACCTGAAGGTGTTGGACACCGCACGCTGGGTGATGCCCGAACGCTACCGCGACGACTATCGCGACGGCCTCAAGTACGTGATCTCGGTCCAGGGCTACGAGTGGGGGCTGGCGGTGCACCAGGTGAGCCGCTCGATCCGCCTCGACCCGGCCGAGGTGAAATGGCGCAGCCAGCGTAGCCAGCGGCCCTGGCTGGCCGGCACGGTCATCGAACACATGTGTGCGCTGCTGGATGTGGCGGCGCTCGCCGAACTGATCGCCAGCGGCGCCGTCAAGCGCCTGCACGGCGACCATTGATAGACAGCTTCCGCCACTTGCGGCGGTTTTCGAGAGGTTAGGGGAATGAGCAAAGCCACCGCGCAAAGCGCCGAAGATCCGATCCTGCAGTGGGTCACCTTCCGCCTGGACAACGAGAGCTACGGCATCAATGTGATGCAGGTCCAGGAGGTGCTGCGCTACACCGAGATCGCCCCGGTGCCGGGCGCGCCGAGCTACGTGCTGGGCATCATCAACCTGCGCGGCAACGTGGTCACGGTGATCGACACCCGCCAGCGCTTCGGCCTGGACCCTGCGCCGGTCAGCGACAACACGCGGATCGTCATTATCGAGGCGGACAAGCAGGTGGTCGGCATCCTGGTCGACAGCGTCGCCGAGGTGGTCTACCTGAAGCAGTCGGAAATCGAGACCGCGCCGAACGTCGGCAACGAAGAGTCGGCCAAGTTCATCCAGGGTGTCTGCAACAAGAACGGCGAGCTGCTGATCCTGGTCGAGCTGGACAAGATGATGACCGAGGAAGAATGGTCGGAGCTGGGCAGCATCTGATGCGTTCTACCGACACGAGGGCCTGCTGAGATGGAGGTCGTCGCGCTGGCACTGGCGCTCGCCGCCTGCCTCGGCCTGGCGGCGGCGTGCCTGTGGCTGCGCCGTGAATTGCGCCGCCTGCAAGCTGCGCTGGCGCAGCAGGCGGAGGAGGGCGCCGCGCGCGAGCGCCGGCTCAAGGAGCTGAGCAAGCGCATCGAGTCCTACCAGCAGGTCAACGTGCGCATGGGCGAGGCCTTGCAGGACCTCGGCAAGCAACTCGCGCCGCTTCCCGACCGGGTCGCGCGCCTGGAGCAGCGCGATCCGACCACGCTGTCGTTCAGCCAGGCCGCACGCCTGGTCGGGCTCGGCGCCAGCGCCGAAGACCTGACCCAGGCCTGCGGTCTGTCGCAGGCCGAGGCCGAGCTGGTGGCGCGCCTGCACGAAGCCAAGGGCAAGTGACGGTCGCCGGCCCGGCGCTGGCGCTGGCGCTTTTCAGGCGAGCAGGCGGCTCGCCACTTCTGCCAGTGTCACCTCTCCCCTGAACTCCCCGCAGCTCTGCGCCGGCAGGCGATCCTCGATGGCATGGGCGAAGCGCACCGCCGGGTCCTGCTCCAGCTTCTCCAGGTGTCGATGCAGGCGCGGAAAGTCGTGTTGCAGGTCGAAGTAGCCCAGTTCCCGTCCCCAGCGAGCGGTACCCGCGAGGTAGGCGTCGGCCACGCTCGGCCCTTCGCCGGCCAGCCACTTGCGGTCGCCGAGCAGCTTGTCGATCCGGCCATAGGCTCGCGCCGCGCGCGTCAGCGCCCTTGCCGTCGTGGTTGCGTCGGCGTCCTCCAGATAGAACAGGGCTCCCCAGGCCGAATGGCATTCGGTATGCAGGAGGGCGAGGGCGAAGTTCAGTTCGTCGAACTCGGCGCTGCCCTGCGGATAACCGAGCTTCCTGCACAGGTCGCGCGCCGCCAGGTGCTGGAGAATGGCCAGGCTTTCGCTGAGCGCGCGGCCGTCCTCCAGGAGCAGGGTGGGCGTCTGGCGAGCCGGGTTCAGGCGCACGTAGGTGCGCTCGCCGGTCTCCAGCGGCATCTCGATCCGACACAGGCGATAGGGGCGGCCGAGCCACTCGAGAGCCACGATCGAGCCGAAGGAACAGCCGTGGGGTACGCCATAAAACAGTACAGGTTCCATTTTCCATCTCCGTTCAGGTAACGCACGTTGCGCATCGCAACCGGGCTGAACGCAGGGTAGAGGGGATATAGGCTATATTCGGTCCTGATTTTTCCGGCGGATCGAAAAATGTCCAAGCCCACGGTGCGCGTGCTCGCCCTGCTCGAACTGCTGCAGAGCCACGGCCAGCTCAGCGGTAGCGAGCTGGCCAGGCGCCTGGAGGTGGATGGACGGACGCTGCGTCGCTATATCGTCGCCCTCGAGGAGCTGGGCATTCCCATCTCGGCGGAGCGCGGACGCCATGGCGGTTACCGCCTGGTGGCCGGTTTCAAGCTCCCGCCGCTGATGTTCAGCGCGGAGGAAACCCTGGCCGTGTCCCTCGGCCTGCTGGCGGTGCGCAGTCTCGGCCTGGGCGAAAGCGAGCTGGCCCTGGAAAGTGCGCAGGCCAAGCTGAGCAGGGTGATGCCCGTTGCGCTGCGGCGGCGCCTCGTGGCGCTCCGCGAGACCGCCAGCCTGGACCTGGCCCGCGCCCGGGCGGGAACCAGTGTGGCGGCGCTGGCGACCCTCGCCGAAGCCGCCCAGGTCCGTGCGCGGGTCGAGTTCCGCTATCGCGACCCGCAGGGCGCCGAAAC
The DNA here is from genome assembly GCF_020708595.1 of Pseudomonas sp. 203-8. Classification (NCBI taxonomy): domain Bacteria; kingdom Pseudomonadati; phylum Pseudomonadota; class Gammaproteobacteria; order Pseudomonadales; family Pseudomonadaceae; genus Pseudomonas; species Pseudomonas sp. 203-8. The sequence continues at coordinate 46,834 of NZ_JAJFDF010000003.1, read as the reverse complement.
CCTCCGCCAACTCGATCCCTACGGCCTGGCCTATCGCAACGGCTGCTGGTACGTCAGCGGTTTCTGCCACCTGCGCCAGGCGTTGCGCTCGTTCCGTCTCGATCGCCTGGACGCGCCGCGCATGCTGGCGGAGCGCTTCGAGCGACCGGCGGATTTCGATACCCTCCGCCACCTGCGGGAGAGCTTCGCCCGGATGCCGCGCGCCTACCCTGTGGAAATTCTGATGCGGGCGGCGAGGGAGCAGGTGGTCGCGGTGCTCGGCGAGCCCCTCGGTCTGCTCGCCGAGGTCGATGGCGGTACGCTGTTGCGCGCCAGCACCGACGACCTGGACTGGTTCGCCCGGCGCCTGTGCGGCCTGCCGTTCGACTTCGAGGTCAGGCAGCCGCTGGAGTTGCGCGAGCCGTTGAGGCGCCAGGCCGAGCGTGTCCTGCGTAACCTGGGCCAGGAGGAAGCTTCGGATCACAGGTAGGCATTTAGAGGAAAAGTCCTATTAATTGCGCGGCTGTCGCTTTCTAGAATCGGTCCTGGTCAACCCGCACGTTTCCAGGAGGCCACAAGGATGCCTGCAATACCCCTGCGCGCCATGGTGCTGTGCGCCAACCCCGGCCGTTTGCTCAGGTACGGAGCGCTGTTCAACCGCTGCGGCTACTTCCACCTGAGCCTGTGCCTGGACCGACGGGAGCTGCGGCGCTCCCTGGACCAGGGTTACCCGTACGACTATTGCCTCTACGACGGATTCCGCCTGGACCAGGGCTGCAAGGGCACGCTGGCGATGCTGGGACGCAGCGGCAGCATCCGGCGCTTCCTGCTGGTGGGCGAACTCGATTGCCGCGAGAAGCGTCTGTTGTTCGAGTGGAGCAGAGGCCATGGCCTGAGCATCGGCGCGGTGTCCGACCGGCCTTTGGGCCAGGTCGCCCTGGCTGCGTTGATCAAGCGTGATCGCGGCTGCCCCGACCTCCTGCGCGGCATCGCCTGAGGCGGCTTCCGGGAAGATGAGGTAAGGTCGTTTTCCAACCTTCCATGGCGAGACAGCATGACCGTCCAGGCCGACATCCTCAAGGCGATCGAAGGCATCGAGCATGGCTTCCAGCAAGCCGGCCAGGCACTCTCCGAACGGATATTCCATTGCCGGCAGGTGCATGGCGCCGAGATCGTCGACGCGCGCTCGTTGTCGGAATCGGGACGGCATGCCGCCGACGGTGTTTTCAGCGAAGGGCCGCTGGCGGTCGCGGTGGTCACCGCGGACTGCCTGCCGATTCTCATGAGCAGTCGCGACGGTCGGGTGGTGGCCGCCCTGCACGGCGGCTGGCAGGGGCTCGTCGCCGGTATCGTCGGCGCGGCGGTGGCGCGCTTCAATGCGCGCGGCGTCGCCAGCGCGGACATCCGGGTCGCCATCGGTCCCGGGATCAAAGCCTGCTGCTACGAGGTGAGTGCCGGGTTCATCGAGGCGTTGCAGGTCGGCCACGGCCGCCTCTGGGAGGGCGCGGTGCCGCCCTGGAGCCAGCGTCGTCCGCTCCCCGAGCGGCCACCCCGGTTCGCTCCGCCCGAGCCAAGGCAGGCGGAGCAGGGCGCCTGGCTGGACCTGGTGGCCTTCTGTCGCCAGTTGTTCCAGGCCGCCGGCGTCGGGCCGGCGCAGATCGAAGCCAGCGCCGTCTGCACCTACTGTTCCGGCGATGCGTTCGCCAGTCATCGCCGACGCCAGCGCCTGGGCGAGGAGAAGCGTCAGCAGTACGCCTGGATCGCGCGCAAGCCGTGACCGCGTATCGGTATTGTCCGGAAATCCTGGATAGTCATGACGGTTGTCTGCTGTTTATCCGCCAATACCCGGCTTCTAGACTTTCCCTGTCGATGCGTGGCTGTCGCCACGCTCATTCCAGGAGAGTCCCAGCATGCCTGACATCACCCAAGCCGCCATCGTCACCGGCGCCTCCCGCGGCATCGGTCGCGCCATTGCCCGGCGGTTGGCCGCCGACGGTTTCGCGGTCGCGGTCAACTATGCCGGCAACCAGACCATGGCCGACGAGGTCGTGGCCGAAATCGTCGCCGCCGGCGGCACGGCCATCGCCGTACAGGGCGACGTGGCCAGCCCGGAGGACATGGACAAGCTGTTCGAAGCCACCAGGGGCGCCTTCGGCCGCATCGACGTGGTGGTCAACAGCGCCGGCACGATGCCCTACCTGAAGATCGCCGACGGCGACCTGGAGGGCTTCGACCGGGTGATCCGCACCAACCTGCGCGGCGCCTTCATCGTGCTCGGCCTGGCTGCCCGGCATGTCGAGCGCGGCGGACGGATCATCGCCCTGTCCACCAGCGTGATCGCCCGGGCGCTGCCCAGCTACGGTCCGTACATCGCGTCCAAGTCCGGGGTCGAGGGGCTGGTGCACGTGCTGGCCAACGAGTTGCGCGGCCAGGACATCAGGGTCAACGCGGTGGCGCCCGGCCCGGTGGCCACCGAGCTGTTCTTCAACGGCAAGAGCGCCGAACAGATCGACCAGATCGCCAGGCTGGCGCCGCTGGAGCGTCTCGGCGAGCCGGACGAGATCGCCGCGGCGGTGTCTTTCCTCGCCGGGCCGGACGGGGCCTGGGTCAATTCCCAGGTGCTGCGGGTCAACGGCGGTTTCGCCTGAGCCGTGTGGGCGGGGCACGAAAAAGCCGGCGCGAAGGCCGGCTTTTTCGTGGTCGCCACTGGCGGTCAGCGGTCGTTCTTGGTCGAGGAGCCGATGGCGTTGCTCAAGCCCTTGCTGTTGTGATCGCCGGGGGTGGTGGCGGAGATCGCGCTGGCCTGCGACAGCCCGCGGCTGTCGCGGGAGCTGGCGATGCCGGAGGTGGCTGAACCATGGCCTTTGCTGGAGTGGCCGCCGAGGTTGCCGCCATGGCTGCCGCCCTTGCCGCCGCCATGACCGCCACCGTTGCCGCCGCCATTTCCGCCCTTGGCATAGGCGGAGCCGACAGGAGAAAGCTCGCCAGGCAGTAGGGTGCTGCCCGCGAACAGCAGGCCGAGAGCAGCTACGGCGAACAGGGTATGTTTTTTCATTTGAGGGATGCCTCCGCAGGCATGTGGTGTGCCGTCTAAAGACCGTTGCGCGAACGACAGGTTCTGTGGAAAGCGACGGATGGCGGGCCCTGCCGGTGGTTCCTCCTTCAGCGGTTGCGCCAGTGCTCGGCGAGCAATCCGTAGAGCGCCGAGTCGGAGACTTCTCCGGAAACGATCCAGCGTTGTGCGAGCAGGCCCTCCTGGCGGAAGCCCAGGCGCTCCAGGCTGGCGGCCGAAGGCCGGTTGCGCGGATCGATCTCCGCCTCCAGGCGGTTCAGGTCGATTTCATCGAAAGCGAACGCCAGCAGCCTGCGCAGCGCCTCGCGCATGTAACCCCGGCCCTGGGCTGCACGTGCCAGGCAGTAGCCGAGTTCGGCGCGGCGCGAGCCTTTCTCGAAATGGAAGAGGATACAACTGCCGAGCAATTGGCCGTCTTCTCGACGCTCGATGGCCAGGTTCAGGTATTCGCCGTCGACGAGCGCCTGGCTGTCCCGCAGGATCGCCTCGCGGGCCTGCGCAGGGGTCGTCCACGGCGGTGTGTTCCAGTAACGCATGACTTCCGGGTCGGACATCATGGCGAACAGCGGCGCGGCGTCTTCCTCTCGGAAAGTGCGTAGCCGCAGGCGCGGGGTGTCCAACGGGTGGGGAAAGACGAAGTTCATCGGGCGCTCCTTTGCCGAGGTCGGAGGCTGCGCAGCTTAGCGCGCAGCGGCGAGGTCCTGGAGCTGATGTGCGTGCGGATGTTTCGCCGTGCGGGCTGGCTCAGTCGCCGGGACCGCCGAGTAGCAGCATCTGGTTGCCATCCGCGGCGTCCGGCGCGAATCCCTCGGGACACTTGCCTTTCAGGTGCCAGGCGAAGGCGATGATCTCGGCGATGGTGCGATACAGCGCTTCCGGAATGGCGTCGCCGAGTTCCAGGCGGGCGAGCAGGCGGACCAGCTCGGCGTTCTCGTAGATCGGTACCTCGTAGTCGCGGGCGATGGCCAGGATCGCCTCGGCCAGTTCGGCGTCGCCCTTGGCGGAAAGGGTCGGCGCGGCCTGGCCGTCGTAGCTCAGGGCGATGGCCTGGCGCGGGGCGGGTGACTGCTTTCTGTTCATGCGGTTTCGTCTACCCAGCGTTGTTCGATGGTCGCTCGCGGGCCCTGGGGCGGGCGGCCGCGTTGGCAGGTGATCTCGCCAACGGTCAGGCCGGCGTCGCGCAGGCGTTGGCGCAGGTGGCCGAGTTCATGCTCGACCAGCCGCGCGGTCGCGTCTCGCTCGGCCCAAAGCTGGCTGGACAGGCTGCCGCGTAGCAGGGTCGCCTGGGCGTGCAGCGGTCCCAGCGGCTCCAGGTCGAAGGCCAGTTCGACGCGCCAGAGGCTTTCGCGGGCCTCTTCGCCGGTCTTGCGCTGTTCTTCCTGGAACTTCACCTGCAACGGTACCACCGAGTGCTGATGGCGCATGGGCACCTCCATCTGCCAGGTCGCCAGTTGGGTGCCATCCGGCAGGGTGCTGGTCTGCGCCAGGCTCGACAACTGATGGGTCTGCAGGCGGGAGATCGCCGCGGCGGCAAGGCGCAGCAGTGACTCCAGTTCCATGTCCTCGTCGAACAGTTGGAGAACCTTGCTCGGCAGGGGAAAGTTCAGTGCCTGGGTCTTGTTGGCGCTCTGTCCCAGGTTGCCCAGGGCGTTGCGGACAAAGGCCGGCAGCGCCTGGGCCAGGTTCGCCGTGTTGCCGGCGAACATGCCCGGCGCCTGGGCGCCGGTCGGCGGCAGCGGCGACAGCTGGGCGAACAGGCGCAACAGGTTGGCCTTCAGGTCCTGGCCGAGATGATCGGTGGCGCCCTGCATCAGGCGCGCCTCGAGGAACAGGCCGCTCTGCTGCAGGGCCTGGCCGAGCAGCTTGGAGTCGCCCATCTTCTGCGCCTCCGGCAGGCCGGCGAAGAGGCGCTCCACGGCCTGGCGCAGGCTGTCCGGCAGGTCGTTGCGGCCGTTCAGCCCCTGCAGGGCGGCGAACAGGCCTTCCAGGGAAGCCTGGCGGGCGCTCTGCCCGGCCAGTTGCTGGCCCAGCGCAAGCTGGTCGAGGCGTCCGCTGAGCGGCAGGAAGTCGATCTGCTGGCTGTTTTTCACCAGCGCCGTGAGCAGGCTGCCGACCGGCAGCGCCTGGGGCGAGTCGAGGCTCAGCTTGCTGCCGGCGAGCGGCGTGTTGAGCAGGTTCAGCAGGACCCGGTAGACCACCTGCTGGGCCTTGTCCGCCGGCAGCGCGGTGCTGGACAGGACCTTGCCCTGGAGCAGGGTGCCGGGCGGCAGTTGCTCCAGGTCGAGGCTGCTCAGCGGGCCAGCGCCGGCCATGCTGTCGAGCAGGGTTGCAACCACGCTGGTGTTGCTGGTGGCGCTGACGTTGAGCAGGTTGCCCGGCACCAGCGGCCGATTGCTCTGCACTTCCACCAGGCTCTGCCCGCTGTTCGCCAGGGTCAGCTTGAGCAGGACCTGGAAATTGTTCGCCAGGCCTTCCTTGACCGCCAGCACCTCGGCCTTGCCCGACTCGCCTTCGCCCAGCAGGCCGGCCAGGGTCTGCACCAGCTTCAGGGTCATCTCGGCGTCGGCCTGGGCGTTGCCCTGCGATTGCGCCGGCGGCAGCGGGCGTGGGGCGGAAACCGGGGGTAGTGGCGGGGAAGCGCCTATCTCGGCTGGCATGGGTAACAACCTGTCTTAAACGACCCTGCGGAGGCTGGGGAAGGGCGTGTATAATGCCGCGCCTGTCAAACAGGCTGGCCGCGTCGTCACCAGTATAGCGGCCGTGTTTATCCCGACTTTAGGGTCTGTTCCGTGAAGGCCTCCGGCGCCGCGACGAGGAGAGACGCTTGGCGATGTTGTTCGATGTCCGATCCTGCTGAAGTCCCCACAGCCAGCCCCTTGCTGGAAACCGTCGGGCTCGCCTGCGAGCGCGACTGGCGCATGCTGTTCGAGCGCCTCGACCTGCGCCTGGCCGCCGGTGAGATGTTGCAGGTGGTGGGTCCCAACGGCAGCGGCAAGACCAGCCTGCTGCGCCTGCTGTCCGGACTGATGCAGCCGACCGCCGGGGAAGTCCGCCTGAACGGCCGGCCGCTCGCCGAACAGCGCGGCGAACTGGCCCGCAGCCTGCTGTGGATCGGCCACGCCGCGGGAATCAAGGGCCTGCTCAGCGCCGAGGAGAACCTCACCTGGCTCTGCGCGCTGCACCAGCCGGCCAGCCGCGAGGCGATCTGGCAGGCCCTGGCCGACGTCGGCCTGCGTGGCTTCGAGGACGTTCCCTGCCACACCCTTTCCGCCGGCCAGCAACGCCGCGTGGCGCTGGCCCGCCTGTACCTGGACGCACCGCCCTTGTGGATCCTCGATGAACCCTTCACCGCCCTCGACAAACAGGGGGTGGCGCAACTGGAAACGCACCTGGCCGGGCATTGCCAGCGCGGCGGGATGGTGGTGCTGACCACCCACCACAGCCTGCAGCAGATGCCCGCCGGCTACCGCGAGCTGGACCTCGGTGCGCTCAAGGCGGCCAGCGGCGCGACGGTCGAGCCGGCGCTGGGCGACCCGGCATGAGCAACGTCTTCAGCCTGCTCCTGGCGCGCGAGGCGCGCCTGCTGTTCCGCCGACCGGCGGAGCTGGCCAATCCGCTGGTGTTCTTCGCCATCGTCATCGCCCTGTTCCCCCTGGCGGTCGGGCCGGAGAGCCAATTGCTACAAACCTTGTCGCCCGGCCTGGTCTGGGTGGCGGCGCTATTGGCCGTGCTGCTCTCGCTGGAAGGGCTGTTCCGCAGCGATTTCGAGGACGGTTCTCTGGAGCAGTGGGTCCTTTCGCCGCACCCCCTGGCTCTTCTGGTGCTGGCCAAGGTGCTGGCACACTGGCTGTTTTCCGGGCTGGCCCTGGTCCTGATGTCGCCGTTGTTCGCGCTGATGCTGGGCCTGCCGGCCCGTTGCATACCGGTGCTGCTGCTTTCCCTGTTGCTCGGTACGCCGGTGCTAAGCCTGCTCGGCGCCGTCGGCGCGGCCTTGACCGTGGGCCTCAAGCGCGGCGGCCTGTTGCTGGCGCTGCTGATCCTGCCGCTGTACATCCCGGTGCTGATTCTCGGTAGCGGGGCGCTGCAGGCTTCGCTGCAGGGACTGCCCAGCAGCGGACATTTATTGTGGCTGGCGAGCCTGACGGCGCTAGCATTGACACTCACGCCATTCGCCATCGCTGCCGGCCTGAAGATCAGCGTAGGCGAGTGAGTCCGCCCGCCGAAGGCATCGGCGGGCGTGCGGTACCGGGCGGCTGTGCCGCCCACGCTTGACCCGGGCTGGCAGCGGAAGGTCTGCCCGGTATTTCCAAAGAGCCCTGTAAACAGAGCCTGATGATGAATTGGACATGGTTTCACAAGCTTGGGTCGCCCAAGTGGTTCTACGAGATCAGCGGCCGCTGGCTGCCCTGGTTCGCCGTGGCGGCGGCGCTGCTGATCGTCACCGGCTGCGTCTGGGGGCTGGCCTTCGCGCCGCCGGACTACCAGCAGGGCAATAGCTTCCGCATCATCTATATCCATGTGCCGGCGGCCTTCCTCGCCCAGTCCTGCTACGTCATGCTGGCCGTGGCCGGTGCCGTCGGGCTGATCTGGAAGATGAAGATCGCCGACGTGGCGGTGCAGTGCGCCGCTCCCATCGGCGCCTGGATGACCTTCGTCGCGCTGCTTACCGGGGCCGTATGGGGCAAGCCGACCTGGGGCGCCTGGTGGGTCTGGGACGCACGCCTGACGGCGATGCTGATCCTGCTTTTCCTCTATTTCGGCATCATCGCCCTCGGCCAGGCGATCAGTAACCGCGACAGCGCGGCCAAGGCCTGTGCCGTACTGGCCATCGTCGGCGTGGTGAACATCCCGATCATCAAGTACTCGGTGGAATGGTGGAACACCCTGCACCAGCCGGCCACCTTCACCATCACCGAGAAACCGGCGATGCCGGTGGAGATGTGGTTGCCGTTGCTGATCATGGTCCTCGGCTTCTATTGCTTCTTCGCGGCCATGCTGCTGGTGCGCATGCGCCTGGAAGTGCTCAAGCGCGAGTCCCGCACCACCTGGGCGAAAGCCGAGGTGAAGGCCCTGGTGGAGAAGGCACGATGAGCTTCGAATCGTTCGGCGACTTCCTCGCCATGGGCCATCACGGTCCCTACGTCTGGTCGGCCTACGGCATCAGCCTGCTGGTGCTGGCGATCAATGTCGCCGAGCCGCTGCTGGCCCGGCGCCGCTACCTGCAAGAAGAGGCGCGTCGTCTGCGCCGGGAGGCCCAGCAGTGAATCCGGTCCGCAAGAAACGTCTGATCATCGTCCTCGCCATCGTGGCGGGTGTCGGCGCCGCGGTGGGCCTGGCGCTGTCGGCCCTGCAACAGAACATCAACCTGTTCTACACCCCGACCCAGATCGCCAACGGCGAAGCGCCGACCGACACCCGCATACGCGCCGGCGGCCTGGTGGAAAAGGGTTCTCTGCAACGCAGCGAGGATTCGCTGAACGTGCGTTTCGTGGTCACCGACGGCGCCAAGGAAGTGACCATCGCCTACCATGGCATCCTTCCCGACCTGTTCCGCGAGGGGCAGGGCATCGTCGCCCTCGGCAAGCTGGGCGGCGACGGCGTGCTGGTGGCCGATGAAGTGCTGGCCAAGCACGACGAGAACTACATGCCGCCGGAAGTCACCAAGGCGCTCAAGGACAGCGGCCAACTGAAGCACTACGAGAACGGCAAGGCCGCCGGCGAGACCTCGTACAACCAGGAGGGCAAGTAGATGATCCCCGAACTCGGCCACCTGGCCCTGATCCTCGCCCTCTGCCTGGCCCTGGTGCAGTCGAGCCTGCCGCTGGTCGGCGCCTGGCGCGGCGACCGCCAGTGGATGAGCCTGGCGCGCCCGGCGGCCTGGGGGCAGTTCGCCTTCCTCGCCTTCGCCTTCGGTTGCCTGACCTGGGCCTTCCTGCGCGACGACTTCTCGGTGGCCTACGTGGCCGGCAACTCCAACAGCGCGCTGCCCTGGTACTACAAGTTCAGCGCCGTCTGGGGCGCCCACGAAGGTTCGCTGCTGCTCTGGGCGCTGATCCTCGGTGGCTGGACCTTCGCCGTGTCGATCTTCTCCCGGCAACTGCCGGAGGTCATGCTGGCCCGCGTGCTGGCGGTGATGGGCATGATCAGCACCGGCTTCCTGCTGTTCCTGATCATCACCTCCAACCCGTTCAGCCGCCTGCTGCCGCAGACCCCGATGGACGGCAACGACCTCAACCCGCTGCTGCAGGACGTCGGCCTGATCGTCCACCCGCCGATGCTCTACATGGGTTACGTCGGATTCTCGGTGGCCTTCGCCTTCGCCATCGCCGCACTGCTCGGCGGCCGCCTGGACGCCGCCTGGGCGCGCTGGTCGCGGCCCTGGACCCTGGTAGCCTGGGCCTTCCTCGGTATCGGCATCGTGCTCGGCTCCTGGTGGGCCTACTACGAGCTGGGCTGGGGGGGCTGGTGGTTCTGGGATCCGGTGGAAAACGCCTCCTTCATGCCCTGGCTGGTCGGCACTGCACTGATCCACTCGCTGGCGGTGACCGAGAAGCGCGGCGTGTTCAAGAGCTGGACCGTGCTGCTGGCGATCGCCGCTTTCTCCCTGAGCCTGCTGGGCACCTTCCTGGTCCGCTCCGGCGTGCTCACCTCGGTGCACGCCTTCGCCTCCGACCCGGAGCGCGGGGTGTTCATCCTCGCCTTCCTGCTGCTGGTGGTCGGCGGCTCGCTGACCCTGTTCGCCCTGCGCGCGCCGGTGGTCAAGAGCCAGGTCGGCTTCGCCCTGTGGTCGCGCGAGACCCTGCTGCTGCTGAACAACCTGGTGCTGGTGGTGGCGGCCTCGATGATCCTCCTCGGGACCCTCTACCCGCTGCTGCTCGATGCCCTCAGCGGCGCCAAGCTGTCGGTCGGCCCGCCGTACTTCAACGCCATGTTCCTGCCGCTGATGGCGGCGCTGATGGCGGCCCTGGCGGTCGGCGTGCTGGTGCGCTGGAAGGACACCCCGAGCCGCTGGCTGCTCGGCATGCTGACCCCGGTGCTGGTGGCCAGCGCGGTCCTGGCGGCGGCCGGTTCGATGTACTTCGGCGATTTCAACTGGGCGGTGCTGGCGGTGTTCCTGCTGTCCGCCTGGGTGGTCCTGGCCGGTTTCCGCGACTTCCTCGACAAGACCCGGCACAAGGGCGTGCTGGCCGGCGCCCGCAGCCTGACCCGCAGCTACTGGGGCATGCAACTGGCGCACCTGGGCATCGCCGTGTGCGCCATCGGCATCGTCCTCAGCAGCCAGTACAGCGCCCAGCGTGACCTGCGCATGTCGCCCGGCGACACCGTCGAACTGGGCGGCTACCACTTCCTCTTCGACGGCGCGAAGCACCACGAAGGGCCGAACTACACCTCGGACAAGGGCAGCATCCACGTCAGCCGCGACGGCAAGGAGATCGCCACCCTGCATCCGGAGAAGCGCCTGTACACCGTGCAGAGTTCGATGATGACCGAGGCAGGGATCGATGCCGGCTTTACCCGCGACCTCTACGTGGCGCTCGGCGAGCCGCTGGAGAACGGTGCCTGGGCGGTGCGCGTGCACGTCAAGCCGTTCGTCCGCTGGATCTGGTTCGGTGGCCTGCTGATGGGCCTCGGCGGCGCCCTGGCGGCGCTCGACCGGCGCTACCGGGTGAAGGTGAAAACACGTGTGCGCGAGGCCCTGGGCCTCGCCGGTCAGGGAGCCTGAGTCTTGAAACGAGCGATTCTGCTGCTGCCGCTGGGGATCTTCCTGATCGTCGCGGTGTTCCTCTTCCGCGGCCTCTGGCTGGACCCCAGCGAGCTGCCCTCGGCGCTGATCGGCAAGCCGTTCCCGGCCTTCGACCTGCCCAGCGTGCAGGACCCGGCCCGGCGCCTGACCGAGGCCGACCTCAAGGGCAAGCCGGCGCTGGTCAACGTCTGGGGCACCTGGTGCCCGTCGTGCCGGGTCGAGCACCCGGAACTGACCCGACTGGCCGAGCAGGGCGTGGTGATCTACGGGATCAACTACAAGGACGACAACGCCGCCGCCATCAAGTGGCTGAACGAGCTGCACAATCCCTACCTGCTGAGCATCAGCGACGCCGACGGCACCCTGGGCCTGGACCTGGGCGTGTACGGTGCGCCGGAAACCTACCTGATCGACAAACAGGGCATCATCCGCCACAAGATCGTCGGGGTGGTCGACCAGAAAGTCTGGCGCGAGCAACTGGCGCCGCTGTACCAGCAACTGCTGGACGAGCCGGAGGCCCGATGAAGCGTTTCCTCGTCACCGCGCTGCTCGGTCTCGCCCTCTGCGGCGTGGCCCGGGCCGCCATCGACACCTACGAGTTCGCCAGCGACGCCGAGCGCGAACGCTTCCGCAACCTGACCCAGGAACTGCGCTGCCCGAAGTGCCAGAACCAGGACATCGCCGACTCCAACGCACCGATCGCCGCCGACCTGCGCAAGCAGATCTACGGCCAGTTGCAGCAGGGCAAGAGCGACGGCGAGATCGTCGACTACATGGTTGCCCGCTACGGTGATTTCGTTCGCTACAAGCCGCCGGTCAACGAGCGTACCTGGCTGCTCTGGTTCGGTCCGGGCGCCTTGCTGCTGTTCGGCGTGCTGGTGATCGGCGTGATCGTCCTGCGCCGCCGGCGCACCGCTGCCAAGGTGCAAACCACCCTGTCCGCCGAGGAGCAAGCGCGCCTCGCCAACCTGTTGAAGAACGACAAATGATCGATTTCTGGCTCGCTGCCGGCCTGCTGCTGCTGGCGGCCCTGGCATTCCTGCTGATTCCGCTGCTGCGTGGCCGTCGCGCCCAGGCCGAGGAAGACCGTACCGCCCTGAACGTCGCGCTTTATCAGGAGCGGATCGCCGAGCTGGCCGGCCAGCAGGCCGCCGGCACGCTGACCGCCGAGCAACTGGAGAATGGCCGCGCCGAGGCTGCCCGCGAACTGCTCGCCGACACCGAGGGCAGCGGCGAAGAGCGTAGCTCGCGCCTGGGCCGGGCGGTCCCGCTGGTCGCGGCGCTGCTGGTGCCGTTGGTCGCGCTCGGCCTGTACCTGCATTGGGGCGCCAGCGACAAGGTCGAGCTGGCCCGCGAATTCGCCCAGGCGCCGCACTCCATGGAAGAGATGACTGCGCGCCTGGAGCGCGCGGTACAGGCTCAGCCGGATTCCGCCCAGGGCTGGTACTTCCTCGGTCGCACCTACATGACCCAGGAACGCGGCGCCGATGCGGCGCGGGCCTTCGAACGCGCCGCCGAACTCAGCGGGCGGCAGCCGGAAGTGCTCGGCCAGTGGGCGCAGGCACTGTATTTCTCCGGTGGCAAGAAAATGACCGCGCAGATCAAGGCCCTGGCCGACGAGGCGCTGAAGGGCGACCCGGCCGAAGTGACCACCCTTGGCCTGCTCGGCATCGCCGCCTTCGAAGAGCAGCGCTACGCCGACGCCATCGGCTTCTGGGAGCGCCTGGTGTCGGTGTTGCCGAACGAGGACCCGGCACGCTCGGCGATCCAGGGCGGCATCCAGCGCGCCCGCGAGCGCATGACCGAGGCCGGGCAGACTCCGCCGGCGCCGGCCGCGCCCGCTGCCGCCGGGGTGACCCTGACGGTGAAGGTGGATATCAGCGACGCGGTGAAGGGCCAGGTCAAGGCCGACGACAGCGTGTTCGTCTTCGCCCGCGCCGTCGGCGGCCCGCCGATGCCGTTGGCAGTGAAGCGCCTGACCGTCGCCGACCTGCCGGCCGAGGTCAGCCTGAGCGATGCCGACGCCATGATGCCGCAGCTCAAGCTCAGCGGTTTCCCGCAGGTCGAGCTGGTGGCACGGGTATCCCGCGCCGGCAACGCCATCTCCGGCGAGTGGATCGGACGCGGCAAACCGTTGTCTACTGCCCAGTCGTCGGCGCAAGCGCTGACCATCGACGGCCCGGACCAGCTCCAGGCGGCCCGGCCATAACGACAATCGGTTGGGGAGGTGCGGCGGTGAAGGCGAAGTATCTGGGTCTGGCGATTCTCCTGGGCGGTCTCGGCGGGTGCGTGGTGCATCCGCCGCAGACCAGCGAACCGCCGGCCTCGCTGCCGCCGCAGAGCCAGCCGCAGCCCGGTCCGTCCAGCGCGCCCGGCGCCACCCCGCCGCGCATCACCCCGCAACCGCAGACTCCGGCGCAGCCCAGCCGCTCGCGTCCGCAGTTCGCCCCGCCGCCAGGCGGCAAGGGCGTCTGGGACGGCAGCCTGGGGGTCTACGTGATCCGTGGCGAGCGCGATCTCTACTACCGCCAGCGCACCTACTACCGGTGGGACGGCGGCTGGTTCTGGTCCACCAGCCCGCAGGGTCCATGGACCGAGACCGACGCTCGCGGCATCCCGCCCGGTCTCAGCCGGCGCTACGCCAATCCATGATCCCTAGGGGTTCTCCGGGTCGTGCCCGAGCGACTGGATGAACAGCGAGAACAGCTCCGGTTGCGAGGAAATGTCCAGCTTGGCGTACAGGTGGCGCCGATGGACCTTGATCGTCTCCGGCGAGATCGCCAGGCGCTCGGCCATGGCCTTCGACGAGTAGCCGCGAAGGATCAGGCGGGCGATCTCCAGTTCCCGTTCCGATAGCACGCTGGCGCCGAAGTGGCTGAGGGCGTCGCGTATCTGCGTGGCCATCTCTTCCTGCGGTGCAGCCGGCAACAGGCGCTGGCTGCGTTGCTGCCAGTGCTGCTGCATCAGCGCCAGGACCCAGCTCGAGAGCAAGCCGAGCATCCCGCATTCCTCGTCGGCGAACATCCTCTGCATGCCCAGCGACAGCGACAGCGCGCCCTGGTCGGGCACCTGTAGGATGAACTGCACCTCGTCCTCCAGAACGTTGTCGTGGAAGTAGCTGAGGTAGTACTCGCTCTGCCGGAAATGGTCCGGGGCGATCTCCTCGAGGCGGTACAGGCCGCTGGCCAGGCCTTCCCGGCAAGCCTGGTAGAAGGGGTCGAGCAGGTACAGCCCGTTCAGGTAGGCGAGCATCGAGGCCGGCCCGGCGTGCGGTTCGGCGTCGTATTCCTCCAGGGCCACCGGCACGCCGTTGGCGGGGTAGAAGATCGCCAGGGCGTTGTCGAACGGCAGGTGCTGGCGCAGCAGCAGGATCAATTGCTTCCAGAAACGGTTGCCGCCGATCTGTTCGATGGCGCGGCCCAGGCTGGCGTGCATGCCGATGTCCCGGAACAGGGTGTGCATCCGTATTCGCTCCACGGTGGGTTTTCGCAGGCTCCGGTTTGCGGCTTTTCCACCCGCCGCGTCAAGGGGCGTAACCCCAAAGGGTGATTGGCCCGCCGGTTCCGCGCTCCTAGAGTCGGCGCATAACCAGCGCCCCGGCAAGGGGCCGCCGCGAGTCTCCGTTACTGCCTCAACTTCAATAACAATCAGAGGACAACGACATGAGCTCTTCCCCCGCGCCCGAAAGTGCGCTGAAACCCACGCTGGGCGTGTTCGACGTGGTCGCCATCACCGTTTCCGCAGTCACTCCCGCCAGTTCCGTCTTCGTCATCGCCCCCTTCGCCATCCAGCAGGCCGGCACCGGCGCTTTCTGGGCCTTCGCCCTGGCCGGGGTGCTGGCGCTGATGTTCGCCTGGTGCTATGCCGAGCTGGGCAGGGCGCACAGCACCGCCGGCGGCGAGTATGTCTACGCCAAGCGGGTGTTCGGCGGCTTGGCCGGCTACGCCACCTTCCTCACGGTGCTGGCGATGCTGCTGTTCATCCCGCCGGTGCTCGCCACCGGCGCGGCGACTTACCTGAACGCTGCCCTCGGCACCCACTTCGATGCGCAGACCGTGGCCCTGGCGATCGTTGCCTTCAGCTACCTGCTGGGCATCCTCAACATCCGCGTCAACGCCTGGGTCACGGGTACCTGCCTGCTGCTGGAAGTGGCGGCGCTGCTGGTGATCGTCGGCCTCGGTTTCGGCCATGCACAGCAACCGGCGAGCGTCCTTCTGCAGCCGCAGGTAGTCGGCGACGGCGGGCTGCTGGCGATCGCACCCTGGGCATTGGTGATCGGAGCGGTCGGTACCGCGCTGTTCTCCTACAACGGTTTCGGCGGCGCGGTGCTGCTCGCCGAGGACATGAAGGACGGCGGTCACAGCGTGCATCGCGCGGTGCTCTGGTCGCTGGCGCTGGTAGTACTGATCGAGATCGTCCCGCTCGCCGCGCTGCTGATCGGCGCGCCGTCGCTCCCGGCGATGCTCGCCAGCCCCGACCCGATCGGCTACCTGTTGAACAGCCATGGCAACGAGACGCTGTCGCGCCTGGTCAGCGCCGGGATCTTCCTCTCGGTGTTCAACGCCATCGTCGCCATCGTCATCCAGAGCGCCCGGGTGATCTTCAGCAGCGGTCGCGACGCGCTCTGGATGCCGGCGTTGAACCGTGCCTTCACCCGTATCCATCCGCGCTGGGAATCGCCCTGGCTGGCCACGCTGTTCCTCGCCATTCCCTCGGCGGCGCTGAGCTTCAGCTCCAACCTGGCCGAACTGACCTCGTTCACCGTGTTGCTGATCGTCATGGTCTACCTGATCGTCGCCCTCTGCGCGCTGTTCAGCCGGGTGCTGCGGCGCGACCGCGAGCATCCCTACCGGATGCCGCTGTGGCCGCTGCCGGCGCTGCTGGCGGTGAGCGGCGCGGGATACCTGCTGCTCAACCTGTTCCTGGCGGCCTCGGCCAGGGACGTGATGATCATTGTCGGACTGCTGGCGGTGTCGGTGATTCTCTACTGCACCTACGGCAAGCTCAGTCCGGCGTTCCAGAAGCTTTGAAACAGGAGTCCGCATGCGCGCTCGACAACTTGGCATCACCCTCGGCCTGGGCACTCCCGGCCCGTTCAACGCGATCACCGACGTTCCCGGCGTGCGCGTCGGCCACAGCACCCTGAACCAGCGGATCGACGGCAGGCAGGTTCGCACCGGCGTCACCCTGGTCCAGCCGCGCGCCGGTGCGGCGCGCCTGCAACCCTGCTTCGCCGGCTGCCATGTGCTCAACGGCAACGGCGACGCCACGGGCCTGGAGTGGATCCGCGAAGCCGGCCTGCTGACCACCCCGATCGCCATCACCAATACCCACAGCGTCGGCGCGGTGCGCGACGCGCTGATCGCCGAGGAGCGCGCCGAACTCGGCGACAGCGGGCTGTACTGGTGCATGCCGGTGGTGATGGAGACCTTCGACGGCCTGCTCAACGATATCTGGGGCCAGCATGTCGGCGCCCGCCAGGTCGGCGAGGCGCTGGCCTGCGCCGAGTCCGGACCGGTCCGCGAAGGTTCGGTGGGCGGCGGTACCGGGATGATCTGTCACGAGTTCAAGGGTGGCATCGGTAGCGCATCGCGGCGGCTTCCGGCGGAGCAGGGCGGCTGGACGGTGGGCGCGCTGGTCCAGGCCAACCACGGCCAGCGCCGCGAGCTGCGGGTCGACGGCTATCCTGTCGGCCGCCGGTTGGGCGACATCCCCTCGCCGTTCAGCGAGGAAGGCACCCCGGGTATGGGCTCCATCGTGGTGATCCTGGCCACCGATGCGCCGCTGTTGCCGCACCAGTGCCAGCGCCTGGCGCAGCGCGCCTCGATCGGCGTCGCGCGCACCGGCGGCGGTACCGAGGACTCCAGCGGCGACGTGTTCCTCGCTTTCGCCACCGGCAACCAGGGCCTGCCGCCAGCCGACTATGCGCGCAAGGACCTGCCGCAGAGCACGCCGCTGCGGATGCTCAACAACGACCACATCTCGCCGCTGTTCGCCGCGGCGGCGGAGGCGGTGGAAGAAGCCATCGTCAACGTGCTGCTGGCCGGCGAGGACATGCGCACCGAGGACGGCCGGCTGGTGCCCGCGCTGAAGGGGGAGAGGCTCCTGGCGGCGCTGCGCGAGACCGGCTGGCCGGGACGCTGAAAGCGGCTCAGCGCCAGCCGCGGGTGCGCGCCACCGCTTCGCTGAAACGCACCTGCCAGCGCCGGGCGGTGCCGGCGTCGACCCGCGGCTGGAACTCCGTGCGAGTGTTGCGCGGCTCCGCCAGTTCGTGGCCGAGGCCACGTGCGGCAAGGGCGGCGCAACCGAAGGCGGTGAGTTCGTCGAAGCGCTGGGTGACGATGCGCCGTTGCAGGCTGTCGGCGAGGAACTGGGCGAAGTAGGGGCTGCGCGCCAGGCCGCCGTCGATGGACAGGCGGTCGGTGACCTTCAGGTAGCCGTCCATCGCCTGGATCACCTCGGCGCTGCGCAGCACCACGCCTTCGAGCAGGGCCTGGCAGAGGTCCTCGCGGCGGGTGCCGGCGTCCATTCCCAGCCACATCGCGCCGGCGCTGCGGTCCCAGTGCGGGCATGCGAGTCCCGACAGGGCCGGGACGAAGGCCAGGCCGCGCTCGATGGCCGGCGGCCGGTCGAAGCCGGCCAGTTCCGAGAAGTCGCTGAACAGGCCGAGACGCCCGGCCCACTCGACCGCGGCGCTGGCGTCGTAGACCCCGCCGTCCATGGCGTACACCGGTTTGCCATCGATCTGCCAGGCGATGGTGGCGAGCAGGCCTGTCTCCGGCGAGCGGATGATCCGCTCGCCGCTGAGGGTCAGGGCGAAGGCGCCGGTGCCGAAGGTGATCTTCGCATCACCGGGCTGGCGGCAGCCGTGACCGTAGAGCGAGGCCTGCTGGTCGACCACCGAGGCCGTCAGCGGGGTGTTGCCGATCACCCCGAAATGGCCGACGGTATCGCGGATTTCCGGCAGGCACTCGATCGGCACGCCGAACAGGGCGCACAGGTCGGGGTCCCAGCGGCCCTCGGCGAGGTTCATCAATGCGGTACGCGAGGCGGTGGTGACGTCGGTGGCGAAGGTTCCGCACAAGCGGTCGAGAAACCAGGCATCGCTGGTTCCCAGGCGCAGGCGGCCTGCCTTCAAAGCCCTGCGAGCGGCAGGAAGGTGCTCGACGATCCAGCCCAGCTTGCTGGCCGAGAAATAGGCGTCGAGCGGCAGGCCGCTGCGTTCCAGGACCAGAGCCTCGGCGCCGCTGGCGCGTAGACGCTCGATGTGCGGGGTGGTGCGGTTGTCCTGCCAGACGATCAGCGGCGACAACGGCTCGCCGCTGCGGGCGTCCCAGGCCATGCAGCTTTCGCCCTGGTTGGCGAGGCCGATGGCGTCGACCCGGCCGCTGGCCTCCAGGCAGCGTTGCAGGTTGGCCAGCAGTTCCAGCGGATCGTGCTCGACCCAACCGGACTGCGGATGGTGTTGCTGGTGACGCAGCGCCAACTGAATATCGGCGCTGCCGTCCTGGCTGGTGACCAGCACGCGGGTACTGGTGGTTCCCTGGTCGAGGGCGGCGATTCGCATGGTCGGTTCTCTTCGCGGGTTCAGTGGCCGGAGGTGAGGAAGGCGACTTCCAGGCGCCGGGTGTCCGGCGGTAGGCGCAGGGCGGCCAGCGGCACCAGCAGGCGGCGCTCCGGCAGGCAGGACAGGGCGCGTTCCCACACCGGGCGACCATCGGCCAGTATCCGCAGGCGTCCGCTGGCGGCCTCGCTTACGCGTAGCTGTAGATGCGCCAGGCCGGGTGTCGGATCGTCCAGCAGCCGCTGCGGCACGCACAGCTTGAGCGGACCGCTGCAATCGATGGCGATACCGGGCGCGGCGACCGGCAGTTCGGCCCGCAGGTCGGCGGCCAGCAGGCCGGCGATTCTTCGTCCCTCGCGGAACGACCAGCCGGCGGTCTCGATCGGCCGGAGCAGGTTGCCGGCGGCGAAATAGGCGGGGTCGGAGCAGCGGCCGAACTGATCGATGCGCGGGCCGCCGCTGGCCGGGTCCAGTTCCAGGTGGCTGAGGCGGACCAGGCTCGATTCGGGAACGAAGCGTCCGCTGAGGAGGATGCCGTCGCAGGCGATCCGTTCGACCCGCCCGTCGCCCAGGCGTACCCGCGCCGCCTCGACTCGGCCGCGGCCTTCGATCTCCAGCAGCTCGCTGGAGAAGTGCATCGGTACTCCGCACAGCCTGGGAAACAACGATAGCGGCCAACGCGCAGTGGCCCGTGCGTTGCGTTCGAGCATGGCCACCGGGCGGATGCCGGCACGCCGGCAACTCATCACGGCGGACAGGCTGACCAGCTCGGTGCCGACGATCAGCGGCCGTTCGAACGGCTTCAGGCCTTGCAGATAGAGATAGGCTTGCAGCGCGCCGGTATTGATCACGCCCAGTGGCCGGTCGCCGCCCAGCAGGCGCGCCGAGCGTGGCGTCTCGCGTGCGCCGGTGGCCAGCAGCACGCGTGTCGCGCGCAGACTGCGCGGGCCTTCGGGGGTGGCCAGTTGCAGCAGACCGGCGGCGGCGAGAGCGACCACGCTATGGCGCAGGCGGATATCCACCCCGGCCCGTTCGGCCTGTTCGACGTTACGCAGCGCGTAGGCCGGGCCGGTCAACAGGCGGCCGTGCTCGCGCAGGCCGAACGGCGGATGCGCGCAATGCCGGGGTATACCGCCGGCCTCGCCGTCGCGCTCCAGCACGCAGACCCGGGCGACGCCCTGGCGGCGTAGTTCGATGGCGGCCGCCAATCCGGCGGGACCGCTGCCGACGATGGCGACGTCGACCTGTTCAGTGATGCTCATGGCAACTCCCGGTGGCGAGGGGCTGGGCGAGGCGGCCGGCGCTCAGCTCGGCGACCCGCGCGTTGCAGTAGAAACCCTGGCAGCGTCCCATGCAGGCGCGGGTGCGACGCTTCAGGCCGCCGAAGTCGCCGGCTGGCAGCGGGCCTTCCAGGGCGGCGAGGATTTCCCGGCGGGTGACCATCTCGCAGTGGCAGACGATCTCGTCGTAGCCGGGACGCTGCCAGTCGCGCGGCAGGTGTTCGGCGAGGTTCGGTACCTGTGGCCAGAGCGGCTCGCGAACCGCTTCGTGGAAGCGCTCGCCCTGGTAGAGACGATAGACGTGGCGTGCGATGCCCAGCGCCGCGGTGAGACCGGTGGAACGGATGCCGCCGACACTGATCCAGTTGCGTCCGTCGACCTGGCGGATGCGGTATTCCTTCTTTTCGCTGGCCGGTCGCAATCCTGCGTAGGTGGCGGTGACCGGCATGCCGCGCAGGCCGGGGATCCGCTCGACGGCGGCGTCGATCAGTCGCTGCAGGGTGTCGCTGTCGACCCGTGCCTGTTCGCGGTCGTCCTGTTCCTCGGCGGTGGGGCCGGCGAGCAGGTTGCCGAAGACAGTACGGGTGAATACCACCCCCTTGGTCCGCTCGTTGGGTACCGGTAGCAGGATGTGCCGCAGCAGCGCCGCGGCGGCCTTGTCGAAGACCACGAACTGGCCCTTGCGCGGATGGATGGCGAAGCTCGCCGCGCCGAGCAGGCGCTGTTCCAGTTGGTCACCGAAGAGTCCGGCGCAGTTGATTACCTGGCGCGCGCGCAGATCGCCGCGGCGGGTATGCAACAGCCATTCGCCGCCGTCGAAGGCGCCGTCCAGCACTTCGACGTCGAAACAGGCCTCGGCGCCATGGGCCAGCGCCTGTTGCAGATAGGCGAGCGGCGCGGACCAAGGGTCGACCAGATGTTCCCCGGGGACCCGCACCGCGCCGAGCACGTTGCCGGCCAACTGCGGCTCCAGCGCCAGGACCTCGTCGCGACCGACCTGGCGGACGTCATCGACACCGTTGCCGTGGGCCTGCTCGACGATAGCCGGCAGGCGCGCCAGATCCTCGTCGCTCCATGCCGCCACCAGGGCGCCGGTTTCCAGCAGCGGCAGGTTGAGGCGCGCATGGATGTCGCGGTATTCGCGATAGCCCTCCTGCATGCAGGCCAGTTCGATGCTGCCGGGCGGCGCGTCGAAACCGGTATGGAGGATCGCGCTGTTGCCCTTGCTGGCACCGGAGAGGATGTCGGTGCTTTTTTCCAGCAGGACCACCCGCGCACCTTCCAGGGCGAAGCGGCGGGCCATGGCGCAACCCACCACGCCAGCGCCGATCACTGCAACGTCGAAGATCGCGGTCTTTGTCGCAAGCGGCTCAGTCATCGTTTCTGCCTGTTTCTTTTGGTATCAGTTTGCTTTTTGACCGTAACACTGATTTTTCACACAGAATTCTATGTGAAATTTGTTGTTTTAATGTGGCAACTGAAAGAGAAACAGTCAATCGATTAATCGACGGGCAGCCACCGGCACAGCCCCGGCCTGTCTCCGGGGCTGCGCGCGAGGGGAGTCAGGCCTGCGGGGTGCGCAGGGGGGCTTCGTGGACTTCCACCCGCGCCTGTTGCAGGGCTTCCCAGAGTTCCCCGGTAGGCTTGCGGTCGACCACCAGGCGGTTGATCCGGCTCAGCGGGAAGACCTGGAACAGGGCGCGCCGGCCGAGCTTCGAGGAGTCGGCGATAACCGTCAGTTGGCGGGCCTGGGCGATCATGGCACGGGCGATCTCGGCTTCCTCGATGGAAAAATCCATGGCGCCATCGCCGTTCAGCGCGCCGACGGTGATCACCGCATGCTCGGCGTTGAACCGGGCGATCTGCTCGATGGCCAGGGCGCCGACGTTCTGTTCGGATTCCGGGCGGTACTCGCCGCCGATCATGAATGCACGGTTGCCGGAGGCGCCGACGCTGCCGGCGATCAACAGCGAGTTGGTGATCACCGTCAGATGGCTCTGGCGCGCCAGTTCGCGGGCGAACAGCAGGGTGGTGGTGCCGGTGTCGATGAAGATGCTGTCACCGGGCCCGAACAGGCCGGCGGCGTAGCGGGCGACTGCGCGTTTTTCCTGGGCGTGCTCGTTCATTCGCGTCTGGAAGGCGTTCTCGTGCTCGCCGCTGGGCGGCAGGGCGGCCCCTCCGTGGAATTTGCTGACCAGGCCTTGTTCGGCCAGCGCGGCGAGGTCGCGGCGAATGGTTTCCTGAGAGGTGGAAAGGGTCCGCGCCAGTTCGTCCACCGAGATCCGCTCGCGCTGGCGCAGCAATTCGAGAATGTGGCGGCGGCGTTCCTCGGGGCGCATCGTGTTCTCCCATGGGCCGCATCCTGGTGCGGCGATTGTTACCGTGAATCGCCCGGTAGCGCCTGGCGGCGCTGGGCGGAAGGGGGCGGGGCGAGGCTTTGCGCAGGCCCGGCGGAAAATCCCACAGGTCCGTAAGGCAGGTACGCTCTTGGATTGGCCGCCTACTTGACCGTATGGGTGACCAATTTAGGTAAAACGAACCTTCAAATCAACACGAAAACCAAATTGTGGCACGCGAAATGCGAGTGTTCGCTTCGGCGGAGCGACCGGCGTGGCCGGCCTCCCGACCAGACAACCAGAAGAACGCATCCCGCTACGGGAGCCTGCCGAGGGGAGAACGACGCAGATGGCCGAGTTCGGAAACTATGTGATTTACCTGATCATGCTGGGTGCGGTACTTGGCGCGCTGGCTTCCATCCTGCGCCCGGAAAGCGGTCTGGGCCGCGAGTTCGTCAACGGCATCCACGCCATCGGTCCGGTGTTCCTCGCCCAGGCCGGCATCATGGTAGCCATTCCCTATCTGTCGAAGGCGATTTCCCATGCCCTCGGCCCGTTCTTCCAGACCCTCGGTTCCGACGTATCCATCGCCGCGCTGTCGATCATCGCGGTGGACATGGGCGGCTACCAGTTGGCCGATGCCCTGACCGCCAACCGCGACATGTGGATTACTGCCATGCTGGTGGGCTACACCTCCGGCGCGACCATCGTCTACCTGATCCCGGTCGGCCTGACCATGCTCGAGCGCAAGGACCACAAGTACCTGGCGCTGGGGGCGATGGCCGGGTTGATCAGCATTCCGTTCGCGGTGCTGGCGGCGTTGCTGCTGATTACCCTCAACCACATCCCGGTGCGCGAACTGGTATCGACCGGTTCGCCGGCCCTGCACTACCTGTCGCTGGACTTCCTCGACATGCTTCGGCTGCTGGCGCCGCTGTTCGTCTTCTGCTTCCTGCTGGCCGCCGGCCTGAAGTACCGGGCGACGGCGATGGTCACCGGGTTCCTGGTATTCGGCAAGGTGATGGACGCGTTCATCAAGATGGCCCTGGCGCTTTCCATCGTCCAGCACTTCACCGGAGTCTTCACCAAGGTCTTCGGCGGCTGGGGCTTCGACCCGATGTTCGCCGACGAGAAAGAGTTGTTCCGCGCCATCGAGATCGCTGGCTACATCGGCATCATGCTGGCCGGGACCTTCCCCATCTGCTACCTGTTCCAGCGCTACTGCAAGCGCCCGATGGCGGTCCTCGGCCGTTACCTGGGGCTGTCCCAGCCGGGCGCCACCGCCTTTGTCATGGTACTGGCGAACATCATCGCCACCTACCACCTGTTCAAATACATGAATGCTCGCGACAAGGTGCTTTGCGTGGCCCTGGGCGTCTGCGCCCAGGCCACCATCGGCGATCACCTGGCATTCACCGCCAACTTCCAGCCGACGCTGATCCTGCCGATCCTGCTCGGCAAATTGTTCGGCGGCCTGCTGGCGGTATTCATCGCCATCCGCATCTCGGTGCCTGCCGCCGAGCGCTATGCGCGGCAGGAGCAGGAGCATGACGAGGCGGAAAAAAGCGCCCTGCACGCAGCCTGAAACATCCCCCGACGAGCGCCGCGAGCCATCGCGGCGTCGCTTTCCGCAACGAGGTAACCATGCGCAAGATATTCCTAGCCTGTCCCTACAGCCATGCCGACGCCGAGGTGGTCGAGCAGCGCTTCCGTGCCTGCAACGAGGTCGCGGCGACCATCGTCCGCGCTGGCCACGTGGTATTCAGCCAGGTCTCCATGTCCCATCCGATCAACCTGTGCCTGGCCGATCTCGACCGCGCGGCGATCGGCAGGTTGTGGGCGCCGGTGGACGCCTTCTACATGGATCACCTGGAAGAGCTGATCGTCCTCGACCTGCCGGGCTGGCGAGACAGCGCCGGCATCCGCCGCGAGATGGAGTTCTTCGAGGCCGGCGGACAGCGGGTGAGCCTCTGGTCCGAGGTGGAGCACGAGTTTCGCTGAGGCGGCAGTGGCTGAACTGCAAGCCGAATGAAAAAGCCGGAAGCGCGAGCGCTTCCGGCTTTTTCGTCGAGCGGCGAGGGATCAGTTGGGGCTGTAGATCTGGTCGAATACGCCGCCGTCGATGAAGTGGGTCTTCTGCACGCTGCGCCAGTCGCCGAAGGTCTTCTCCACCGAGAAGAAGTCGACTTTCGGGAAGCGGTCGGCGAACTTGGCGAGGATCTCCGGGTTGCGCGGGCGCAGGTAGTTGTTGGCGGCGATGGTCTGGCCCTCGTCCGACCACAGGTACTTCAGGTAGGCCTCGGCCTGGGCGCGGCTGCCTTTCTTCTCGACCACCTTGTCGACCACCGCCACGGGGGGCTCGGCCTCGGCGGACACGCTCGGGTAGACCACCTCGAAGCCGCCTCGGCCGAATTCGCGGGCGATCATCTCGGCTTCGTTCTCGAAGGTCACCAGTACGTCGCCGATCTGGTTCTGCATGAAGGTAGTGGTGGCGGCGCGGCCGCCGGTGTCGAGCACCGGTACCTGCTTGAACAGCTTGCCGACGAATTCCTTGGCCTTGTTCTCGTCACCGCCGTTCTTCAGCACGTAGCCCCAGGCGGAGAGATAGGTGTAGCGGCCATTGCCGGAGGTCTTGGGGTTCGGCACCACTACCTGGACGCCGTCCTTGAGCAGGTCCGGCCAGTCCTTCAGGGCCTTGGGGTTGCCCTTGCGAACGATGAACACGGTGGCCGAGGTGAACGGCGCGCTGTTGTTCGGCAGGCGGGTCGCCCAGTCCTTCGGCACCAGGCCGCCGTTGTCGGCGAGGGCGTCGATGTCGGTGGCCTGGTTCATGGTGATGACGTCGGCGGGCAGACCGTCGATCACCGAGCGCGCCTGCTTGCTGGAACCGCCATGGGACATCTGGATGGTGATGTTCTCGCCTTTCTCCGCTTTCCAGTATTTCTGGAAGGCCGGGTTGTATTCCTTGTAGAAGTCGCGCATCACGTCGTAGGAGACGTTGAGCAGGGGCTGGGCGGCGTGAGCGGCGCCGCCGAGCGCCAGGCCGGCGGCCAGCAGGGAGGCGCTGAACAGTCGTTTCACAGGGCAGTTCCTTTGAGCATGTTGTAGTGGCTCGACTATAACGTCGGGTTATATGCAGGGTAAATATCAAAAACTGCTTTGCTTATTACCCGCTCGAGCCTATGCCGCGGCCGGCGCTTTGGCCAGCGCTAGTCGAGGCCGCTGACCGCCAGGTCCTTGGGATACTCCACGCTGAACTTCAGGGTGGCGCTGCGTTTCTCGCCGGGTTGCAGGGTCCAGTCCCACTTCAGCTTGCCGTCGTCCTCGCGCTTGACTTCCTGCGCCTTGGGTTCCAGCAAGGTGACCTGGATCTGCTCGTTGCGCGAGACCGGCAACTGGTCCTCGAACTGCACGCGTTCGGCGTTCTTGTGGTTGTTGCGCACGTCGATGCGGAATTCGTAGTTGACCCGCGTGCGGTTGCCGATCAGGCCGCTGCTGTCGGTATAGCGCTTGACCAGCTTGCGTTCGATGCCGATGCCCTCGTCGGCGCCCAGTGCCAGTTCGAAGCTCTCGCCGGGCATCACCCCGCGCAGATGGCCGCTGGCGACGAAGCTGTTGCCGAGAAAGGTATTCAGGGTGCCGGGGAGCAGCGGGTAGTCGCTGTCGTTGCGGGTCTCCGCCTCCAGGTAGGCGGTTTCGCGCAGGGCCGGGGCCGCCAGATAGCGCAGCTTGGCCGGCATTTCCAGGCGGGCGATGGTGACCTTCTGCGCGCTGCCGTCGCTGTTCAGGGTCGCCGGCACGGGGATGTGGAAAGAGGCGCTGGCGGCGCCGCTGCTGACCTCCGCGGTGGCGAGCCGCGCCTCGGCCAGCTTCGGCGCCGGGGCCGGCATGGCCATCTTCGCCGAGGTCCTGGCGATGGGAGCGGCTTGCGGCATGGGCGCCGGAACGTCCTGCATGGCCATCTCGGCACCGTAGTAGGCGTTGGGCGCGTCGATGTCGACGATCCAGGGATTCAGCCGCGGTACGTTGCCGCCCAGGGCCGGACGGGCGGTGGAGAGGGTCAGGTCGACGTCGGTCCAGTCTTCGCCGCTGCTCTGCCGGACCAGGCCCTGGTAGGTCAGTTCGATGGTCTTCGCGCCGTCGCGCAGGCGTGCGTCGTAGGTCGGCTGCCAGGAGGCGTCGCGCAGGGTGTAGTCGAGCTTCACCTCGACCTGTGCCGGTTGCTCCAGGGCGACCCGCAGGACCGCGCGCTTGAAGCGCTTGCCGTCGCCGTTGAGGGTGCCGCGCTGCTCCTGCAACTGCTGCTTGCGCTGTTCCAGTTCGGCGGCGCGGTCGTCCAGCTGGCGCTGCTCGGCGAGCAGGCGTTCGAGGTTGCCTTCGGTCAGTTGCAGCAGGCTTTTCAGCTCGTCGATGCCGGGCATGGGGCGATCCTTGCCGGGCTGGGTGCTGCCGCTCTGGATGTCGGCGAGGAACTTCTTCTGCGCTTCGAGCACGCTGCCGCGGTCATGGATTTCCCGCAGTTGCCGGTCTATCTCGCGCAGTTGCTGGTCGAGTTGCTGCACACGGTTGTCGTCCGGGCGCTCGACCCGTTGCGCGGCGCTGCTGACGTCGAGCAGGGTGGCGGCGGCGCTGGCGCCGAGGGACGCGCGCAGGCTGGCGTCGTCGAGCTGGAAGGGCAGTTGCTCCAGGGCGATCTCATGCTGGCCCTTGGGCAATTGCAGGCGGGCGGTGCGGGTGACCACGGCACGGTCGGCGTAGACGGTGACTGCGCTGATGCGGCTGTCGACCGCTTGTGGCGCGGCCAGCAACGGAGCGCTGGCGAACAGGCCGGCGAACAGGAGCGGAGAGGCGGCGAGTCGATTCACGATATCTCTTCCTTGGGCGGATGGAGGGGCGAGGAACCCGTGCGTGCGGTTCCTTCCTGCTGCCTGAGACGCAAGCACGGCGAAAGACGGGTTAAGCGGCGCGAAGAAATTTTCCCGTGCGGCTCAGGCCGGCTGTTCCAGGCGCTCCAGGGCACCGCGCAGGTTGGCGCGGGCGGCGGCCTCCCAGCGCTGCCGCAGCGGTTCGCAGTGGTACAGCGCCGGTTGCTCCAGCAACTGGCGCAGCAACTTGCCGCGCCCGGCGCGGAACAGCGGTTCCGGCACCCAGGCGTATTCGGCGCGGACGTCCGCCTCGTAGCGTGCGTAGACCGGCGCCGGCGCGGCGAGGATGGCGAGGTCGAGATCCACCACCAGGGCTGCGTCGGCGTCTCCCGGCGGCGCCTGGTGACAGGTGGCCATGATCAGTTCGCGCAGGGCCGGCCGCAGCGCCGCCAGCCCGGCCTGGTCGAGCCAGCGCTCGGTGCTGGCGGCGCTGGCGGCCTCGTTGTCCTGGCGCTGGGTGTCGTAGACCAGGTCGTGGGTCCACAACGCCAGCTCCACCAGGTCCGGCCGCCGCGCCAGTTGGCGCCAGCGGTCGAAGTGCTCCAGGCAGGCGAGGATGTGGCGATCGCTGTGGTAGTGCCGGTCGGCCCCGCCATAGGCCGCCAGCAGCGCGTCGAAGGCATCCGCCGGCGGGTTGCCGCCGAGTCGCTGCCAGAGGGCGTCCCAGCGCTGCCGGTCAAGACTTCCCATGGCTGCCTTCCTCGCGAGGGAACAACGGGTTGCCGCAGCGGCAGCAGAATGCCGCCTGCACTTCGTGGGTCGCCTTGCGGCACACCGGGCAATCCCGCTGCAACAGGTTGGCCGGGTCCTGGCGCATCGCGGTGGCGAGTTCGGCGGTGAAGATCCCGGTGGGCACCGCGATGATCGAGTAGCCGGTGAGCATCACCAGGCTGGCGATGGCCTGGCCGAGCGGGGTCTTCGGGGTGATGTCGCCGAAGCCGACCGTGGTCAGGGTGACGATCGCCCAGTAGATGCCGCGGGGGATGCTGGTGAAACCGTGCTCCGGGCCTTCGACCACGTACATCAGCGCGCCGAACACGGTGACCAGGGTCATCACGGTGAGGAAGAACACGATGATCTTCTGCTTGCTGCCGCGCAGGGCGGTGAGCAGGAAATTGGCCTGGCTCAGGTACTGGCGCAGCTTGAGCACGCGGAAGATCCGCAGCATGCGTATCACCCGGACGATCAGCAGGTACTGGGCGTCGGGGTAGAGCAGGGCGAGGAAGCCGGGGAGGATCGCCAGCAGGTCGACCAGGCCGTAGAAGCTGAAGGCATAGCGCAGCGGCTTGGGCGAGCAGTACAGGCGCAGCAGGTATTCCACCAGGAAGATGCCGGTGAAGCCCCATTCGATGTAGGCCAGCAGGTCGCCGTAGTCCTGGTGGATTTCGTCGATGCTGTCGATCATCACTACCAGCAGGCTGGCCAGGATCACCAGCAGCAGCGCGCTGTCGAAGCGCCGGCCGTCGCGGGTGTCGGTCTGGAAGATGACGATATAGAGGCGTTCGCGCCAGCTGTCGGGTGCGCTCATCGTGGCTCCTGATGATGGATGCGGCACCTTACCAGACTAGCCCGCCGGCGCCAGCGTTCCCCCGCTCAGGAGCGTCGCCGGCCGAGGCGCGCGCCGAGGCTGCCGGCCAGGCGCAGGTACAGGCGCTCGCCGCCGATGCAAAGCAGGCAGGCGAGGATGAACGGTGCGGTCAGCGCCGGCAGGCCGAGCAGGCCGAACAGCGGTTGCAGCGCCACCGCCAGGCCCATGCCGAGCAGTGGCGGCCAGACGCTGCGGTAGCGCAAGGCCAGGGCCAGCCCGGCAAGGGCGGCGTTCAGGCCGTAGAACCCGGCGAGCGCGCTCGCCCAGTCGTAGCCCAGCAGCCAGGCCAGCGGCAGGCTGGCCGCGGCGCCGGCGAGGGCCCAGGCGGCGGAGGGACGCGAGACCAGCAGCAGGCCGAGCCAGACCAGCAGCCCTGCCAGCGGTTCACCGAGGAAGATGATCTCGCCGATCCCCTGCGCTAGCGCCGCCAGCTCCGCCGTGCCGCTCCAGGCGCAGCTGAAGCAGCCGCCATGGGTCGCCGGGGCCAGGCCTAGCCAGGCGCCGAGGGGCACCAGCCACCAGCCGTTGAGGACGAAGCCCAGGGTATAGGGCGGAAGCCAGCGGCGTCGGCGCAGCCCATGCAGGAACAGGCGCTGCAACGCCACGCTGGCCAGGCAGCCGAGCGCTACCAGCGACACCAGCCCCGGCGACCAGGCGAAGCGGAATGCCAGCAGCATGCCGATCAGCACGGCGTTGTAGCCGTACAGCCCGGCCTCGATGTCGCTGTCGGCGCAGTGCAACAGGCGCGCCAGCAACGGGCCGAGGGCGCCGCCAAGGAGGGCGCCGGCGAGCAGCGGCGGCGCGCCGACGGCGATCGCCAGCAGACAGGCCAGGCCCAGGCGTGGGTCGCCCTGGAGGAACACCTGGCTGATGCCGCGCAGGAGGATTCGGGATGCATTGAGGAGAGATTGCAGGGGCATGGCGGTCAGTGCGGCAAGGGCCGCTCGGCAGGCACGGAGATGCCAGGCCTGCGCGAGGGGCGGGGGCGGTCATTGTAGGGTCTGGCGCGGAGGCGACGCACCCCGGACGAGAAGGCCAGGCGAGGGTCATGCATGCAGGGCGTTCCAAGAAGAAAAAAAGACCTCCGGCAGGAGTTGAACCGGAGGCCTTGAATGTCCATGGCCTGCATGGGAGTGCGCGAGGGAGGCCATGGTCCGACAAGAAGGTCTTTCCCGGATGGATGGAGACGCGGCCCCGTATTTCCGGCCCCATCCATCCGAGAGAGACAAGGGTGGCCCGACCCGCATGCCCGGGGGGACGGCGCGAGCCGGACCGAACTCGTTGCTTCAGAGATCTCCCAGCGGCGGCGCCACGGTCTCGATGCGCAGCATGTTGGTCGAGCCGGGGCGACCGAACGGCACGCCGGCGGTGACCACCACGGTGTCGCCGCGGCGCGCCATGCGCTGGGCCAGGGCGATGTCGAGGGCGGTCGAGCAGATCTCGTCGACGTGCGCCAGTTGCTCGTTGACCACCGAATACACGCCCCAGGCTACGGTCAGTCGCCGCGCGGTGCGCAGGTTCGGGGTCAGGCTGAGGATCGGCGCCTTGGGCCGCTCGCGGGCGGCGCGCAGGGTCGAGTTGCCCGACTCGGTGTAGTTCACCAGCACCGCCACCGGGAGGATCCGGCTGACCCGGCGGATCGCGCAGCTGATCGCATCGGAGACGGTAGCGTCGGGCTGCGGACGGTTGACCTCGAGCTGGACGTGGTAGTCCGGCTCGGCCTCCACCTGGCGGACGATCTTCGCCATCATCTCTACCGCCTCGCGAGGGTATTGTCCGGAAGCGGTTTCCGCCGAAAGCATCACCGCGTCGGCGCCGGCGCCCACCGCGGTGGCTACGTCGGTCACCTCGGCGCGGGTCGGGGCGGGGGAGAAGCGCATCGACTCGAGCATCTGGGTGGCCACCACCACCGGCTTGCCGAGCTGGCGGCAGACCTGGACGATGCGTTTCTGGATGCCCGGCACGCTCTCCGCCGGCACCTCTACGCCGAGGTCGCCGCGCGCCACCATGATCGCGTCGGCGCGCTCGGCGATCGCCTCGATGGCGCTCACCGCGCTGGGCTTCTCGATCTTGGCCATGAGGAAGGCCTTGTCGCCGATCAGCCCACGGGCCTCGTCGATGTCCTCCGGGCGTTGCACGAAGGACAGCGCCACCCAGTCGACCCCCAGTTCCAGGCCGAAGGCCAGGTCGCGGCGGTCCTTGTCGGTCAGCGGGCTGAGTTGCAGCACCGCTTCCGGCACGTTGACGCCCTTGCGATCGGACAGCTCGCCACCCACCGCCACGCGGGTCTCGATGGCGTCGCTGTGGCAGTTGACCACTTCCAGGCGGATCTTGCCGTCGTCCAGCAGCAGGCTCATGCCCGGTTCCAGGGCATGGATGATCTCCGGATGCGGCAGGTTGACCCGCCGCTCGTCGCCGGGGGCGTCGCTGAGGTCGAGGGTGAAGGTCTGCCCACGCTGCAATTGCACGGCACCGGCGGCGAAGCGGCCGACCCGCAGCTTCGGACCCTGCAGGTCCATGAGCACGCCGATCGGGTAGTTCAGCTCCGCTTCCACCTCGCGCACCCAGGCGAAGCGCTGCGCGTGATCGGAGTAGTCGCCGTGGCTGAAGTTCAGGCGGAACAGGTTGGCGCCGGCCTCCACCAGGGCACGGATATCGTCGCGGCTGCGGGTGGCCGGGCCGAGGGTGGCGAGGATCTTGGCTTTCTTGTCGGCTGTCATGTCAGGACTCGAGGATGAGAATGGCGCGGAAGTCGTTCACGTTGGTGCGGGTCGGTCCGGTCACCAGCAGGTCGCCGAGGGCCTGGAAATAGCCGTAGCCGTTGTTGTCGTCGAGCTCGTCGCGGATCTTCAGCCCGGCCTTTTCGCCGCGCGCATGGGAGCAGGGCGTCATCAACGCGCCGGCGTTGTCTTCCGAGCCGTCGATGCCGTCGGTGTCGCCGGCCAGGGCCCAGATGTTCGGTTCGCCCTTTAGCTCGGCGGTGAGGCTGAGGAGGAACTCGGCGTTGCGTCCGCCGCGACCGTTGCCGCGCACGGTGACGGTGGTCTCGCCGCCGGAGAGGATCACGCAGGGCGCCGCCAGCGGCTGGCCGTGCTTGCGGATCTGCCGGGCGATGCCGGCGTGGACCTTGGCGACCTCCCGCGCCTCGCCCTCCAGGTCGCCGAGGATCAGCGTCGAGAAGCCGGCCGCGCGGCACTTCACCGCTGCTGCGTCGAGGGCGTTCTGTGGCGTGGCGATCAACTGGAAGTGGCTGCGCGCCAGGCACGGGTCGTCGGGCTTGACGGTTTCCGAGCGCGGGTCGGCGAGCCAGTCGAGGACGTTCTGCGGCACGTCGATGGCGTAGCGCTTGAGGATCGCCAGGGCGTCGGCGGAGGTGGTCGGGTCGCCGACGCTGGGGCCGGAGGCGATCACCGTGGCCTCGTCGCCGGGAACGTCGGAAATCGCGTAGGTATAGACGCTGGCCGGCCAGCAGGCCTTGGCCAGGCGACCGCCCTTGATCGCCGAGAGGTGCTTGCGCACGCAGTTCATCTCGCCGATGGCGGCGCCGGACTTGAGCAGCGCCTTGTTCACCGCCTGCTTGTCCGCCAGGCCGATGCCTTCGGCAGGCAGCGAAAGCAGTGCGGAGCCGCCGCCGGAGAGAAGGAAGATCACCCGGTCGCTCTCGTTCAGGCCGCTGATCAGTTCCAGCACGCGACGGGCGACGCGCTCGCCGGCGTCGTCGGGCACCGGATGGGAGGCTTCCACCACCTCGATGCGACTGCATTGCGCGCCGTAGCGGTAAGGCGCCACTACCAGGCCCTGGATCTCGCCCTGCCAGTGCTTCTCCACCACTTCGGCCATGGCTCCGGCGGCCTTGCCGGCACCGATGACGATGGCGCGCCCGCTGCGATCTTCCGGCAGGTGGTCGGCCAGCACCTGGTAGGGATGGCCGGCTGCCACCGCGGTATTGAACAGCTCGGTGAGAAAGGCGCGTGGATCGGTACTCATGACAGGCTCCGAATTTCTTGTTGTCGTGCCGCCGGTCGGACCGGCGGTCGCAGCGTCGTCGACGCTTCCATTCCGCAGCACCCGCGCCGGCGGGAACTGGGGAATGGAAGCGAGGCGCCCGGACGCAGAGGCCGTGAATCTCCCGGCCGGGCGTTCGCTTCCTTTACCCCGCCTTGTGGGCGGGGAAGGAAGAGGGCGGCGGCGAACACCGGAGTTCGCCGACCGTTCCTCTCCCCGAGCCCTTCGAAAAGGGGTTCGTCGCTCCGCGCGGGGTGACGGCCCGCGCGGACTGCGGATCACTCGTCGCGGATCGAGAAGTTGGCCATGTGCTCCAGGCCCTTGATCAGCGCCGAGTGGTCCCAGTTACTGCCGCCGATGGCCGCGCAGGTGCTGAACACCTGCTGGGCGTTGGCGGTGTTGGGCAGGTTCAGGTTCAGCTCGCGGGCGCCGGCCAGGGCCAGGTTTAGGTCCTTCTGGTGCAGGCTGATGCGGAAGCCCGGGTCGAAGGTGCCCTTGACCATGCGTTCGCCGTGTACCTCGAGGATCCGCGAGGAGGCGAAGCCACCCATCAGCGCCTCGCGCACCTTGGCCGGATCGGCGCCGTTGCGGGCGGCGAACAGCAGGGCCTCGGCGACCGCCTGGATGTTCAGCGCGACGATGATCTGGTTGGCCACCTTGGCGGTCTGGCCGTCGCCGTTGCCGCCGACGCGGGTGATGTTCTTGCCCATCGCCTGGAACAGCGGCAGGGCGCGTTCGAAGGTGTTCGGGCAGCCGCCGACCATGATGCTCAGGGTCGCCGCCTTGGCGCCAACCTCGCCGCCGGAGACCGGGGCGTCCAGGTACTGCGCGCCGGTAGCCTTGATCTTCTCGGCGAAGCCCTTGGTGGCGGTGGGGGAGATCGAACTCATGTCGATCACCACCTTGTTCGGGCCGACGCCCTCGGCGATACCGTCCTTGCGGAACAGCACATCCTCGACCTGCGGGGTGTCCGGCACCATGACGATGATGAACTCGGCTTCCTGGGCCACTTCCTTCGGGTTGGCCAGGGCAATGGCGCCGGCCTCCAGCAGGTCGGCCGGAGCGGCGTCGTGGTGGGTGGAAAGGAACAGGCTGTGGCCGGCCTTCTGCAGGTTCTGCGCCATGGGCTTGCCCATGATTCCGGTGCCGATGAATCCGATCTTGGCCATGAGAGTGTCTCCTGGTTCTGTCTGTCGAGTGGCTCCGCGCAGGGAGGCGGGAGCGTCTTGTTCGTGGGTGCGGATCAGACGACGTTGTGCGTCTTCATCCAGCCGAGGCCGGCTTCGGTGGTGGTGGCCGGCTTGTACTCGCAGCCGATCCAGCCCTGGTAGCCGATGCGGTCCAGGTGCTCGAAGAGGAAGCGGTAGTTGATCTCGCCGGTGCCCGGTTCGTGGCGGCCGGGGTTGTCGGCGAGTTGCACGTGGTTGATCGCCGCCAACTGGTTTTCCAGGGTGCGGGCCAGGTCGCCTTCCATGATCTGCATGTGATAGATGTCGTATTGCAGGAACAGGTTGGCGCTGCCGACCTTGTCGCGGATCTCCAGGGCCTGGCGGGTGTTCTGCAGGTAGAAGCCGGGGATGTCGAGGGTGTTGATCATCTCCATGACCAGGCGGATGCCTGCGGCTTCCAGCTTGTCGGCGGCGTAGCGCAGGTTGTCGACGAAGGTCTTCTCGACGCTGGCGCAGTCGTGCCCCTGCGGCCGGATCCCGGCGAGGCAGTTCACCTGGCGGTTGCCCAGCACCCTGGCGTAGGCGATGGCCTTGTCGACCCCCTCGCGGAACTCCTGGACCCGATCCGGGCGGCAGGCGATGCCGCGCTCGCCCTTGGCCCAGTCGCCGGCCGGCAGGTTGAACAGCACCTGCTCCAGGCTGTTGGCTTCCAGGCGGGCCTTGATCGCCTCGGCCTCGACGTCATAGGGGAAGAGGTACTCGACGCCGGTGAAGCCGGCCTTGGCGGCGGCGTCGAAGCGTTCGAGGAAATCCACCTCGGTGAACAGCATGGACAGGTTGGCGCAGAAACGGGGCATGTCTTGCTCCTATCGTTCGGTCAAACGTTCGGGAGGCCTTTCGCCGGGGGCGGGGTGCCGCACGCACCGTCCGCGCCTCCGGGAAAGGCCGGCGATCAGTCGAGCAGCGAGATGGCGGTCGGCGCGTCGGCGCCTTTCTCGGCCAGTTCCTCGAACTCGTTGATGGCGTTGATCTCGGTACCCATGGAGATGTTGGTGACGCGCTCCAGGATCACCTCGACCACCACCGGCACCTGGTGCTGTTGCATCAGTTCGCGGGCCTTGGCCAGGGCGGCGCCGATCTCGTTCGGGTCGAACACCCGGATCGCCTTGCAGCCCAGGCCCTCGACCACCGCGACGTGGTCGACGCCGTAGCCTTCCAGCTCGGGGGCGTTGATGTTGTCGAAGGCCAGCTGCACGCAATAGTCCATGTCGAAGCCGCGCTGCGCCTGGCGGATCAGGCCCAGGTAGGAGTTGTTCACCAGTACGTGGATATAGGGCAGCTTGAACTGCGCGCCGACCGCCAGTTCCTCGATCATGAACTGGAAGTCGTAGTCGCCGGAGAGCGCCACCACCTGGCGGCTCGGGTCGGCCTTGACCACCCCCAGCGCGGCGGGAATGGTCCAGCCCAGCGGGCCGGCCTGGCCGCAGTTGATCCAGTGGCGCGGTTGGTAGACATGGAGGAACTGTGCGCCGGCGATCTGCGACAGGCCGATGGTGCTGACGTAGCAGGCATCCTTGCCGAAGAACTCGTTCATCTCTTCGTAGACGCGCTGCGGTTTCACCGGCACGTTGTCGAAGTGGGTCTTGCGCTGCAGCGTGCGTTTGCGCTGCTGGCAGCTTTCCAGCCAGGCGGCGCGCGACTTCAGCTT
Organism: Pseudomonas sp. 203-8; assembly: GCF_020708595.1. Lineage (NCBI taxonomy): Bacteria > Pseudomonadati > Pseudomonadota > Gammaproteobacteria > Pseudomonadales > Pseudomonadaceae > Pseudomonas > Pseudomonas sp. 203-8. Next base: position 11,463 of record NZ_JAJFDF010000003.1, on the reverse strand, counting down.
GCCGGCGGCCTTCCATTCGCGGGCCACTTCGAGGAATGCGTCGAGGGCGGCGCCGGCGTCGGAGACGATGCCCAGGTCGGGCATGAACACCCGGCCGATCTGGGTCGGTTCGATGTCGACATGGATGAAGCGGCGACCTTCGGTATAGACCTCGACGCTGCCGGTGTGGCGGTTGGCCCAGCGGTTGCCGATGCCGAGCACCAGGTCGGATTCCAGCAGGGTGGCGTTGCCGTAGCGGTGCGAGGTCTGCAGGCCGACCATGCCGGCCATCTGCGGGTGGTCGTCGGGGATTACGCCCCAGCCCATCAGGGTCGGGATCACCGGGATGCCGGTCAGCTCGGCGAATTCGCGGAAGCGCTCGGCGGCGTCGGCGTTGAAGATGCCGCCGCCGGCCACCAGCAGCGGGCGCTCGGCTTCGTCGAGCATGGCCAGGACCTTCTCGGCCTGGACCCGGGTGGCCTTCGGCTTGCTCACCGGGAGGGGCTCGTAGGCGTCGATGTCGAACTCGATCTCGGCCATCTGTACGTCGAACGGCAGGTCGATCAGTACCGGGCCGGGCCGGTCGCTGCGCATCAGCTGGAAGGCCTTCTGGAATACATAGGGGACCTGGGCCGGTTCCAGCACGGTGGTCGCCCACTTGGCCACCGGCGCGGCGATGCTGGAGATGTCGACCGCCTGGAAGTCTTCCTTGTGCAGGCGGGCGCGCGGTGCCTGGCCGGTGATGCAGAGAATCGGGATGGAGTCGGCGGAGGCGGAGTAGAGGCCGGTGATCATGTCGGTGCCGGCAGGGCCGGAGGTGCCGATGCAGACGCCGATGTTGCCGGCCTTGGTACGGGTGTAGCCCTCGGCCATGTGCGAGGCGCCTTCGACGTGACGGGCCAGGACATGGTCGATGCCGCCGATCTTCTTCAGCGCGGCGTACATGGGGTTGATCGCGGCACCGGGGACGCCGAACGCGGTATCCACGCCTTCGCGGCGCATCACCAGTACGGCGGCTTCGATTGCTCTCATTCTGGCCATCGTTTTGTTCCTCGTTCTTATACTAATTGTGTACAAAAGTTGGAGCGATTCTAGGCAGAGGGGGAGCGCAAGGTCAAGATGGGTTGTATACGCTTGAAAAAGCCGATGAAATCCATTTTTTCATAATAAAAACAATTAGTTGTAATGCTTGTTAGCAGGCTTATAAAACCAGCGTTTGAAAAAATGTATACAAAATTATGTTCATATTGTTCTGGAATGTTGCTTTCGTAGGGCCGGTCGGCTACTAGATTGGGTACAAATTTTCGAACGCGCCCGCATAGCGGGTGGTTTCCCGATTTCTAGCCTTAACAACTCGAGAGGAACGACCATGACCACCATCAGTCTGGAAACCGCGCTGGGCATTACCCGCCAGGCGCTGGCGGTGGGGCGCGAGCTGTCCACCGCGCCCCTGACCATCGCGGTGCTCGATGCTGGCGGCCACCTGGTGGCGCTGCAGCGCGAGGACGGCGCCAGCATGCTGCGACCGCAGATCGCCATCGGCAAGGCCTGGGGCGCCGTGGCCCTGGGCAAGTCGTCGCGGCTGCTGGCGGCGGATGCGCAGCAGCGGCCTTCGTTCATTTCCGCGGTGAACACCCTGGCCCATGGCAATCTGGTTCCGGCGCCGGGCGGGGTGCTGATTCGCAACGACAAGGCAGAGGTGGTCGGCGCGGTCGGTATCAGCGGCGATACCTCGGATATCGACGAGCAATGCGCGATCCAGGGCGTGCTGGCGGTCGGGCTGGTGCCCGACGCCGGTTGAGCTTGCGGCCCGCTCACCAGGACCGGGCCTTCGCTCCCTTCTTCAGGTGGCGTACGCCGCCATCCACCAGGCTCTCCGTGCCATACCTGCAGCGGGGCTCGTTCGAGGCCAGGAATAGCGCGGCACTGGCGATCTCCAGCGGCTCCCCCAGGCGTCCCGGCTAATCTTCTCCCTCAGCGCCTGGGTGGCCTCGACATCGGTAGCGGCTTTGTCCAGCGCTGGCGTCCGGGTCGGCCCCGGGTTCAGGGCGTTGACCCGGATACCGCGCTCGAGCAACTCCGCCGATAGCGTCCAGGCGAGGTGTATGCGGAGCTGCCGCCGCGGGTCGAATACCGCGTCACGCCGCTCGGTGCGAAGCCGGCGCTGGGGCGGGTCAGAGCGGCAGCGGCCGAAGCCGGCCGGCGCTCTTGCCGGATTGCCCGTCGGGCGTGCAGCCTTTCAGGACCAGGCGGGTGATGGTTTCCACCGCAGCGTCGTAGTCGGCGTCGCTGAGCTGTTCCTTGCCGGTGACGATGGAAATCTGCCAATCGAAGTCGGCATAGGTCTGGGTCGCCGCCCAGATGGCGAAGAGCAGGTGATGCGGGTCCACCGGGGCGAGCTGGCCACGGTCGATCCAGGTCTGCAGGCAGGTGACGTTGCGCTGGGCCTGGGCGTTCAGTTCGTCGAGGTATTCCTTCGGCAGGTGCGGCGCGCCGTGCATGATCTCGCTGGCGAAGACCTTGGAGGCATGCGGCAGCTCGCGGGAGATGCGGATCTTCGAGCGGATGTAGGCGGGCAGGGCGAGCAGCGGGTCGTCTTCCACGCGGAACGGTGCCGACGCTTGCAGCAGCGGCTCGACGATGCTTTCCAGCACGCAGCGATAGAGGTTTTCCTTGGACTGGAAGTAGTAGTAGACGTTGGGCTTGGGCAGGCCGGCGCGGGCGGCGATGTCGCTGGTCTTGGTCGCCGCGAAGCCCTTGTCGGCGAATTCCTCGCTGGCGGCGCGGAGGATCAGGCGCTTGTTGCGCTCGCGGATGCTGGTCATCAGTCCTTGTTCTTCATTGCTGCAACGGCGGCAGGAAGCCGAGGATGGTAGCACCCGCCCGGAGCGCCCCTCAAGCAAGGTGCGAGCGAGGCGGAGGCCCGGGAAATCCTGACCCGCCGGTTCATTTGCCCTATACATTTTCCGGTATTTGGAGTATTCGTTAGGGGTATCGAGTCGCCCGCTCGCACTCACCCACCGAGCGCCGGGCGAGCCCCCGGAACAGAACGAGTCACTATGTCCGATTCCCGTCTGGTCGATCCCTTCGGCCGTCGCATCACCTACCTGCGCCTGTCGGTGACGGATCGCTGCGACTTCCGCTGCACCTACTGCATGAGCGAAGACATGCAGTTCCTTCCCCGCGACCAGGTCCTCAGCCTGGAGGAACTTTACGCGGTGGCCGACGCCTTCATCGGCCTCGGCGTGCGGCGCATTCGTATCACCGGCGGCGAGCCGCTGGTGCGCAAGGGCATCACCGGCCTGCTGGCACGCCTGGGGCAGCGTGCGGAACTGGAAGACCTGGCGATCACCACCAACGGTTCGCAACTGCGCGAGCGCGCCGCCGAGCTGAAGGCCGCCGGCGTCCGCCGCCTCAACGTCAGCCTCGACTCGCTGCAGCGCGAACGCTTCGCCGCCTTCACCCGTAGCGATCGCCTGGAGCAGGTGCTGGACGGCATCCAGGCGGCGCGCGAAGCCGGTTTCGAGCGGATCAAGCTGAACTGCGTGGTACAGAAGGGCCGCAACGACGACGAGATCCTCAACCTGGTCGAGTACGCCCTGGCCAACCAGTTGGACATCAGTTTCATCGAGGAAATGCCGCTGGGCAGCATCACCAGCCACCGTCGCGAACTGACCCTCTGCACCAGCGACGAAGTCCGCGCGATCATCGAGCGCCGCTGGCCGCTGACCCCGAGCCTGGCGCGCAGCGGCGGGCCGTCGCGGTATTACCAGATCGGCGACGAGCCCAGCCGGATCGGCTTCATCTCACCTCACAGCAATAATTTCTGCGGCGACTGCAACCGCGTGCGCGTCACCGCCGAGGGCAAGCTGGTGCTCTGCCTCGGCCACGAGGGGGCGCTCGACCTGCGCGAACTGCTGCGCAGCCATCCCGGCGACCGCGAGCGCCTGAGCGCGGCACTGGTGGCGGCGCTGAACCTGAAGCCGGAGCGGCATCACTTCGACGCCCAGGAGCAGGTCCAGGTGCTGCGTTTCATGAGCATGACCGGCGGCTGACGGTATCCTCCTGGGATGATGGCACCAACGGCGCCATCCGCCGCTTCCTCCCCCATGCCACCCGGGTGACCGTGTTCCGGCACGCACCGCTCGCTGCCCCGTCCCGGGAAAAGCGACGCGGCGCAACGCCGAAACGCGGCGAAGAAGTCATGCTACCTGCCGCGCCAGCAAAGGAAAGCCTCCCATGCACCGGGTCCTGTTCATCTGCAGCCGCAACCGCCTGCGTAGTCCCAGCGCCGAACGGCTGTTCGCCAACTGGCCGGGCGTCGAGACCGATTCCGCCGGGCTGGCGGCGGACGCCGAGACGCCCCTGGAGCGGGAGCAACTGGAGTGGGCGACGCTGGTCGTCGTCATGGAGCGCCGCCACCGGCAGGCGCTGCTGCGCCGGCACGCCGCGGCGATGAAAGGCAAGCGCCTGGTCTGCCTGGATATCCCGGACGACTACGCCTACATGCAGGCGGAATTGCTGCATCTGCTGGAGCGCAAGGCGGGGCCTTTCCTTCGGCGGGACTGAGTGGTGCGGACCGCGAGCGGAGAAAAAGAAGCCGGACGAAGTCCGGCCCGAGGGAAGGGCGGACCGGGAGTGTCGCCGGTCCGCCAGGGAGTCAGGAGTGCTTGGGCGCCGGCGCGTGGCTGCCGCACAAGTGGCTGCGGTCGTTGCGGCTGAGGATGTTGAACAGCAGGTTCAGCACCACCGCCCAGATCGCGGTCATGGCGATGCCGCTATGGGTGATCGGCTCCATCCAGACCGGCAGGCGGGCGAAGAAGTCCGGGCGCACCACCGGCACCATGCCCATGCCGATGCTTACCGCCACCAGCAACTGGTTGCGGCGGTCGGTGATGTTGGCCTCGTGGAGGATCTGGATGCCGCTGGCGGCGACCATGCCGAACATGGCGATGCCGGCGCCGCCGAGTACCGCCGGCGGGATCGAGGCGACCAGGAAGGCGGCCTTGGGCAGCATGCTGAGGAGGATCAGGAAACCGGCGGCGGCCACCGTGACGTAGCGGCTGCGCACCCCGGTCATCTGCACCAGGCCGATGTTCTGGGCGAACGAGGAATGGGTGAAGGTGTTCAGGAAACCGGCGAAGAACGAGGCGCCGGCGTCGCAGAGCAGGCCGCGGCGCAGTTCGGTCGGGGTGATCTCGCGGCCGGTGATCTTGCCCAGGGCGAGGAACATGCCGGTGGACTCGACGAAGATGATCACTACCACCAGGCACATCGACAGGATCGGCGCCAGGTCGAAGGTCGGCGCACCGAAGTGCAGCGGGGTGACGATGTCGAACCAGGGGCGCTCGGCCAGACCGCCGAGGTCGACCATGCCCATGCCGCCGGCGATCGCGTAGCCCAGGCCCATGCCCATCAGCACCGAGATGTTGACCCAGAAACCGCGCATGAAGCGGTTGATCAGGAGGATGGTGCAGAGCACCAGGCTGGAGAGGAACAGGAAGTGCAGGGAGCCGAAGTCTTCCGCGCCCTTGCCGCCGCCGGCCCAGTTGATCGCCACCGGGAACAGGCACATGCCGATCGAGGTGATCACCGTGCCGGTCACCAGCGGTGGGAAGAAACGCACGATGCGCGACATGAAGGGGGCGATGAGCATGCCGAAGAAACCGGCGGCGATGGTCGCGCCGAAGATCCCGGTGATGCCCACGCCGGGCATCCCGGCCATCGCCACCATGCTGCCGACGGCGGCGAAGCTGGCGCCCATCATCACCGGCATGCGGATGCCCATCGGGCCGATGCCCAGCGACTGGACCAAGGTGGCGATGCCGGCGACCAGCAGGTCGGCGTTGATCAGGAAGGCGATTTCCTCGCGCGAGAGGCCGGCCGCCTGGCCGACGATCAGAGGCACGGCGACGGCGCCACCGTACATCAGCAGCACATGCTGGAAGCCCACCAGCAGCAGCTGCGTCAGCGGCAGGCGCTGGTCTACGGGCGAGTCGGGGATGCGGCGATCAGTTACCACGGACATGCAACACCTCAGGCGTTTTTATTGTTGTCAGTCGCAGGCGGACACCGGAAAAGGCAGGTTCCGGCGGCCGGGTATTTCTGGCCGAACATCCACCCCAGGCTTCAGGGCGATGCGGTGGGGTGTTTTATATCCCCGTTGTGTGCTCGATTCAATCGATTTTTTGTATACAAAGTAATTTTTTGTAGTTGACCAATCGGTCTACTACAGGCTTTCCAGAGCTGCTTCCACTGTATCCATAGAACTGGCGCCGGCTACCCCCGGGACGCCCGGCGGTGTACGACATTGGTCGGATTAGCCGACGTGCTCTAGCCGCTGGGAGTTTTCAGCGACCCCTACCTCAGTGGGCACAAGCCCGGTGCAGCAAGGCCTTGAACCCTGTCGCCCGGGATCAGCCATGGGTCTTTGCGGAACGCCTGCTTGCATTGGCGACTACAAGCAGCGACGTGCGCGAGAGCAACCGGCTATCTGAGCGCCAGTAGATCCTGGCGGCAATGGAGACGCTCAACGAGCAAAGAGAATGCCGCCAGCGCTTGCTGGAGTGCACAACGGCAGACTGGCCAAGGTGCCAAGGCTCTGGGCAGGTCATGCTGGACAAGAAGCCGGCGGAGTTTTCCTGAGCGTTCTATAGGAGAGGCACGAAGGAGGTCGCCGAAGTCGTTCGGCATATCGAACGTCCCCCTTTTTCAGTTTTCGGCAGCGCCCAACGGGCCACTGGCAATCAGGCTGGCACCACAAGCTGTTTTCATCCCATGTAGCGCGACCGGGACCCCATTCACATCCAGCAGGGCGCTACCTTCGGTAATGGGGAAGGTTCCCTTGCACAAGGGGCAAACCACTTGGTGGCCTACACCGGCCATCGGCTTGCCGTTGAGGTCGGTCTGGGCGAACGCCTCAATCACCGTGCCTCCATGGCTGGTGGTGTCGCCAAGGCGAATGATGTCCATCGCGGGTCGCTCCTATAGGTCGTCCAGCCAGCTGTCTTTGGGCTTCAGGCTGGAGAGGAATTCCTCGTAGACATAGTCATCACCGAGCGTTTGGCCGCCAGGCGTAGCGGGTTTCGGAGCAGGGGAAGGACCGGCATTTCCACCTCGCGGTGATGAAGAAGTCGGGCGCACGCGAATCGAATCGACAATGGTGTCCCACAGTTCCAATGCTTCTTTATCCGATTTGAAGGCAGGGGGCGGTGGTTTACCGTTTTCATTGCTGCGTTCCAGTACCGCCAGTCCCGCAGTAAGATTGGGCTCGGTTAGCGATTCCTCCTTGCCTTGAACCTCCCACATGAATGTGTAGGCGCGCTGTCCCTTGTTGCTTCCCGCAACCAAGTACTCCTCTCCCGGAAGGCTCCCCACAGGGTGCTTCCCCTTTCTCAATCTCTCGACTCCAGCAACCGTAGCGAGCATGTTCTGCACGAAGCCGTCGACTCGCTCAAGAAGGCTGTTTAGCTCAGATCCCGTGGAGGAGCGGAATTCAAAGCGCGCACCAGGGTGATTGGGAAAGGTAACACCTACACCAAACTCTTCATCTTGAAAACTATCCCCTGCAATATAGGCATGATCAATGCAAAAGCCCGGCTCAGTTGGAGCTTCTTTGGGCTCGCGAGAGCGAAGGCTTCGGGATATATCATTGATAACTTCCTCCCCTTCCTTCTCTTTGTCGTGAGTAACTTCTCCTGAGTATAGAAAAACCTCTCCCTTGGGATGAGCCACAAAATATGAGTCAACCCTATAAGAAAGCAAACTAGCATTCGAATCCCAAGACCACAGGCTAATGGCTCCAGCCTTGTCTTCCGCCCTCCGAACAAACATGCTCTCCTTTGTTTTTTTATGAATGCCATTCCGTAACTCTTGCTCGCGATGGGCAATCCTGGCTGCTAGCTCAGCAGGTGAGCCATCTAGCCGTTGGATGTTGTCGCCCCATAGATAGTATCCGGCGTTAATTATCGCGTCAGGCGGCAGGTCAATCAGAAAGCGACCAAAGCAATGAGTGATCCATCCGGTCTTGTCCATGGAAGGGCTCCGAGAAGAAGAAAACGAAGTGCAACTGGTCATGCTGGACAAGACCACCAACCCAAGTACAGCAAGCAACCGACGGGGATGCATCATGTCCCTCCTTTGTCATTAGGATGCCAATCCGCCAACTGGGTGATTTTGATCACCCCATATAGCGCTGCCCATTGGGCACGAGCATCGTTGTAACTGTCCTGGTGCTCATAGCCCCGTTTGGTATTGGCCTGTCCCTTGCCCTTGCTGCCATGCCGAAAGCTGGCCTTGACACCTGCCAGGGCAGGGGCCTGGCCGGAGTCGGTCGGTACCGTTTCGTCACCTCCGCTGCCGGAAGCGTCCAGTGGATTTCCCGCCTCCAGCGGACCCTGCACTATGGTGGGCAAGCCCCGGCGGAACCAACTGTTGTAAGTACCGTTCTCATCGTCGTTGAGTGTGGCGCCAGGGGTTTCCAGAGGGGTCGGGTCACCTTTCCAGATCAAATCACGCCAACTATGGCGGCTATCGTCAGCACCGTAATGAATATAGGTTTCTACGTGGTAGCCCGCCGTAGCCAATTCATTATGAAAGTCAGCAATAGCATCAATTTTTTTCTCAAAAATTACCCTAGGATTTTTCTTTTTATTTTCAGTGTTTGATAAATCTAGATATTGTGCATTTTGTTCAGGCACCAATCCATACCACGTAGAGCTCTTGTATATCTCTTCATAAGGATTCTGGTTCTGCGGATAAGCCCGAGGCTTTCCATCGATATCCTTGAGTACCTGGCCTTGCGCGTCGCACAGAAACAGCCAGGGACGTCCTTCCCGGTATTCGGCGCTAGGGGCCAACTCCAGCGCGCCGGCCGAGTTGGCGACAACGGCTGTCACTTCACCGGCATTTCGTCCCAGCACGACCTGTGCGATACCTTCATAGCCACAACGCATATGATGGTAGATGGTCGAGGAACCCGTCGCAGGTTGCACGCCATGCACCACCCCCAATACGCGCTCATAGCCGTGCAACTGCGTCAAGGCACGCGCCACCAGCCCTCCCATCGAGTGGGTGATCAGAATGACTTTCATACGACTCATTTGCTCGGGATCGAGACCATGCTCCTTCTGGTAGAAAGGCAACACCGTGTTCTCGATGTAGTCGCGTACATCCAGCGCCGACTGCCGGTTGGACTGTAGCCAGTTATAACCGGCGCACCAGACGTCGAACTGGTATCGGCTGGCCTTGAGCAATTCCTCTTCATCGATCGGCCCAACCTTTCCCTGCTCCTCACCCTGATCTGCAGGAGGAGAGAGGGCTTCGTCATTCCACCATGCCTGGAGTTCCCTACGGCTGACGATGTTATCCAGTCGCCTCTCCATTAATCCCATGACGGGGTTGTACGCACTGCGCATGACCTTGCCCCAGCCGCGTAGGCGGGCAGCGTCTTCATCCAGGCCAGACTGGCCGACATCGATCGTGCCTTGGTCATCGACTTCCACTCTCTCGGCTCTCAGAAGTTTTTGACGGACCTTTGGGCCCCTCCAGGCCCAAGTCCACAACGCACCAAACGAGGCAGCGAAGTCTCCCAGAGGCCACAGACCATTCGGCGGCCTCCAGACCTCGCTTTTATCTGCCTTGTTGCGCAGGTTGGTTCCCATGATCCCCGGAATGAAGATCACCGGCAGGGGAGCGGTCTGCCGAACCAGTGCCACCTTTTCGCTCTGGTTGTCGGTACGGGTCAACTGCGCCTTGTAGACAGGCCGTCCCAGACTGTCGCGAGAGCGAGGGATGATCACATCCTGATTCGGCTCGAGCGGTTCGCTGCTCATGTGTTGGACTCCGTGTCGCTGTTGTGACTGCCCTTGCCCAGGATGCGTATCTGCACCGGGTCCATGGCCAGGTGTTGTTGCTTGGGTAAACGGCCCTGGCTGTCGGTCATCAGTTTCACCACACCACCATCGCCTCGTATCACTTCAACGGCGATATTGGGTAACGGCTCCAGCGTGGCTTCGTCGCGCAGGACATACCGGTCATCGAACGGTGTCGAATCCCAGGCGTTGAAGCTGGTCGATGCATGAGCGGGACCGACATGACTGTGCTTCGCCGCCTTGACCACGAAGTTGCCGGGCATGCCCAGCTCGATGTTGCCGCCCTTGAGGGTCAGGTAGGCGCCGCCGCACATCAGGGTGATGTGCTCCTTCGCGGTGACCAGCACGTGCTGCTGGCTGGCGCTGACCTCCACGCTCTGCTCGGCCTCCAGGCGGATGTCGTTCTTCTGCGCCTGCAGCAGCATCGGCCCCTGGTGGGTGATCTGGCGCAGCTCGCCGCCCTGGGCGAACAGGCCGATGTCGCTGCCGGCGTTGATCACCACCTTCTGCCCGGCGGTCACCTGCTGGTTCTGCCGGGCCACGCTGTCGACGTGCTCGCCGGCGGCCAGGGTCAGGCTCGCCGGCGTCGCCGCGGCGATCCCTGCCGGACCGCTCAAGGCGATCGCCGGCTTGCCTCCGTTGCTCTTGCCGGACTCGTCGTTGGCACCGTGGCCGAGGTCGCGCACGGCTTCCTGGAGGGTTTGCTGCGGCGCCGCGTCGTGCCCCACGCCCTGGTGCTCCCCGGCGTAGTCGCCCAGCTCGCGGGCCAGCTCCAGCGCCGCCTCCAGCACCTGCACCACGACGCCTCGGTCGAGATGGCCGGCGCCGGCCCTGAGCTGCTCCTCGGTGCTCAGCAGCAGCCCCTTGGCCGCACGCACCGCGCCATGTTCGTCGGTGCGCAGTTCGAAGCCCTCGCCGCGCGGCTTGCCGCCTTCGGGCCGAGGATGGGTCAGGTAGCCCAGGTGCAGCGCGCTGGCACCGTGGTCGCTCATCAGCGCCGCACTGATCTGCGCCGTGGTGTCGTCGATGCGCAGCTCGTTGGCCCGGCTGCCCTTGTACTCCTTGCTCTTGATGGTGCTGAGGATCTTGTGGTCGGGCAGCGCGTAGGGTGGTCGGTTGGTCGCCCGGTAGGTGCGCCCGGTGACGATCGGCTGGTCGCAGTCGCCGTCCAGGTAATCGACGATCACCTCCTGGCCAATCCGCGGGATCGCCATGTGTCCCCAGTCGGCACCCGCCCAGTTCTGCGCGACCCGTATCCAGCAGGTACTGAACTCATCGTGACGTCCCTCGCGATCCCAGGGGAACTGGACTTTCACCCGTCCCCACTCGTCGCAATGGATCTCTTCCCCTGCCGGGCCGACTACCGTCGCGATCTGCGGACCATCGATACGTGGCCGAGGCAGCGGTGCGGGACGCCATTCGACGTCCTCGGGTACCAGTTCGGCGCGCAGGTCGTAGCTCACCCCCAGAGGGGCGTCGGCGGATTCTTCCTCCTGGCCGGCATACTGGGTGCCGCGATGGACCACCCGCACCGGCCGCCACCAGGCGTTGAAGTCGGCACGCGGATGACCTTCCAGGGCAAAGGCGTGGCCCGGGATCAGCCGCGGGTCGT
>NZ_JAJFDF010000028.1:0-528 GCF_020708595.1 Pseudomonas sp. 203-8 | reverse complement strand
ACCGCGAGCGTCGGTGCGGCGGATGACGTTGCCGGCGGCGTCGTGCTCGAAGGTGGTGGTGCCGCTGTCCGGGCTGACCAGTCGGGTCAGGTTGCCGAGGCCGTCGTATTCGTAGCGGGTGGTGACGCCGCGCGGGTCCTTGACCTCGGTGAGGTTGTCCTGGGCGTCGTAGGCGAGTCGGGTCTTGCCGCCGAGGGGATCGCTCTGGCCGACCAGCCGGTCGAGGGCGTCGAAGGCCTGGCTGTGGGCGAACTGGCGCGGGTTGGTTTCGCCGACCGGATTGTCGTTGAGGTCGTAGGCGAAGCTGCGTGTCTGGCCGCCGGCGCCGACCGCACGGAGCAGCCGGCCAAGCTCGTCGTAGGCCCATTGCTGCTGGCGCACCAGGCTGCCGCTGGCGTCCTTGATGCGCTGGGCGGTGCGATTGCCCTTGGTGTCGACGTCGTATTCGAGGCGTTCGCCGAGGTTGTTGCCGATCGCCACCAGGCGCCGTGCGTCGTCGTATTCGTAGCTCAGCCAACTGCCGTCGCC
>NZ_JAJFDF010000027.1:0-529 GCF_020708595.1 Pseudomonas sp. 203-8 | reverse complement strand
TTGAGCTTCTTCTCGATCTCCTCGTTGGCGCGCGCCAGGATCAGGCCGCCGCGCGGGCCGCGCAGGGTCTTGTGGGTGGTGGTGGTGACCACGTCGGCGAAGGGGATCGGGTTCGGGTAGAGGCCGGCGGCGACCAGCCCGGCGACGTGGGCCATGTCGACGAACAGCAGCGCGCCGACCTTGTCGGCGATGGCGCGGAAGCGCGGGAAGTCGAGGGTCTTGGAGTAGGCGGAGAAGCCGGCGACGATCATCTTCGGCTTATGCTCCACGGCCAGGCGCTCGACTTCGTCGTAGTCGATCAGCCCGGTAGCGGTGTCCAGGCCGTACTGCACGGCGTTGTACAGCTTGCCGGAGGAGGACACCTTGGCGCCGTGGGTGAGATGGCCGCCGTGGGCCAGGCTCATGCCGAGGATGGTGTCGCCGGCGTTGAGCAGCGCCAGGTACACCGCGGCGTTGGCCGAGGAACCGGAATGCGGCTGGACGTTGGCGTAGTCGGCGCCGAACAGTTGCCTGGCGCGGTCGATGGCCA
>NZ_JAJFDF010000026.1:0-532 GCF_020708595.1 Pseudomonas sp. 203-8 | reverse complement strand
CGGCGCAGCGGTGTCGTCACGGTTGCAGGTAGCGGTGCTTCCAGCCTCCTTCGTCGCGGTCGTAGCGCAGGCGCTCGTGCAGCCGCTCGGTGCCGTTGCCCCAGAACTCCACCGACTCCAGGCACAGTTCGAACAGGCAGTAGCCCGGCGGGCGCGGCAGCGGGCCGTCGGTTTCCGCCAGGCGCCGGGCTTCGGCGCGCAGGGCGTGGATGTCGGCGAGGGTTTCGCTCTGCCGCGAGGCGATCGACATCGGGTGGGTCTGGTACGGGCGGCTCAGCCACTGGGCGTCGGCGCGCTCGTCGGGCAGGCGTTCGGCGCGGCCGTTGAGGATGATCTGCTGGCTGCTCTCGCGCCAGTACAGCACCCCCGAGGCCCAGGGGTTCTGCGCCAGTTCGCGGCCCTTCTGGCTATCGGCGTGGGTGGCGAACACCACCCCGCGCTCGCCCAGCTCGGCGATCACCACGATCCGCGTCGACGGCCGGCCCTGCCCGTCGACCGTGGCCAGGGCCAGTGCCCGCGGCTCGCGCACGCC
>NZ_JAJFDF010000025.1:0-571 GCF_020708595.1 Pseudomonas sp. 203-8 | reverse complement strand
TTCATGGAAGAGGTGCTGAAAAAGGTCAGGGCGATCAAGCGCGGCGACCCGCTGGACACCGAGACCATGGTCGGCGCCCAGGCTTCCCAGCAGCAGTACGAGAAGATCCTCTCCTACCTCGACATCGCCCAGCAGGAAGGCGCCGAGCTGCTCGCCGGCGGCAGCGTCGAGAAGCTCGAAGGCAACCTGGCCAGCGGCTACTACATCCAGCCGACCCTGCTCAAGGGGCACAACGGCATGCGCGTGTTCCAGGAGGAAATCTTCGGCCCGGTGGTCGGCGTCACCACCTTCAAGGACGAAGCCGAGGCCCTGGCCATCGCCAACGACACCGAGTACGGCCTCGGCGCCGGCCTCTGGACCCGCGACATCAACCGCGCCTACCGCATGGGCCGCGGGATCAAGGCCGGTCGCGTGTGGACCAACTGCTACCACCTGTACCCGGCCCACGCCGCGTTCGGCGGCTACAAGAAGTCCGGCGTCGGTCGCGAGACGCACAAGATGATGCTCGACCACTACCAGCAGACCAAGAACCTGCTGGTGAGCTACGACATCAACCCGCTGGGCTTCTTCT
>NZ_JAJFDF010000024.1:0-755 GCF_020708595.1 Pseudomonas sp. 203-8 | reverse complement strand
CCCGAGCTGCTGGTAGTTGTCCACCACGTTGGTCGCCTTGTCGTGGACCGTCAGGTTGGCGAACAGGCTCAACCCGCGCGAGGCATCGCCGTTGTGCGAAGTGACCTGCTGCTGCGCCACCACCCACCAGCCATGCTTGCTGCCGCGCGACTTGAAGTCGTTGCCGGTCAGCCCCTGCGGCTGGCCGTCGACGTCGTCGTAGACGTCATCGGCCTTCGCCGTGCTGTAGTAGTAGCCCAGCCGGTACTCGCCCGGCAGTTGCTCGGCGCCGACCTTCGGCTGCCAGATCAGCTCCACCGGCAGCAACGCGCCCTTGGTCCCGCTGCCGCTCATCTTGAAGCCGTTGCCGGTCTCCAGGTTCGACGGGTTCTGCTCGTAGGCGCCGACCTGCACGTACCAGTCCGGCGCGAAGTTGTACTTCACCCGCAACGCCCACTGGCTGACCGGCCAGTTGTACCAGATGCTCCCCGCCCAGTTGCCCACCTGCGAGCCGCAGAAGGCCAGGTTCTGGAAATCGCAGGGGAAGCTGTTGAAGTCCTCGCCCTCGCCGAAACGGCCGAATTTCACGTCCAGCGCGCCGTCGAAGTACTGCTGCTTGAGCCACAGCTGGGTCAGCCGCCAGGTCTGCCCGCGGCCCCAGACCTCCTGCACCGAGCTGATGTGCCCGGCACGCGGGTCGCCGATGCGGTCGTTGGAAAGGTTCTTGCCGTTGCGCTCGGTGACGGTGAACTGGAACTCGGTAGCCTTCCAGCCGA
>NZ_JAJFDF010000023.1:0-1324 GCF_020708595.1 Pseudomonas sp. 203-8 | reverse complement strand
TCTTCCTCCTGGCCGGCATACTGGGTGCCGCGATGGACCACCCGCACCGGCCGCCACCAGGCGTTGAAGTCGGCACGCGGATGACCTTCCAGGGCAAAGGCGTGGCCCGGGATCAGCCGCGGGTCGTCGCCGCTGACCGATGCCACCCGCGCATCGCGCCGGTGCCCTCTGAGGCGGCTTTCGCTGAAAGGCCGGCCGGCGCCGCTCCGCTTGTAGCGACCGGGGTAGTCGTAGCGCTCGTAGGACGAGCCCTGATGCTCGAGCGCCTCGCCAGCGAGATGATGCTCCTGGTCGTAGGTCGGGCGCTTGAAGCTGTAGTCCCGCTGGGTCTGTCGAGCCGTACGAACATTTTCGCTGTAGCGGAAAGAATGAAGCACCGGCTGCGGGTTGTCGCCCTCCGGCTGGGCGCTGAACAGTACCGGGCCGCCGGCGATACGCTCCTGGACGTAGAGCCGGTCGCTGCAGACCAGGGTGTGGCGGTGTTCGTCGAAGCGGAAGTAGTAGACCAGGCCTTCCTCGAAGGCCAGCCGGTCGTGCAGGTAGTGATCGCTGTCGCCGGCCTGCACGCAGTATTCGCGTGGCAGGTGCTCGTGGTAGATACGCTGTTCGTAGTCGAGCACCCGGTGCTCCTTGAGCAGCGCCTGGAGAATCTCCGGAACACTCTTCTCCTGGAATATCCGCCAGTTGCAGCACAGCTCCAGGCGCGCCAACTGTGGTTCCAGCAGCAGTTCGTAGCGGGTCCGGCGAAAACCCGAGCTGCCCTGGGTGAAGTGGCTGACGATGCCATGGACGTAGCGGGCCGGACGGCCGTCCTGCCAGAGGGTGAAGGTGCCCGGCTGGTCGAGTACCTGCTTGAAATCGATGGCGTTCTTGTCGCTGGCCAGCTTCAGGCTCAGGCGGAAAGGCTCGCAGAGCGCTTCTTCCAGTTCGAACTCGACGACATCGAACGCAAGGTTCCCTTCGCCAACGACGAAGGTGAATTTCAGGTCTCTTTGACGCATGGATCGTTCCCTGTTCCGGGTGGGCAGTTCCTTTCCAATCCATTGGAGGAGCAAGCCACGTTACTCTTGCTCAGCCGGCGCCGAAAGTCTTTGGCTCTGTGTCGATTTCGCGAAGTCGCGGACATTTTCGGCTCGACGGAGAACCGGCCGCACAGGTGTACGACCGGTGTGCCTGTCAACTCACCCTGCCACCGGCGAGCGCCAGTCGTCGGAGCCGGAGGTGCCGGAGACTTCGTGGGTCCAGGTGATCTTGCGGTAGGTGAAGTGCACGTCTTCCAGGTGGGTGAAGTGGGCGTTGCCCGGGTCCTGGCAGTTGTGCATGT
>NZ_JAJFDF010000022.1:0-4721 GCF_020708595.1 Pseudomonas sp. 203-8 | reverse complement strand
ATGGACGATCTATTGCAACGCGTACGGCGCTGCGAAGCGCTGCAGCAACCCGAATGGGGCGATCCGTCGCGCCTGCGCGACGTGCAGGCGTACCTGCGCGGCAGTCCGGCGCTGATCCGCGCCGGCGACATCCTGGCCCTGCGCGCGACCCTGGCGCGGGTCGCCCGCGGCGAGGCGCTGGTGGTGCAGTGCGGCGACTGCGCCGAGGACATGGACGACCACCATGCCGAGAACGTGGCGCGCAAGGCCGCCGTGCTGGAACTGCTGGCCGGCGCCCTGCGCCTGGCCGGCCGGCGGCCGGTGATCCGCGTCGGGCGCATCGCCGGGCAGTACGCCAAGCCGCGTTCCAAGCCGCACGAGCAGGTCGGCGAGCAGACCCTGCCGGTCTATCGCGGCGACATGGTCAACGGCCGCGAGGCCCATGCCGAGCAGCGCCGGGCCGATCCGCAGCGGATCCTCAAGGGCTATGCGGCGGCGCGCAACATCATGCGCCACCTGGGCTGGGACGCCGCGTCCGGGCAGGAGGCGAATGCCTCGCCGGTCTGGACCAGCCACGAGATGCTGCTGCTCGACTACGAGCTGTCGATGCTGCGCGAGGACGAGCAGCGCCGGGTCTACCTCGGTTCGACCCACTGGCCGTGGATCGGCGAGCGCACCCGCCAGGTCGACGGTGCCCATGTGGCGCTGCTGGCCGAGGTGCTCAACCCGGTGGCCTGCAAGGTCGGCCCGGAGATCGGCCGCGACCAGTTGCTGGCGCTCTGCGAGCGCCTCGATCCGCGCCGCGAGCCGGGGCGCCTGACGCTGATCGCGCGGATGGGCGCGCAGAAGGTCGGCGAGCGCCTGCCGCCGCTGGTGGAGGCGGTGCGCGCGGCCGGGCACCCGGTGATCTGGCTGAGCGACCCGATGCACGGCAACACCATCGTCGCGCCCTGCGGCAACAAGACCCGCCTGGTGCGCAGCATCGCCGAGGAGGTGGCGGCGTTCCGCCTGGCGGTGTCCGGCTCCGGCGGCGTGGCCGCCGGGCTGCACCTGGAGACCACCCCGGACGACGTCACCGAGTGCGTCGCCGATTCCAGCGGCCTGCACCAGGTCAGCCGGCACTACACCAGCCTCTGCGATCCGCGGCTGAACCCCTGGCAGGCGCTCAGCGCGGTGATGGCCTGGTCCGGCGCAGAAGCGATCCCGAGCGCAACCTTCCCCCTGGAGACCGTGGCATGAGCGGCATTCCCGAAATCACCGCCTATCCCTTGCCGACTGCCCAGCAGTTGCCGGCCAACCTGGCGCGCTGGAGCCTGGAGCCGCGGCGCGCGGTGCTGCTGGTGCACGACATGCAGCGCTACTTCCTGCGCCCGCTGCCCGAGAGCCTGCGCGCCGGGCTGGTGGCCAACGCCGCGCGGCTGCGCCGCTGGTGCGTCGAGCAGGGCGTGCAGATCGCCTACACCGCCCAGCCGGGCAGCATGACCGAGGAGCAGCGCGGCCTGCTCAAGGACTTCTGGGGGCCGGGCATGCGCGCCAGTCCGGCCGACCGCGAGGTGGTCGAGGAGCTGGCGCCGGGGCCGGACGACTGGCTGCTGACCAAGTGGCGCTACAGCGCCTTCTTCCACTCCGACCTGCTCCAGCGGATGCGCGCCGCCGGCCGCGACCAGTTGGTGCTGTGCGGCGTATACGCCCACGTCGGGGTGCTGATCTCCACGGTCGACGCCTACTCCAACGACATCCAGCCGTTCCTGGTGGCCGACGCCATCGCCGACTTCAGCGAGGCGCACCACCGCATGGCCCTGGAATACGCCGCCAGCCGCTGCGCGATGGTGGTCACCACCGACGAGGTGCTGGAATGAACGCCCTGCCCACATCGCTGTTGCAGCGCCTGCTCGAACGGCCGGCGCCGTTCGCCTTGCTCTACCGCCCGGAAAGCAATGGCCCGGGCCTGCTCGACGTGATCCGCGGCGAGGCGCTCGAACTGCACGGCCTGGCCGACCTGCCGCTGGACGAGCCCGGCCCGGGCCTGCCGCGCCATGACCTGCTGGCGCTGATTCCCTACCGGCAGATCGCCGAGCGCGGCTTCGAGGCGCTCGACGACGGCACGCCGCTGCTGGCGCTGAAGGTCCTGGAGCAGGAACTGCTGCCGCTGGAGCAGGCCCTGGCGCTGCTGCCGAACCAGGCGCTGGAACTGAGCGAGGAAGGTTTCGACCTCGACGACGAGGCCTACGCCGAAGTGGTCGGGCGGGTCATCGCCGACGAGATCGGTCGCGGCGAAGGCGCCAACTTCGTGATCAAGCGGCGCTTCCAGGCGCGCATCGACGGCTACGCCACGGCCAGCGCGCTGAGTTTCTTCCGCCAGTTGCTGCTGCGCGAGAAGGGCGCCTACTGGACCTTCATCGTCCACACCGGCGAACGCACCCTGGTCGGCGCCTCGCCCGAGCGACACATCAGCGTGCGCGACGGCCTGGCGGTGATGAACCCGATCAGCGGCACCTACCGCTACCCGCCGGCCGGGCCGAACCTGGCCGAGGTCATGGAATTCCTCGACAACCGCAAGGAAGCCGACGAGCTGTACATGGTGGTGGACGAGGAGCTGAAGATGATGGCGCGGATCTGCGAGGACGGCGGCCGGGTGCTCGGTCCCTACCTCAAGGAGATGGCGCACCTGGCGCACACCGAGTACTTCATCGAGGGCCAGACCAGCCGCGACGTGCGCGAGGTGCTGCGCGAGACGCTGTTCGCCCCGACCGTCACCGGCAGCCCGCTGGAAAGCGCCTGCCGGGTGATCCGCCGCTACGAGCCGCAGGGTCGCGGCTACTACAGCGGGGTGGCGGCGCTGATCGGCGGCGATGGCCAGGGCGGGCGCACGCTGGACTCGGCGATCCTGATCCGCACCGCCGAGATCGAGGGCGACGGCCGCCTGCGCATCGGCGTCGGCTCGACCATCGTGCGTCACTCCGATCCCCTGGGCGAGGCGGCGGAAAGCCGGGCCAAGGCTTCCGGGCTGATCGCCGCGCTGAAGAGCCAGGCGCCGCAGCGCCTGGGCTCGCACCCGCACGTGGTGGCGGCGCTGGCCAGCCGCAACGCGCCGATCGCCGACTTCTGGCTGCGCGGCGCCAGCGAGCGCCAGCAGTTGCAGGCCGACCTGTCCGGACGCGAGGTGCTGATCGTCGATGCCGAGGACACCTTCACCTCGATGATCGCCAAGCAGCTCAAGTCGCTGGGCCTGACGGTGACCGTGCGCGGCTTCCAGGAGCCGTACTCGTTCGACGGCTACGACCTGGTGATCATGGGCCCCGGCCCGGGCAACCCCACCGAGATCGGCCAGCCGAAGATCGGCCACCTGCACCTGGCCATCCGTTCGCTGCTCAGCGAGCGCCGGCCGTTCCTCGCCGTGTGCCTGAGCCACCAGGTGCTGAGCCTGTGCCTGGGCCTGGACCTGCAACGCCGGCAGGAGCCCAACCAGGGCGTGCAGAAACAGATCGACCTGTTCGGCGCCGCCGAGCGCGTCGGCTTCTACAACACCTTCGCCGCGCGCGCCTTGCAGGACCGCATCGAGATTCCCGAGGTCGGCCCGATCGAGATCAGCCGCGACCGCGAGACCGGCGAGGTCCATGCCCTGCGCGGGCCGCGCTTCGCCTCCATGCAATTCCACCCCGAATCGGTGCTGACCCGCGAGGGTCCGCGCATCATCGCCGACCTGCTGCGTCACGCGCTGGTCGAGCGGCGGCCCTGAGCCAGGAGAGCCCATGCACAGATATGTCGTGATAGACGCCTTCGCCAGCGAACCGCTGCAAGGCAACCCGGTGGCGGTGTTCTTCGACTGCGACGACCTCAGCGGCGAGCGCATGCAGCGCATGGCGCGGGAGATGAACCTGTCGGAGAGCACCTTCGTGCTCCGCCCGCAACAGGACGGCGACGCGCGCATCCGCATCTTCACCCCGGTCAACGAACTGCCGTTCGCCGGCCACCCGCTGCTGGGCACCGCCATCGCCCTGGGCGCCGAGACCGACAAGGACAGGCTGTTCCTGGAGACCAGGATGGGCACCGTGCCCTTCGCCCTGGAGCGCCAGGACGGCAAGGTGGTGGCCTGCAGCATGCAGCAGCCGATCCCCACCTGGGAGCACTTCAGCCGCCCGGCCGAGCTGCTTGCCGCCCTCGGCCTGAAGGGCTCGACCTTTCCCATCGAGGTCTACCGCAACGGCCCGCGCCACGTGTTCGTCGGCCTGGAGAGCGTCGCCGCGCTGTCCGCGCTGCACCCCGACCACCGCGCGCTGTGCGACTTCCCGGACCTGGCGGTGAACTGCTTCGCCGGCGCCGGGCGGCACTGGCGCAGCCGCATGTTCTCGCCGGCCTACGGCGTGGTCGAGGACGCCGCCACCGGTTCCGCCGCCGGGCCGCTGGCGATCCACCTGGCGCGCCACCGGCAGATTCCCTACGGGCAGCAGATCGAGATCCTCCAGGGCGTCGAGATCGGCCGGCCGTCGCGCATGTACGCCCGCGCCGAGGGCGCCGGCGAGCGGGTCTCGGCGGTGGAAGTGTCGGGCAACGGCGCGGCCTTCGCCGAAGGCCGGGCCTACCTGTGAACGGGCAGAACGGAGGAACGCCGTGATGGGCGTCAACGCGAACATTTCCGAGTCCCTCACCGGGACCATCGAAGCCCCTTTCCCGGAGTTCGAGGCGCCGCCGGCGAACCCCATGGAGGTGCTGCGCAACTGGCTGGAACGCGCCCGCCGCTA
>NZ_JAJFDF010000021.1:0-5417 GCF_020708595.1 Pseudomonas sp. 203-8 | reverse complement strand
GGTCATCGCTGACCAGGGGTTTTGGGATAGGAGCTTGACGATGACCTACTCTCACATGGGGAGACCCCACACTACCATCGGCGATGCGTCGTTTCACTTCTGAGTTCGGGAAGGGATCAGGTGGTTCCAACGCTCTATGATCGTCAAGCAATTCGGTTGGATATCCGTTCGCTTGGGCTTACGTCTATCCGGATTCAGGTATGTGATTTCAAGGTGTTTTGCGGTTCATGCGAACTTTCGGTTCGTCGACTTCACCTTACAACACACAATCGTCAGATTGTTTGGGTGTTATATGGTCAAGCCTCACGGGCAATTAGTACTGGTTAGCTCAACGCCTCACAACGCTTACACACCCAGCCTATCAACGTCGTAGTCTTCGACGGCCCTTCAGGGGAATCAAGTTCCCAGTGAGATCTCATCTTGAGGCAAGTTTCCCGCTTAGATGCTTTCAGCGGTTATCTTTTCCGAACATAGCTACCCGGCAATGCCACTGGCGTGACAACCGGAACACCAGAGGTTCGTCCACTCCGGTCCTCTCGTACTAGGAGCAGCCCCTCTCAAATCTCAAACGTCCACGGCAGATAGGGACCGAACTGTCTCACGACGTTCTAAACCCAGCTCGCGTACCACTTTAAATGGCGAACAGCCATACCCTTGGGACCGGCTTCAGCCCCAGGATGTGATGAGCCGACATCGAGGTGCCAAACACCGCCGTCGATATGAACTCTTGGGCGGTATCAGCCTGTTATCCCCGGAGTACCTTTTATCCGTTGAGCGATGGCCCTTCCATACAGAACCACCGGATCACTAAGACCTACTTTCGTACCTGCTCGACGTGTCTGTCTCGCAGTCAAGCGCGCTTTTGCCTTTATACTCTGCGACCGATTTCCGACCGGTCTGAGCGCACCTTCGTACTCCTCCGTTACTCTTTAGGAGGAGACCGCCCCAGTCAAACTGCCCACCATACACTGTCCTCGATCCGGATCACGGACCAGAGTTAGAACCTCAAGCATGCCAGGGTGGTATTTCAAGGATGGCTCCACGCGAACTGGCGTCCACGCTTCAAAGCCTCCCACCTATCCTACACAAGCAGGCTCAAAGTCCAGTGCAAAGCTACAGTAAAGGTTCACGGGGTCTTTCCGTCTAGCCGCGGATACACTGCATCTTCACAGCGATTTCAATTTCACTGAGTCTCGGGTGGAGACAGCGCCGCCATCGTTACGCCATTCGTGCAGGTCGGAACTTACCCGACAAGGAATTTCGCTACCTTAGGACCGTTATAGTTACGGCCGCCGTTTACCGGGGCTTCGATCAAGAGCTTCGCTTGCGCTAACCCCATCAATTAACCTTCCGGCACCGGGCAGGCGTCACACCCTATACGTCCACTTTCGTGTTTGCAGAGTGCTGTGTTTTTAATAAACAGTCGCAGCGGCCTGGTATCTTCGACCAGCCAGAGCTTACGGAGTAAATCCTTCACCCTAGCCGGCGCACCTTCTCCCGAAGTTACGGTGCCATTTTGCCTAGTTCCTTCACCCGAGTTCTCTCAAGCGCCTTGGTATTCTCTACCCGACCACCTGTGTCGGTTTGGGGTACGGTTCCTGGTTACCTGAAGCTTAGAAGCTTTTCTTGGAAGCATGGCATCAACCACTTCGTCATCTAAAAGACGACTCGTCATCAGCTCTCGGCCTTGAAACCCCGGATTTACCTAAGATTTCAGCCTACCACCTTAAACTTGGACAACCAACGCCAAGCTGGCCTAGCCTTCTCCGTCCCTCCATCGCAGTAACCAGAAGTACAGGAATATTAACCTGTTTCCCATCGACTACGCTTTTCAGCCTCGCCTTAGGAACCGACTAACCCTGCGTCGATTAACGTTGCGCAGGAACCCTTGGTCTTTCGGCGTGGGTGTTTTTCACACCCATTGTCGTTACTCATGTCAGCATTCGCACTTCTGATACCTCCAGCAAGCTTCTCAACTCACCTTCACAGGCTTACAGAACGCTCCTCTACCGCGTCACTTACGTGACACCCGCAGCTTCGGTGTGTGGTTTGAGCCCCGTTACATCTTCCGCGCAGGCCGACTCGACTAGTGAGCTATTACGCTTTCTTTAAAGGATGGCTGCTTCTAAGCCAACCTCCTAGCTGTCTAAGCCTTCCCACATCGTTTACCACTTAACCACAACTTTGGGACCTTAGCTGGCGGTCTGGGTTGTTTCCCTTTTCACGACGGACGTTAGCACCCGCCGTGTGTCTCCCATGCTCGGCACTTCTGGGTATTCGGAGTTTGCATCGGTTTGGTAAGTCGGGATGACCCCCTAGCCGAAACAGTGCTCTACCCCCCAGAGTGATACATGAGGCGCTACCTAAATAGCTTTCGAGGAGAACCAGCTATCTCCGAGCTTGATTAGCCTTTCACTCCGATCCACAAGTCATCCCCTACCTTTTCAACGGGAGTGGGTTCGGTCCTCCAGTCAGTGTTACCTAACCTTCAACCTGCTCATGGATAGATCGCCCGGTTTCGGGTCTATACCCAGCGACTAAACGCCCTATTAAGACTCGCTTTCGCTACGCCTACCCTATACGGTTAAGCTTGCCACTGAATATAAGTCGCTGACCCATTATACAAAAGGTACGCAGTCACCTAACAAGTAGGCTCCCACTGCTTGTACGCATACGGTTTCAGGTTCTATTTCACTCCCCTCTCCGGGGTTCTTTTCGCCTTTCCCTCACGGTACTGGTTCACTATCGGTCAGTCAGTAGTATTTAGCCTTGGAGGATGGTCCCCCCATGTTCAGACAAAGTTTCTCGTGCTCCGTCCTACTCGATTTCACTTCAAAGATCCTTTCGCGTACGGGGCTATCACCCACTATGGCCGCACTTTCCAGAGCGTTCCGCTAAAATCAATGAAGCTTAAGGGCTAATCCCCGTTCGCTCGCCACTACTAAGGGAATCTCGGTTGATTTCTTTTCCTCAGGGTACTTAGATGTTTCAGTTCCCCTGGTTCGCCTCTTGCACCTATGGATTCAGTACAAGATACCTAGGTTATCCTAGGTGGGTTCCCCCATTCAGAGATCTCCGGATCAAAGTCTGTTTGCCGACTCCCCGAAGCTTTTCGCAGGCTACCACGTCTTTCATCGCCTCTGACTGCCAAGGCATCCACCGTATGCGCTTCTTCACTTGACCATATAACCCCAAGCAATCTGGTTATACTGTGAAGACGACATTCGCCGAAAATTCGCGCTTGAACTCGCAAATTTTACCTTGACTTGAATGATCACCAGTGAAAGAGATCATTCAGTCTTACTTCTATCACATACCCGAATTTTTAAAGAACAGTTCTGGTGCAAAGACCAGAAATCAATGTTCATTCACGAACATTCATTTCTGAGCTTTCGACGATTGTTTGGATGGTGGAGCCAAGGAGGATCGAACTCCTGACCTCCTGCGTGCAAAGCAGGCGCTCTCCCAGCTGAGCTATGGCCCCGTATCGGATCACGCAGCACACCAACAATTGGTGGGTCTGGGCAGATTCGAACTGCCGACCTCACCCTTATCAGGGGTGCGCTCTAACCAACTGAGCTACAGACCCAATCGTCTAACCAGTGAATCAAGCAATTCGTGTGGGAGCTTATGAAGAAGCTGAGATCTTCGATTAAGGAGGTGATCCAGCCGCAGGTTCCCCTACGGCTACCTTGTTACGACTTCACCCCAGTCATGAATCACTCCGTGGTAACCGTCCCCCTTGCGGTTAGACTAGCTACTTCTGGAGCAACCCACTCCCATGGTGTGACGGGCGGTGTGTACAAGGCCCGGGAACGTATTCACCGTGACATTCTGATTCACGATTACTAGCGATTCCGACTTCACGCAGTCGAGTTGCAGACTGCGATCCGGACTACGATCGGTTTTATGGGATTAGCTCCACCTCGCGGCTTGGCAACCCTTTGTACCGACCATTGTAGCACGTGTGTAGCCCTGGCCGTAAGGGCCATGATGACTTGACGTCATCCCCACCTTCCTCCGGTTTGTCACCGGCAGTCTCCTTAGAGTGCCCACCCGAGGTGCTGGTAACTAAGGACAAGGGTTGCGCTCGTTACGGGACTTAACCCAACATCTCACGACACGAGCTGACGACAGCCATGCAGCACCTGTGTCTGAGTTCCCGAAGGCACCAATCCATCTCTGGAAAGTTCTCAGCATGTCAAGGCCAGGTAAGGTTCTTCGCGTTGCTTCGAATTAAACCACATGCTCCACCGCTTGTGCGGGCCCCCGTCAATTCATTTGAGTTTTAACCTTGCGGCCGTACTCCCCAGGCGGTCGACTTATCGCGTTAGCTGCGCCACTAAGATCTCAAGGATCCCAACGGCTAGTCGACATCGTTTACGGCGTGGACTACCAGGGTATCTAATCCTGTTTGCTCCCCACGCTTTCGCACCTCAGTGTCAGTATCAGTCCAGGTGGTCGCCTTCGCCACTGGTGTTCCTTCCTATATCTACGCATTTCACCGCTACACAGGAAATTCCACCACCCTCTACCGTACTCTAGCTCAGTAGTTTTGGATGCAGTTCCCAGGTTGAGCCCGGGGATTTCACATCCAACTTGCTGAACCACCTACGCGCGCTTTACGCCCAGTAATTCCGATTAACGCTTGCACCCTTCGTATTACCGCGGCTGCTGGCACGAAGTTAGCCGGTGCTTATTCTGTTGGTAACGTCAAAACAGCAAGGTATTAACTTACTGCCCTTCCTCCCAACTTAAAGTGCTTTACAATCCGAAGACCTTCTTCACACACGCGGCATGGCTGGATCAGGCTTTCGCCCATTGTCCAATATTCCCCACTGCTGCCTCCCGTAGGAGTCTGGACCGTGTCTCAGTTCCAGTGTGACTGATCATCCTCTCAGACCAGTTACGGATCGTCGCCTTGGTAGGCCTTTACCCCACCAACTAGCTAATCCGACCTAGGCTCATCTGATAGCGTGAGGTCCGAAGATCCCCCACTTTCTCCCTCAGGACGTATGCGGTATTAGCGCCCGTTTCCGGACGTTATCCCCCACTACCAGGCAGATTCCTAGGCATTACTCACCCGTCCGCCGCTGAATCCAGGAGCAAGCTCCCTTCATCCGCTCGACTTGCATGTGTTAGGCCTGCCGCCAGCGTTCAATCTGAGCCATGATCAAACTCTTCAGTTCAATACTGCTTGGGTTTTGAGAAAACCCTAAACTTGGCTCAGCAATCGCATTCTCTTAAAAAGAGATAAAACTCTCGAATTCACGAGTGTTACTTGCGCTGCTGATAATCTTGCGATCACCAGTCTTACATCACAAGCACCCACACGAATTGCTTGATTCGACTTGTTAAAGAGCAGTTGGTCAAGGCTTTCGTCTCAACCGAGGCCGCGCATTCTACAGCAACCTCTC
>NZ_JAJFDF010000020.1:0-14590 GCF_020708595.1 Pseudomonas sp. 203-8 | reverse complement strand
CGCGGGCAGGGCCAGGGCGCAGGCCAGGGCGAGGGCGCCGAGACGGGGGAAGTATGGGGGGATGCGCATGGGTGTCGTCCTTGTCAGCGGGTGGTGACGGTCTCGCCGGTCTTGCGTCCCTCGGCGTTGTACTGGTAGCGGGTGATCCGGCCGGGCTCGCTGACCTGCACCGGGAGGAACAGGGTCGGGTGCCAGTCGGTGACGACGGTGCGCGCCTGCGGGGTGCCGGCGGCCTCGGTGCGCGAGGTCTCCAGGCCCCGGACGTTGTACTGGTAGGTGGTCAGGTTGCCGTTGTTGTCGCGTTTGCTGCTGAGCAGGCCGCGTTCGTCGTAGGTGAAGGTGGAATTGCTGCTGGGGCAGTTGGGAGAGGGTTCGCCTTCGATGGCGACGATGTGTTTGCTACCGCGGATCACCTGGAAGCGGTAGGTAGCCTGCTTGCCGTATTCGTTGGTGACAGTGGTGGAGCCATCGAAGTTGTAGGCGAGGCTGACCTTCTCCGCGCCGTTGGCGTGTTCGCTGGACACAGCTCGGCCCTTTTCGTCGTAGCGCCAGGTGGCGAAGCGCACGCCGCGGTTGTCGGTGATGCCGGTGAGTAGCCGCGGGTTGCGCGGGTCTTCATAGTGGTAACGCTGCTCACTGGCCTGGCCGGCGGCGTCGCGGGCGACCCGGATCAGGTGTCCGCCTTCATAGTTGTAGAGCACTGCCAGGCCTGGAGCGGTGAGGCGCAGTGGTTGTTGGCGGTCATCCTCGGCGAAGCTGAAGGTGCCGGGGTAGCGGTTGTGGGAAACGCGAACCTGCCCTCCCTCCCTGGCCAGACGCAGCCTTTCGCTGGCTTGGACCAGTTCGACGAGCGCGCCGGCTTCGTCGAAATCCAGGCGCAGGCCGCTCGGTTCGTCGTAGCGCCAGCCGCCGTCGATCTTCTCCAATCGGCCGAGGTTATCGGCCTGGGAGGTGATGCGGTCGTACAGGCGGATGAAGTCGAGGGCCCGACCGTCCTCCCGGTGCAGGGTGACCATATGGCTCTGTAGGGTGAGGCGGGCGCTTAGGTTGTGGGTCCAGAGTCCGTTGCTGCTGTTGTAGTGACGAGTGAAGCGGAGCAGGGGAGCGATGGCCGGGCCGGCGTAGTCGGTTTCGCTCTGGTACTTGTTGCCGGTGGCGATGTTGATCGGATTACCGGCGGACAGTGACGGCGGCGAGCAGTCAGGCCCGTGGTTGGGCGGGCCATTGGGGGAAAGGCAGGCGCCGGTGTTGGCATCGTATTCCTGGTTGTCCGGGCAGCCGTCGCCCCATCTGACGATTGAATACCAGGAAGGAGGAAGCGCTCCTCCCCCGTTTGGATATGGAGGGTGTTTTATTAGGCACTCCCCGTAACCACCTTTTACCCGTATGGCAAGAACTGTCCCGGCATAGTAGGTGTCCGACCATCTCAAAATACGGCTGGCGGTATATTCGCAGGCAAGTTGAGCCGACCTGAGATGCGGGTCGAAATAACTCGCTGCCCACCAAAAAGGCTCGGCCTCAACCACTTGGTTAAGCGATGCTGATAGCAGGGCCGCTACAAAGAATTTCCTTTTCATTTCCCACCACATTCCAATCCGTGAAATATCCGGCCCTCGCGCAGTCCGCGAGTTATCTAACCCCTAACCCATAGACCAGATGAACATCCTCCGGCTCCAACCGATACAACTCCTCATCCGGCTCCATGCACAGCCGGCATCCGAGTCTCGTATAAAAATCCACCGTGTTCTGCGACGGCGTAGCCGAAACGTAGAGCGCGCTGGCGCCGAGGTGGCGGGCCTGGGTGGCGGCGAGGTGGAAGAGGTGGGCGCCGAGGCCGCGGCGGCGGTAGGCGTGGCTGAGGTGGAGGAACTTCAGTTGCAGCCAGTCGCGCTCGGGGCCGAGGCGGCGTGGGTCGAGGACTACCGCGCCGATCAGGCGGCCCAGGTCGAACAGGCCGAGGAACCAGCCGCCGCGGTCGAAGCAGTCGAGCAGGATCGGCGTGTAGTGCTCGGCCTCGCCCTCCGGCCAGCCGCGCATGTCGTAGAACTCGGGGCGCAGCACCAGTTGGCCGGCCTCGACGGAATACAGGTGTTCGATCACTTCGCTGCGGTCGATCTCCCAGACCAGGGGGATTTCGTCGCGGCGCAGCAGGCGTTCTTCGGTCATCGTGGTTTCCTTGCGCTGAGGCCGTACATCAGCGGCAGGCGCGGACGATCGGCGGGCGGCAGCATGCGTCCGCCGCCGCCGTCGCGCATGCCGTCGAAGCCGGCCCAGCCGTTGGCGTAGGGGTATTCCTCCAGCCGTTCGAGTTGCAGGCCGGCGCCGAGCAGGGCGCCGATCACATCGGCCAGGCCCCACTGGAACTCGTAGCTGGGATGAGGGTTGCTGAAGTTCTCGACGCCGGCGCGGTAGCCGGAGGGCGCCAGGCTGGCGCCGGACTCGGCGACGTAGTCGCTGACGCCGCTCTCGGCGATCGGCTCGCGGCTGAAGTAGTCGTAGGCCGGTTGCCAGTGTGGGTCGAAGTACAGGGCGAAAGGATGGAACTCCACCAGGACGAAGCGCCCGCCGGGAACCAGTACCTGGGCGATGCCGTCGGCCCAGCGCTTGAGGTCGGAGAGCCAGACCAGCGTGCCGTAGGAGGCGAAGACCCGTTCGAAGCGTTCGCCACGGGTGGCGGCGACGGGCAGCCAGCGGAGGATGTCGTCGCGCTGGAAGTCGGCGGCGATGCCGCTGTCGCGGGACAGCTGGCGGGCGAAGTCGATGGCGCTGTCGGCGATGTCGACCCCGGTGACGCGGGCGCCAAGGCGCGCCAGGCTCAGGCTGTCCTGTCCGGCGTTGCATTGCAGATGCAGCAGGCGCAGGCCGTCGAGATGGCCGAGCAGTTGCAGTTCCTCGGGATAGAGCGTGGAACCGCCGTTGCGGAAGAAAGCGGCCTGGTCGGCCTTGTGGCTGTTGTGCGCCCGGGTGGCGGCGTTCCACGACAGCCGGTTGGCCTCGTGCAGGTCGGATCGCATGGTTCGACTCCTTCCCTGGAGTGCGCCACCGCGCGGATGGCGGGTCCGGGGGATTACATGTCCTTGATGCTGCGCACCTGGTCCTTGTTGACGCGGGTGCGCTTGCCGTCCAGTTGCTCCAGTTCGTAGAAGCCGGAACTACGATCATAGCGCGGGGTATCCACCGCCTGGATCTCGCGGCCATCGTTGAGGGTGACGATGGTCGGGGTGGAGCAGCCGGCCAGGACGGCGAATGCGGACGAGAGCAACAGGGCGGGCAGCAGACGGGAGGTCATCGGAATTTTCCTTCGGACGGTTTTCGAGGCGGCGGATTCTACTCCAGTCGCGGCGCAACCGCTCTAGCCTGGATCACAGCGGCAAATTTCCGCTGCGATCGTACGTCTCTTCCGGTGAGCCGCCCGGATGGCGGCGCCTCTTCGAAGGGAGATTCCATGTCTGCCGTTTCCACCTCGTTGTTGCTTTTCCTCAACCTGCTGACCCCGGCCCAGGCCGCCCAGCCCGTGCCGCTGGCCGATGGCCGCATCGAGATCGCTGCCGGCGAGAGCCGCCAGCGCTACCTCGACCTTGCCCCCGGCGAGTTGCAGTTGCTCGACCTGGAGGTCGACCGCGGCCGCGTCCGCCTGCGCGCCACCACGCCCGACGGCAAGGCGTTGCGCGCGACGGAGCTGGCCGGACGCCAGTCGCTCGGCCTGCAGGCCGGCGAGCGCCAGGGCCTGCGCCTGACCTTCAGCGCCGACGAAGACACCGCACTGACCCTGATCCCCACCCAGCGCCTCACCCCGCAGACCCCGGCGCTTGATTCGCCGGCGCCGCAGAGCCCGACCCTGCAACGCCTGCAGGCGGAGCTTGCGGAAAAGCGCCCCGGCGCGCTGAAGGCGTTCTGGAAGCAGGTAGCGAAGCAGGGCACGCCGCTGGTGGAGCCGCTGGATGCCGAACGTGTGCTGGTCACCTTCCTCTGGCGCCAGCAGCGTCCCGGCGACGTGCGCCTGCTGTGGCCGACCCCGGAGGTCAACACCCGCCGCTTCGAGGCCCTGGCCGGCAGCGACGTGCGCTACCTGAGCCTGCCGCTGCGCCGCGACGCGCGGGTTTCCTACCAGCTCAGCGCCGACCTGCCGGACCTGCAACAGGCCGATCGCGGCACCTTGCGCCTGGCGTTGCAGGCGGCGGCGCGGCCGGACCCGCTGAGCCGTACGCCGTGGCTCAACAGCCGCGCGCTGCCGCGGGCCGAGCAGGCCTCGCTGGTGCAGCTCGGCGGCGCCCCTGCCGAGACCTGGGACCAGCCGCGCAAGGACGTGCCGCGCGGCAAGGTGGAGCGCCTGGGCTATAGCAGCCAGGCCCTGGCCAACCAGCGCCAGCTGACGCTCTACACGCCGCCGGGCTACGATCCCGAGGGCCAGCGCTATCCGCTGCTGGTGCTGTTCGACGAGGACCACTACGCGCGCGACGTACCGACCCCGACCATCCTCGACAACCTGATCGCCGCCGGGCGTATCCGCCCGACCCTGGCGGTGATTGTCGGCAATGTCGACGCCAGCAGCCGGGGCCGCGAGCTGCCCTGCAACGAGGCCTTCGCCGACATGCTCGCCCACGAGTTGCTGCCCTGGTTGCAGCAGCGCTATGCATTGAGCGAGGAGCCTGCCGATCGCGTGCTTTCCGGTTCCAGCTACGGCGGGCTGGCCTCGGGCTGCATCGCCTACCGTTATCCGGAACGCTTCGGCAAGGTGCTGAGCCTGTCCGGCTCGTTCTGGTGGGGGCCGGACGAGCAGCAGCCGCAGTGGCTGGTACGGCAGTTCGCCGCTGGCGAGCGTTTGCCGCTGGCGTTCTTCCTCAGTTCCGGCCTGCTCGAGGAGCCCGAGGCGGACGGCATTCTCGGCAGCAACCGCAGCCTGCGCGCGGCGCTGCAAGGCAAGGGCTACCCGCTGCACTACCGTGAGTTCCCCGGCGGTCACGACTACGCGGCGTGGAGCCTGGAGCTTGCCGAAGGGTTGCAGGCCTTGTTGCCGGCGCATTGAGCCGGCTGGCTGGCGTGGGGCGGATAGCCGCTTGCGGTTATCCGCCGTGCCGCGGCCTGGAGGTGGGGGAAGACTGTCCGGAGCGTGTCCGCAATGCCCACCGCGTTGCGGAATCGGAAAAAATCGTCCAGGGCCATTTGCCAGCGTCGGCGGATAGGGGACAATCGGCGTTCGCCTCAATCGAACGACAAGGATGTTCTCGATGCGCCGACTCTTGCGCCCGGTATTCTGCGCCGCGCTCTTCTGCCTGTACCCAGCGCTGGTCCAGGCTGCCGCCGAAAGCGAAATCCTCGGCCTGTTCCAGCGCTGGCAGGCCGCCCACGGGCAGCGCAGCGGCAAGGCCCTGGAAGGGGTCTATGCGCCGCGCCTGGACTACTATGGCCGCGCGCAGACGCGCGAGCGCACCCTCTCCGCCAAGCAGGCCTTCTTCGCCCGCCATCCCGACTTCGAGCAGCGCATCGTCGCTGCGCCGCAGATCGTGCCGGGCGACCAGGAAGGCCGCTACGAGGTGCGCTTCGTCAAGCAGGTACGCCTCGACGGACGCCTGCGCAACTATCCGGGGCTGCTCCTGGCCGAGCGCGCCGGGCCGGGCGATACCTGGCGCTTCGTCGGCGAGAGCGACGAGATCACCCGCTACGCCGTCGACCCGCGGTACACCCCGCTGGCTCGCGGCCGCTTCGCCGGTGCCGAAGCGGACTTCGCCTGGGTAGTGGCCCACGCGCCGAACAGCGCCGCCTTGTGCGACGAATACGAGGATTGCCGCTGCGACCTCTGGAGCGCCGACGCGCGCGTCCCGCCCAAGCCGCTGGGCAGTTGCACCGGCGCGGTGCTCAGCGTCCTCGGCGGCCTCGACGACAGCGGCCGCGAGCGCCTGCAACTGCTGCGTACCTGGTGGACCAGCACCTGGACCAAGTCGTCGCTGCTGGAAATCCGCGACGGCCAGTGGGTGCGGGTGCTGCCGGACATCTCCACCACCTGGGACGATGCCGAGGCCGAGCTGGTGCTGTACAAGGCCGACCCGCAGCAGCCGGGCCGAGTGCTGGTGACCGAAACCGTGATGGACGACGAGGGCGACTGGAGCCACCACACCCGCAGCGAGACGCTGCGCCCCGTACCCTGACGCCGGCCCCTTGGGCTGGGCGGCGCCAGGCCGTACAATCGACGGCTTTATGGCGAGCGTCGCCGCAGTCCAGGTTCCCGCATGCGCATCCACGTCTCCTTCATCGACCGTGTCGGCATCACCCAGGAGGTGCTGGCGCTGCTGGGCGGGCGCAACCTGAATCTGGATGCGGTGGAAATGGTGCCGCCGAACGTCTACATCGACGCGCCGACCCTCAGTCCCGAAGTGCTGGAGGAACTGCGCGCAGCGCTGCTGGGCATCCGTGGCGTGCAGGCGATGACCGTGGTCGACATCCTTCCCGGCCAGCGCCGCCGCTTGCAGCTCGATGCGTTGCTGGCGGCGATGGCCGATCCGGTGCTGGCGGTGGACGGCAAGGGCCTGGTGCTGCTGGCCAACCCGGCCTTCAGCGAGCGCTGCGGACGCGACCCGGCCGGCGAGAGGCTGGCCAGCCTGTTCGACGATGAAACCCTGGAGGATGCGCTGGTCGAGCAGGGCTTCCGCCTGCCGCTGCGCGAAGTGACCTTCATGGGCCAGGCCCTGCTGCTCGATGCCACGCCGATCACCGAAGGGCCGGGCGAGGGCGAGCGGCACCTGGCCGGCGGCCTGTTGACCCTCTACGAACCGAACCGCATCGGCGAGCGCCTGGCGGCCTTGCACCATGACCATGCCGAGGGGTTCGAGATGCTCCTCGGCGATTCCCAGCCGATCCGCACCCTGAAGACCCGTGCGCAGCGCGTGGCGGCGCTCGACGCGCCGCTGCTGATCCACGGCGAGACCGGTACCGGCAAGGAACTGGTGGCGCGCGGCTGCCATGCCCTGAGTGCGCGGCACAACTCGCCGTTCCTGGCGCTGAACTGCGCGGCGTTGCCGGAGAACCTGGCCGAAAGCGAGCTGTTCGGCTACGCCCCCGGCGCCTTCACCGGCGCCCAGCGCGGCGGCAAGCCGGGCCTGCTGGAGCTGGCCCACCAGGGCACGGTGTTCCTCGACGAGATCGGCGAGATGTCCCCCTATCTGCAAGCCAAGCTGCTGCGCTTCCTCAGCGACGGCAGCTTCCGCCGGGTCGGCGGCGACCGCGAGGTGAGGGTCGACGTGCGGATCCTCAGCGCCACCCACCGCAACCTGGAGAAGATGGTCGCCGAGGGCAGCTTCCGCGAGGACCTGTTCTACCGCCTCAACGTGCTCAGCCTGGAAGTCCCGCCGTTGCGCGAGCGCGGCCACGACATCCTGCTGCTGGCGCGGCACTTCATGCAGCAGGCCTGTGCGCAGATCCAGCGCCCGGTGTGCCGGCTGGCGCCGGGCACCTACCCGGCGCTGCTGAGCAACCGCTGGCCGGGCAACGTGCGCCAGTTGCAGAACGTGATCTTCCGTGCCGCTGCGATCTGCGAGAGCAGCCTGGTGGATATCGGCGACCTGGAGATCGCCGGCACCGCCGTGGCGCGGCAGAACGACGGCGAGGTGGGCAGCCTGGAGGAGGCAGTGGAGGGCTTCGAGAAAGCCCTGCTGGAGAAGCTCTACGTCAGCTATCCATCGACCCGCCAGTTGGCGGCGCGCCTGCAAACCTCGCACACCGCCATCGCCCACCGCCTGCGCAAGTACGGCATCGGTCCGCGCGCCTGAAGCGGGCTCAGCCCTCGCTGGAATACACCGGCTTGCCGGCGAACCAGGTCTTCAGCACCTTGGTTTCGCCCAGTTGCGTCTCCGGCACCTCGAACACGTCGCGGTCGAGGACGATGAAGTCCGCCTGCTTGCCCGGCTCCAGGCTGCCGATCCGGCGCTCCAGGCCGATGGTCCGCGCAGCGTTGCGGGTGTAGGCGTAGAACATGGTCTGGCGGTCCAGGCGTTCGCCGGCGTTGAGCACGCCCTGCGGGCCCTTGCGGGTCACCGCCTGCTGGATGGCCTTCCACGGCGACAGGCTGGACACCGGCCAGTCGCTGGCCCCGGCGATGGTCGCGCCCTTGCTCAGCAGGGAGTGCGCCGGGTACTGGTAGCGGTAGGCGAAGGCACTGATATAGGGCTTCATCAGGTCCACCGTGGTTTCGTCGGCGGCGGCCCAGTACAGCTGCATCGAGGCGATCACGCCAAGCGGCCTGAAGCGCTCGAACTCCTTGGGATTGACCAGTTGCAGGTGGGTAATCGAATGGGCGATGCCGCTGTCGCGGTCGCGCCGCGCCTGCTGCATGCCGTTCAGCGCCTCGCGCACCGCGCGGTCGCCGATGGCGTGGACGTGGACCAGCCAGCCGCGGGCGTCGGCGGCGCTGACCAGTTCGCCGAAGTGCGCCGGGTCGATCAGCAGTTCGCCCGTCTTCCTGCTGTTGCGGTAGGGCTCGAGGAGCGCGGCGGTCTGCGCCGGGTATTCCGGTACGCCGTCGGCGAACACCTTGATTCCCGGCAGGGTCAGGTTGGGGCTGCCGAGGAAGCGCTGGCGCACCTTGTCCAGCACCTCGAGGTCGGTCGGCCGGCTGCGTGGGTTGGCGACCAGGAGGGCGGCGACGTGGGCACTGAGTTCGCCGCCCTTGGCCAGCCGCTGGTAGACCGGTAGCACGCCGACGGTGTTCTCGTCGGGCCTGAGGCTGAACAGGGCATCGCCCGGCGAGCCATTGGCGGCCGGGTCCATCCATGCGGTCAGGCCCAGCGAGTTGCTGTAGCGCACCGCGCTGCGTCCGGCTTCTAGCATCTGTTCCGCGCTCGGCGCCGGCAGTACCGCGAGCACCGCGTCGAGACCGGCATCGGCGAGGAAGCCGTTGGGGGTGGCGTCGGCGTCGTGGCCGATGGTGTTGCGCTGTTCCTCGGGCAGGGCGCGGACCCGCGCGGCGTCGATGCCGGCGCGTTTCAGCATGGCGGCGTTGGCCCAGCCGGTGTGGTGGTCGCTGCCGATGAAGGCCAGCGGCTGGTCGGCCCATTCGCCGTGGTCGAAGCGCGCGCGGAAGTCCTTGACCTGGCTCCAGTAGGCGCTATGCATGCCGCTGACATTGAGCATGTCGCCATGTCGCGCCTTGCCGTTGTCGCGCCAGGCGCGCAGGCGCCGCTCCAGTTCGTCGAGGCCGACCTGTTCGTTGCCCATGTCCGCGCCGGCCAGCTCCAGGCCGCCGAACACCGCGTGCGAATGGGTGTCGATCAGGCCGGGCATCAGGCGCTTGCCGCCGAGATCGACGACTTGGCTGTCGCCATCGGCCAGGGCGCGCAGCCCGGCCTCGTCGCCGACCGCGAGGATCCGCCCGTCCTCCACCGCCAGGGCCTCGGCGAAGGGTTGCTGCGGATTGGCGGTGAAGATCCTGGCGTTGACCACCAGCAGGTCGGCGGCGCCGAGGGCGTGCAGGGGGATGGCCAGGCAGGCGCCGGCGAGGAGGGTGGGAATCCGTTGCTTCATGGTGGTTTCCTTTGCTTCTTGGTCTTGTGTAGCGTGGCCCGGGCAAGGCGAGACTAGCCAAAGCGCCGGCCCGGCAGAACCGGGCGCGGCGCACAACACTTGTGCCGGAACGGAAGGAGTCGATGGACAAATTGAATGCCCTGGCGATGTTCGTCGCCACTGCCGAAACCGGTAGCTTCAGCCGTGGCGCCGAGCGCCTGGGCAAGACGCCCTCGGCGCTGACCAAGGCCGTCGCCCACCTGGAAGCGGAACTCGGTGCCCGCCTGTTCGAGCGCACCACCCGCAGCCTGGCGCTGACCGAGGCCGGGCAGATCTACCTGGAGGCGGCTCGTCAGTCCCTGGAAACGCTGCGCACGGCGGGGCAGGAGATCGAACTGCTGGAGTCGGAGTTGCGCGGCGAACTGCGTCTCGCCGCGCCGCCGTCGTTCGCCGCGGCGTTCCTCCAGCAGGCCTGCGCCAGCTTCCTCGAGGCGCATCCGCGGATCAGCCTGCGGGTGGACCTCGACGAAACCTTCCTCGATCTCAGCGAAGGCGGCTACGACCTCGGCCTGCGCGACGGCCCCATCGACCTGCCGGGGCTGGTGGCGCGGCCGCTGGCGCCGAACCAGATCGTGCTTTGCGCCAGCCCGGCCTACCTGGCGCGGCAACCCGCGCCGCAAGGCCCGGAGGACTTCGAGCGGCACGCCTGGCTGGTCTTCCAGCACCCTTCGCTGAACCAGAACTTCTGGTGGATGGAACGCGACGGCGCCCGCCAGCGTATCGACCAGCCGCGCCCGCGACTGGCCAGCGACAACTACGACTTCCTGCTCGCCCACCTGCTGGCCGGGCTGGGCCTGCAGTTCTGTCCGCAGTGGAGTGTCGCGCCGCTGCTCGGCGAAGGGCGGTTGGTGCGCCTGCTCGGCGACTACCACTTCGACCCGGGGCCGTTCGGGCCCTCCATCCATGTCCTCTATCCGGGGCACCGGCGCAACACGCGGAAGGTCCGCGCATTCCTCGAGCACCTGCGCGCCAGCTTGCAGCGACAGGGGCTGTGCCATCGGCTGTAACGCTTCGGTTACGAGTGGAACGAATTCGTTCCGATTGCCGGAAAAACCTTTGCTGTCAGGCGTTTGCGCTCTGGTTCGGGAAATGTCCGGCGGGTCTGTAACGAAAGCGTTCCATGGCGGCCCTGTCCGGGTTTCCCCCGCGCCCCGGCCACGCCCCGTGGCGACAGGGCCGGGGCCGCTTGGCACCCTGCTTGCTACGGGCTGCCGCAGAACAAAGTCCCGTCCCGACCGGGCGACCCGCTGACAATGAGGATCCAGCATGAGCAAGTTGCGCTTTACCACCGACCACGAATGGCTGCGCCAGGACGACGACGGGCTGCTGACCGTCGGCATCACCGCCTACGCCCAGGACGCCCTCGGTGACGTGGTATTCGTGCAGTTGCCGGAACTCGGCGAACACGCCGCCGGCAGTGAAGTGGCGGTGCTGGAGTCGGTCAAGGCCGCCAGCAACATCCTGATGCCGCTGGACGGCGAGGTGGTGGCGATCAACGACGCGCTGCCGGACGCCCCGGAGCTGGTCAACCAGGATCCGCTCGGCGAGGCCTGGTTCTTCCGCTTCCGTCCGGCCGACGCCGGCGCCTGGGAAAAGCTGCTCGACCAGGCCGCCTACGACCGCCTGCTGAACGCCAACGCCGACGCCTGAGGATCCCGTCATGACCGATAACCTGAACCTCGGCGCCATCGACCTGGGCACCGACGACGAATTCATCGCCCGCCATATCGGCCCGCGTGCCGCCGACACCCAGGCCATGCTCCAGCGCCTGGGCTACGACTCGCTGGACGCGCTGATCGGCAACGTGATCCCCGACAGCATCAAGGGCAGCAGCGTGCTCGACCTGCCGGCCGGCATGGGCGAGGCCGAGGCGCTGGCCAGCCTGAAGGCGATCGCCGCGCGCAATCGCGCGTTGCGTTCCTTCATCGGCCAGGGCTACTACAACTGCCACACCCCGGCACCGATCCTGCGCAACCTCCTGGAGAACCCGGCCTGGTACACCGCCTACACGCCGTACCAGCCGGAAATCTCCCAGGGCCGCCTGGAGGCGCTGCTGAACTTCCAGACCCTGGTCAGCGACCTCTCCGGCCTGCCGATCGCCAACGCCTCGATGCTCGACGAGGCGACCGCCGCCGCCGAGGCCATGACCTTCTGCAAGCGTCTGTCGAAGAACCGCACCAGCCAGGCATTCTTCGCCTCCCGCCATTGCCACCCGCAGACCCTCGACGTGCTGCGCACCCGTGCCGAGCCGCTGGGCATCGAGGTGGTGGTCGGCGACGAGAGCGCCATCGAAGACTTCTCCGCCTACTTCGGCGCGTTGCTGCAATACCCCACCTGCGACGGCGAGATCGTCGACTATCGCGAACTGGTCAGCCGCTTCCATGCAGTCGATGCGCTGGTCGCGGTGGCCGCCGACCTGCTGGCGCTGACCCTGCTGACCCCGCCGGGCGAGTTCGGCGCCGACGTAGCCATCGGCAGCGCCCAGCGCTTCGGCGTGCCGCTCGGCTTCGGCGGCCCGCACGCGGCCTATTTCGCCACCCGCGACGCCTTCAAGCGGGACATGCCGGGACGCCTGGTCGGCGTCTCCATCGACCGCCATGGCAAGCCGGCCTACCGCCTGGCCATGCAGACCCGCGAGCAGCACATCCGCCGCGAGAAGGCCACCAGCAACATCTGCACCGCCCAGGTGCTGCTGGCCAACATCGCCAGCATGTTCGCCGTCTACCACGGCCCGCAGGGCCTGCTGCGCATCGCCCGGCGCACCCACCGGCTGACCGCGATCCTCGCCGCCGGCCTGGAGCGCCTGGGCGTGGCCGTCGAGCAGAAGCATTTCTTCGACACCCTGAGCCTGGCCACCGGCGCGCGTACCGCGGCGATCCATGCCAAGGCCCGCGCCGCCGGGATCAACCTGCGCGAGATCGATGCCGGCCGTCTCGGCCTGTCGCTCGACGAGACCGTCCGCCAGGCCGACGTGGAAACGCTCTGGGGCCTGCTGGCTGAAGAGGGCCAGGCGCTCCCGGACTTCGCCACCCTTGCCGCCAGCAGCGGGGACCGCCTGCCGGTCGAGCTGCTGCGCCAGTCGGCGATCCTCAGCCACCCGATCTTCAACCGCCATCACTCGGAAACCGAGCTGATGCGCTACCTGCGCAAGCTGGCGGACAAGGACCTGGCGCTGGACCGCACGATGATCCCGCTGGGCTCCTGCACCATGAAGCTGAACGCCGCCAGCGAGATGATCCCGGTGACCTGGGCCGAATTCGGCAACCTGCACCCGTTCGCCCCGGCCGAGCAGAGCGAAGGCTACCGCCAGCTCACCGACGAATTGGAGGCGATGCTCTGTTCCGCCACCGGCTACGACGCCGTGTCGTTGCAGCCCAACGCCGGCTCCCAGGGCGAGTACGCCGGCCTGCTGGCGATCCGTGCCTACCACCAGAGCCGCGGCGACAGCCAGCGCGACATCTGTCTGATCCCGTCCTCCGCCCACGGTACCAACCCGGCTACCGCCAGCATGGTCGGCATGCGCGTGGTGGTGGTGGCCTGCGACGCGCGCGGCAACGTCGACGTCGAGGACCTGCGCAACAAGGCCAGCGAGCACAAGGAACGCCTGGCCGCGCTGATGATCACCTATCCGTCCACCCACGGCGTGTTCGAGGAAGCGATCCGCGAGATCTGCGCCATCGTCCACGACTGCGGTGGCCAGGTGTACATCGACGGTGCCAACATGAACGCCATGGTCGGCCTGTGCGCCCCGGGCAAGTTCGGTGGCGACGTTTCCCACCTGAACCTGCACAAGACCTTCTGCATCCCCCACGGCGGCGGCGGCCCAGGCGTCGGCCCGATCGGCGTGCGCGCGCACCTGGCGCCGTTCCTCCCCGGCCACGCTCGCGGCGAGCGCAAGGAAGGCGCGGTGAGCGCGGCGCCGTACGGCAGCGCAAGCATCCTGCCGATCACCTGGATGTACATCCGCATGATGGGCGGCGAAGGCCTCAAGCGCGCCTCGGAAATGGCCATCCTCAATGCCAACTACATCGCCCATCGCCTGGAGGAGCACTACCCGGTGCTCTACGCCGGCGGCAACGGCCTGGTCGCCCACGAATGTATCCTCGACCTGCGTCCGCTCAAGGACAGCAGCGGGATCAGCGTCGACGACGTGGCCAAGCGCCTGATGGACTTCGGCTTCCATGCGCCGACCATGTCCTTCCCGGTGGCCGGCACGCTGATGATCGAGCCCACCGAGAGCGAGTCGAAGGCTGAGCTGGATCGTTTCTGCGACGCGATGATCCGCATCCGCGAGGAAATCCGCGCGGTGGAACGCGGCGAGCTGGACAAGGAAGACAACCCGCTGAAGAACGCGCCGCACACCGCCGCCGAACTGCTCGGCGAATGGAACCACGCCTACAGCCGCGAGCAGGCCGCCTATCCGCTGGCCAGCCTGGTGGAGGCCAAGTACTGGCCGCCGGTGGGCCGCGTCGACAACGTCTACGGCGACCGCAACCTGACCTGCTCCTGCCCGCCCATCGAGGCGTACAGCGAGGAGTGACGGACGAGGAGGGCGCCGCCAGCGGCGGCGTCCTCGCGTTTCCGGCGATACCCCTTTCCCGGCGCCGCGCTTGCGTAGCGGCGCCGCGGCCACGCTCGCGCCAGCGAGCGTCCTGACACCGACACGACAAGAGGCCAGCGCCATGTTCAGCAAGCACGACCAGCTCCAGGGCTACGACGACGAACTGCTCGCCGCGATGGACGCCGAAGACCGGCGGCAGGAAGACCACATCGAACTGATCGCCTCGGAGAACTACGCCAGCAAGCGGGTCATGCAGGCGCAGGGCGGCGGCCTGACCAACAAGTATGCCGAGGGCTATCCGGGCAAGCGCTACTACGGCGGCTGCGAACACGTCGACAAGGTCGAGCGGCTGGCCATCGACCGCGCCAGGCAACTGTTCGGCGCCGACTACGCCAACGTCCAGCCGCATTCCGGTTCCTCGGCCAACGCCGCGGTGTACCTGGCGCTGCTCAACGCCGGCGACACCATCCTCGGCAT